>LNIY01000160.1 GCA_001449105.1 Caulobacter vibrioides | reverse complement strand
GGGCGGGGTGGTCGGTCCTCCGCGAAGGGGCGCGCCCCTGGGTGAGGGACCCGGGAGGGGGATGGCGCGCCCGATAGCAGCCCTTAGGCCGCGTCGCTCAGCGCCGGCTGGGCGCCGCGGGTCCAGCGGACGGCGGCCTCGGCCACGCGCACGCCCAGCAGGCGGGCGGTCTCGCGGTCGCCGGCCGGCGGGGTGATCTCCGGCGAGGCGTTGTCCGACTGGGCGGCGACGCCGACGAACGAGCCCACGCGGTTGATCGTCTCCGGACCGCGCTCGGCGGCGGTCACGGCCGGCGGGGCGATGCCGAGGTTGATCCAGTTCATGCCGTGCTGGGCGGCCAGGATCGTCAGGCTGGCCAGGGCGTGGCCCTTGTCGCCGGCGAAACTGTGCGAGTTGGTGAAGCCCGCGGCCAGCTTGTCCTTCCAGCCGCCCGTGAAGAACACGGCCGAGCTGGCGTCGGCGAAGACTTTGAACACGCCCGAGACGTCGCCCATGTAGGTCGGCGCGCCGAACACGACGGCGTCGGCGTCGGTGATGGCGTCGAGGATCGGCTTGAAGTCCTGGGCGGCGTTCTCGATCTGCAGCAGGACCGGGGTCTGGCCGGCGTCGCGGACGCCTTCCGCGACCTTGTCGGCGAGGACGGCGGTGTGGCCGTAGCCCGAGTGATAGACGATGGCGACCTTGGTGGTCATGGCGGTGGTCCCCTCAAGGAGAATGATGTTTTCCGAACAGGAACTGTATCGGTAGCGATTACGTAATAGCGCCCGCCACCGGCGCCAGGGGATCAGCAACAATTTCGGGTGCAGTTTTTCTGCGGGAGGCTTTCAGGTGCGCTCGGGCGAGAGGGCGGCATTCCCGAAAACCCGTCCTTGCCCGCGAAGGCGGGGATCCATGCAGGCTTTCAGGGGGAGGCGCGGCCGCAGATCGTCCGCAGTCTCGGCTTGGATCCCCGCCTTCGCGGGGACGCTCGGTGGAAAAATCGGCTCTAAAGCCTCAGGCGCTCTTCAGCACCGCGTCGCGCTCGGCGGGGTCGGCCAGCAGGTCGGCCACCGAGATGCGCGACAGGCGTTCGGCGGCGGCGGCGTCGGCGGCGATCAGGGCCGCGCGCACGGCGTCGGGAATTCGCGCGCCGACGGGGCAGCCCTTCACGCCGGGCGGGGCGGTGCCGAGATTGGCGCAGCCGTGGACGGCCCGCAGCACGGTGTCGAGGGTGATGTCCTGCGCGGGCCTCAGCAGCCAGGCGCCGCCGTTGGCGCCGGCGCGCGCGCCGATCAGCCCCGCCTTGCCGAGCATGGCGGTGACGCGCCGCACCACCACCGGATTGGTGGGAACGGAGGCCGCGAGTTCGGCGCTGGCCACGGCGCGGTCGGGGCTGAAAGCCTCCTTGTGCGCCAGATAGGCCAGGGCGTGAGCGGCGACGGGGAACTTCTGACTGTCGGACATGATCTTCTGTTAAGTCCGGAACGTAAGGGGGGAACGCAAGCGTTGAAACAAAAACCGTAAAGGCGCGCGGCCAAGGTCGCGATTGAACCCGGATCGGATTGGGTGTATCGCGCGCCGCTTGATCGATATGGGGCTTCGCGCGAGATTTTCGAGGGCGCGGTCCCGGAGGGATTGAATGGCTTCCGAAGCCTCCGGCGTTTCGAACTCTGAGAACGCCTCCGTCGCGGCGTGCGACATTCCCCAGCAAGCCGGCGCCAATGGTCACGGTCCCAAGGGCCATGGCACGTTCGCGCTCGCCCTGGGTTCGGTCGGCGTCGTCTTCGGCGACATCGGCACCAGCCCGCTGTACGCCTTCAAGGAGGCGCTGCACGCGTCGGCCGCCGACGGCGTGACCCGGGCCGAGATCCTCGGCGTGGTGTCGCTGGCCCTGTGGGCGCTGATCCTGGTCGTGACGATCAAGTACGTGCTGTTCATCATGCGCGCCGACAACAAGGGCGAAGGCGGCGTTCTGTCGCTGATGGCCCTGGCCCAGCGCGCCATGGGCCGGCGCACGGCGGTGGTGTTCGGTCTGGGCGTGATCGGGGCGGCGCTGTTCTACGGCGACGCGGTGATCACCCCGGCGATGTCGGTGCTGTCGGCGGTCGAGGGTCTGCGGACCATTCCCGCGCTGGAGCACGGCATCACCACCGAGATGGTGCTGCTGATCGCCACGGTGATGCTGCTGGGCCTGTTCTTCATCCAGAGCCGGGGCACGGCCAAGGTCGGCCAGCTGTTCGGGCCGGTCTGCGCCCTGTGGTTCGGCGTGATGGCGGTGCTGGGGGTCTACAACCTGCTCGAACATCCGGGCGTCTTCCGCTCGATCAACCCCTATTACGCGGTCCACTTCCTGCAGCATCACGGCATGGCCGGCTTCATCGTGCTGGGCGCGGTGTTCCTGACCGTCACCGGGGCCGAGGCCCTGACCGCCGACATGGGCCACTTCGGTCGCTGGCCGATCCAGGCCGCCTGGCTGTTCTTCGTCCTGCCTTGCCTGGCCCTGAACTATCTGGGCCAGGGCGCGCTGGCCCTGAACACCCTGATCGAGGCCGAGCGCGCGGGCGTGCCGTTCCAGGAGCTGAACTGGTTCTTCGAGATGGCGCCCGACGTCCTGCGCCTGCCGCTGGTGATCCTGGCCGGCGCGGCCACGGTCATCGCCAGCCAGGCGGTGATCACCGGCGCCTTCTCGCTGACCCAGCAGGCGATCCAGCTGGGCCTGCTGCCGCGCATGGACGTGCGCCGCACCTCGGAGACCCAGTCGGGACAGATCTTCGTGCCGCAGCTCAACACCATGCTGCTGCTGGGCGTGCTGGCGGTGATGTTCACCTTCAAGACCTCGTCGGCCATGGCCCACGCCTACGGCCTGGCGGTGACCGGCACCATGGTGGTGACCACGACCATGGCCTTCATCGTCATGCGCCAGCTGTGGAAGTGGCAGCTGCCGGCGGCCCTGGCCTTCCTGATCCCGTTCATGGCCCTGGACCTGGTGTTCCTCAGCGCCAACGCCCTGCGCTTCTTCACCGGCGGCTGGCTGCCGGTGCTGATCGGCGCGGCCCTGTTCACGATCATGGCCACCTGGGTGCGCGGCAGCCAGATCCTCAGCGAGAAGACCCGCCGGGACAGCGTGCCGCTGGCCGACCTGATGGAGATCCTGCGGGCCCGCGCCCCGCACCGCGCCCCCGGCACGGCGATCTTCCTGACCTCGGACCCGGACATGACCCCGGTCGCCCTGATGCACAATCTCAAGCACAACAAGGTGCTGCACGAGCGCAACGTGGTGCTGACCGTGCGCACGGCCGAGACGCCGCGCGTGCCCGAGGAGGACCGGATCAAGACCTTCAAGGTCAACGACGACTTCAAGAAGGTCGAGATCTACTACGGCTTCATGGAAAGCCCGAACGTGCCCAAGGCGCTGGCGCTGCTGCGCAAGCAGCAGGGGCTGAAGTTCGACATCATGGCCACCAGCTTCTTCCTCGGCCGGCGCTCGATCGTGCCGTCGGCCAATTCGGGCATGCCGCTGTGGCAGGACCGGCTGTACATCTTCCTGATGAAGAACGCGGCCAACCCGACCGACTTCTTCAAGATTCCGCCCGGCCGCGTGGTCGAGCTGGGCGCTCAGGTGACTGTGTAAATGGATATTCTCGGCGTCATCGGCGACGTGCTCTGGATCCTGGCCCTGTCGATCATGGCCGGGGCCTCGCGCATGGCCTGGGGCAAGATCCCCAAGGGCGAGTCGACCCCGGTGGCCTGGTCGCCGGGCGGCGCGACCCTGCTGCGGCTGCCGCGCGGTCCGGCGCTGGTGCTGTTGCCGGCCGGGGCCTTCGCGATCAGCCTCTACCTGCTGGTCGAGAGCCGCCAGGCCGACGACCTGACGCTGTCGATCATCATGCTGGGCCTGCGCGCCACCCTGGCGGCGATCTTCGCGGTCATCCACCTGACCCAGGTGCGGCGGGCGCTGAACCAGCTGGCCGAAGAGGGCAAGATCCGGCTGTAGGGCCGCTTGCCCTCGCTGTTGTTCCCCTCGTCGCAAAAGCGCGCTAAACGCCCCGCGACTTTGTGTTTTCGCCTTCGACAAGGACCCCCGACATGGCCCAGAAGCCCGTCAAGAAGGTCGTGCTCGCCTATTCGGGCGGCCTCGACACCTCGATCATCCTCAAGTGGCTGCAGACCGAGTACGGTGCTGAAGTCGTGACCTTCACCGCCGACCTCGGCCAGGGCGAAGAGATCGAACCGGCCCGCGCCAAGGCCCTGGCCGCCGGCGTGAAGCCCGAGAACATCTTCATCGAGGACGTGCGCGAGGAGTTCGTGCGCGATTTCGTGTTCCCGATGTTCCGCGCCAACACGGTCTACGAAGGCCAGTACCTGCTTGGCACCTCGATCGCTCGCCCGCTGATCGCCAAGCGCCAGATCGAGATCGCCCGCCAGGTCGGCGCCGACGCCGTCAGCCACGGCGCCACCGGCAAGGGCAACGACCAGGTCCGCTTCGAGCTCGGCTATTACGGCCTGGAGCCCGACATCACCGTGATCGCCCCCTGGCGTGAATGGGACTTCAAGTCGCGCGAAGCGCTGCTGGAGTTCGCCGAGAAGCACCAGATCCAGATCACCAAGGACAAGCGCGGCGAAGCCCCGTTCAGCGTCGACGCCAACCTGCTGCACTCGTCGTCGGAAGGTAAGGTCCTGGAAGACCCGGCGGTCGAGGCTCCCGAGTTCGTCCACATGCGCACCATCGCGCCTGAAGACGCGCCGGACCAGCCGACCATCATCACGATCGACTTCGAGAAGGGCGACCCGGTCGCCATCGACGGCGTGGCGATGAGCCCGGCGACCCTGCTGACCAAGCTGAACGAGCTGGGCCGCGACAACGGCGTCGGCCGCCTCGACCTGGTCGAGAACCGCTTCGTCGGCATGAAGTCGCGCGGCGTGTACGAGACCCCGGGCGGCACCATCCTGCTGGCCGCCCACCGCGGCATCGAGAGCATCACGCTCGACCGCGGCGCGATGCACCTGAAGGACGAGCTGATGCCGAAGTACGCTTCGCTCGTCTACAATGGCTTCTGGTTCTCGCCGGAACGCGAGATGCTGCAGGCGGCCATCGACTACAGCCAGACCAAGGTCTCGGGCCAGGTCCGCGTGAAGCTCTACAAGGGCAACGTCACGGTCATCGGCCGCACCAGCCCCTACAGCCTGTACGACCAGGACCTGGTCACCTTCGAAGAGGGCAAGGTCGCCTACGATCACCGCGACGCCGGCGGCTTCATCAAGCTCAACGCCCTGCGCCTGCGTGTGCTGGCCAAGCGCGACCAGCGCGGCTGAGGCTTTTAGAAGCTTTGATCAGGAACGAGCCCCGCCGGAAACGGCGGGGCTTTTTCTTTGGACGTCGTGGCCGCCAGGCGTCGCCATGATTGCGCCGCGAGCCTTCGCCACCTTTCCGACATCCGTGGAGGGGCGGCGATGATCCGGGCAGGTCTGGTGGCGTTGGTGGTGCTGGCGGCGGCCCCGACCCTGGCGGAGGAAACGCCGGCCGTCGCGCGGGCGCGAGCGGACGCCGTGGCCCTGGTCGGCAAGGAAGCGCTGATCGAGGAACTGGGCGGCATGGGCGCGGTCGACCAGGCCGCGCGGGTGACCTTCCTGAAGGTGCGCAAGACCGCCTCGCCCGAGGATCGCCAGGCGCTCGACGCGATCTGGGCCGAGCACTACGAGCCGATCGATCGCAAGCATACCGAGCGGCTGAAGGTGCTGCTGGCGGGACGCGGCTGGTTCACGCCCGACGAGGTGGGCCAGCGCGCCGCCGACGGGGCCTTCCACATCGTCAACCACTCGCCGGACCTGGCCTTCCAGAAGGAGGCCCTGGCCAAGATGGAGCCGCTGGTCGCGCAGGGGCGCGGGCCGGGCGGCTATCCCAATCTCTACGACCGGGTGGCCGAGCAGGAAGGCCGGCCCCAGCGCTACGCCACCCAGCGGGCGCGCTGCGTCGACGGTCGCCACGCCATGCCTGATAATGTCGAGGATCCGGCCGGACTGGAACAGCGGCGCGCGGTGCTGGGGCTTCAGACCATGCCGGAATATCTCAAGGGGCTCGACAACATGTACGGCCGCTGCGACCCGCCGAAGAGGTAGGGAGAGAAGCGTGCATTGGCCCGTCACCCCGGCCGAAGCGTAGCGAAGAGCCGGGACCCAGGAGCCGCCGCATCGCGCTGGCCGGATCCAGGGCGCCTTGATCTGGCGCGGCGCCCGGTCCCCTGGGTCCCGGATAAGCGCTTTGCGCTTTCCGGGATGACAAGGAATGGGAAGGCTCTCTCTTCCTAAGCCGCCGGCGGCGTCGGCTGCACCAGGTTCGGCGCGATGTTCACCCCGGTCTTGTTGTAGACGACCCAGCCGATGACCTTGAACACGGTGTTGAGCAGGGTCTGGCCCAGGGCCAGGGTCATGAACTTCGTGAACTGGATGGTCTGGTTGAAGGCCAGTTCCTGGTTGTGAAGGATCATGTCGGCCGCTTCCGGCGTGATCTGGTGATTGGCCAGGGCCGTGCGGGTCTGGATCGTGGCCTCGGCCAGGCTGCGCACATAGCCCGGCACGACGGCCTGGTTGGCGTTCCACCAGTCGGAGGCCGTGTCGCCCAGCTGCTGCTCCAGCACGGAGACCAGGTTGTCGACGTCGTCGACCTGCAGGGTGGAGAAGTCGATCGTCATCGCGCGGCTCGCCTCACTTCATGGCCGTGACGGCCTTGGCCGCCTGGTCGCAGCTGACCATCATCGCGGTGGTCGCGCCGGTGTTGGGAACGATGCCCTGCAGCTGGTGCAGCTGGGCCAGGCCCTGGACCTGGGCGCTGCAGCCCTTGATCATCGCCACCTCGGCGTCGATCGCCTGCTGGGCGGGCTTGGCCGCGTAGGGCTGGCTGCCGGCGCGGATCGCCGCCACGGCCAGGGCGGCCTGGATGTTCGCGTAGGTCTCGATCTCGCCGGGATAGGTGGACTTGTCGACGTAGAGGCCCATCTCGGCCTCGGCCGCCAGCTTGGCCACGCCCTCGTAGGCGGTGGTGATCTTGGAATCGAGCGTGGGATCGTAGGGCGGCGCGAACACCGCGCAGCTGGCGAGCGTCAGAATGCAGGCCAGGGCGATCGCCGGCCGTCGCATGGTCTCGAACATGGGTCCCCTCCCGAAGGCCGCCAGGGTGGCGCCGCTCCGGAAGGGGCTCAAGCTCAAAGTTGAGCGTCTTTGTCGCGCGTCCTCCGCGCGAGCGCCTTTCGAGCGAGCGTCAGCCGCCGCAGCCGGCGGGCGGACCCTCGGCCCTGGACGCGGCGATCTCGGCCTTGGCCTTTTCCAGGTCGGCGACGAAGGCCGGGTCGGCGTGCAGGCGCGAGACCATCACCCCGCCCAGCAGGCGGCCGGCCTCAAGGTCGCTGGGAAAGTGCACGCCGCAGATCACCCGGCTGTCGCCGAACTCGCGGCCGCGGGCGGTCAGCTGGGCGGCGCGGTCGGGGACCAGCTCGGCCAGGACCAGGCCCCAGGACCAGCCGATCAGGGCGTGGCCGGAGGGATAGGAGCCTTCGGTCTCGATCCACTTCTCGCGGGGCACGCAGATCGGCTTGCTGTTGCCCACGGGCGGGCGCGGTCGCGAGAAGGCCTGCTTGGCCGGGCGATAGATCGTGCCGGCGTCGTCGGTCATGCGCAGCAGCAGGTTGGCCAGGTTGGGGGTCTTCTCCGGGCTGATCGTCACCTTGGCGGCGCAGGAGAAGCTCTTGAAGCCGTTGGCGCCCGAAAGGTCGGCGTCGGCGATCGCCTTGTCCCAGGCCGGCGTGCCGGCCAGCTTGCGCGTGTCGTCATAGGCGGCGCGGTCGGCCTTGCCGCGGGGCGAGTCGGGCGCCGGGGGCGGGCCGACGATGCCCGGCGCGTCGAACGGCTCGGCCAGGGTCAGGTAGCCCTTCGGCGGTTTGGTCCAGGTCGTGGAGCCGCCGGCCTGGGCGTAGGTCCTTGCCTGGGAATGACCCGGCGCCTGGCCCGACAGCGGCGCGCAGGCGGCCAGCAGCAATGCGGCGGAAATGGGGGCGGCGGCGAAGGCGAGCGACGAAAAACGCATCATGAAAAGCCCGAAGTGAGGTCGTCCGGACACAGAGCGAGACGACTTGCCTGCGTCAAGCGAAAGCGGATTGACGAGAGGATATGTTATTTCATAACGCAATCTTCGCCGCTCCCCCGGCAAGCTAGGATTTTCCGTCCATGACCCGTTCCATGGTCCGTCGCCAGGCGCTCGCCGCCGCCAGCCTGCTCGCCCTCGCCGCCGCCGCGCCCGCCTGGGCCGCCGACACGGCCGCGCCCGCCGCCGCCGACACCGATCCGGCCGACGCCGTCTCGCAGGTGGTGGTCACGGCCGCCCCCTACGCCGTGTCGCTCGACACCGTGACCAGCAGCGTCAACGTCGTCACCCGCGACAAGCTGGACGTCGCCCCGCCCGCCGGCCTGGGCGACGTGCTCAACGGCCTGCCCGGCCTGCGCTCCACCTTCTACGGCCCCGGCGCCTCGCGCCCGGTGATCCGCGGCCTGTCGGGCCCGCGCGTGATGGTGCTGCAGAACGGCGTCGGCCAGGTCGACGCCTCGGCCCTGTCGCCCGACCACGCGGTGGCCTCCGACCCGGCCGAAGCCTCGCGCATCGAGGTGCTGCGCGGTCCCTCGACCCTGGCCTACGGCGGCTCGGGCATCGGCGGGGTGGTCAACATGCTCGACGAGCGCGTGCCGTCCTCGCGCGCCAGCGCGCCGGTCGAAGGCCGCGTGGCCGGTTCGATGTCCAGCGTCGACAGCGGCTGGGGCGTCAGCGGCGCGGCCAAGTTCAACGCCGGCCCGCTGGTGTTCGCGGTCGACGCCGTGCACCGCCAGAGCGACGACTACGACGTGCCGGTCGCCCCGGTCTCCTCGCGCCTGGCCGCCCGCGACGGCCTGACCGTCGATCCCGACAAGATCGTGCGCAACACCGATGTGGAGATGGACGCCTACGGCGCCGGCGTCTCCTACGTGCACGACCGCGGCTTCGTGGGCCTGTCGGTCAAGCGCACCGACACCACCTACGGCGTGCCCTACCAGCAGATCCTCAGCCCCATCGACCCGGACGCCGAAGGCCCGGTGTCTATCCACCTGCAGCAGACCCGCTACGACCTGCGCGGCGAGCAGGAGCTCGACACGCCGTGGTTCGAAAAGGTGCGCGTCTCGATCGGCCACGCCGACTACGAGCACGCCGAGGTCAGCGTCGAGGACGGCGAGGTGGGCACCCGCTTCCTGTCAGACGGCACCGAGGGCCGCGTCGAGCTGGTCCACCGCGAGCATGACGGCCACCAGGGCGCCATCGGCTTCCAGGCCCTGACCCGCAGCTTCGAGGCCATCGGCGACGAGGCCTTCGTGCCCAGCGTCGACATCAAGGAGTACGGCGTCTTCACCCTGCAGCGCTTCGATCGCGGCGACTGGGGCGTCGATGCGGGCCTGCGCTTCGACACCCGCTCGCTGGAGACGGCGACGCAGAAGCGCGACTTCGACAACGTCTCGGCCTCGCTGGGCGTGTTCTACAAGCCGGCCGAGCATCAGTTCGTCGCCCTGACCCTGTCGCGCAACGGCCGCGCCCCGACCGAGTTCGAGCTATTCGCCGACGGCCCGCACCCGGGCACCGGCGGCTATGAGAAGGGCGACGACAGCCTCGACTCCGAGACCGTCACCTCGCTGGAGGCCACCTACCGCTGGACCGGTCCGCGCCTGCGGGTCGAGGGCCACCTGTGGGGCGCCTGGTACGACAACTTCATCGAGGAAGCCCCGACCGGCGAGGTCGAGGACAGCCTGCCGGTGTTCCAGTACTTCCAGACCGGGGCCAAGTTCCACGGCGCCGAGCTGGAGGTCGGTTACGACGCCTGGCAGGGCAAGGGCCAGTCGATCCGCCTGGAGGGCGTGGCCGACTACGTCCGCGGCGAGACCGACCTGGGCGTTCCGGCCCGCGTGCCGCCGTGGTCGCTGACCGGCCGGACGATCTGGAAGGCCTCGAACGTCGAGGCCGAACTGGAAGTGCGTCACGTGGCCGAGCAGGACCGGGTGGCGGCCTTCGAGCTGCCGACCGACGCCTATACGACGGTGAACCTGCGGGTGACGGTGAAGCCCTTCGACGACAAGCCGCTGCGCTGGTTCGTCGACGGCCGCAACCTGACCAACGAGGAGGTGCGCGAGCACGCCTCGTTCCTGAAGGACATCGCCCCGTCGCCGGGCCGGTCGATCCGCACCGGGATCGCCTGGAAGTTCTAGGGCGCCGATCGCGCCGCGGCCTCGCTTCGCAAGCGAGAGTCGCGGCGTGGATTCTCCGTCCGGACGTGTCGATTGCCGGGATATCGCAGATCGGCTAGAAGCGCTGACCACCTCAAGGCCGCCCGCGATAGAGCGTCCGTTCTTCTTGGCCCTTCTGTAGAGCTTCTTATGGAAACGACCCAGTCCGCCGGCGGCATCACCGGCAACGTCCTCTTCTACTCGACGCCCGAGCCGCTGAACCGTGAACTGCACGGCAAGCTGGCCCTGGTCCACCAGGACAAGCCGTACGCCTTCGCCGCGGCCGGCACCGCCGTTCCGCTGACCGTGACCGAATTCGGTCCGGCCGGCCTGTCCTACCCGATCATCTTCGCCGGCGAAGAGCGCACCCCGCTGGCCGTCATGGGCCTGAACCAGGGCGAGAACCTGTTCATCCACGCCGACGGCTCGACCGAAGTCGGCGTCTACATCCCGGCCTACGTCCGCCGCTATCCGTTCGTGCTGGCCAACGACGACACCCAGGGCCGCATGATCGTCTGCATCGACCGCGCCTCGAGCCTGCTGTCGGAAGCCGGCGAGACCCCGCTGTTCGACGCCAAGGGCGAGCCGACCGAATACACCCAGAACTGCATCAAGTTCTGCGACGACTTCGAAGTCGAACGCCGCCGCACCGACTCGTTCGTGCAGCTGCTGAAGGACAACGACCTCTTCGAACTGAAGACCGCCACCTTCACCCCGGCCGGCGCCGACGGCCAGGCCGGCGAGCCGCAGGTCGTGGCCGAGTACTATGGCGTCTCGGAAGAGAAGCTGAACGCTCTGCCGATCGAGAAGCTGAAGGAATTCCAGGCTTCGGGCGCCCTGGCCCAGATCTACGCCCACCTGGTGTCGCTGGTCGGTTGGGATCGCCTGATCGCCATCACCATGTTCCGCCAGTCGCAGGCCCCGGCCGCCAACCTCAATTGAGGTCCGGCCTAGGGATCTTCCTAGGAACTAAAGAAAGAGGGCGGCGGATCGCAGGATCCGCCGCCCTTTTCATTTGGCCGTCGTGGGGCCAGGCGCCTGTGTGTCAGGCGTCTAGTGGACCGACACCGGCGCCAGTTCGTGAGCCAGGGCGGCGGCCACGGCCGCGTCGTGGTCGGTCAGCACCGCCAGGCGCGCTCCGTCGGCCCGACACACCGCATACAGCGTCTGGTCGGGCGACAGGTCGAAGTCCTCCACGCCCTCGGGGGCGTCGGCGAGGATCTCGGCGGCCTTGATCGGGCGCACATAGACGAGGTCCGGCGCGCCCAGCGCGGCGAAGGCCTCGGTCGAGAAGAGCGGCGTGTGCGAATTGGGCGTCATGTGACCACCTCCTTCGATAGGGGAACGCTCCGAAGTCCCTGCGGTTCAGGCGGCGGGAGCGTGAGTGTTGACGGGGCCGGGATCAGCCCTGCGAGCGGATGGGGATGCGCTTGACCTGGCGCTCGGGCGGCGGGCGGGCCACGTCGACGTGCAGCAGGCCGTGCTCGAGGGTGGCGGTCGACACCTCCATGCCCTCGGCCAGGACGAAGGTGCGCACGAATCCCCGGGCGGCGATGCCGCGATGCAGGTAGGCGCGGTCGGTTTCGCTGCGGGTGTCGCCGTCGCGGCGGCCGGCGACGACCAGCTGGCCGCCTTCGACCGTCACCTGCAGCTGGTCGGGCGAGAAGCCGGCCACGGCCAGGGTGATGCGCACGCCCTCGTCGGTCTGTTCGACATTATAAGGCGGATAGCTCTCGCCGGCGGCCTTGGCGGCGCGCTCGATGAGGTCTCGGGTGTGTTCGAAGCCCAGCAGGAACGGGCTGTCGAACAGGATCGTCCGGGTCATGCGAAGTCCTTACGCATCAAAGCGACTTCGTTCGCGGGGTCCGGGGCCCTGGAACGGCGCCCCGATCCGCGATCGTCCTTTATGAAGTGGCGACGCGCCCGGCGGGGTTCAAGGCGCAGATAGGCGTGGCGGGGCCGGCGCGACGGTGCGTCGCGGGGTGAAAAACACCAGACCTGTGGATGCGTGAGGGTTGGCGCTTGTCATGGTCCGGTCACAGGCCTATATGCGCTCCTCCTCGGAACGGCGCTGACGAAGACGCTCGGAACCGGGGCCGAAAGGCCCTTGCTTCGTATGGATCTCATCGCTAAGTTCCGCGGCCTCAATCGACTCGGGCAGCTGGATTGCCGACGGCTTTAGGGCCTTCGGGGCGGGCTGCTTTTGTTGCCTTCGGAAGGGCTTAGGTTCTTTCGGAAGTTTCTGAAAAGAGTTGGTTGACGAGGTTGGAATGCTTCAATAGAAGCGCCGCCTCGTTCATCGGGATCGAAGGGTTCGCAAGAATTCGGAAGTGCTGGTGAAGAAGTCGAGTAGAACTTTCTTAGAAAGATTTGCTTGACAGGGTTTGGTGGTTTCTTTAGAAGCTGCCGGCTCGCTGGTCCGGGGACTTCCCTGGTTCGGCGCTGGGTCAGAAAGTTTTGAAAAAACGATTTGACACGGAATTCGAGGTTAGCTAAATAGCCGCCTCCGCCGACACCGGGCGCTAAACGGTGGGGCCGCTCCCCGGTTTCGGAGGCGGCTCGGAGCTTCGGCTCTGGTCTTTGACATTGTTGATTTGGAAAGAGAAACGCAGGCGGCGGC
>LNIY01000159.1 GCA_001449105.1 Caulobacter vibrioides | reverse complement strand
ACCTCGACCGGGGCCGGGGTCGCATCCTTCACCGGCACGCCCGACACCTCGGCCAGCGGCGCGGTCGAGACCGCGTCGGCCGGCTTGCCGGTGTCCAGCGCCCCGCGCAGGCCCAGCACGAAGCCCACGACGCTGACCGCCGACAGCAGGACCACCACCAGCGGCAGCGGCAAGGGACGTTCGAGCGTGGTCATGGCGATAGTCTACTCCCCCCGTCCGCCGCTCGTCACGCCTCGGTCTTGGCCTTGGCCGGCGCCTTCTTGGCGGCAGGCTTCTTGGCCGCCGTCGTCTTGGCGGCGGCCTTCTTCGGCTTGGCCTCGGCGGCTTCGCCCTCGGCTTTCGCGGCCTTGGCCTTGGCCGGGGCCTTCTTCGGTGCGGCGGCCTTCTTGGCCGGCTTCTTGCCGCCGCCCTTGGCGACGCGCTCGGCCAGCAGGGTCACGGCCTCGGCCAGGGTCAGGGCCGCCGGATCCGCGCCCTTGGGCACGTTGGCGTTGGTGTCGCCGTGCTTGATGTACGGACCAAAGCGGCCCGACAGCACCCGCACGGGCTTGCCGTCTTCCGGGTGGGCGCCCAGCTCGGCCAGGGCCGCTGCGGCCGCGCGCTGCGGACGCCCGCCGCCGGCCCGCTTGTCGGCCAGGATCGCGACGGCGCGGTTGAGGCCGACGTCGAACACCTCGTCGGCGTTCTCCAGGTTGGCGTAGGTGCCGTCGTGCAGCACGAACGGCCCGAAGCGTCCCAGGCCCGCCGTGATCGGCTTGCCGTCGTCGGGGTGCATGCCGACCTCGCGGGGTAGGGACAGCAGGCGCAGGGCCTTCTCCAGGTCCAGCGCCGCCGGCGTCCAGCCCTTGGGCAGGGACGAGCGCTTGGGCTTCTCGCCCTCGGCCGCGACCTCTTCGACATAGGGGCCAAAGCGCCCGTTCTTCAGCCACACGGCGCGGCCGGTGGCGGGGTTGATCCCCAGTTCCTTGTCGGCGCTCTCGGCCTCGCCGTCGCCCTCGGCCACGCCCAGCTGGCGGGTGTAGCGGCACTCCGGATAGTTCGAGCAGCCGATGAAGGCGCCGAACTTGCCGGTCTTCAGCGACAGCATCCCGCTGCCGCAGGTCGGGCACAGGCGCGGGTTCGAGCCGTCGCCCTTGTCGGGGAAGATGTGCGGGCCCAGCGCGTCGTTCAGCGCGTCGAGCACGTTGGTGGTGCGCAGTTCGGCGATCTCGCCGACGGCGGCGTGGAAGTCCTTCCAGAACTCGCGCAGGAATTCCTTCCAGTCGAGCTGGCCGTCGGAAACCAGGTCGAGGCGCTCTTCCAGCGAGGCGGTGAAGTCGTACTCCACGTAGCGGCGGAAGAACTGCTCCAGGAACGCGGTGACCAGGCGGCCCTTGTCCTCGGGGATGAAGCGCTGCTTCTCCATCCGCACGTATTCGCGGTCGCGCAGCACGGTCAGCACCGAGGCGTAGGTCGACGGACGGCCGATGCCCAGCTCTTCCATCTTCTTGACGAGGCTGGCTTCGGAATAGCGCGGCGGCGGTTCGGTGAAGTGCTGGTCGGCGCGGGTCTCGATGACCTTGGCCGCGGCGCCCTCGACGATGGCCGGCAGGCGGGCGCTGTCTTCGCCCTCCTCGTCGTCGCGGCCTTCCTCGTAGACGGCCAGATAGCCCGGGAACAGCACCACCTGGCCGGTCGCGCGCAGGCCGGTGCGGTCGTCGTGGCTTTCCAAGTCGACGGTGGTGCGCTCGATGCGGGCGCTTTCCATCTGCGAGGCGATGGTCCGCTTCCAGATCAGCTCGTACAGGCGCCCCAGGTCCGGATCCAAGCGCAGGGAGCCCGGGTTGCGGCGCATGCTGGTCGGACGGATGGCTTCGTGGGCCTCCTGGGCGTTCTTGGCCTTCGACTTGTAGATGCGCGGGGCGTCCGGCACGTAGTCCTTGCCGTAGACGGCGCCGATCACATCGCGGGCGTCGGCGATGCCTTCCGGCGCGATCGAGACGCCGTCGGTACGCATGTAGGTGATCAGACCCACGGTCTCGCCGCCGATGTCGATGCCCTCGTACAGCTTCTGGGCGGCCTGCATGGTGCGCTGGGCGCTGAAGCCCAGCTTGCGGGCGGCTTCCTGCTGCAGGGTCGAGGTGGTGAAGGGCGGGGCGGGCGAGCGCTTGCCGGGCTTCTTCTCGACGGCCTCGACCTTGAAGGTCGCTGCCTGCACGGCGGCCTTGGCGGCCAGCGCCGAGGTCTCGTTGCCCAGGTCGAACTTGGTGAGCTTCTTGCCGTCGTGCTTGACCAGGCGGGCCAGGAACGGATCGGAGCCGGCCGAGACGTCGGCGTCGACGGTCCAGTATTCCTGGGTCCTGAAGCGTTCGATCTCGATCTCGCGATCGACGACCAGGCGCAGGGCCACCGACTGCACGCGGCCGGCCGAGCGCGAACCAGGAAGCTTCCGCCACAGCACCGGCGAGAGGGTGAAGCCGACCAGATAGTCGAGGGCGCGGCGGGCCAGATAGGCCTCGACCAGCTCCATGTCGAGGTCGCGCGGCTGGCGCATGGCCTCGGTCACCGCCGACTTGGTGATGGCGTTGAAGGTGACGCGCTGGATCTGCTTGTCCTTCAGAGCCTTCTTCTTGTTCAGCACCTCGAGCACGTGCCAGCTGATCGCTTCCCCTTCGCGATCCGGGTCGGTGGCGAGGATCAGGCGGTCGGCCCCCTTCAGCGCGTCGACGATGTCGGACACGCGCTTGGACGCCTTGGCGTCGACCTCCCAGCTCATGGCGAAGTCGTTGTCGGGCTCCACCGACCCGTCCTTCGAAGGCAGGTCGCGGATATGCCCGTAGGAGGCCAGAACCGTGTAGTCGGACCCGAGGTACTTGTTGATGGTCTTGGCCTTGGCCGGGCTCTCGACGACGACGACGTTCATTACGACTCTGGGCTAGGGGAGGTGGATCGCCTTCCGGGCGAACCAGGGGACGAGCGCCGGAAAGTGGGGGCGAGCCTATGACAATGTCAACGGCGGCTGTGCGAACCTTCGCAATTGCCGAGCATTCGCCTGTCGACCTCTCTCTTTAGAGAGAGGGGTGTCGAACGTCAGGCCGTTCCGGATTTGCGGGGGCGGCCGCCCTTGGCGCCATTGGCCCGCGCCGCCGTGCTCTTGGCGGCGGATCTGGCCCGTCCGGCGATCCTGGCCATGTGCGTCTTGGTCCCGAAAAAACCAGCGGCCAGCCCTGGGATCGACAGGTCGACGTCCAGAGCCTGCCAATGCAGCCCGTATCCGCCCGGGCTGACGAGGACCTGTGCGAGTTCCTCTTCGGTCGCGGTTTCGAGGCCTTGACCGAGGCGCGCGGGGAAGGCGAACGCGGCGCCGCTGGTCAGTTCGACCTCGATGCGGCCGCTCGCGCGATCATATCGCGCCGATCGTGCCCGGGGCTCGGTCTTGGCCTGCTTTTCGCCAAGGGCCAGTGCAGCGTCTATTTCGAGATCGGTCAGGTCAGCCATGGATATCCCTCCATCGCGCCAGCAGGGCGTCACGGTGTTCGACGACGATCGCCATGGCGCGGCGGATTTCCGCCCGTGTCATGGCTTGGGCCCTGACGAGTTCGGGCGCGTCGTCACGTCCGACGAGATTGATTTTCGCCTCGCCGTCTCCGAACACATGAACGTGCGCCGGCTCATGATCGTTGGTGAAGATCACCACACGCAGCCCCTGTGTTCGAAGGACGGTTATCACTTTAACCCAACCTGATGGGTTTTTAAAGCGGTTGCCGAGGCCTCGGTCGGGGTAAAGGCGCATAGCGCCGGCGCCTGGGCCGCCTCGGACGTCAGCGCCAGCTGCTGATAGCGCTCGGTCTTGGTTCCTTGCGGAAGGAAGGTGACGACCCGGACCGGACCGTCGCCCTCGCGCACGACCAGTTCGTAGGGCGTGGCGGCATCGCCGCCGCGGCCCTGGCGGCGCTCGACGATGACCATGCCGTTGCGCAGCCCGGCGCGATAGGCGCCGCTGTCCTCGCGCAGATCGGCGACGGTCATGGTTCCCTTGTCGTCGGTTTGGGGTTCGAAGCCGCGATCGAACTTCGGAGCGCTTACGTCGGTCACCGTGGCGCAGGGCAGGAAGGCGTCGGCGGGCAGGCGGATCGGCCGGCCCTGGTCGATGTGAGCCTCGATGTCGGCCGTGACGTCCAGCCCGTGAACCTTGGCGGTTTCGACGAAGGCGCGGACCATCGTGACCTTGGGGTCGCGGTCGCGCGCCCGGGCCTGGTCCTGCAGCACGGCGTCCAGGCTCGATCCGGCCCGCCGCAACTGCATGTCCCAGATCGCCGCCAGCAGGGCGCCGCGCTGATAGGCCAGCTTGTCGGCGTACGGATCGGTCCAGAACTTCCCGGCCGCCTCGTCGCCAGGCATGGCGATGGCGGGCGAGGTCGCGTAGTCGCGCAGGGTCTCGTTCCAGGCAGCGACGAAGGCCTGGGGCGTGAACTGGCGCTCGCGCGCCATCAGCCGGCGGGCGTAGAAGTCGGTGAAGCCCTCGCTGAACCAGTAGCCGCGCGGGCCGAACGGCTTGCCCAGGCGGCTGGGATTCCAGGCATGGAAGATTTCGTGGGCCAGCAGCACCCGCATGTCGTCCAGGGTCATGTTCGCCGTCGCGGCCATGGCGAAGGCCTGATGCTTGCCCGTGCCGTGGAACGACGCGCCGCTTTGTGGGGCGAGGCTCTGGGCGGTGACCAGGAACGGCCGCTTCTGGTCGTCGCCGAAGAAGCCGCGTTCGGCCCGCAGGATCGCTTCCAACGCGCCGCTCAGCTCGGCGTTGGTGAAGGCGTAGGCGCCGCGGATGGCCAGCCGCACCGGACCGGCGCGGACGATGCGCAGGTCGCGGCCGCCGATCAGCACGCTCTGGCGCGCGTCCTCGTCCCAACCGGCGTCCTCGAGATTGCTGGCCAGCTTGAAGTCCTTGGGCCAGCCCTCGCCCCACCGGAATGAGGCCGCGCGGTCCTCGCGTCCGTCCACCGTGATCAGCGCGCTCACCCCGTCGACATAGAACCACGAGGGCCGGATCCAGGGCTCGCTGGGATAGCTGTCGGACTGGGCGGGTTCGCCCTTCAGTGTGTTGTTGACCCTGTAACGCAGCACCAGTCTGCGCCCTGGCCTGGACCGCACGATCCGCGCCTTGGGCGTGTCCTCGGCGACGGAATCCGCGCCCTCGACCGTCAGGTCGGACAGGTTGCGCCAGACGCCGCTGCGGCCCATCCAGTTGTCGGGCAGGGACAGCTTGGTCTCGCCGTCGGCGTCGGCCTTGAAGGCGGCGGTGATCTCTAGCGCCGTCAGGTCGCCGTCCTTCATCACCGGCGAGACGACATAGGCGATGGATTCTGGGGCGACGGACTCCGGGGCGGCGGGCTCGGGCTTGGGTGCGGCCCATGCGGGCGCGGCCAGCACGGCCAGGATCAGCGCCGTCGCGACGCTCAAGGTCTTGGAAGTCAACGCAACGCCCCCTCAGACGCCGGCAACCATGCCTCCGGGCAGCAGTTCGGCCCGGTCGGCCAGGGCAAGCTCCACCAGAGCCGCCATGACGGCCGAAGTCGGCGCTTTTACGGCCCGCACCAGTTCGTCGCGCGAGACGGGTGTCGGCGACAGCAGGGCCGCCAGCCGTTCGCGCAGGGCGTCGTGGTCCAGATCGTCGGCGGCCGCGTCGGGGTCCCAGGCCCGCTCGCGCTCGCGCATGGACGGGCTGGCGGACAGCGAGCGCAGCACGTCCTCGACGCCCTCGCACAGGATCGCGCCCTGGCGGATCAGGTCATTGGGCCCTTTGGCGCGCGGATCCAGGGGCGAGCCGGGCACGGCGAAGACGTCGCGGCCCTGCTCGGCGGCCAGTCGCGCGGTGATCAGCGAGCCGGACTTCAACTCGGCCTCGACCACGACGACGCCCAGCGACAGGCCCGAGATGATGCGGTTTCGGCGGGGGAAGTCCTTGGCCTGGGCTCGGCGCAACGGCGCGCTTTCGCTGACGATGCAGCCGGCCTCGGCGATGCGGGCGTGCAGGCCCGCGTGCTCGGGCGGATAGATGTCGGCGATGCCGCCGCCGAGCACGGCGATCGTGCCGGTCGACAGCGAGCCCTCGTGCGCCGCGCCGTCGACGCCGCGCGCCAGGCCCGAGACCACGACATGGCCGTGCTGGCCAAGTTCCGCGGCCAGTTGCCGGGCGAAACGCTGGCCGGCGGCCGAGGCGATGCGGGCCCCGACGATGGCGATGCTGGCCTGCGGCAGAAGCTCGTAGTGGCCCAGCGCCCAGATCACCGGAGGCGGCGGGTCCAGCGTTGCCAGGCGATGGGGGAAGTCGGGCTCGCAGGCGCAGATCAGGCGGGCGCCCAGTTTGGCGCCGTCGTCCAGTTCGCGCAGGATCTCGTCCGTGGGAGGCGGCCTCAGCGGGGCCGCGCGGCCCGCCCGACGGGCCAGGTCGGGCAGGGCGATCAGCGCCCGCTCGGGCGAGCCGAAGCGCTGAAGCAGGTGGTCGAAGGCGACGGGGCCGACCGTCTCGGTGCGCGCCAGGCGAAGCCAGGCCAGGCGTTCCTGATCCGAGAGGGTCCGCGTCATCAGGCTTCGGGAGGCGGCTCTTCGGCCGTCTTCTTCTTGCCGATCCTGGGCTCCTGGCCCTTGAGCAGCCGGACGATGTTGTCCTTGTGGCGGATGTAGATCAGCACGGCCATGAACAGGCACAGCGCCAGGATCGGGTAGGGGCGGTCGGTCGCCAGGGCGAAGGGCGCGGCCAGGGCCGCGGCGGTCAGGGCGGCCAGCGAGCTGATGCGGAACAGGGCCGCCATGGCCAGCCAGGTCGCCGCGGCCAGCAGGCCCACGGGCCAGGCGGCGGCCAGCAGCACGCCGTAGAAGGTGGCCACGCCCTTGCCGCCGTTGAACTTCAGCCAGACGGGGAAGATGTGGCCGGCGAAGGCCGCGCCGCCAGCCAGGGCCACGACCAGCGGATTGCCGTGGCTCAGCAGGTGGGCCAGGCCCACCGCGACCGCGCCCTTGCCGCCGTCGCCGATCAGGGTGATGGCCGCCAGGTCCTTGCGGCCGGAACGCAGCACGTTGGTCGCGCCGATGTTGCCCGAGCCGATCTTGCGGATGTCGCCGGCGCCGCCCAGGCGCGTGGCGATCAGGCCGAACGGGATCGAGCCCAGCAGGTAGCCCCCGATCACGGCGATCGCGAGGGTCAGATAGGCGACGGGGGCGAGGCTTTCCAAGAATTGCTACCTTTGCGCGAGCGAAACATGGCCAAGCTCGACCATGGTGGCAAGCTTGTTTTCGCCTCTTATAGCCGCTTCGCGCGCCGGTTCATGCTTCCGTTTGGGAAGTTGGGATTGGGCTGGGGAGCGGGCGTGCTCTAATGGACGGGTCATGAAGGATCCGCGCTACGCCCGTCTGATTCCCGTCCTCGTCGCCGCCGTGCTCGGCGTCGGCGCCGCCCTGGCCCTGGCGCACTTCGTGGGCAAGCCGGGGATCACCGACAAGCCGCCGTCCGCGCCCGCCGCCAAGGCCGCGCCGGCAAAGCCCGCGCAGCCGCAGGTCCAGCCCGCCCCGCCGACCGTCTTCCTTCTGTCGATCCAGGGGATCGCGCTGGGACCCAACGACTATGTCGACGCCTTCGGCCTGAAGCTGTCGGGCGCCAAGATCGCCAAGGTCTGCAAGACGCCGGCGGGCTGGTCGCTCACCCGCGCCCGCGGCGGCGCGGGCCTCGACGGCCAGGCCTCGGTCGGCGCGGCCTTCCTCGACCGCGACCACATCGGCGACCTGCGCGGCCTGGCCCTGGTCGAGATCGCCGCCGGCGACGCCTCGACCGTCGGCGTCTCGGGCACGGCCCAGGTCGGCGTCTATGGCGACATGGGGCAAGCCCGCCAGATCAAGCTGGACCACGCCCGCGTGGCGCTCGTCCCGGCGGAAGCCTGCCCTTAAGGCTCAGCCCTCGGCGCGGTGAACCACCCGGCCGTCGACCACGGTCATCAGCACCTGGCCCTGCAGCCTGCGGCCGTCGAACGGCGAGTTCTTCGACTTCGAGAGCAGCTTGGCCGCGTCGACGATGATCGGGGCGTCCAGATCGCACAGCACCAGGTCGGCCGGCGCGCCCGGCGCGATGCGGCCGGTCTGCAGGCCGAGCAGGGACGCCGGCGCCAGGGTCACAGCGCGGATCAGGTCGATCAGCGGCAGACGCTCGTCGTGATAGAGGCCCAGCAGCGCCGGCAGCAGGGTTTCGAGACCCACCGCGCCCGGCGCGGCCTGGTCGAACGGCAGGCGCTTGTCCTCGGCCGGGGCCGGGGCGTGCGCGCTGACGACGATGTCGATCAGGCCGTCCGCGAGAGCCTCGATCAGCGCCTGGCGGTCGTCCTCGCCGCGCAGGGGCGGGGTGACCTTGGCGAAGGTGCGGTAGTCGCCGATGTCCAGTTCGTTGAAGCACAGGTGGTTGATCGACACGCTGGCGTGGATGCGCAGGCCCTTCTTCTTGGCGCGGCCAAGGGTCTCCAGCGCCTGGGCGCTGGTCAGCTGGTCGACCAGCAGGCGTCCGCCGGTGGCTTCCAGGAGGGCGACGTCGCGCTCGAGCATGATCCGCTCGGCCATCGGCGAGATCGACGGCAGGCCCATGCGGGCGGCGAACTCGCCCCCGGTGGCCGCGCCGCCCTTGGCCAGCCACGGGTCGAGCGGGCGGTGGGCCAGGATGGTGTCGAAGCCCTTGGCGTAGCTCAGCAGGCGCTGGAACACCTTGCTGTCTGCGATCGGCTTGTCGGCGTCGGTGACATAGACGCAGCCGGCCTCGCGCATCAGGCCGATCTCGGCCATCTCCTCGCCGCGCAGGCCCTTGGTGGCCGCCCCGGCGCAGAGGATGCGGGCGAAGTCGATGTCGCGCGCCCGGCGCAGCAGGAAGTCTACCGTGCTGGGATCGTCGACCGCCGGATCGGTGTCGGGCTGGACGACGAAGCTGGTGACGCCGCCGGCCGCGGCCGCGCGGGCGGCGCTGGCCAGGGTTTCCTTGGTTTCCGCGCCCGGCTCGCCGGTCTTGACCCGCAGGTCGATCAGGCCCGGCGCCAGCATGGCCCCGCCGCAGTCGACGATGCGCACGCCCTTGGAAAGCTTGCCGAACTCGCGGCCCTTGGCCACGTCGGCGATGACGCCTTCGGAGACGATGACGCCGCCGGGGCCGTCATAGCCGCTTTCGGGATCGACGAGGCGGGCGTTGACGAAGGCGAGCGGCTGGGGCGCGGTCATCGGCCTTCCTCCTCGAGACGGTGGGCGAGGGCGGCGAGCACGGCCATGCGGGCGGCGACGCCCATCTCGACCTGGTCCTGGATCAGGCTGACGACCGGATCGTCGGCCACGTCGCTGTCGATCTCCACGCCCCGGTTCATCGGGCCCGGGTGCATGACCTTGGCCCCCGGCGCGGCGCGCGACAGCTTCTCGCGGTCGAGGCCGTAGAAGCGGAAGTATTCGCGGGTCGAGGGTACGAAGCCCCCCTGCATCCGCTCCAGCTGCAGGCGCAGCATCATCACCACGTCGGCCCCGGCCAGGCCCGACTTCATGTCGTGATGCACCGTCACGCCCCAGCGCTCGGCCTGGGCCGGCATCAGGGTGGGCGGGCCCACCAGGCGCACGCTGGCGCCCAGGATCTGCAGCAGGGCGACGTTCGAGCGGGCCACGCGGCTGTGCAGCACGTCGCCGCAGATGGCCACGGTCAGGCCCGACACGCGGCCGAAGGCCCGCCGGATCGACAGGGCGTCGAGCAGCGCCTGGGTCGGGTGCTCGTGCTGGCCGTCGCCGGCGTTGACGACGCTGCCGCTGACCTTCTGGCTGAGCAGGGACGCGGCCCCCGACGAGGCGTGGCGCACCACCAGCAGGTCGGGCCGCATGGCGTTCAGCGTCACGGCGGTGTCGATCAGGGTCTCGCCCTTGGCCACCGACGAGGTCTTGGGGTTCATGTTGACGACGTCGGCGCCCAGCCGCTTGCCGGCCAGCTCGAACGAGCTCTGGGTGCGGGTGCTGTTCTCGAAGAACAGGTTCATCAGCGTCCGTCCCTTGAGCAGGTCGAGGGACTTGGACGTCTGCCGGTTCAGCGCCACGAAGGCGTCGGCCAGGTCCAGCAGGTCGGCCGCCTGGGGAGCGTTTAGATCGCCCGCCGAAAGGAAATGCCGCTTGGGGAACGAGAAGAGGCGCTTGCGGATCGTCTCGATCGCCGCGCTCGGGTCATGGGCTGAAGCCGTCATGAGCCCGCGTCATAGGCGGCTTTGGGCGGGAAGGGAAGGTGGCTGAATATTTGCAATCAAAAGTAGAGTCGATTCACCTTCAACCTCTCCCATAGGGAGAAGGAGGGGGCCGCCGCGAAGCGGTGGGAGGGTGAGGAGCTTCGCTATGAACCGAACTGGCATGGCCCGGCGCCTACGCCGCGATCAGGCCGACGCCGAACGCCTGCTCTGGTCCGTGCTGCGAGGGCGTCGGCTGGATGGATTCAAGTTTCGTCGACAGGTTCCGATAGACCGCTATGTCGCCGATTTCCTCTGCGTGGAAGCCAAGCTGATCGTCGAGCTCGATGGCGGCCAGCATGCTACGGACGAAGGGCGCGCCTACGACGCAGCGCGCTCGCAGGCCTTGGAGGCTTGCGGTTACATCGTCCTACGGTTCTGGAACGACGCCGTGCACGATGAGCTTACCGGCGTGGGGAATGAGATCCTATCGGTGCTTCGTGCGGCGAGGCCGTAAGCACTCACCCTCCCACCGCCTGCGGCGGCGGGCCCCTCCCTCTCCCTCCGGGAGAGGTTGAAGCAAAGTCGAGCCCGCTCGGAGGGAGTTACTCCCCCCGGATCCCCCGCATCCGCTCCAGCGCGCCCTGGAGGATCCACCCTGCGGCCATCTTGTCGACGACCTCGCCGCGGCGCTTGCGGTTGACGTCGTGCTCGTCGATCAGCACGCGGGTCACGGCCGCCGTCGACAGGCGCTCGTCCCAGAAGGTGATGGTCAGGTCGGGGCGCAGGCGCAGCAGGTTGCGGGCCAGGGCGCGGTTGCTCTGGCAGCGCACGCCCTCGGTTCCGTCCATGTTGACCGGCAGGCCGATGACGATCCCGGCGACCTTGCGATAGTCGATGATGTCGAACAGGGCCGCGGCGTCCTGGGTGAACTTGGTCTTGTGGATCACGGTCAGGGGGCTGGCGACCGTCAGCGTCACGTCGGACACGGCCACGCCGATGGTCTTCTCGCCCGGGTCCAGGCCGATGATCGGCTTGTAGTCGGGAATGGCGGCGGTGAATTGTTCGATGTCGAGAACGGGCATGGGCGGCTTCTAGCGCTTCGCGGGCTTTCAGGCGAGGAAAAGCCCCATGGGCGAGCCGCCGGGCTTGTCAAAGACAAGGCTAGGCGGGTAACCCCACCCCTCGACTGTCCGTGCAACGCGGACGACCGCATTGCTATTGGAGAAGGCCCCATGGCCATCGACGCCGCGACCGTCCGCAAGGTCGCCCGGCTCGCCCGCATCGCCGAACCCGAAGAGCGCATCGAGGCCCTGGCCCAGGAGCTCAACGGGATCATGACCTGGATCGAGCAGCTGGCCGAGGTCGACACCGACGGCGTCGAGCCGCTGACCAGCGTCGTGGCCGCCGGCCTGCCGCTGCGCGACGACGTCGTCACCATGGGCGGCGAGCCGGAAGTCGTGACCGGCAACGCGCCCAAGACCGTCTCCAACTTCTTCGTCGTGCCCAAGGTGGTCGAATAATGAGCGCCCTTACCAAGCTCACCCTGAAGGGCGCCCTCGACGGCCTGGCCGCCAAGGACTTCACCTCGGTCGAACTGACCCGCGCCCACATCGACGCTGTCGAAGCCGCCCGCGGCCTCAACGCCTACATCCTGGAGACCCCGGAACAGGCGCTGGACATGGCCGCCGCCTCGGACGAGCGCCGCGCCAAGGGCGAGGCCGGCCCGCTGGACGGCGCCCCGCTGGGCGTGAAGGACCTCTTCTGCACCAAGGGCGTGCGCACCACGGCCTGCTCGAAGATCCTCGAGAACTTCGTCCCGGCCTATGAATCGACGGTGACGTCGAACCTGTGGCGCGACGGCGCGGTGATGCTGGGCAAGCTGAACCTCGACCAGTTCGCCATGGGCTCGTCGAACGAGACCAGCTACTTCGGCCCGGTCACCAATCCCTGGCGCGCCAAGGACAGCAACAAGGCCCTGACCCCGGGCGGCAGTTCGGGCGGCAGCGCCGCGGCCGTCGCCGCCGACCTGTGCCTGGGCGCCACGGCCACCGACACCGGCGGTTCGATCCGCCAGCCGGCCGCCTTCACCGGCACCGTCGGCATCAAGCCGACCTACGGCCGTTGCTCGCGCTGGGGCGTCGTCGCCTTCGCCAGCTCCCTGGACCAGGCCGGCCCGATCGCCAAGACCGTCGAGGACGCGGCCCTGCTGCTGAACTCGATGGCGGGTCACGATCCGAAGGACTCCACCAGCCTCGACGTCGCCACCCCGGACTTCACCCAGTTCGTCGGCAAGTCGGTCAAGGGCCTGCGCATCGGCGTGCCGAAGGAGTACCGCGTCGACGGCATGCCGGCCGAGATCCAGAAGCTGTGGGACGACGGCGTCGCCTGGCTGAAGGAAGCCGGCTGCGAGATCGTCGAGATCAGCCTGCCGCACACCAAGTACGCCCTGCCGGCCTACTACATCGTCGCGCCGGCCGAGGCCTCGTCGAACCTCGCCCGCTATGACGGCATGCGCTACGGCCTGCGCGAAGAGGGCGCCAACCTCGCCGAGATCTACGAGAACACCCGGGCCTCGGGTTTCGGCGACGAGGTCAAGCGCCGCATCCTGATCGGCACCTACGTGCTGTCGGCCGGCTATTACGACGCCTACTACCTGAAGGCCCTGAAGGTGCGCCGCCGCATCGCCGAGGACTTCGACAACGCCTGGACCAAGGTCGACGCGATCCTCACCCCGACCGCGCCCTCGGCGGCGTTCGGCCTGGGCGAGAACAGCAGCGACCCGATCGCCATGTACCTGAACGACGTCTTCACGGTGACGACCAACCTGGCGGGCCTGCCGGGCCTGTCCCTGCCGGCCGGCCTCGACGCCAACGGCCTGCCGCTGGGTCTGCAGATCATCGGCAAGCCGCTGGACGAAGGCACGGTGTTCTCGGTGGCCGGCGCCATCGAGAAGGCCGCCGGCTTCACCGCCAAGGCCGACAAGTGGTGGTGATCTAGCTTCGGCTAGGCGCAAAGAAAAAGGGCGGCTCCAGCGATGGAGCCGCCCTTCGTCGTTTCAGGCCCTAACTGGCCAGGCCCTTACTGGGGCGTGTTGGGCGTCACGGGCACGACCGGAACCGGAGCGGGCGCCGGTGTCGGTGGCCGGGGCGCCCAGGCACAGGTCGGCGGCGACGGCCGCGGCGCTGCCGCCCGAACTGCCGCCCGGGGTCAGGGCC
>LNIY01000158.1 GCA_001449105.1 Caulobacter vibrioides | reverse complement strand
AGGGGGCGAGACTGGGCGCCGTGCCGGCCGTCGCCCCCTCCGTCACGCTGCGTATCCGCAGCGCGCCACCTCCCCCGCTTCGCAAGGGAGGAGCTTGATAAAGAAAAGGCCGCCGCCCGCGAGGGCGACGGCCTTTCCGTCGTCTAGGACGAAGCGCCGCTTACCAGCTGCGCTCGATGCTCAGGAAGCCGCGGCGGCCCCGCAGCTCGTAGCCCCAGATTTCCGAGTTGCCGACGCGATAGCTGCTCGAGATCGAGGGCGGGGCCTCGTCGAACAGGTTCTGCACGCCGAAGGTCATGGTCGTCTTGTCGTCGATCACCTTGCGGGCCGAGACGTTGTGATAGGCCATGAACTCGGTGTGGTACTTCACGTGGACGTACTTGTAGTACGTCGAGCCGACCACGTAGTCGTAGCTGGTCGAGGTGGCGTACTTGGCGCTGCCGACGGTGTCGCCGAGGATCTCGGCGTCCGAGGCCTTGCCGGTGATGGTCGACGACCAGGTGTAGGTCCACGGGCCCTTGCGGTACGACAGGCTGGCCTTACCCGAGAAGTCGGGACCGTCGTAGATGTAGGTCGTGCCGTTGTAGTCGTCCTCCTCGGTCTCGCCGAACAGGTTCGAGGTGTCCTGCAGCTGCCAGCTGAACTGGCTGTTGAAGTACAGCTGCCCGCCGTTGTCGAAGTCGTGGCGGTAGTCGGTGGTCAGGTCGATCGCGCGGCTCTTCTGCGAGGCGACGTTGACGTAGTCGTTCTTGACCAGGGTCAGCAGGTGCGTGGTCGGATCGCGCGTCACCAGTTGGCAGAACGGGCTGGAGAGGCCCGCCGACTCGTAGCAGCGCGAGGCGATCTTGGCGGCGCCGAACTGGGTGATCTCGTTGCTGATGTCGATGTCGGCGTAGTCGACCGCGACCTTCAGGTTGATGAAGCTAGGGGTGAACACCACGCCGATGGTCTTCGACTCCGAGGTCTCGGCCTTCAGGATGCCCTTGCCGCCGCCGGCCGTGACCAGGGTGGAGTAGCTGGCCTGGGTGGCCGACACGCCCTGGGCGGCGCAGTTGGTGACGATGGTCTGGCTGGCGCCGCTGCTGCCGTACAGGATGCAGGGGTCGGCGACGCTGTAGCCGGTCTGGTCGGCGAGATAGAGCTCGTACAGCGACGGGGCGCGGAACGAGGTGCCGTCGCTCATGCGCAGGCGCCAGGTCGGGGTGATCTGCCAGTTCAGGCCGATCTTGTAGGTGTCGCTGTCGCCGTAGCTGTCGACCTCGGTGTGACGGCCCGAGACCTGCAGGTCCAGGCTCTTCACCAGGAACAGGTCCTTGACCAGCGGCACGTCGATTTCGGCGAAGGCCTCGGTCGTCGTATCCGTGCCGAAGGTGTGGCCGGCGCGGGTCAGGTTCCAGTTGTTGTTGTTCAGCGACGCCGTGCCCGGGCTGTCGTCGAAGTCGTCATGGCGCCAGGTGAAGCCGAAGGCGGCCCCGACCTTGCCCGCCGGCAGGCTGAACAGATCGCCCGAGAAGCTGGCCTCGACCAGCGACTGCTCGTAGGTGGTGTGACCCACGTCGACGCCGAACAGGAAGGCCTTTTCGGCATCCGTGAACTGGCCCGCCAGGACGCGCGAGCTGAACCACGGGATGCCGGTGGGCAGGGTCGAGCAATTGCCGCCAGAGATCGTCACCAGCGACTGGTTGCAGTACGAGCCGGCGGCCGTGGTGGCGGCGATGGCGTCGCTGTTGATCGAGCTGACCGAATAGGTCCCGTCCGACTTGCCGTACTGGCCGTAGACGTCCCAGTCCCAGCCGCTCAGGAAACCGAGCTTGGAGCCTTCCAGGAACTTGAAGTCGCCGCGCAGGCCGCCCAGGCCGCGATAGTAGTCGACCTTCTGGATCGAGTCGTAGGCCACCGCGATGACCGGATAGGCCGTGCCGCCGGCCGCGCCGAAGATGTTGTTCGGGTTGGTGGTGCTGACGGTCGGGAACAGTTGGCGGGCGCCGTTCTGTTCGGAGTTGCGGCGGTTGTAGAGCAGCTCGCCGTAGGCCTCGACGCCGGCGCCCAGGTCATAGCCGCCGGTCACGTAGAAGCTGGCGCGCTCCACCGGGCTGATGACGGTGGCCCGCTGCCAGACCGACGAGTCGTAGTTGGCGACGCGGTAGGTCTCCGGATAGTTGGCGCGCGCCACGCGGGCCAGGTTGGCGAAGGCCGCGTTGCTGGCCACGAAGTTCGGCGCGGTGTTGCCGGTGTACGAGTAGCTCGTGCCCGGCTGCATGTACTGGAAGTAGCCGCCGTAACCGCTGGTGTAGGCGACGTTGTTGATCTGGTTGAAGCACTTGTAGTCGCCGGTGGCCGGATCGGTCAGGTCGACGCGGGCGCCGGTGGTGGTGCTGTAGTAGTTGTCGGCCGAGCAGCTGGTGTAGTCGCGGTCGCCGCGACGCAGGGCCATCTGCTTGTAGTAGCTGGCCGAGGCGCTGAGGTAGCCGCGCTCGAAGGTCTTGCCCCACGAGCCTTCGGCCGAATACTCTTGGCCGCCGCCGCCCTTGGCGAACGGGGCGTTGCCGTAGACCCGCACGCGGCCGCCGTCATAGTCGGTCTTGGTGATGTAGTTGACGACGCCGGCGACGGCGTCCGAGCCGTAGATCGACGAGGCGCCGTCCTTGAGGATCTCGACGCGGTCGATCATGGCGTTGGGGATGGTGTTCAGGTCGACCGGGCCGACCGTGCCGCGCACGCCTGACGGCGTCAGGCGACGGCCGTTCAGCAGCACCAGGGTGCGGTTGGCGCCGAGGCCCCGCAGCGAGATGGTGTTGACGCCCGGACCGCCGGTGACGTTGTAGCCCGTCAGTTCGTCGGCCACCTGGAACGAGCCGCTGGCCAGCGACGAGCTCTGGATGATCTCGGTGGTGTTGACCAGGCCTTCGAGTTCGCTCTGCTCCGAGGTGATCACCTGGATCGGCGAGGCGCTGTTGTAGGCGTTGCGCTTGATGCGCGAGCCGGTGACGACGATGGCCTCGACGTCGACGGCGTCGTCGGACGCCGCGGCCTTGTCGGATTTGGCCGGAGTTTGCGTCTGCGCCCACGCGCCGACGGGCGCCAGCCCCAGGCCGGCGATCACCGACGAGGCCAGCAGCAACTTGCGATCAAGCATCTAGAATATGCCCCCATGGATAGGTTTGCGTGGAAACTTCGCCCCTCGCGAAGCTCCCGCCCTGACGGGGTCTTTAGGACGGAGAAGCCGGCGGCGAAGCGCGAACACGCCCTGTCGATCGACTTTTCACCCAAATTTCCCGGCAAAGCCGCCTTCGACAGCAATAGTTAGCCGCCGAAGATCATGGGTCGGACATTAGTTCGTCACAGTTCGGTCGTTATCTCTCGACCGAAAGACATGTATTCTATTTAATAGTTTTATCGGTACACTTTGGAAACACACCGATATCGATGGATATGTTATCCACCCCGGCGGTTGTTAATGACAACGCCTCGCCACAAGCGCCCGATCCGAGGCGTGGACGGACGCCCGGCTTTTGGGCGCCGCGTCCGCTCTCCGGCTGAATCGGATCAGCGCCTGGCCACCCGCCAGATAATGTTGCCGACGTCGTCGGCCACCAGCAGCGCGCCGCGCCTGTCGAACTCCACGCCCACGGGCCGGCCCAGGGCCTCACCCTCGGCGCTGAGGAAGCCCGTCAGCACGTCGCGCGGCGGCCCAGAGGGCCTGCCGCCGGCGAACGGCACGAAGATCACCTTGTAGCCGCTGTGGGGCTTGCGGTTCCACGAGCCGTGCTGGCCGACGAACGCCCCGCCCTTGAACGGCGCCGGCAGGCCCGAGGTCGTATCGAAGGTCAGGCCCAGCGAGGCGGTGTGCGGCCCCAGCGCATAGTCGGGCTTGATCGCGCGGGCCACCAGGTCAGGCCGCGGCGGCTTGACCCGCTCGTCCACGTGCTGGCCGTAGTAGCTGTAGGGCCAGCCATAGAACCCGCCGTCCTGCACCGAGGTCATGTAGTCGGGCACCAGGTCGCTGCCGATCTCGTCGCGCTCGTTGACCACGGTCCACAGCGCGCCCGAAGTCGGCTCCCAGCTCATGCCGTTGGGATTGCGCAGGCCGGTGGCGAACAGGCGCTTGGCGCCGGTGGCGACATCGATTTCCCAGATGGCGGCCCTGCCCTCCTCTTCCGCCATGCCGTTCTCGGCGACGTTGCTGTTGGAGCCGACGGTCGCATAGAGGTGCTGACCGTCGCGGCCGGCGATCAGCGACTTGGTCCAATGGTGGTTGCGCGGTCCGGCCGGCAGGTCGGTCACCCGGCGGCGCGGCGCGCTGATCGTGGTCTCGCCTTCCTTGTAGGGGAAGGCCAGCACCGCGTCGGTGTCGGCCACGTAGAAGGTCTCGCCCACGAGGGCCATGCCGAACGGCGAGTTCAGGCCCGACAGGAAGGTCGAGCGCAGGTCGGCCACGCCGTCGCCGTCGGTGTCGCGCAGCAGGGTGATGCGGTTGGCGCTCTTGGTCGCCGCCCCGGCCCGCTTCATGACCATGCCCTGGATCTTGGCCCGCAGGCCCTTCTGGTCCTCGGGCTTGGGCGGGGCGTTGGTCTCGGCCACCAGCACGTCGCCGTTCGGCAGCACGTAGATCCAGCGCGGATGGTCCAGCTTGTCGGCGAAGGCCTGCACGGTCAGGCCCTCGGCCGGATTGGGCGCGCCGCCCGCCGGCCAGCCCTTGGCCGGCGCGATGTTCATCGTCGGCAGCAGCGTCTTCTTCGGCGCCGGCAGCTGCGGATTGGCGCCGGTGCCGGCGGCGATGTCGAGGTCGGCCCGCTCGCCGCAGGCCGCCACGCTCAGCGCCGCCGCGCTCGCGGCGACGGCCAGAAGAGCCCGCATCAGGCGCGTCGGCGGAACAGGCCCAGCAGGGCCAGAAGCACCACCGCGCCGACGGTCGAGATCACCAGGCTGCCGATCCAGCCGGTCGCGCCCAGGCCCAGCATGCTGGCCAGGAAGGCGCCGATCAGCGAGCCGACCAGGCCGACCACCAGATTGGTCAGAAGCCCGTGATCGCGCTTCATGATCTTCTCGGCCAGCCAGCCGGCGAAGATGCCGATGATGATCGCGCCGATGAAACCCACGCCGTTCATGCCTTTGTCCTCCTGTAGCCCTTGGCGTCAGGGGAATGCGCAGGATGCGGCGCAGGTTGCGCGGCGCATGCGACGACCCCCTCAGTCGCTCCGCGACAGCTCCCCCAGAGGGGGAGCATCCGCGCCGCGCCGACCGTATCCTCCCCCTCTGGGGGAGGTGGCCCGGAGGGCCGGAGGGGGCCGGCGCGGCGGAAGGTCTTGGCTCCAACGCCGGCCCGCGCCATGGTCGCCGCCCGTATCCGCGAGCCCGCCATGGTCCACCCCGTCTTCGCCGATCTGCCCGTCACCGTGTTCGAGGAGATGAGCGGTCTCGCCCGCGAGCTGGGGGCGATCAATCTGGGCCAGGGGTTTCCCGACGACCAGGGGCCGCTTTCCCTGCGGCGCAAGGCCGGCGAGGCGCTGATCGAGGGCTCCAACCAGTATCCGCCGATGCGCGGCCTGCCGGAGCTGCGCCGCGCCGTGGCCGGCCACTACGGCCGCACCCAGGGGCTGGACCTGGATCCCGACCGCGAGATCATCGTCACCTCGGGAGCCACCGAGGCCCTGGCGGCGGCGTTCCTGTCCCTGATCTCGCCCGGCGACGAGGTGGTGCTGTTCCAGCCGCTCTACGACGCCTACCTGCCGATGGTGCGGCGGGCCGGCGGGGTCCCGCGCCTGGTGCGCCTGTCGCCCCCGCACTGGCGGTTCGACCGGGCGATGCTGGAGGCCGCGTTCAGCGAGCGGACGAAGCTCGTCGTGCTCAACAGCCCGCTGAACCCGGCCGGCGTGGTGATCACCGACGAAGACCTGGCCCTGCTCGCCGAGTTCTGCGTGCGCCACGACGTGATCGCCGTCTGCGACGAGGTCTGGGAAGCCGTGGTCTTCGACGGTCGCGCCCACAGGCCCCTGATGGGCTTCCCCGGCATGCGCGAGCGGACGGTGAAGATCGGCTCGGCCGGCAAACTCTTCGGTATGACAGGGTGGAAGGTCGGCTTCCTGTGCGCGGCCCCCCCGCTGGCCAAGGCCCTGGCCGGCGCCCACCAGTTCCTGACCTTCACCACCCCGCCCAACCTGCAGGCCGCCGTCGCCTTCGGCCTGGACGAGCCCGGCGACTGGTTCGAGACCATGCCCGCCGGCCTGCAGCGCTCGCGCGATCGGCTGGCCGCGGGGCTGCGGCAAGCGGGCTTTTCCGTGCTCGACAGCGCGGGCACCTACTTCCTCAATGTCGACCTGGCCGCTTCGGGCATCGACGAGACCGACCGCGCCTTCGCCCTGCGGGCCGTCCGCGAGCACGGCGTTGCGGCGATCCCGGTCTCGGCCTTCTACGCGCAGGATCCGGTGACCAGCGTGCTGCGGCTGTGCTTCGCCAAGGGCGACGAGGTTCTGGATGCGGCGGTGGAGCGTCTGGCGCGGGCGAAGGGCGGCTAGGCTCTCCTAAGCCCCAACATCGTCAACCCGGCCGCAGCATAGAGCCAAGATGACGAGCCATTGGGAGGCGCGAGGCCTATCAAGGATGCGCCGCCGCCCAGTCCAGAACCTCCTGCAACGGCGCCACCCACACCTCCTTCGGATGTCCCTTCAGCCAGGCCAGCAGCTCCTGGTGCGCCGGGTTCGAGACCTGCAGGTAATCGCCGCCCACGCCGTGGAACAGGTAGACCGCCATGCCGCCGCCGGCCGCCGCGTCCTTGGCGAAGTCGATCAGCTGCGGGCCCGTCACGCCTTCGGGAAAGCCGCGCGCGGGCACGTGCATCAGGTCGGTCTTGCCGACGTCGGCCTTCAGGTCCTCGGGCGTGACCACCACGCCCCGGACGTAGGTCACGAGCCCCGAGGCCCGCAGGGCCTCCAGATAGTCGACGCCGCCGGCCTTGCTGGCCCCGCACGGCGTAGCGAAGCCGTGGCGCGCCTTGCCGTCGATGGCGGTCAGCAGCACGTTCTGCTGCTCGATCTCCTTGAGCAGGCTGGCCGGCGTATAGGCCTCGGCGACATAGCGCGGATCGGCCGGATAGTTGGCGGCCGGGCAGGCATGGAAGATCGTGTGGTTGGCCAGTTCGTGCCCGCTCGACGCCAGGCCCCGCCAGCGCGGCACGTCGCCCGCCTTCACGCCCGACAGGAAGAAGGTGCCGCGGAAGCCGGCCGCCTCCAGCGCCGGGGCGGCGTTGTCGAGCTGCGAGACCAGGGCGTCGTCATAGGTCAGGGCCACGGCGGCCTTGGCCCCGTTCGGCCACTGGGTGGCGCAGGCGGCCGACACGCCGCAGGCCAGGCTGATGACGATCGCCAGCAACGCCTTCATCGGACGGCTCCTCCCCTCGTTCGCGGACGCGACGCTAGGGGCGGCGACGGCCCGGCGCAACCGGCCCTATTCGTCGCGCGACGCCCGTTCGGCCAGCTCGCCGCAATAGCGCGCGAAGTGGCGGGTGTGGGCCTCGCCCGGTCCGGCGAAGACCGTCGCCTGGCCGGCATATTCCACCGTCACCGTCGGCGCCTTGGCCAGGGCGTCGAAATAGTTGTCGGGCAGGTCGCCGTTCCCGCCGACGAACGACTGCTCGCCGAAGGTCTCGACCCGCTGGCGGACCCGGAAGACCATGTCGTCGGCGCGCAGGCGCAGCTGGGCCGCGCCCCCCGCCGGCGCGTAGAAGCGCGCCTGCATCCCGCCCGACTTCAGGCCCGAGCAGCTGAGAACCAGTTCGACATTGCCGCCCCCAGCCCGCTCCGGCCCGATCAGCAGCAGGCCGCCGGTCACGCCGTGCGCCAGGCTCCAGTGGTATTCGGCGCCGTCCTTGACGAAGGGCTTCTGCGGCGGGACGCGATCGGACGGCGCGCATGCCGCCACCATGGCGACCGTCAGAGCGGCGGCCGGGGCGAGCAGGTTGATCTTGGACATCAGGCACTCCCGTTACCGGGATCGCCCTCCCACGAACAACCTTGAGGCGCAAGCCGTCAGGCCGCTGCCCGCTCGTCGTCGCGCACGCTGCGGCGGAAATCGCGGGGCGAGCATCCGTACTGGTCGCGGAAGGCCCGGCTGAAATGGGCGCTGCCGTTGAAGCCCCAGCGAAAGCAGATTTCCGAGATCGACAGCCGGGCGAACTGCGGGCTGGCCAGGTCGTTGCGACAGCGCTCCAGCCGGCGGGTGCGCAGATAGTGGCTGAAGGTCTCCTCGACGCCCTCGAACAGCTTCTGCACGTAGCGGGGAGAAACCCCCTCCTCGTCGGCCACCCGTCGGATGGTCAGGTTCGGATCGGGCAGCAGGGTCTCGATGGTCTGGCGCAGGCGCTGCAGGTGGGCGCTGCGGGCGTCGGTCGGCCAGGCCGCGCCGCGTTCCTCGCCGGCCTCCAGCAGGCACAGGCCCAGGAACTCGGCCAAGGCCAGCTCCACGGGCCGCAGCTGGTCGACGGTCAGGTCCTCCAGCGAGTCAGCCGTCGAGCGCAGCAGGCCCGACAGGATGTGCTTGACCCCGCCCTCCCCGCGCAGCCGACCGACCCGGAGCGCTCGGGGCGCGACCAGCCGGTGGTTCAACGCCACGCGCGGCGCGCGGACGAACATCAGCCGGCAGCGGGTGGCCAGGCGCAGGGCCGCCGCCTGGCCCGTGGGGCCGAAGGCGATGTCGCCCACCGTCAGGTCTTCGGCCAGATCATCGCTGACCACCGCCGCCTGGCCGTCGAGCAGCACGGCCATCCACACCGCCGCCGGCTGGTTGGTCAGGCGCCCCGAGATGGTCTGGGCCCCGGCGTTGACCAAAGCAAACTCGATGCCCAGGGGGCTGGTCAGGCAGACCACCGAGGTCGAGGCCGGCTCCAGTTCCGACAACCCCTCGACCGGCAAACCCAGGCGCGACATGGCCTCGCGCCAGGCGTCCGATCGCTCGGCGCGGGGATAGCTGTCGGTGCTGAACGACCAGGCGCGCAAGGCCTCAGGTTCTTTTCGGGAAGATGTCCCGCGGGATGCGCACGTGGCAGCCCTGCTTGCCGTCGACCACCTGGGTGACGCCGAAGTCGGAGGCCACGCTCATCAGCGAATAGGCGTCGTTCCTGGTCAGGCCCACATGATCGGACAGCAGGCTCAGCATGTTGAGGGAAGCTTGCTTCATGGCCACGTTGAGGTCCTCGTCGAACCCGTGGACGATCCACCACCTGGGGGTCTCCAGCAAAGGCCCCGGGGTCTCGAAATCCTTGCGAAGCACGATCTGCATCAGGACGTTGAGCGAACTTTCGATCGCGGTGCCTGAAAGTTCGCCATCGCCCTGGCTGACGTGGGGATCTCCGATGGAGAACAGGCCGCCCTCCACCTGCACGGGATAGTACATCGTCGCGCCTGCGCCGATGCGCCAGTTGTCGATATTGCCCCCGTGCAGGCCGGGCGGAATGGTGCTGACGCGGCCGTCGACGGCCGGCGCCACGCCGGCCGTGCCCAGGTGGGGCCGGGCCGGGATGCGCACGCCCGGCAGGGCGCTCTGGCGGTCGCATTCGGGGCAGTTGGTGATCGTGCCGGGCGTCAGGTACTTGCCCGGGAAGTCGTAGGCGTAGAGGGCGCTGGCGGTGTTGAAGTCGGCGTCCAGCTCGTAGATCGTCACCCGCTCCTTCTCGCCGAACTCCTTGTAGAGATAGCCCCAGTTGGCCGCGAGGTTGGAGCCGTAGCGGTTGCGCGGGACCATGCGCAGATAGCGCACCTCCAGCACGTCGCCCGGCTTGGCGTCCTCCACGTAGATCGGGCCGGTCATGATGTGGACGCCGGGATTGCGGTCGTCCTCGGGCACTTCGGTGAAGATGCGGGTCACCGCCTCGTCCATCATCAGCTCGGGCGCGTCGCCGGCGTGGTGGGTGATCGCCTCGGCCTGGATCAGGTCGCCGCTCTTGATGCGCAGGGCCGGCTTGATCGACGGATCGAAGTAGCCCCAGTGGATGGTCTCGGGCGTGGCCTTCAGGTGGTGCAGGGCGCCGGGCGCGACGTCGGGGCGGACCTGGCCGGGTTCGCAGATGAAGGGCATCGGGATCTCCGTTTAGGCCGCAGCCAGCGTGACACTGGTCATGCTCAGCGAGCCATGCTCGATGTGGTCGGGGGCGAAGGTCGCGACATCGCCGGGCAGGCGCGCGCCCAGCACGTAGAGCAGCGGCCAGTAGTGGTCGGGGGTCGGCACGGCGCGGCGGGCGTCCTCGCCGAGCTTCTCGAACGCGACGGCGGTCAGCGGCTGGTCGTCGGCGATCGCCGCCTTGATCGCCTCGTTGAACCGTTGCGACCAGTCGTAGGGCGCGCAGTGCCGGTCGCCCCAGTCCATGGCCGGCAGGTTGTGGACGATGTTGCCGGTGCCGATGATCAGCACGCCTTCATCGCGCAGAGGCGCCAGGCGCTGGCCCATCTCGTAGTGCCACTCGGGAGGCTTCGTGCCGTCCATCGACAGCTGGATCACCGGCACGTCGGCGTCCGGATACGCCTTGCACAGCACCGACCATGTGCCGTGATCGAGGCCCCACTGGCGCTCGTCGAGCACGACTGGGACCTCGGGCGAGAGCAGGTCGCGCACCCGCGCCGCCAGTTCCGGAGATCCCGGCGCGGGGTACTGCACCTCGAACAGGGCGCGGGGGAACGAGGCGCCGAAGTCGTGGATGGTGCGCGGGCTGCTCATCGCCGTGACGCCGACGCCCTTGGTGATCCAGTGGGCCGAGACGCAGAGGATGGCCTTGGGCTTGCCGTGCTTGGCCTCGATCTGCGCTGCCATGGCGGCCCAGGTCTTGGTGGTGTCGTTGGTCTCCAGGGCGATCATCGGGCTGCCGTGACCGAAGAAGACGACGGGAAGGCGCGAGGTCATCTCAGGCGGCCTCCACCGGAGCGGCGGGCGCCTGGCCCCCCTTCAGCCGCGCCCACTGGGCCTGGTAGCGCGGGGCGAGCCAGCGGTTGAACTGCACCTGCGCGCCCTCCTGCCAGGAGTAGCGGCCACGGATGGCGAAGCGCGAGCGCAGGCCCTTCTGGACCAGCTCGTCCACATGCATGTCCTGGGCGATGATCTGGCCGGCCGAGGTCATGATCATCTCCAGCCGCTCCTTGAAGCCGTAGGAGTCCCGCGCGCCGGGCGCGACCAGGATGCCGGTGTCCTGGGCCATGGTCTCCGGGCCCGTCGGCCGCAGGATCAGGTAGATGACCATGTCGCTGGTCATCACCAGCGACAGGGTCGGCGGGATGTTGGCGAAGGTCGCCCGGCCCCGGTCCTCGTCCGACAGCTTGGGGAAGATCGGCAGCACCGCCTTCTGGGTCGGGTTGAAGCTGGCGTCCGGGTGCAGGGTGGCGTTGTAGCGCAGGAAGCCGGCATCGCCGGGCTCGGCCTCCGGGAAGCTGGCCAGCTCGCTGGGGATGAAGTCGTGCAGCACGCCGCGATGCAGCTTGCTGGCGTGGTAGCCGTCGTTGTTGTTCTCGAACATCACCTTCCAGTTCCAGGCGAACTGGCCGGTCATCGGCTCCAGGTCCTCGGCGGTCTCCAGGTCGAAGTTGGCGATGGCGCCTTCCACGGCCGTCAGGCGCGGGGCCAGCGGCTGCGCGTCCGCGTCGAAATTGACGAAGATGAAGCCCAGCCAGACCTCGACCTTGAAAGCCGGCAGCCTCACCTGCTTCTTGTCGAAGCCGCAGGTGCGGTCCATGGCCGGGGCGTTCACCAGGTCGCCGTTCAGCGAATAGACCCAGTGGTGATAGGGACAGACGAAGCCGCGCGCATTGCCCTTGCCCTCGGCCACCAGCATGGCGCGGTGCTGGCACACCGACGACATGGCCTTGATCTCGCCGGCCCGGTTGCGGGTGACGAGGATCGGCTCGCCGACGATCTCGGTGGTGAAGAAGTCGCCGGGCTCCTTGACCCAGTCCACCCGGCCCACGCACAGCCATTCGCGGTCGAACAGGGCGGCCTTCTCGAAATCGTAGAAGGCCGCGTCGGTGTAGCAGGCCGGCGGCAGGGTCTCGGCGGACCCGACGTCGGAGGCGGAACTCGACAGCCCGTCGAAGAAGGCGTCGCTGAACAGGGTCACGGCCGGGCGCTCGCTTTTGGGAGAGAAGACCCCTCAAGGCTGGCGCACCGCCCCGCCCCGGTCTTGCTCCAGCGCGCACGAAAACTTGGTCGGCGCGTGGCCCGAGCCGCACGGTCGCCCGCCGATCGGGCGCTGCTGTCGTCGTGCTGCGCAAGGATCCCGCTTTTGACCGTACGCGCACGAGAGGCGGGCAAGAGACAGGGCGCTCTGAGGCAAGACCGTGGTTTTTCAGCCGCCTAGGTTCTTCGCCAGACAGTCACCAAAGGTCGCTCCCATGCTCGCCGAAGCCCCGCCCGTCCTGGCCAGGAAGCCGCTGAAAGACGACTTCGGCGCGGAAATCCTGGGTGTCGACCTGCCCACCGCCTCGGACGCCGAGCTCGACGGCGTCGTCGCCGCCTTCCACGCCCACGGCGCGGTGCTGGTCCGCGACCAGCAGATGACCCCGGACGACCTGATGGCCTTCATCGGCCGGTTCGGCGATCCGGAGGACCACACCCAGACCCGCTTCACCCTGCCGGGCTATCCGAAGATATTCATCCTCTCCAACCGGGTGGTGGATGGAAAGCCGATCGGGGCCCACAACGACGGCGTCGGCTGGCACACCGACTACAGCTACAAGCCCGAGCCGGTGATGCTGACCATGCTCTATTGCGTGGAGGCCCCGGAGGAAGGCTCCGACACCCTGCTGGCCGACGGCTGCGCGGCCTGGGAAGCGCTCTCGCCCGACAAGCAGGCCGAGCTCCTGCCGCTGCGCCTGCACCACAGCTACAAGCACTTCATGGCCACCCGCGAGTTCGGGGCCCAGATCCTGTCGCCCGAGATGGAGGCGGCCAATCCCGATGTCGAACACCCGCTGATCCGCACCCACCCGTCCGACGGCCGCAAGGCCCTGTGGCCCTCGACCGGCACGGTGACAGAGGTGATCGGCAAGCCGGGGCCGGAGGGTCTGGCGCTGCTGGACGAGCTGGTGGACTTCATGACGCAGGAGCGCTTCGTCCACGCCCACAAGTGGCGGCCCGGCGACCTCCTGATGTGGGACAACCGCTGCACCCTGCACACCGGCACGCTGTACGACGACAAGAAGTACTTCCGGACGATGCACCGCCTGTGGGTGAAGGGCGATAAGCCCTACTGAGGTCTTCAGATGCTCCCCCTCTGGGGGAGCTGCCGGCGGAGCCGGCTGAGGGGGCCGCCGAAGGCGGCGCAGAGCACCCCCGGCCGCCCGGGCGGCCCCCCCCGCAGCGGGGGGCGGTGGGGTGTGGCGGGGCCACGAAAACGGCGCGAGGTGCTCTGCACGGCGACCGAACTGGGCGGGGAGAGGTGGGGGAGGGCGGGC
>LNIY01000157.1 GCA_001449105.1 Caulobacter vibrioides | reverse complement strand
GGCTCCGCCGCCGGTCGTCGCCGCCGCCCAGCCGCACGCGGTGCTGGTCGGCTACGGCCGGGTGGGCAAGACCGTGGCCGAGGGCCTGAGGAACCGCACGCCGCTGGTGGTCATCGAGGACGAGGTCGAGCGCGCCGCCGAGCTGCGCGCGGCCGGCTACGAGGTGGTGCAGGGCAACGCGGTGCGCCCCGAGGTGCTGATGAAGGCGGGCCTGGACAAGGCCACCCACGTCTTCGTGGCGGTGCCCAGCCCGTTCGAGGCGGCGCGGATCATCGAGCAGGCCCGCGCGGCCAATCCCGACGCCCGCATCATCGCCCGCGCCTACACCGACGCCGACGTCGAACTGCTGGGCCAGATGGGCGCCACCGAGGCCCTGATCGGCGAACAGGAGATCGCCCGGGGGATGTTGCAGCGGGCGCCGCGCAGACAGCCGCCGCCGGCTCCGGCGCATTAGAGGCCCCAAGACCCTCCCCCTGAAGGGGGAGGTGGCCCGAAGGGCCGGAGGGGGAAGTTCCTGCTAGCGCGGCGACGTTCCCAGCCTCCGCAGGCCTCCCCTCTCCGTCGGCTTCGCCGACACCTCTCCCTTCAGGGAGAGGGTTTTCTGAAACGAGAAACGCCGCGAAAGCCGATCAGCTTTCGCGGCGCTTTCAATTCTCCTTCCCCGCCGAAGCGAGGGAGAAGCTGGGCGGCTACTCCTTCTTGTGCTTTCGCTCCGAAGCCCGGCGCGAGAGCATGTTCAGGCCCTCGACGCCGGCCGAGAAAGCCATGGCGGTGTAGATGTAGCCCTTGGGCACGTGCACGCCGAAGCCCTCGGCGATCAGCACCGTGCCGATCATCAGCAGGAAGCCCAGGGCCAGCATGACCACGGTCGGGTTGGCGTTGATGAAGTTGCCCAGCGGGTCGGCGGCCAGCAGCATCACGGTCACGGCGGCGACGACGGCGATGACCATGATCGGCAGGTGGTCGGTCATGCCCACGGCGGTCAGGATCGAGTCGATCGAGAACACCAGGTCCAGCAGGATGATCTGGAAGATCGCCGCGCCGACGTTGGAGATCACCACGCCGGTCTTGTCGAGCACGTCGCTGCTTTCGTGCTTGGGATCGACGGTGTGGTGGATCTCCTTGGTGGCCTTCCAGATCAGGAACAGGCCGCCGGCGATCAGGATCAGGTCGCGCCACGAGAAGGCGGTCTCGAAGGCCGGCTCGCCGTGAGCGCCCAGCGGGCCGACGATGCCCAGGTTGAACACCGGGGCGGTCAGGCCGACGATGAAGGCGATGGTCGACAGCAGGGCCAGGCGCATGATCAGCGCCAGCGAGATGCCGATGCGGCGCACGCGCTGGCGGTGCTCGGGCGGCAGCCGGTTCGACAGGATCGAGATGAAGACCAGGTTGTCGATGCCGAGCACGACCTCCATGACCACCAGTGTGACGAGCGCCGCCCAGGCGGCGGGGTCGGTGGCGAGTTGAAGGAGTTCGTTCATGGGTCCCGATTAGGCTGGAGAAGAATTGAGCAGGTCCCAGCCCGCCGCTGAGCCCGCCGCGGCCGCCAAACGGCGATCGGCGAATTGCGGCGAAACTCGGACACGGAAGAAGCAGATATGCCTGACGCCGCCCATATCAAGCCCCTAACCGCTTTGCGGTTTTTCGCCGCCTTCTGGGTGGTGATGTACCACTACTGGCCAAACCTCGCCGCGGCCGGCGCGGTTCCCGGCGTCGTGGCCAAGGGCTATCTGGGCGTCGAGGCCTTCTTCATCCTGTCGGGCTTCATTCTCTGCCACGTCTATCTGTCGGCTTTCGGCGAAGGCCGGTTCGGCTATGGCGGCTTCCTGTGGAACCGGCTGGCGCGGGTCTATCCGCTGCACCTGTTCACCCTGGCGGGCGTCGGCCTGATGGCTTTCGCCGCCGGGATCGCCGGCATCGCCGTCGACAGGAACATGCTGGCCTGGGACGCCCTGCCGGCCAACCTGCTGATGGTCCAGGCCTGGGGTTTCGCTCCGGTTTCGGGCTGGAACCACCCCTCGTGGTCGATCTCGGCCGAGTGGTTCGCCTATCTGTCCTTCCCCGCCTTCGCCTTCGTGGCCTGGCGCCTGCGCAATCGTCCGCTGGTGCTGACGGGCGCGGCTCTGGTGGTGATCGGCGTGCTCTATCCGGCCTTCGAAAAGCTGGCCGGCTTCCCGCTGACCGAGGCGACGATCCGCTGGGGCGCGCTGCGCATCGTGCCGTGCTTCCTCTACGGCTGCGCCCTCTACACCCTGTGGAAGAGCCAGGACGTGAGCCTGCGCGGCGCGGGAATCGGCGCCGCTTTCGCGGGCCTCCTGCTGCTCCTCACAGTGCAGCTTCAGGCGCCCGATGCGTTGATCGTGACCATTTTGGGCGGATTTATTCTATCGCTGGCGCGCCTGGCCAAGGCCGGTTCGACCTTCGCCACCCAAAGCATGTTCGTGTATTTGGGCGAGATCAGCTACTCGACCTACATGATCTGCATCCCGTGGAAGATCCTGGCGATCAACGGTGCGGCAAAGCTGTTGAATATCGAGGGCGACAAACTGCCGCTGGCCGTCTGGGCGTTAATCGTCGCAGCCTTGATTCCACTGTCGGCGGCTTCGTACCACCTGGTGGAAAAGTCGGCCCGAGACTTGATGAAGTCTATAGCCAAGCGTCGCCGTAGCGCGGCCGCAACCGCTACTGTGGCCTAATAAACACTCTTTTCATATTTTTCCGTCAGGGTTATCCCCCTACCCAGTGACGCGGGGGAGTACCCAAGCATGACGAAACGGAAGAGAGCCCTCTGGGGTTCCCTGGCCGCTGCGGCCATGATCAGCCTCGCGCCGATCTCGAGCGCCGTGGCCGACGGGTACTGGCAGTGCGTCCCCTTCGCCCGCCTGATGTCGGGCATCCAGATCTTCGGCGACGCCCGCACCTGGTGGGGCCAGGCCACCGGCAAGTACGAGACCGGCGGCACGCCCAAGGCCGGCGCCGTCCTCTGCTTCAAGCCCACCGGCCGCATGAACCTCGGCCACGTGGCCTTCGTTTCGCAAGTCCTGACCGACCGGGTGATCCAGGTCACCCACGCCAACTGGTCGGTGATGAACGGCGCCCGCGGCCAGATCGAAAAGGACGTCACCGTCGTCGACGTCTCGCCGGAAGGCGACTGGAGCGAGGTGAAGGTCTGGTACGACCCGATCCGCGACCTGGGCACCACGGTCTATCCGACTCACGGCTTCATCTACCAGAACCAGCAGGCGGTCACGATCGCCGCGGCCACCAGCAAGCTGGCGCTCGCCCAGAACGCCGCCGTGTCGCTGGCCAAGCAGGCCGCCAACCAGGTCGCTTCTTCGGTCCGCTCCAACCCGCTGGACATGATCAACCAGGCCGCCGACTCGACCGATCGCATCGCCGCCCTGATCGCCGCCGCGCAAGGCGACGACAAGCAGGCCCCGCCGCAGCGCTGATCCCCAAGGTCGCGCGTTGACGCGACCTGAAGCCCCTGCCACACCCGTGAGGTGAAGGTCCGGGTCGATCCATGCTGAGAGTTCTCCGACAAGGCGCCCCGGGCTTCGAGCCGGGCGGCCACGCGCCCGACTGGCGATTGCCGGCCGACGCGGTCTGGATCGAGCTCGTCGACCCAACCCGCGCCGAGGAAGTGGCCGTCGAGCAGTCGATCGGCCTGCTGCTGCCCACCCGCGAGGAAATGGCCGAGATCGAGGCCTCCTCGCGCCTCTACCAGGAGGACGGCGGCACCTTCATGACCGCCACGATCCTGGTCAACGCCGAGGGCGAGCTGCCCACGGCCGCGCCGGTGACCTTCGTGCTGGCCGGCGACAAGCTGGTGACCATCCGCTACGTCGAGCCGCGCGCCTTTTCGGTGTTCGCCGCCCAGGCCGAGCGCCAGCCCAGCCTGTGCCCGCACGGCCCGCAGACCTTCCTGGGCCTTCTGGACGCCATCGTCGACCGCACCGCCGACATCCTCGAGCGCACCGCCGGCGAGGTCGAGACCCAGTCGCGCACCATCTTCAGCCGACCGCGGGGCGCGGCCTTCGAGAAGATCCTCAGCCGCCTGGGCCGGGCCCAGAACGTCAACGCCAAGGCCCGCGACAGCCTGGTCAGCCTGGCCCGCCTGCTGTCGTTCGCCAGCCTGGCCGAACAGTTCGAGGGCGACCGCGAACTGCGCGACCACCTCAAATCGCTGCAGCGCGACGTGCAGTCGATCACCGACCACTCCAGCTACCTGTCGGGCAACATCACCTTCCTGCTCGACGCGGCGCTCGGCTTCATCAACATCGAGCAGAACCAGATATTCAAGATTTTCTCGGTGTTCTCGGTCGTCTTCCTGCCGCCGACCCTGATCGCCGGGATCTACGGCATGAACTTCCTGCACATGCCGGAGCTCGCCTGGATGGAGGGTTATCCGATGGCGCTGGGGCTGATGCTCCTGGCCGCCCTGATCCCGCTGATCTGGTTCCGGCGAAAAGGTTGGCTGTGACTTGTTTCACAGCCGCGAAACAAACCGTTCCTTAAGCGGAGCTTCGGCATAAACGGCCGGAACGCTTGATAAAAACAAACAATGTCGCCTCTCCCCGCCTCTTCGCCGCAGAGCCTGATCCGCCGGGCTCCCGCCGCCGCCGTCAAGGCCGCGGTGGAGGCGCACGCGCGGTACCTGAAGGGGCTGCCGGGCGGGCGGCGCGCGACCCTGGCCTATCTGGACCTGTCGCACTTCGAGCTCGACGGCGCCGACCTTTCCGAAGCCGACCTGACCGGCGCGCTGCTTGCCGGCGCCTCGCTGCGCGGGGCGATCCTCGACCGGGCGGTGCTGTACGGCGCGGACCTGCGCGACGCCGACCTGCGCGGGGCGCGCCTGACCCGGGTCGACATGCGCGGGGCCTATCTGCGCGGCGCCAACCTGTCGGGGGCCGACCTCTCCGGCTGCGACCTGCGCGAGGGCCTGACCGCCGTGCAGGACGGCGCCGAGGGCTTCCGCCTGCTGCGCCACGCCGAGGCCGGGGCCGGCCTCGACTACGCCCTGCTGAAGGGCGCCAAGATGAGCGGGGCCCAGATGTCGGGGGCCTTCGCCCGCGCCGCCGACCTGACCGACGCCGACCTGTCGGGCGCCACGCTGTCGGGCGCACGGCTGAACAACGCCACCATGAACCGGGTCGACCTGTCGGGCGCCGACATATTCGGGGCCGACCTGTCGGGCGCCCTGCTGCGGCGGGCGGTGCTGACCGGCGTCGACACCTCCGGCGCCAACCTGGAGGACGCCGACCTCGCCGAGGTGCTGCGCGCCCCGCCGCCGCTGATCTATGTCGACGACCAGCCGCTGCACGACCTGCTCGAGGCGCACGAGGCGTTCTGCGCCAGCGCCGGCGCCAAGGGCCGGGCGATCAACATCCCGCAGGTCGACTTCCGCCCCCTGCGCCGCCTGAAGGGCCGCAAGCTCAGCGGCCTGGCCGCCCCCGGCGCCATCCTGTTCGGCATGGACCTGGAGGGCGTCGAGCTGCAGGGCGCCAATCTGGTCGGCGCCGACCTGCGCGGCGCCAACCTGCGCAAGGCCGACCTGCGCGGCGCGCGCCTGGCCGACGCCGACCTGGCCAGGGCCGACCTGTCGGGCGCCAAGCTCGGCCCCCTGGTGATCGGCGAGGGCCGCGCCCTGCGCGCCGACCTGACCCGCGCCACCCTGCGCGGCGCCAACCTGTCGGGCGCCAGCGCCGCCCGCGCCCGCCTGATCGGCGCGGACCTGTCGCGCGCCAACCTCGCCGGCTGCGACCTGCGCGGCGCCGAACTGCCGGAAGGCTTCGTTCCGCCGAAGGGCTGAGCCACGCTCAACGTCGTCATCCCGGCCGTAGCGTAGCGAAGAGCCGGGACCCAGGGGCCAACACACCGCGTGGCCCGCCGCGAGGGCGGAGAACCCAAGCGCCGCGCCCAGTCCCCTGGGTCCCGGATAAGCCCTGCGGGCTTTCCGGGATGACGAAGGGATAGTAGCCGGGGCTCATTACCTTTTCCGTCTTTCCTTATTACGCCTACCCGCTACACGAGGCCTTCGCACACGACGGAGGGCGCGATGGGACTTCGAGGGCTTCTGACGGCCGCGGCTCTGGCCGCCCTGGTTCCCGTCCTCGCGCTGGCCCAGCCGCGCGTGACCCCCATCGCCGACGCCCCCGCCCTGACGGCCCTGCCCGCCCTGGCCGGCGGCCGCGTGGTCGCAGGCCCCGACGGCTGGACCTACCAGTGGCCCAGCGCCCGCTTCGAGGCCGCCTTCGCCGGTGAAGCGGTGCTGTTCAAGGTGGGCGCCGGCGACCAGATCCTGCACCTCTCCGTCGACGGCGCGCCGGTCGGCCGGCTGGTCAAGCCCGCCCCCGGCCTCTACCGCATCGAGGGCCTGGCCAATGGCCGCCACCTGGTGCGGGCCAGCGTCCTCAACGAGATGCAGGCCGCCCCAGCCAGCTTCGGCGGCTTCTTCCTGGCGGGCGGCCAGCCCCCGTCCCAACCCTTGCCGCTCGCCGCGCCCCGCCGCCAGATCGAGTTCATCGGCGACTCCCACAGCGTCGGCTACGGCGACGCCTCCGAGACCCGCGCCTGCCCGGGCGACGGGGTGTGGATGACCACCGACAACTCCATCGCCTTCGGCCCGCTGACCGCCCAGCGCTTCGGCGCCGATCGCCAGGTCAACGCCATCTCCGGCCGGGGGATCGTGCGCAACTTCGACGGCATGGCCGGCGACACCCTGCCCTTGGCATGGCCCAAGGCCCTGCTCGGCGCGGCCCCGGACTATCGCAACGACGACTGGCGCCCGCAGGTGGTGGTGATCAACCTGGGCACCAACGACTTCTCCACCCCGCTGAAGCCGGGCGAGCGGTGGGCCGACCGCCAGGCCCTGCGCGACGACTACGTGGCGACCTACGCCCGCTTCGCCCAGACGATCCGCGCCCGCCAGCCCCAGGCCTTCCTGGTGCTGCTGGCTCCGCCCAGCGCCGAGAACGAGATCGCCGTCCAGGTCGACCGCGTCGCCGAGACCCTGAAGGCCCAGGGCGAGGCCCGCCTGGCCGTCATCCCGGTCGGCGAGATGGAGCTGACCGCCTGCGACTGGCACCCCTCGGCCCGCGACCAGCAGGGGATTTCGGCCCGCCTGTCGGGCTTCCTCGACCAGCATCCGGAGATCTGGCAGGGGCGATGAAAGAGATCCTCCCCCTCTGGGGGAGGTGTCGCCGAAGGCGACGGAGGGGGGGTGTGGCTGCGAGGACGAGACGCTCAGCGGAAGCTGAAAACGTCCCCCCTCCGGCCCTTCGGGCCACCTCCCCCAGAGGGGGAGGATCTTGCGCTCAGATCCCCGCCTTGATCGGCGCGAGGTCCGGATAGACCGGCTCGCGCTTGCCGGCCTTGGCGGCGAAGGCCTCGGCCATGTGGGGGCCGGCCAGCATGCCCGACTGCCAGACGGCCAGGTAGTCGAGCGTGTCGGCCACCGAATGGTCGCGGGCGTAGTTGATGATCACCTTGCTGCCGGTCACCGCCAGCGGGGTCTTGGACGCGATCTCGCGGGCGGTCTCCAGGGCGTGGGCGACCAGCGCCTCGTGGCTGTCGAACACGGCGTTGACGAGGCCCAGCTCCAGGGCCTTGGCGGCCGGCAGCTTGCGGCCCGTATAGGCCAGCTCCTTGACCCAGCCCTCGGGGATCAGCTTGCACAGGCGCGGGAAGGTGCCGACGTCGGCGGTCATGCCGATGTTGATCTCCTGGATCACGAAATACGCGTCCGACGTGGCGTAGCGGATGTCGCAGGGGGGGGCGAAGTCGCCCGCCCCGCCGATGCAGCCGCCCTGGATGGCCATGATCACCGGCATCCGCGCCCGCTCCAGACAGGAGAACGTCTCCTGCAAACCCTTCACCTTGTGGCGGAAGGCCTCGGCGGCGACATGGCGGTCGACCGGCTCGCCGCCGGTGATCCCCTCGTCGGCGAACACCGACAGATCCATGCCGGCGCTGAAGTGCTTGCCGGTCGAGGAGATGACGATGGCCCGCACGCCGCCCCGTTGATCCAGGTCATTGACGATCGCCGGCAGCTCCCGCCAGAACGAACGCGTCATGGAGTTGAAGCTTTCCGCCCTTATCAGCTTGAGGTGAGCGACGCCCGCTTCGACCTCTACCGTGAAACAGCTATAGTCGGACGGTGCAGTATTACCCATCGTCGCCTCCCTTATCATTGTTCACCTGAACGATAGCACGGGCGGCGGCGGCGACGTCAAACCCCCTAGAGGACCGCGTCATGAGCAAGTCCATCCCCACCGCCCTGTCGATCGCCGCCCTGCTGGCGGCCGGCCTGGCCACGCCCCTCCCCGCCCTGGCCCAGGGCAAGCCGCTGGGCGGCCTGTTCTCGTGCGACGCCGGCGGCGGCAAGCAGGAGGGCGGCGCCCTGATCGGGGCCGGCGTCGGCGCCCTGCTGGGCACCCAGGTGGCCAAGAACGAGAAGGGCCTTGGCGCCCTGGTCGGCGCGGCCGCCGGCGCGGCGGCGGGCTCGTACATCGGCTGCCGCATGCAGTCGACCGACACCGCCCGCGCCCAGGCCGCCACCAGGAAGGCGCTGGAGACCGGCCAGTCGCAGGCCTGGAGCAACCCGCGCACCGGCGCTTCGGGCCGCGTCGACGTGGTGGCCTCGACCTACGGCCCGCCGATCGCCGGCGACCAGCTGCGCTTCGAGCGCAACATCCGCCAGCTGGCGAGCTACGACGCCGTCGGCGCCGACTACACCGTCCGCTCGACCGCCAACCTGCGCGCCGGTCCGTCGACCAGCGAGAGCGTGGTCGGCAAGCTGTCGGCCGGCGAGCGCGTCGAGGTGCTGGGCGGCGTGCCCGGCTCGAACTGGCTGCTGGTCGGCCGCGGCGGCTACGGCACGGGCTATGTGTCGAGCAGCCTGCTGACCGCCGGCGGCTACGGCCCCGAGCCGTCGTGCCGCACCATCGCCGCCTCGATCTCGACCCGCGGCCAGCGCCCGGCCACCGAGCGCTACAACGCCTGCAAGGACGGCCGCGGCGAGTGGCAGCTGACTCAGGTCTGATGACCCCCACTCCTCCCCCGCAAAGCGGGGGAGGGGGACCACGAAGTGGTGGAGGGGGCGAGACTGGGCGCTGAGCTTGCGGTCGCCCCCTCCGTCACGGCGCTGATAGCGCCGCGCCACCTCCCCCGTTTCACGGGGGAGGAGCTTTCTCCAGACACACCCACGTCCAGGTCACGCCCGCCGCCTGGTTGCCGGCCTGCACCGAGGCGGCCTCGACGCGGTGGACCAGCCTCAGCCCTGCCCCCTCCGCCAGCGCGATCGTCGCCTCGACATCCACCGGCCACACCGGCCGCGACGGCGCGCCCGGGCCGTGGCGCAACGACATCACCAGCACCCCGCCGCTCGCCAGCAGGCCCGCCAGCGCCGGCATGGCGATGGCCCGGGCCTCCTCGTCCAGGTGCTGCCAGACGCCGCTCAGCAGCACCCGGTCGAACGCCTGGCCCCGCAGCGTCGCCAACTCGGGCAGCCGGTCGTCCACCCAGGCCAGATCCGGCCGCAGCGCCCGTCCCGCCTCGCGCAGGGCCGCGGCGGGCTCGACCGCGACCACCGCATGGCCCAGCCCCGCCAGCCAGGCCGCGTCTCGCCCCGTGCCGGCGCCGATGTCGGCCATCCTGGCGGGCGCGGAGGGAATGAACGCCGCCACCGGCGCGTAGAGCCCCGCCGGTTCGATGGTCTCGAAGCGCGCGACGAGATCGGCCCCGTCGGCCTCGTAGCCGGCCAGAACGGTCTCGATCACAGGTCCACGACCTCGCACTTGAGCGTCTGGCGGATGCGGTCGGCGACGATGCGGCGATGGCAACAGGCCGGGTCGTCCTCGTAGCACAGCAAGGCGACGCGCTTGCCGCGCGCCAGCTCCGTGGCCTGGGCCAGGGCCAGCTGGGCGTCCGGCTCCTCCAGATGCTCGGCGAAGATCGCCCGCATCTCGTCGGTGCGGCCCGCGCGGGCGGCGTCGCGGCCGGCCTTGGGCGTGCCCAGCGGCCGCAGGTGCAGGTAGCCGATGCCCTGGTCCTGAAGGCTGTTTCCCAGCAGGGTCTTGGAGAAGCCGGCCTTGCGCGACGAGGCCACGGCCCGCACGTCGACCACCAGTTCGACCTCCGCGGCCTTCAGCCGGGCGATCATTCCACCCTGGGTGTCGGTCTCGTAGCCGATGGTGGCGAGCGGATTCATGGTCGGCTCCATTGGACGGCGGCGCTATCGGCGCCTACCTTAGGCCTCCAAGGGACGAAGAAGGAACCACGGGCTTATGGACGCCGCCGTCTTCCGCGAACCCAAGCGGCGTTTCATCGCCATCGACAGCCCGGCCGGCAACGGCGAGATGGCGGCGCTGGACTTCGGCCCGGCCAGCCGCGCGGTCGACGTCGTCTTCGTCCACGCCAACGGCTTCAACGCCCAGACCTACCGCGCCCTGCTGGCCCCGCTGTCGGCCGGCCTGCGGGTGCTGGCGGTCGACCAGCGCGGCCACGGCGACAGCCGTCTGGCCGCCGATCCCGACGGCCGCCGCTCGTGGCTCGACCTGCGCGACGACCTCCTGGCCCTGCTACAGGCGCTGGACCAGGCGCCGGTGGTGCTGGCCGGCCATTCGATGGGCGCCACGGTCAGCCTGCTGACGGCCGCCCAGGCCCCGGGCAAGGTCTCCAGCCTGGTTCTGCTCGATCCGGTGATCATGCCGCGCATGGTCGCCCTCTACGCCAAGGCTCCGTGGACCTCCGGACGGCTGTGGAAGCGCATGCCGATCGCCCAGGCCGCCAGCCGCCGACGCGAGGTGTTCGACAGCCGCGAGGCCGCCTTCGCCGCCTATCGCGGCCGCGGCGCCTTCAAGACCTGGCCCGAGACCATGCTGGCCGACTATGTCGGCGGCGGCTTCAAGGACCGCCCCGACGGCAAGGTCGAGCTGGCCTGCACCCCCGCCTGGGAGGCCTCCAACTACGCCGCCCAGGGCCATGACCCGTGGCGCGCGGTCGGCCAGTTCCGAGGTCCGGTGCGGATCCTCCAGGCCGAGCACGGCTCGACCTGCCGCATCGGCGACGGCGCGGCCTTCGCCCGACGCGGCAAGGCCGTGCGGATCGAGACCCTGGTCGGAACCAGCCACTTCCTGCCGATGGAGCGCCCCGACCTGGTGCGCGAGGCGATCCTCGACGCGGCGACGTAAGGCCAAAGAAAAACCCCGGGAGGTGAGGCCCGGGGTTTCGCCGCTCAGATCCTCCCCCTCTGGGGGAGGTGGCGCGAAGCGCCGGAGGGGGGACGGTTTCAGCTGCCGCTGACGCCGGCCGGTTTCCCAGCCGCTCCCCTCTCCGTCCGCTTCGCGGACACCTCTCCCACAGGGAGAGGGTCTTTCTTCAGATCACCAGATGTTCACGCGATCTTCCGGCGCGATGTACAGCTTGTCGCCCGGCTTGATGTCGAACGACTTGTACCAGCCCGGCTGGTTCCGGATCGTGCCGTTGACGCGGTAGTAGGCCGGCGAGTGCGGGTCGGCGGCGATCTGCTGCTTGAGCGCGTCGTCGCGGCTCTTCTGGCGCCACACCTGGGCCCAGCCCAGATAGACGCGCTGGTCGCCGGTGAAGCCGTCCAGCACCGGGGCCGGCTGGCCCTTCAGCGAGGCGTGATAGGCGTCGAAGGCGAACGACAGGCCGCCCATGTCGCCGATGTTCTCGCCCATGGTCAGGTCGCCGTTGACGTGCACGCCCGGGAAGGGCTCGAACGCCGAGTACTGCTTGCCCAGCTTGGCCTTCTGCACTTCGAACTTGGCGGCGTCTTCCGCCGTCCACCAGTCGCGCAGCACGCCGTCGCCGTCGGACTTGCGGCCCTGGTCGTCGAAGCCGTGGCCGATCTCGTGGCCGATCACGCCGCCGATGCCGCCGTAGTTCACGGCCGGGTCGGCGTCGGGGTGGAAGAACGGCGCCTGCAGGATGGCGGCCGGGAACACGATCTCGTTGTTGACCGAGTTGTAGTAGGCGTTGACCGTCTGCGGGGTCATGCCCCACTCGGACTTGTCGACCGGCTGGTTTAGGCGCTCGACGTCATGGCGCCATTCGAAGGCGCCGGCCCGCAGGGCGTTGCCGTAGGCGTCGTCGGCGCGGATCTCCAGCTTGGAGTAGTCGCGCCACTTGTCGGGATAACCGATCTTGACGGTGAACTTGGCCAGCTTGTCGAGGGCCTTGCCCTTGGTCTCCGGACCCATCCAGTCGAGGCCTTCGATCCGGGCCTTCAGCGCGGTGCGCAGGTTGGCCACCAGGTCGACCATCTTGGCCTTGGAGTCCGGCGGGAAGTACTCGGCCACATAGACCTTGCCGACGCTCTCGCCGAGCATGCCGTTGACCTGGGCGACGCCGCGCTTCCAGCGCGGGCGCTGCTCGGGCTGGCCCGACAGGGTCTTGCCGCGGAACTCGAAGCTGGCGTCGGCGAAGCGCTTGGACAGCATCGGGGCCGCGCCGTCGACGACCTTGAACGCCTGCCAGGCCTTCAGGGTGTCGAGCGAGGTGTCGCCATAGACCTTGGCGAACTTCGGGAAGGCCGTGTCGGTGGTCACCACCACGCGGTCGAGCTTGGGCAGCTCGGTGCCGACAAGGTAGCGGTTCCAGTCATAGCCCGGGGTCAGGGCCTGCAGCTCGGCCCAGGTCTTGGGGTTGTAGGTCTTGTCGCGGTTGCGGCGCTCGACGCGGGTCCAGCTGGCTTCGGCGAGCTGGGTCTCGAAGGCGACGACGGCCTTGGCGCTTTCGGCCGGGTTGGCCCAGCCGGCGAAGCCCAGCAGCTTGGCGACATAGGCCTCGTAGGCGGCCTTCTTGTCGGCGAACTTGGCGTCGAGATAGTAGTCGCGGTCGGGCAGCGACAGGCCGCCCGCGCCGGCATAGACGGCGTAGCGGGTCGGGTTCTTGGCGTCGGTCGAGACGTAGAGGCTGAGGATCGAAGCGTAGGCCGTAGTCGGGCTCTTGCCCATCAGGGCGGTGAACTCGTCCTTGGTCTTGACGGCCTTGATCGTCTTCAGCTCGCCGGCGATCGGGGCGGCGTCCAGCTTCTCGATGCGGGCCTCGTCCATGAAGGCCTTGTAGGCCGCGCCGACCTTGACGCTGTCGGCGTCGGTGGTCTTGCCGGCGGCGGCGCCCTCGATGATGGCGCGGGTGCGGGCTTCGGACAGCTCCGACAGCTTGTCGAAGTTGCCGTAGCGGGTGCGGTCGGCCGGGATCTGGGTGGTCTCGTCCCACTTGCCGTTGGCGTACTTGTAGAAGTCGTCGCCCGGCTTGATCGAGGTGTTCATGCCGGTGAGGTCGAAGCCCCAGGCGCCGTAGCGCGGCGACTCCAGCGAGACGGCCGAGCCGCCGCCTTCGCCGCCCTGGACGAACAGCGACTGGACGGTGCAGGCGTCGTCGACGCAGGCATGCTCTTCATGCGCCTGAGCGCCGTAGGCGGAGATCGAGAGGGCGACCGCCGCGGCGGCGCCGAACCAAGCTTTTTTCATCGAAAGGCAGATCCGTTGGAAAACCCGCGGCAATCTGCGCCGGGAGCCGAAATTTCCTGCCTTAAAATTCTGTCATGTTTCCACAGGACCGCCTGGCGCCCGCTCAAGCGCCACCTTGGGTCAGTGCCGGTGCGGCGAGGCGGGCGGGGCCGCAGCCGCCGGTTGCGGCGGGGCCGTCCGCACCGCCAGTTGCGCCTCGACCTTGCGGCCGCCGTCGAAGGCCAGGGTCAAGGCCAGGCGCTCGCCCGGCTTCAGCGGACGCTTGAGGCCCATGACCATGAAGTGGTTTCCGCCCGGGGCGAAGGCGACCTGGCCGCCCGGCGGGATCACCAGGCCCTGGGTCATCGCCCGCATCGACGAGACCCCGCCCTTCTCTGTCGTGCGGTGGACCATCACCTCGCGCGCCAGCGAGCTGGAGGCGCCCGTCAGGGTGATCGGCGCGCGGCCGCGATTGGCCAGCACCATGTAGCCGGCGCTGTTCATGCCCGCGCCCGCCACCGGCCGCGCCCAGGCCTGCCGCACGTCGACCTCCACCGACCGCGGCGCGGCCGCGCCGAGCACGGGGGCCAGGGCCAGGACGGAAAGCAGCGGGACGAGGCGACGCATGGAGGGATCCTTGAAGTGGCGCCCCGACGACTTACGCCGGTTGGACGCGGGCGGCGAGCGACCTGAGGTTGGGTGACGGAGCGCGGAACAAGCTCCTCCCCCGCAAAGCGGGGGAGGTGGCGCGGCGCCATCGGCGCCGTGACGGAGGGGGCGACCGCCGCCACTGAGCCCAGTCTCGCCCCTGTCTCTTATACACATCT
>LNIY01000156.1 GCA_001449105.1 Caulobacter vibrioides | reverse complement strand
GCTCCGCGCCAGCTCCCCCAGAGGGGGAGCATCTGGGCGCCTCTAGATCCTCCCCCTCTGGGGGGAGGTGGCCCGGAGGGCCGGAGGGGGCTAGCGCCGGCCCTCCATTGACTCATCCATAACTCATCAGTTATGAAACAACTCATAGCCCACGAGTTATCAATCATCTCCCATGGAAACCCAGACCGACCTCCTGTTCCGCGCCCTGGCCGACCCGACCCGTCGGGCCCTGTTCGAGCGGCTGTGCCGGGAGGGCGAGCAGACGGTGGGGGCGCTGACGGCGACGGCGGGGGTGTCGCAGCCGGCGGTGTCCAAGCACCTGGCGGCGCTGAAGGCGGCGGGGCTGGTCGCCGACCGGCACGAGGGCCGCCAGACCCACTACAGCCCGCGCACGGCGGCTCTCGGGCCGCTGGCGGACTGGACCAAGGACATGTCGCGGTTCTGGGAGGGGCGGTTCGACGCCCTCGAGGACCTGCTCAACAGGATGGACCAATGACCTCGCCAACGATCACCAACGAAACGCGCGCCGCCGTCGTCGAGCGGGAGTTCCCGCATTCGCCGGAGAAGCTGTGGCGGGCCCTGACCCAGCCGCATCTGATCGAGGAATGGCTGATGAAGAACGATTTCGCGCCGAAGGTCGGCCATCGCTTCCAGCTGAAGGGCGAGTGGGGCGGCGTGCTGGACTGCGAGGTGCTCACCGTCGAGCCCGGCCGCACCCTGGCCTACCGCTGGGACTTCGCCCACGAGGATCCGGCCTATGCGCTGGAAAGCGTCGTCACCTTCACCCTGACCAGGACCGACGGCGGCACGCACCTGCGCATGGAGCAGGCCGGCTTCCGCCCCGACCAGAAACAGGCCTACGGCGGCGCCCACGCCGGCTGGAAGAGCTTCTTCGACAAGCTGGACGGTCTGCTGGCCAAGGAAGGGTGATCGTGCGTGGTCCTCGTCCTTCGACAAGCTCAGGATGAGGACCAGCGCCAAGCTCGGGCGATCGAGAAACCTCACCCTGAGCCTGTCGAAGGGCGAGGTTTCCGCCCCAACCACAACAAAGGGAGGACACCATGAGCGGCTTCATCCGCCAGAGCCATCGCTGGCTCTCCATCGCCTTCACCCTGGGCGTGCTGACCTACATCGTCGTGATGAGCACGAAGGGCCAGCCGGCGGCCTGGGTGGGCCTGCTGGCCCTGATCCCGTTGATCCTGCTGCTGGTCTCGGGGCTTTATCTGTTCGCGCTGCCCTATGTGCGGCGAATGCGAAAGGGCTGAGCCATGACAGGCGATACCGGGCCGGTGAAGCTGCTGTCGGGCGGCAATCCGCAGATCCCCAAGGGCTACGGCGACGAACCCGTCCAGGCCTATATCGCCGCCATGCCCGGCTGGAAGCAGGATGTCGGCCGGCGGATCGACGCCGTGGTCGCCCGCGAGGTTCCCGGCGTGCGCAAGGCGGTGAAGTGGAACTCGCCGTTCTACGGCGCGGCGGAGGGCGAGGGCTGGTTCCTCAGCCTCCACTGCATGACGAAGTACGTGAAGGTCGCCTTCTTCAAGGGCGCGGCCCTGGAGCCGCCGCCGCCGGGGCCGTCGAAGCAGGCGAACGTGCGCTATCTCGATATCCACGAGAACAGCTTGAGCGATGGGGGCTGGGACGAGGCCCGGTTCGCCGACTGGGTGCGCCAGGCCGCGGCCCTGCCCGGCGAGAAGATGTGAGGGAGGAGAGGCGATGAAGGCAGGAGCAACGGGCGAGCCCCTAAGCGGCGTTGAAGCCGGCAAGCTGATCGACGAGCGGATCGCCTCGCTGGGCGACTGGCGCGGGCAGGCCCTGGCCAAAGTGCGGGCCCTGATCCACGAGGCCGATCCGGACGTGCTGGAGGAATGGAAGTGGCGCGGCACGCCGGTGTGGTCGCACGCCGGCATCGTCTGCACCGGCGAGACCTACAAGGCCTACGTCAAGCTGACCTTCGCCAAGGGCGCTTCGCTGCCGGATCCCTCGGGCCTGTTCAATTCCAGCCTGGACGGCAACACCCGGCGGGCCATCGACATCCACGAGGGCGCGGCGATCGACGAGGCGGCGCTGAAGGCGCTGTTCCGGGCGGGCGTGGAGCTGAACCTGAGCAAGAAGGGCAAGCAGAAGACCCCTCTCTCCTAGAGAGAGGGAACAAGGAAAAAGCCGCCCCGGTCGCCCGGGACGGCTTTCTCGTTTCGCTCTCGCGACGCCTTAGTACTTGAAGGTGGCGCCCATGAAGAAGCGGCGGCCGGCGTAGCCGGTGTTGATCAGGCGGATGTCGCCGGCCCAGCTGGTTTCGTCTTCCTTCGTGAGGTTCTTGCCCTCGGCGAAGAACGACAGGCCCTTCACCGGCGTGCGCCAGGTGATCTTGCCGTCCAGGTAGCCGGTCGGGTCGCGGAAGATCGGGTTGCCCGACTGGTCCGCGGCCGTGACCAGGTATTCCGAACGGTAGTTGTAGGCCAGGCGGGCGTTGATCGGGCCCTTATCGTACCAGAGCGTGGCGTTGTAGCTGTGCTCCGACAGGCCCGGATAGGGCAGGGACGAGCCGTCCAGCGAGCTGAACACGCCGACGTCCTTAGCCTTCTGGTAGGTGTAGTTCAGGTCGACGCCGAAGCCCGACAGCAGGCCCGGCAGCCAGGTGAAGGCGGTCTTGGCCGTCAGTTCGACGCCCGAGATCTTGGCGCCGTCGCCGTTGATGTAGGTGTTGTAGTAGTACAGCGTGCCGTCGCCGAAGATGTCCTGCTGGCCCAGGTTGGTGCGCTGCGACAGGTAGAACGACTTGATGTCCTTGTAGAAGAAGCCGGCCGACAGCTGGGTGTCGGTGTCCGGATACCACTCGAACGACACGTCGTACTGGTCGGCGCGATAGGGCTTCAGGGCCGGGTTGCCGGCCGAGCAGCTGTCCGGACCGTCTTCGGCCGTGCCATCGTTGGTGTAGTTGATGGTGCAGGTGACGTTCGGGATGATGAAGTTGCCCAGCGGGCGGGCCATCAGCTGGGCGTAACCGGCGCGCGCGCTGAGGCGGTTGTCGATCAGCCAGGTCTGGATGTTGAAGCTGGGCAGCCAGATCGTGTAGTCGCGCTTGAACGTCGCCTGGGTGTTGGACACCGTGTTGGTCGAGGCGACGCCGTTGACCAGGCGGGTTTCGTTGCGGGTCACCTGACCGGTCGACGACGTCTCGGTGTAGACGCGGCGCAGGCCGAAGTTGCCGAGCACCTCACGGCCGCCGAGGTCGAAGCCGTAGTCCAGTCGCAGGTACTGGGCGTTGGTCTTCTCGTCGATGCTGTAGGGGATCTGGTCGTAGGTCTTACCGTCGTTGCCGACGCCCTGATACAGGTTGTTCAGGTTGAAGTGGCTGGTGTCCAGGTACTGGGAGATGCCGGCGAAGGTCGGATACTTCCAGGTCGAGGGCAGACCGTTGCCGGCATAGTAGAAGTTCGACGGCAGGTCGGTCATCGCCGCGGCGAAGACCTGGTTGGAGAAGGCGCGCGACCAGTTCTCGGTCGAGTTCCAGTAGCTGGTCTGGTAGGCGTTGCCGAGCACCGGGTTGGTCTGGTCGACCAGCTGGCCGTTGACCACCGTGGCGGTCGAGTTGACCGAGTTGGCGTAGATGACGATGTCGTCCAGCGCGCTGGTCGGGTTGGCGCCGCCGTCGATGACGCGACCGCCGTAGCCGTAGCCCGAGATCGCCGCGTTGGAGTAGCGGCCGCCGAACTTGATCGACTTGATGATCGGCAGTTCGGTCCGGTACTCGAAGTCGATCTTGTACTGGTCTTCCGAGTTGGCCGACTGCGAGGGGCGGTACTGGATCTGGTACTGGTTGACCGCCGCGGCGTCCGACGGGCTGAAGCCCGGGGCGAAGGTGAAGATCGGCGCCGAAGTGCCGTCGGCCAGGGTGACCTTCAGGCCGGGCGTGTTGAACGACACCGAGGCGTTGTTGGTCTCGCTGATGGTCTCGGTCGAGGCGTTCGAACCGACGAAGTCGATCTTCCAGCGCTCGTTCTGGTAGTTGAAGCCGTAGGTGACGTACTCGGAGTCCGTCTCGTAGGTGAAGTCGCGCGACGAGATGCTGAAGGCGTTGTTGCCGCCGCGGTTGGCGGTGCCCAGGCAGTCGCCGATGACGAATTCGGTGACGTTGTGGTTGGCGTCGACCTTCACGCCGGGGACGTTCTGGGCCGTGGCCGGCGTCACGCGGGCGCAGCCGGGGCCGTAGTTCAGGGCGTCGAGCGACGTCAGGCCGGTGCCGTAGTTGATGTCGTTCATCACGTCTTCGCGCTTGTTGCGCTGATAGGTGACGTACGCGGTCAGGTCGTCGGTGAAGCGGTACTGGGCGGTCAGTTCGGCCGAGGAGCGCTTGGAATCGCGATCCCAGACCCGGTAGCGCGGAACGCGCGGGCTGTAGTCGTACCACTGGCTTTCGCAGGCGGTGCGGGCCTGCGAGGTCGACAGGACCGAGGAGTCGGGCGTGACGACGCTGGCGCAGCTGGCTTCGGTGTTGAAGCTGCGCAGGTAGTCGTTGACCGTCTGGTTGTAGGCGGGGTTGTAGTACTCGACGGTCTTCTCGGCCGTGTTGTCGAAGTCGGCCAGGCGAGCCCACGAGTTGCCGTCGTAGTAGTCGCCGCGGGTGATGACGCGGTCATAGGTCAGGTTGCCCATCAGGCCCAGGCGGCCTTCGAACAGCTGGGTGGCGCCGAACAGGTTGCCGCGCGGCTTCCAGCCGCCCTGGGTGTCGAGCTTCTGGCCCGAGGCGGTCATCGAGAAGGTCGGCTTCTTGAAGTCCAGGGGCTTGTTGGTGGTCACCGAAACGGTGCCGCCGACGCCGCCTTCGGTCATGTCGGAGGTAAAGCCCTTGAACACGTCGATCGACTTGACCAGTTCCGAAGGCAGTTCACGGAAGTCGTTCGAGCGGCCGCCGCCGCCGTAGACGCTGAGGTTGCCGGCGGTCGACAGGGCGCCCACGCCGTTGATCTCGACGCGGTTCAGGTCGGGCTCGACGCCGCGGATCGACACCGCGTTGCCTTCGCCGAAGTCACGCGCCAGCTGCACGCCGGTGATGCGGCCCAGGGCTTCGCCGACGTTCTTGTCGGGGAACTGGCCGATGTCCTCGGCGACGATCGAGTCGGAGACGGTGTTCGCGCGCTTCTTACGGCCCATGGCCGACTGGAGGCTGGCGCGGGTGCCGACGACGACGACTTCCTCGACGGCGTTCTCGACGCTGGCGGCCGGAGCCGGAGCCGGAGCGGGAGCGGGAGCCGTCTGGGCCAGGGCCGTGCCGCCGCCGACCATCAGCAGGATGGCCGCCATGCCCGTGGTGCGCATCAGTCCGTTATCGCGTCGGACCTTGGTGTTGACCTTCATAGTATTCCTCCAAGTCGTGGACGGCGAAACCGTCCGGGCCAGCGGCGTCTCTCGAGGCGGCCGGCCGAAGTCGTGAGATGGAAGCCTGGGCGGTGGAGAGTCCGATGAAGACCGGCAGTCGAATCGGAAGTCCCCGGGCCCGGGCCGTTGCGATGCGCGAAGATCGAGGGCAGGGCGGCCCCGGCGGCGCTGTGCGCTCTGTCGGGGGGACGTCCTGGCGGCGGGCGTGGGGTAAGGAGCTGACGCCTTACAGACGGCGGCGAAACGCTGCGCCGGTCCGTATCTCGATCTTCTGCGATCGTGCGCGTGTTGCGGCCACGCGGCACTGTCCAAGGCGGTCTGTCGTCCGCCGCGGACCTTTGGTCTCTGCGTACGGAACGTATCCATCCATTTCCAAACCGAAGCGGCGAGTCAACGGTCGGGAGATAAAATTGCGTCGGCGGGGGCCATAGTCCCATTCATGTGACAATTAAAGCACTTTTTTCCCACATGATGGAATGCTTTCGCAACAATCGGGATTAGTGCTTGATTTTGGCGCGCATCCTGCCCAGTGTGACGACATTCGGCGCGTCCGCGCGCCCGGCCGACGGCAAGATCGGGTTCGAGAGGAAGCGACAGGACATGGCCCAAGGGCCTTTCCCCGTTCCCTACCGCCCCCGCCGAACCGCCAGCCGTCTGGGGTAGTCAGCAAGGAGGGACAGTCATCCCACCGGTCGCTTCGGCGGCGCGCCCGGGACCTTCTTAGGGAGGTTCAGGCGCGACGAAGAAACCGGTGTCTATAGCGGTCTTCAAGTTACCAGCGATTGTGGTCGCGTTTCTCGGCGTTGTGTGTGCGTGCCGTGGGTCGACGCTTCCGGATGGACGGGTTTGCAAGGGGTTGCGAGCACGTCCGCGAGTACCGACGTCCCGTCCTGCAGAGGTCGGGGCGATTCCATATCTGGGGGGCTCAGCCGGGCGTGAACACGCCTGGCGAGTCTGACGCCGCGAGCCTTTTCCGCCGCGCGCCAGGCGCATCATGCGCCGAGATTTTCTATTCCAAAAACGAAGAAGCCCCGGAACATGTCCGGGGCTCCCGATCCGTTCACGGCCGGCGCTCGTGCGCGCGGCCGAAGGACGGCATTTGTCCGCTAAAGGCGCTGGAGGTCAGCGACGACCCTCGGTCTTCACGGAGCGTTCCAGCGCGTTCGCGATCGACAAATGAGACACTGGGTCACCTCCTTTCGGCTGCGCGTCACAACCTGACGCACTCCTAAGGTTGGGTGCGGACGCCGCCTTGGCAAGAGGCGCGACGTCGCAGGGCCGAGAGGCCGTGTCGCGGGCTCGCAGGGAAAGGGGCGTGCGTTGGGGGCAGCCCCGGTTCGCGCAAAGGGGGGACCGTGCGCGATCCGGGGCCGCGCTCCTGGCGACTGGCTAGAGGGCGCGCCAGGCCAGGAGGATGAGAGACCAGAGGCCGAGGTTCAGGGCCAGAGCCGCCACGCGGGGGCCGTTCACGCGCGCGGCCAGGGCCACGGCGCGAGGGCGCTGGGCATGGGGGGCGGCGGTGGCGGCGGTGCGGGTCACGGCGATGGCTCCTTGGAAGGACTGGGGCGGCGCGGCGTGCGTCGCTCTTGCCTATTCAAGATAGGAAGCCGGCCGATGGTTTCATATGCGACAAAACGGACGTAGGACCCCATGGTCGTGCGCGAATTGTCGCAGAGAGTCGCCGCCATGCCCGCCTGGGATCCAGACGTCTATTCCCGCTATCGGGCCTACCGCGACCGGCCGGCCCTGGACCTGATGCTGAAGATCCCGCGCGACCTGGACCCCACGGAGATATGGGACCTGGGCTGCGGCCCGGGCGAGCACGCCGCTCTGCTGGCCGCGCGCCATCCGGGCGCCGTGGTCCACGGCCTGGATTCCAGTCCGGAGATGCTGGCCCGCGCCAAGGGGCAGGGCGCGGACGTCGACTGGGTGCTGGGCGACATCGGATCCTGGACGCCGCAGACCCCGCCCGACCTGATCTTCACCAACGCGGCCCTGCAGTGGCTGGACGACCATCAGGTGCTGTTTCCGCGCCTGCTGACCAGCCTGGCGCCCGGCGGGGTGCTGGCCTGCCAGATCCCGCAGGTCGAGGACGCCGGCTGGCGCCGCAGCCTGCGCGAAGTCGCCGCCGAAGGACCGTGGGCCGGCAGGCTGGCGGCGCTGGACGGCGTGCGCCAGGGCCACGACCCGCGCGCCTACCACGACTGGCTCTCGCCGCTGGCCTCCGACCTCGACGTCTGGGTGACGACCTATGTCCACGCCCTGGAGGGCGAGGACCCGATCGTCGACTGGACCTCGGGCACCAGCCTGCGGCCCTACCTGGAACGGCTGGAGGCGGGCGCTGAGACGGCCGCGTTCCTGGCGGCCTGGCGCGAGCGGCTGGCGGCTGACTATCCCAGGCGGGACGACGGGATCACCCTGCTGCCGTTCACACGGATGTTCGTGGTGGCGCGGCGGTAGGAGGCGTGAGTGATCCTCGTCCTTCGACAGGCTCAGGATGAGGTTTTTCCAGCGCCGAGCTCTGCCTTTGCCACGACCCTAAGCCTGCAAATTGCCCTCACCCTGAGCTTGTCGAAGGGCGAGGGCCACGCGCAGTACCTAACCCATCTCCGCCAGGCTCTTGCGCCGCCGCAGCTCCGTCACCGGAACCTCCAGACTGTCGAGCGCCAGGGCCGCGGCCTCGAAGCCGGCGGCCACGGCCGGTTCGAAGGCCTTCCAGTCGCGGATGTCGACGCCTTCCAGCTTCGGCGTGATCAGCACGTCGCTGGCCTCGCGGCTGGCGGCCAGGTCGCGGCCGGTGGAGACGGTGGCCGCGCGCATCAGCAGGGCGACGATCGGCGGGCCCTTGCGCCATTCGCCCGACATCAGCCAGCGCCAGAACGAGGGCGGCGTGACGATGTCGTCGGCGGTGATGCTGCGGCCGCGGGTGACGTCGACGCCGATGATCGGGCCCAGCTGGAAGGCGCGCATGACGTCGGCTGGGAAGTTCTTCATCACCGCCCCGTCGACTAGCACCGCCTCGCCGTCGGCCACCGGCGGCAGCACGCCGGGCAGCGAGATCGAGGCGCGTAGCGCCCGGTGCAGCGAGCCCGAGCGGTGCAGATGGTACGAGCCCGAGGTCAGGTTCGACGAGACGCAGAAGAACGGCAGCCACAGGTCGGCGATCTCGATGTCGCCGAAGTGCTCGTGCAGGCGGTCCTTGACCTTCTCGCCCCGGGTCATGGCGATCAGGGGAAAGGCGATGTCGTCGAGCGGACTTGAATCGACGAAGGCCTTGCGGATGCGGGTCTCCATCTCGCCGTCGTCCCAGCCCATGGCCAGGCCGGCCGCGACGATGGCCCCCATCGAGGCGCCGCCGACGAAGTCGATGGGCACGCCGCGCTCGCGCAGGGCCTGCACGGCGCCGACATGGGCGTAGGCCCGCGCGCCGCCGCCGGAGACGACGAGGCCCACCGACTGCCCGGTCAGCACGCGCGCCAGGCGCTCGACGTCGGCCAGGCCGTTCTCGCGCAGATGGAACAGGCGGGCGGCGGCGGTGGCCTCCCGCCAGGCCTGCGAGCCCTGCGGGCGTTGCAGGCCCGGCGGCTGGATCAGGGTCAGGTCGATCAGCCGCTGGGCCCGCAGCGGGGGCGGGGCGTAGGGCGGCAGCTCGCCCGGGGGGGGCTGGTCGCCGCGACCGACGCGGAACAGGCGGTCGACCTGGCGGCCGACCACGTGCTTCCAGGCCGTCTCGCGCATCTCGGCGACGTAGAGCACGAAGTCGTGGGTGCGCTCGACGCGGCTGAACCACTCGGTGGGGGCCAGCAGGCTCTCGCCGCCCTCGACGGTGACGGCGTAGCCCAGCGAGGCGATGCAGCGGGCGATGCGCTCGACGATCGGGCGGATCGGCGGGCCGTGGCTGGCGGCGATGAAGCCGTAGACCGAGGGATCGCCGATCGAGGCGTGGGCGCCGGCCTGGCGGGCGCGGCGGATCATCAGCCGCGACAGCTCGATCATCACGTCGGGGTCCTGCTCGACCGCCTCGAAGAAGGCCGTGCGGGGCAGGGCCAGGACCTCCGAGTCGCGCAGGGCGACCATGTGGGCCGAGTGCGGGGCGCCGGCGATCATCGCCATCTCGCCGGCCGGTTCGCCCGGGCGGATCACGCCGAGGAACTGGGGCTCCTGGCCTTCTTCCCGCCGGAAGGCGCCCAGGCGGCCGGTGCGCAGGAAGTAGAGGTGGTCGGAGGCCTCGCCGGGCGCATAGAGTAGGGAGCCGCCGGGCAGGGAAAACCAGGCGGCGTCGCCCTCGCGCCCTTCGCGCGCGAACAGCCGGGCCAGGGCCGAGTCGGCCATGAAGTCGGGTAGGGTGACCACGGGACGGACGCTAAACGGAACCGGCGAGCTTTGCCAATGAGGGTGAAATATCGCCGCTTTCGGATGGAAACGGAAAAGGCTATGCCTCGCCTATGCCGAAGCTGAACACGCTTATTGACAAGAACAGCGCTTCGTTCGCGAAAAACGCTGCCCACAACACGGCCCTGGTGGAGGAACTGCGCGAAAGGGTCGCGACCGCGGCCCTCGGAGGCTCGGAGAGCGCTCGCCTGAAGCATACGGCGCGCGGCAAGCTCCTGCCCCGGGAACGCGTCGAGCGCCTGCTCGACCCTGGCTCGCCGTTCCTGGAGATCGGCCAGCTGGCCGCCTTCGACCTCTACAAGGGCGAGGCGCCGGGCGCGGGAATCATCGCCGGCGTCGGCCGCGTGTCGGGCCGCGAGGTGATGATCGTCGCCAACGACGCCACGGTGAAGGGCGGCGCCTACTTCCCGATGACGGTGAAGAAGCACCTGCGCGCCCAGGAGATCGCCGAGCAGAACCGCCTGCCGTGCGTCTATCTCGTCGACAGCGGCGGCGCGAACCTGCCCCACCAGGCCGAGGTGTTCCCCGACCGCGACCACTTCGGCCGCATCTTCTTCAACCAGGCGCGGATGAGCGCGCGGGGCATCGCCCAGATCGCCTGCGTCATGGGCTCGTGCACGGCCGGCGGCGCCTATGTGCCGGCCATGAGCGACGAGACCGTCATCGTGCGCGAGCAGGGCACCATTTTCCTGGCCGGCCCGCCGCTGGTGAAGGCGGCCACCGGCGAGGTCATTTCGGCCGAGGAGCTGGGCGGGGCCGACACCCACGGGCGCCGTTCGGGCGTGGTCGACCACGTGGCCGACGACGACGAGCACGCGCTGGAGATCGTCCGCTCGATCGTCGCCAACCTCAATGCCGAAAAGCGCTTTGATGCGGTGATCGCCGACGCCGAACCGCCGCTCTACGACCCCGAGGACCTGTACGGCATCGTGCCGACCGACGTGCGCGCGCCCTATGACGTGCGCGAGGTCATCGCCCGCATCGTCGACGGTTCGAAGTTCGACGAGTTCAAGGCTCTCTACGGAACGACCCTGGTCTGCGGGTTCGCCCGCATCTGGGGCCAGCCGGTGGCGATCCTGGCCAACAACGGCGTGCTGTTCAGCGAGAGCGCCGTGAAGGGCGCGCACTTCATCGAGCTGGCCTGCAAGCGCAAGATCCCGCTGGTGTTCCTGCAGAACATCTCGGGCTTCATGGTCGGCGGCAAGTACGAGGCCGGCGGCATCGCCAAGGACGGGGCCAAGCTGGTCACGGCCGTCGCTTCGGCCGAGGTGCCGAAGTTCACGGTGCTGATCGGCGGCAGCTTCGGCGCGGGCAACTACGGCATGTGCGGCCGGGCCTACAGCCCGCGTTTCCTGTTCACCTGGCCCAACAGCCGGATCTCGGTGATGGGCGGCGAGCAGGCCGCCAGCGTGCTGGCCACGGTGCATCGCGATGCGGCCACCTGGACCGAGGAGCAGGCCGAGGCCTTCAAGGCCCCGATCCGCCAGCGCTACGAGGACGAGGGCAACCCGTACCACGCCACCTCGCGGCTGTGGGACGACGGCGTCATTGATCCGGCTCAAACCCGCGACGTGCTGGGCCTGGCCATATCGGCCAGCCTGAACGCGCCGATTCCGGAGACCACCTTCGGCGTCTTCAGGATGTGACGGTTCAAGCGGAACCTCGGCTTTAGGCGTACGATTAGACTTCCGATCAGAAGGAGCGTGCTCATGACCAATCCCATCGCCGACCCGATCGTCGAGGTGCCGGACACCGACGCCATGAGCCCGCTGGTTCACATCGAGAGCACCCCCGAGGGCGCGGTTACGGTGTGGATCAACCGGCCGGAAAAGAAGAACGCCTTCGACGGCGAGACCATCGCCGCGCTCGCCCAGGCCTTCGAGACCCTGCACGGGGCCGAGGGCGTTCGGATCGTGTTCCTGCGCGGCGTGGGCGGCACGTTCTGCGCCGGCGCCGACCTGGAATGGATGGCCGCCGCCGCCGAGTGGGACGAGGACGACAACCGCGCCGACGCGCTGGAGCTGGCGCGCATGCTGAAGGCCCTGCACGACGTTCCGGCCCTGACCGTGGCGCTGGTCGAGGGCGCGGCCTTCGGCGGCGGCGCCGGCCTTGTCGCCGCCTGCGATCACGCCCTGGCCACGGCCGACGCCAAGTTCGCCTTCTCGGAGGTGAAGCTGGGCCTGACCCCGGCCACCATCAGCCCCTACGTCATCGCCGCCCTGGGCCCGCGCACGTCCAAGCTGCTGTTCGCTACCGGCCGGGTGTTCGACGCCGACGCGGCCTGGAGCTACGGCCTGGTCGACGAGGTGTTCGACGATGTCGAGGGCCTGGTCGCCGCCCAGGACGCGCTGATCGAGGAGGTCATCCTCTGCGCGCCCGGCGCGATCGGCGACGCCAAGGCGCTGGTCAACGACTTCGCCTTCGAGAAGATCGACCGCGGCCTGATCGACGACAGCGCCCGCCGCATCGCCCGCCGCCGGGTCTCCGACGAGGGGCAGGAAGGCGTGCGGGCGTTCTTGGGCAAGCGCAAGCCTAGCTGGATCTAGGCTTCGGCCTCCCGGGAGATCAGCGCCGCGCCCAGTCCGATGACGATGCCGACCAGCATCCAGGCGGCGCTGACCAGGAACCAGGAGTTCGGGCCGATATCGATCGCGCGGCCGCCCCAGAACAGGGCGATCATGATGTAGTAGCGCGCCTGCATGAACGGGCCGCCGACCGTCGCGACGGCCGGTCGGTGGCCGATCGCCAGGGCCAGGATCATCGCCACGCACAGGGGCTGCCAGGGCGCCATCGCCTCGGGGGCGATCATGGTCCTGAAGACCATGAAGCCGAGTCCGAGGGCGGCGACGATCAGCGCCAGCACGGCCGCCAGCCGCGGGGCGGGGCGCATGTCCAGGTGCCAGGCCTGGGCCGGGAAGACGCCCGAGACCAGATCGACCACGATGGCGGCGACCAGGGCCACCAGCATGGGCGACTTCACGGCGTCCGGTACGAAGAGGATCAGCGAGCCGATCCAGGCGATCGGCACGATCTGCGGCAGCAGCTTCTGCCGGATCACGCCCTCGGGCGAGGGCGAGACCGTCAGGGCCATCCACAGCAGGACCGGCGCGCACAGGGCGGCGGCGAGCGCCGCGCCGATCGCGCCGTCCGGCAGCAGGGCCGAGCCGGCGAGCACCGCCAGGCTGGCCGGGACCCAGCCCAGCCGCTCCCAGGGACCGGCGCGCCAGGCGCGGTGGATGTCCCAGGCGAGCTTCAGCCGGCGATAGCCGAAGAAGTAGGCCAGCAGGCCGCCGGCGACGAGCGCCGGCGGGACCAGCGTGGCGGCGACCAGGACCAGCGGCCCGCGATCCAGGCCGATGCCCGCCAGCAGCCCGACCAGGGCCGCGATGGCGACGCTCGCACCCATGGCCGGCGACAGGCGCGTGCGGCCGTAATGCGCCCGCCAGGCCGCCACGGTCTCGGGGTTGAAGTCGGCCATCAGCGCGCCGTTGTCGTCGCCGATGCGCCCCAGGATGTCCTTCATCGCCCGGTCGTAGCCGGGGTCGAGGCGCTTCAGCCACGACAGCCTGGTCGACGGCGGGCCCTGCAGGATCTCGATCGCCTTGGCGCCGTAGTCGTCGAACTTGAGCATGCGATCGCGGCTCTCGACGAAGTCGGCGCGTTCCAGGACGGCGGCGACGGTCGGCGAGGGCATGAAGCGCAGGTCGTCGCGACGCCAGCGAAAGGCCGCGACCGCCGGGAGCAGCAGCGGATCCGAGCGCGGCGCGACGGCCAGCAGAAGGTCGGCGATGCGGTCCTCGACGGCGTCGGCCAGCGCCAGTTCGTCCAGGGCCTCGGCGTTCAGCACCGCATGGAAGGCGGCTTCCATTTCCGCCGCGGGCGGGCGATCGGCCTGGCGCAGCAGCATCTCCAGACGTTCGAGCCGGACCTGCAGCTCCTCGGCCTCGGCCGTGCCGGAGGGAAGGGGCGCAGCGTCGATCCTCGCCGGCTCGACGCGCACCAGCAGGTCGCCGGCGTCGGCGGTCTCGTCGCCGAAGGCTTCGTCGTCCTCGTCTTCGTCCTGATCCTCCCAGAACCAGTCGTACTTGGCGCGTTGGACGGCCTCGTCGTGGGCCTCGCGCAGGCGCATGAAGCCCTCGGCGTCGTCCTCGGGATTGGTGGCGCGCAGCTTGCGGGCGTAGGCCCGGCGGATGACGTCGCGGTCGCGGGTCGGTTCGATGCCGAGGACGTCCCAGATCCCGTCGCTCACAGGAAGCTCTCGCCTTCGAGTTCGTCGAGGGCGGCCAGCAGCTGCTGGCGGCCGACGTCGATCTGGCGCGGGTCCTGGGCGTCGAGCACGCCCTCGAACTGCGACAGCAGCATGCCGACATGCTCGCGGGTCTCGCCCAGGAACATCTCGTAGCAGCGCTCGGCGCGAGCCATGGCGGCGCGGTTGGCGTCGGCGTCGCGCGGATTGATCTTCAGCGCGGCCAGGGCGGCGCGGCGCTGGTCGAGGTCGGGGGCCTTGCGGTCGTCCTCGTCGACGATGACCAGTTGGCGGCGCTCGTTGGTCTGCGGCACCAGCACGTCGATCTCGATCAGGCCGTTGACGTCGTAGCTGAAGCGGCACTCGACGGCGACTTCGCCGGCGCTGTCTCTTATACACATCT
>LNIY01000155.1 GCA_001449105.1 Caulobacter vibrioides | reverse complement strand
AGATGCTCCCCCTCTGGGGGAGCTGTCGCGGAGCGACTGAGGGGGCCGCCGGCAGGCAGCTACGCCCCTTACCCCGCCGCGCGGGCCTTAAAGCCCGCCAGGCGGTCCAGCTTGTCCAGCAGGTAGTCGCTCTCTTCGCGCGACACCGCCTGGGAGGAGGTCAGGAAGCGTTGCAGCATGTGTTCCTGGAACCGTTCGCGCTCGCCGGGGCGGCCGTCGAACTCCATGCCGTGATAGGCGTCGACACCGGCGCGGAAGGCCGGGAACAGGCGCGACGGCAGGCCGGCCCGCTCGTAGACGGCCTTCAGGCCCAGGGCGCCGGCGTCGTGCACCATCAGCCAGGTGCGGTGATGCGGCACGCCGGCCAGTTCCGACAGGCCCCATTCGACGAAGGTCATGTGGCCGTGCGCCAGGGCGCGCAGCAGCAGCGACGGCGTCAGGCGCTGGGCGCGGTGCAGGTGGGCGACGAAGGCCTTGGGATCGGCGGTGCGGCCGGCCTGGTCCACCAGGTCGATGGTCGCGCGCTCCTTGGCCCCGACGATGATCTCCAGCGCCCGCTCGGCCGACAGAGCGTGGTTGTCGAGGATGTGCTCGCGCAGCTGGTCGCCGACCATGTCGATTAGGCGCTCGGTCACCGACAGCGGCAGCACCGAGCGGTAGGCGACGGCCTGCAGCACGGTCTCGGACTTGGCGAAGCGGTCCAGCGCCTTCTGCAGGGCCAGGTCCGAGAAGCGGGCGTTGTCGTTGGCGCAGACGGCGGCCACGACCTCTTCGGGGGCCTGGTCGACCAGCAGGCCCGTGACCTTGCTAGACAGCTTGGGACGGCGGGCCACGGCCATCTGGCGCACGGGACCGCCCAGGCGGATGATCTCGGCCAGGTCCTGGTCGGTGAACACCGGCGAGAAGCTGATCACCGGCAGCGACACGCTCTCGACGTCGCGGGCCAGGCGGTTGGCCACGTCCGGCGGCAGCAGCGGCGAGGTCTTCAGCGTCACGGCCAGGGCCCGGCGCACCAGCTCGGCGGCGTCGGCGGCCATCACCCGCAAGATCTCCTGGGCCTGAAGGCGCTCGTCCTCGCTCAGCTCGGCGCGGTCGATCTTGCGGCACAGCCTGTGCGCGGCCAGGGCGCGCTCGTCGGGCGTCGCGCCCTTCACGAGCATGCGGATATCGTCGTTGGTCAGCGCGGCGCGGGTCGTGGCCATGGGCCTGGCCTTCTGCGAATGGACGGTCGAATCAAAGGATGTGCGGTTAGGCTTAACGATTGTTTGCCTGGAAAGCCCCCAGCATTAACGATACCGCGTAACCCGCCGCAAACCGTGCTCGCCTAGCGTCCTGGCTTAACCGCCCGAGGATTTGATTCTTGTTCGCAGAGCGACGACCCCACGACGTGAAGAGGCCCGGGGCCGACACCGCGCTCGCCCTCGGCGTGCAGGTGGCGCTGCTGCCCTACGCCCTGGCCATCTTCGCCGTCAGCCTGCCGTTCTTCGTCTGGGCGGGCTCGTTCGCGCCCAACGCGGTGTGGATGTCGCTGAGCTTCGCGATCTTCGCCATCAACTGGGGCGTGTTCTACGGGATCACCAACTGGCTGAAGACCCCGCAGGCCGAAGACCTGCGTAAACGCCTGCGGCTTCAGGTCGCGGGCGGCCTGCTGTGGGCCCTGGGCGTGATCCAGATGTCGGCCTTCGCCGACGGCGCGGGTCCGGTGCGCGAGACCCTGCTGCTGCTGGCCGCCGCCGCCGGCATGGTCTGCATCTTCTTCGCCTCGCCGGTGCTTCAGAGCCTGGTCGTGATCGCGCCCGTGGCCGCGATCGGCCCGCTGTGGGCGCTGTTCGGCCGCTCCGAAAGCCGCCAGGCCGGCCTGATGGCCGCCGGAGGCCTGGCCCTGGCTCTGGCCATGGCGATGATCTTCAACCGCATGCTGCGACGCCAGCACGCCCTGGCCGTGGCCCACGAGGCCTTGATCGAAGAGCGGATGCGGGTGCTGGAGAGCGCCGAGCGCACCGCCCGCTCCAAGTCCGACATCGTCGCCACCCTAAGCCACGAGATCCGCAACGGCCTGACCGGCGTCACCCACGTGCTGGCCGCCGCCGCCGGCAAGGGCGGCCGCGCCGCCCCGTCGCGCGAGCAGCTGAACGCCGCCCTCGACGCGGCCCAGGACCTGATCTCGGTGCTGAACGCCACGCTCGACGCCGAGACCGCCGAGTCCGGCCGCCTGGCGGTCGAGACCCAGGCCTTCGAGCCGGTGCGCCTGGTGCGCGACCTGGCCCTGCTGGAACGCCCGCACGCCCTGGCCAAGAGCCTGGAGCTGGCCGTCCACGTCGACGCCTCGCTGGAGAACCGGGTGCTGGGCGCGGCCATGGCCGACCCGATGCGCACCCGCCAGATCATCGCCAACCTCGTCGGCAACGCGGTGAAGTACACCGTCCGCGGCCGGGTCGAGGTGCGCATCGAGCCCCGCGGCGACGACCGTATCGCCATCGAGGTCGCCGACACCGGCCCCGGCCTGTCGGCCGAGGAGCTGGAGCAGGCCTTCGAACCCTTCCGCCGCGTCGAGCGCACCGGCGCCGGCGTCAACGGCGCGGGCCTGGGCCTGTCGCTGTCGCGCCAGCTGGCCAAGCTGATGGGCGGCGCGCTGGAGACCAGCAGCGCCCTGGGCGTCGGCAGCTGCTTCACCCTGCTGCTGCCCTACGACAAAGCCTGCCCCTGCCCGCAGGAGGCGGTCGAGGAGACCCTGGCCGCCGCCGACACCGCCCCCGACGTCCAGCGCAGCCTGCGCGTGCTGATCGCCGAGGACGACGCCCTCAACGCCGCCATGCTGCGCGCCATCCTCGAGCAGCTCGGTCACCAGGTGGTGCACGCCCAGAACGGCCGCCGCGCGGTCGACCTGGCCAAGGTCTGCGAGTTCGACCTCGTGATGCTCGACGGCCGCATGCCGGTGCTGGACGGCCCGCAGACCGCCGCCGAGCTGCGCGCCCTGCCCGGCGCCGGCGGCCAGATGCCGATCATCGCCGTGATCGGCGGCGACGCCGACGAGGCCCGCGAGTGCACCGAGGCCGGCGCCGACACCGTGCTGCGCAAGCCGGTCAGCGTCGCCGGCGTGGCCCGCGCCGTCGCCGACGCCGCCGCCCTCACCCGCGCGCCTCGCACGGAGGCCTCGCGCGGGGTGGCCTGAGAAGGCTTCCCAACGATCGTTTGAACGCCCATCCTGCCCGCAACGACAGAAAAGCGGGAGGAAGCGGATGCTGCGGGACCTCAAGGTCGTCGAACTGGCCACCTACATCGCAGCCCCCGGCGCAGCCGGCATCCTGGCCGACTGGGGCGCCGACGTGGTCAAGGTCGAGTCTCCAGAGGGCGATCCGATGCGGCGCTTCTTCGAGACCATCGGCTCGGACCACGCCGCCAATCCGGTCTTCGAGCTCGACAACCGCGGCAAGCGTTCGATCGTCCTCGACATCCGCACTCCGGCGGGCGCGCAGGCGCTCAAGCGCCTCGTCGCCACCGCCGACATCTTCCTGACCAACGTGCGCCCCGCCGCCCTTCGCCGCGCCGGCCTCGACCACGAAACCCTGCGCGCGGCCTTCCCTCGCCTCGTCTACTGCAGCCTCACGGGCTACGGCCTCACAGGTCCCGACGCCGACAAGCCGGGCATGGACGTGGCCGCCTTCTGGTCCCGCGCCGGGGTCGGGGCCCTGACCGCGCCCAAGGGCGCCGAGCCCTTCCCGATCCGCACCGGCATGGGCGACCACGTCACCTCGCTGGCCACGGTCTCGGCGATCCTGGCGGCCGTGCACGAGCGGCATCGGACGGGCGTCGGGCGGCTGGTCGAGACCTCGCTGCTGCGCACCGGCGCCTACGCCATCGGCTCGGACCTCGCCATCCAGCTGCACTTCGGCAAGCTGGCCTCGACCCGCCCTCGCCGCGAGGCCGTGCAGCCGCTGGCCAACTTCTTCCAGACGCAGGACGGCCGCTGGATCTGCCTGCTGGCCCGCCAGGGCGCCACCGACTGGCCCAGGATCGCCGCCGCCGTCGGCCGGCCCGAGCTGGTCGACGACCCGCGCTTCTCCGGCGCCCGGGCCCGGCGCGAGAACACCGCCGCCCTGGTCGACATCCTCGATGCGGCCTTCGGCGCCATGGACTACGAGACGGCCGCCGCCGCCCTCGACGCAGGCGACATCACCTGGGCGCCCTGGCAGACCCCGCGCGACCTCGTCGGCGACCCGCAGGCGCAGGCCGCCGGCTGCTTCGTCGAGACGCTGGACGGCCGCCGCTCTCCGGCCGCCCCCGCCCGCTTTTCGGATGTCGACGAGCGGCCGCGCACGCCCGCGCCTGCGCTGGGCGCCGACACCGCCGCGGTCCTGGCCGAGCTCGGCTATTCGAAGGAAGAGATCGAGGCCCTGAAGCCCTGAGACAATGCGGCCTCAGCGCGCCTTGCCGCCGGCCGAACCGGCGTTGGCGTCCGACAGCATGCGCAGCATCTCGGCCGAGAACAGGCTGTTGGCCACGCGGCTGACGCCGCCGCCGTCGTCCGAACGGACGCCGCTGAACGCGCCGCCATAGCCCTGCGAGCCGCGCATCACCAGATCGACCACGGCCTTCTGCTGATCGATGCGGTCGAGGCGACGGCCCGAGGCGTACTGCAGGAAGCCCTCGTCGGTCTGCGGCTCACGCTCGCGGACGGTCGGAACCCCGCCGGCGGCGCCGCCGGTCTTGGTCAGGTTCGCGTAGACCTCGCCCACCGTGGCGGCGCGGCCCTCGCGATAGAAGATCGAGCGGTTGGCGGCGGCGGCTTCCGGGAACATCGAGGCCGCGCTGGCGCCGGGATTGCGGTTGGCCGCCTCGATCAGACGGGCCGACCCCTGCGGACCCAGGAAGTGGGCGGCGTAGAGCTCGCCCGAGGTTGGGCTGCGCCCCACCCGGCCGCGAAGATAGGAGGCGTGATCCGAGGCCAGCTCGCCGGCCATCAGCGAGGCGGCGTGCGGGTCGAGCTTGAGACCCAGCACGGCCTTGCGGGCCTCGTCGCCGGCCACCCGGTACTTGCCGTCCGAGCCCTGCTGGATCAGGTCGGCGTAGCGGGCGTAGCCGTACTTGGCGCCGTGCTTCTTCAGCGTGGCCAGCCAGGTCTGGTCGACGAACTGGAACAGGCCCGAGGCCGAGGAGGTCCGCGCCTTGGCGGCCGGATTGTAGCCGCTCTCGCGCTTGGCGGTGCCCATCAGGAACGTGAAGTCGACACCAGTCGCGTTCGACGCGCGCTGGATCGCCGACTCGACGACGTTGCGGATGGATTGGACGGCCATGGTCTTAATGTCTGAACGAGCGTGGTTAACGCCGGCTTAACCACGTTTCCACGTTCGCCGGACCGGGCCGCGACAAGTCGCCCCGCCCTTGCGACGCGGGCCGCGACAAACTGCCACGCTGAAGCTTGCCCCTTTTGTGCGAGAAACATTGTTTCGGTAACGCAACAATGTTACCGCGCGCCAACTTTCGGGGGAAACGATGGCCAGACTCTCGGCCTTGATCTGCGTACACAACGAGGAAGCCCGGCTGGCCGAATGCCTGGCGCGCCTGTCCTTCGCCGACGAACTGGTGGTCGTGCTCGACCGCTGCACCGACGGCTCGGCGGCGATCGCCAAGCAATACGGCGCGGTGCTGGTCGAAGGCGCCTTCCCGCTGGAGGGGCCCCGTCGTGCGGCCGGCGCGGCCGCCGCCACAGGCGACTGGATCCTGGAAATCGACGCCGACGAATACGTCAGCCCGGAACTCGCCGCCGAGGTGCGCGCCGCCGTCGCGGCCGACCAGGGCGACTGGCGCCAGATCCCCGTCGACAACTATATCGGCGCCCGGCTGGTGAAGTACGGCTGGGGCGGCTCGTTCGGCACCACCTCGGTGGCTCGCCTCTTCCGGCGCGGCGTCAAGAGCTGGGGAACCCAGCGCGTCCATCCGTCGGTCAAGTTCGTCGGCGAGGCCGGCCCGTCGCTGCGCACGCCGATCCGGCACGAGGTCGACGACAACATCTCCGACATGCTGCGCCGTCTCGATCGCTATACCGAGCTGCGCGCCCGGGATCTGGCCGAGACCGGCGAATGGCCGGGCCTGGGCCGCAACGCCTTCCGTGGCGTGCGCCGCTTCTACAAATGCTACGTCTCCCGCCAGGGCTGGCGTGAAGGCGGCTGGGGCTTCCTGATCGCCCTGATGGCGGCGATCTATCCGCTGCTGTCGGTGCTGCGCATGCAGCTGGAAGTGCGCGGCGCGGCCGCCATGGTCCAGGATCCGACGGCGGTCTGCGCCGAAGCCGTGGCCTCGACCTCGCCGCTGGCCTGATGCTGCAGGCCCTGCTGCTGTCCCGGGAGTTGGCGCGCTGGCGCGCCGCCGGCCGCCGCGCTCGCCTGTGGTGGCGCGACGACGACGCCCGCCTGCCCGGCCCCGAGCTGGAGCGCCTGCTGGCGCACGCCCTGGCCTTCGACGCGCCCCTGACCCTGGCCGTCATTCCCGACGGCGACCGCGCCCTGCTCGCCGAGCGACTGTCGAGCGTGCGCGGCGTGCGGGTGGTGCAGCACGGCGCCGACCACGTCGACCGCAGCACGGGCGGCGGCGCCTTCGAGTTCCCGCCCGAGCGCACGGCCGACGAGATCGCCGCCGCCCTGCGCGACGGCTGGACGAGGCTGGCCTCCGTGCCCGGCGCCCTGAAGCTGTTCACGCCGCCCTGGAACGCCGTCCATCCGGAACTGACCAACGCCCTGGCCCGCGAACGCTATGTCGGCTGGAGCGCCTGGGCCGAGGTCGCGCCCCAGGCGACTCCGCCGCGCGTCGACACCCATCTCGACCTGCTGCGCTGGAACCCGGCGCCGCGGTTCCGGGGCAAGGGCCGCCTGGCGTCGCAACTGCGCCGTCAGTTGGCGTGCCGCCGCAGGGCCGGCGCCTGGGACGCGCCGATCGGCCTGCTGACCCACCACCTCGATCACGACGAGGCGTCCTGGCGGTGGCTTGCCCAGCTGATGCGAACGGTGCGCCGACATCCCGTCCTGACCTGGAGCGACCTGGGAGAACTCCTGCCGGAGACCGGGCGTCCGCATTAAATTTTACGATCGTCATTTTGTTTGTTTACGGGCGTGATTTTACGTGACAGCGTGAAGACGTCGACACTGATCGACGCCGCTTCACGGAGGTCGCCATGATCGCCCACCCCGCCGACTTCAACCCGCGCATCGCCGGCCTGGACCGCGACGAGAAGCGCAAGCTCTCCAAGGGCCTGGTCTTCGCCCTGGCGATGTCGGGCGCGGCGCACGTGGCGGTTCTGGCCTATGTGGCCGTGCAGAAGTACGGGGGACTGCCCGACCGGATCGAGCCCACGCCGACCCTGATCGCGCCGCTCTGGACCCCGCCCAAGCCGCCGCCTCCCCCGCCGCCGGAGAAGGCCGAACGGATACCGCCCAAGGTCAACAACCCGCTGCCGGTCCGCCAGCCGGTCCCCACGGCCCAGACGCAGACCGAGCCGCTGGTCACGCCGATCCCGAAGGATCCGGGTCCGTTCAAGCCCAGCGAGCCGGTGACGCTGAGCGAGGGTCCTCCAGCCCCCCCTGCGCCGCCGACGGTCGCGCCCCGCGTCATCACCCGGGCGAGCTGGCTGAGGATGCCCAGCGCCGACGACATGTCGCGCTACTATCCCGAAAGCGCCCAGCGGCGCGGGGTCTCGGGCGGGGCGACGCTGAACTGCGCGGTCACGGCCAAGGGCACGGTGCAGAACTGCATGGTGGTGGACGAGAGCCCGGCCAGCGAAGGCTTCGGCAATGCGGCTCTGAAATTGTCGCGGTTCTTCAAGATGAAGCCGCAACTCGAGAACGGCCAGGCGGTCGACGGCGCGCAGGTCAGGATCCCCATCCGCTTCAACGCCGCCGAATAAGAGCGTGGCAGCCGAAAGTGTTCGCGGTTTCGGCGTCCGCCACGCTTCAAACGCCAAGCTGGAGCCCGAATGGGCTCCAGTGGGTCGCCGGCGCCCGCTCCCTGCGTATCTTGGGGGCGGGCGTCGGGGTTCTTCAGTAGCTCTTGGGCAGGCCCAGCACGCGCTCGGCGATGAAGTTCAGGATCATCTCGCGGCTGACCGGCGCGATGCGGGCGATCATCGCCTCGCGGAAGTAGCGCTCGACGTCGTATTCCTTGGCGTAGCCCATGCCGCCGTGGGCCAGCACCGAGGCCTCGCAGGCGGTGAAGCCCGCCTCGGCGCCCAGGTACTTGGCGGCGTTGGCCTCGGCCCCGCAGTCCTTGCCCGCGTCGTAGAGGGCGGCCGCCTTGAAGGCCATCAGGTTGGCCGCTTCTAGCTCCGCCCACGACTTGGCCAGCGGATGGGCCACGCCCTGGTTCTGGCCGATCGGCCGGCCGAACACCACGCGCTCCTTGGCGTAGGTCGAGGCCTTGGCCAGCGCCGCGCGACCCAGGCCGATGGCCTCGACGGCGAACAGCACGCGCTCGGGATTGAGGCCGTGCAGCAGGTACTGGAAGCCCTTGCCCTCCTCGCCCACCAGGTCCTCCTGGGGCACGAACAGGTCCTCGATGAAGAGCATGTTACACTCGACGGCCTTGCGGCCCATCTTCGGGATCGGCTTGGCCTCGATCTGCTCGCGGTCGGTATAGAACAGGCTCAAGCCCCCGGTGGGCTTGGCGCACTGATCCTTGGGGGTGGTGCGGGCGATAATCAGGATCTTGTTGGCGCGCTGGGCGCCGGTCGTCCATATCTTGCGGCCGTTCAGGCGATAGCCGCCGTCGACCTTCTCGGCCCGGGTCTCCAGGCTCGAGGTGTCGAGACCCGAATTGGGCTCGGTGACGGCGAAGCACATCTTGTCCTCGCCCGAGATGATGCGCGGCAGCAGGCGCTCGCGCTGTTCGTCCGTGCCGAACTTCACCAGCGGCATCGGGCCGAAGATGTTTAGGTGGATGGCGCTGGCGCCCGAGAAGCCCGCCCCCGACTGGGCCACGGTCTGCATCATCACGGCGGCCTCGGTCAGGCCTAGACCCGCCCCGCCGACGCTCTCGGGCATGGCCACGCCCAGCCAGCCGCCCTGCGCGATGGCGGCCACGAACTCTTCCGGGAAGTTTCCGGTCTCGTCGGTCCGCCGCCAGTATTCGTCGTCGAAGGCGGCGCACACCTTGGCCACGCCTTCGCGGATCGCTTCCTGCTCGTCGGTCAGCCAGAAACCGGCCATGTCGTCCCTTCCCTGCGCTTCGTCGTTCTTTATCTAGCCCTCGAAACGCTGCGGATCGAAGGCGGCCGCGTCCTCTCCGGGATCGGCGTCCGTCAGATACGCCGCGACCATGTCGGCCACAAGCGGAGCGAGCAGCCAGCCGTTACGCCGCGCCCCGGCCGCCAGGACCACGCCGGCGACGCGGCTTGGCCCCACCAGCGGCAGGCCGTCGACCGTAGAGGCCCGCACCCCGACCTCGATCACCGCCCGCGCACCCGCCAGTTCCGGCCGCAAGCGTTCAGCGGCGACGCGCAGCGGCTCGGCCACCGCCGGGTCGGGCTCGCGATCATCGCGTCCAGCCTCCATCGTCGCCCCGACCGCGGGGCGCGGGCCCGGCGCGATATAGACGCCCTTGCCGCGCAATACGGGACCGGCGGCCATCGAGGTTTCCAGCCGCAGGATCTGGCCCTTGATCGGCGTCAGGGCCGCGAGTTCCGGCGCCAGGCTCCGCCCGCCGCCGCCTGTCGCGACCACCAGAGCGTCGAACGCCAGGACCGCGCCATCGTCGAGGCGCGCCTGCCCGTCGGCGAAGGCGGCGACGCCGCGCGGATCGAACGTCGCGCCGGCCGCGATCGCCGCCTGGCGCAAGGCCGCCAGCGCCTGGCGGGCGTCGAGCCTCCAGTCTTCGTCGCTGAACAGGCCGCCCGGCGTGCGCTCGAACCGTGCGCCGGCCTCGACCAGCGCCGCCTCGACCTCCGCCAGGAAGTCCGCGTCGCCCTCGACGGCGACGCCGCCACGATCGATCGAGACGCCCAGGCCTTCGGCGAACGTCGTCCAGCGCTCGCGCGCTCGGCGCAGCACCGCCAGGTGCCCCCGCGAGACCTTGTCGAACACCGCCTCGGCGGCCGGGGCCAGCATGCCGGCCGCCACGCCCGAGGCGTTTTCGCCCGGCGCGGCGGGGTCGAACACCGTCACCACGAACCCGAGCCTGGAGAGAATCAGCGCCGTCGCCGAACCGAAGGCGCCGGCTCCGGCGATCGCGACGCGCGCGCCTGACTGCAAAATCATGGGCGGCAGACACCGCCCGGCGGCCGAAAGGTCAAGTCCGAATGCTTTTCTGTCGTTGGACCGACGCAAGGGTGCGGCATTTGTGTCGTGTTAGCGACATGCGACGTCGAGGCGACGTGACGGAATACGATCAGCGGTCTATTCTTCACCTTAAACAACCGCGCCACGTGCACCGCTACGGTCCGACCGGAGCCGAGGACGAGAACACCATGACCCAGAAGCCCACCGCCGAAGTCGCCCACCCCGTCGACATCTATGTCGGCGCCCGCATGCGGATTCGGCGCAAAGTGCTCGGCTTGAGCCAGACCCAGCTCGCCGACGCCCTGGGCATCACCTTCCAGCAGATCCAGAAGTACGAGCGCGGCGCCAACCGCATCAGCGCCAGCAAGCTCTACGACGCGGCCCGTCTGCTGCAGTCGCCGGTTTCCTACTTCTTCGACGGCCTGGAAGAGACCGACAACGGCGAGGACGACGGTGTCGCCCAACGCATGACCCAGTTCGTGGCCACGCCGGAAGGCCTGGAACTGGCCGACCTGTTCCCTCGCCTCAACGACCGTCGCCTGCGCCGCCGCGTGGTCGACCTGGTCAAGGCCATGGTCGACGACGAACCGGCCTGAGGCTCGGCTTCTCCTCCCCTTTCCAAGCCTCCGATCACGCGCCTTTCCCCTGCGGAGAGGCGCGTTTTCGTTTGTCCGCCAGGCCTCTGCTTCAATAGGCCGCAGCGCACCGATACCGGCGTTCAGTAGATGTGAAGCCGCCCCGGGTCACTCTCTCGACCTGAGATAGCGGCGTCCTGAACATGCTCGAAAACGATCGCCTGGCGGCTCTGGCCTCCTATCGCATCCTGGACACGGCGCCCGAGCCGTCCTTCGACCAGCTGACCGGCTTCGCCGCCGAACTGTTCGGCGCGCCCATCGCCCTAGTCTCGCTGGTCGACGAGAACCGGCAGTGGTTCAAGTCGCGGCATGGCCTGGATGTCGATTCCACGCCGCGCGAACTGGCCTTCTGCGCCCACGCCCTGCGCCAGGAGCCGCACTCGGTGATGGTGGTGGAGGACGCCACGGCCGACCCGCGCTTTTCGGCCAATCCGCTGGTCACCGGCGCCCCCGACATCCGCTTCTACGCCGGCGCCGTGCTCAGCGACCGCGACGGCTTCAATCTCGGCACGCTCTGCGTCATCGACACCGCGCCGCGCCCGCGCCCCTCCGAAGACGATCTGGACCGCCTGAAGATGCTGGCCGACGCCGTGGTCGCCCGCATGGAGCGCGGCCGGGCCGAGCGCCAGGCCGCCGAGCAGCGCCGCGTGCTGGCCATGACCGAGGCGATCTCGGGCGTCGGCCACTGGCGCTGCGACCTGGTCAACCGGACGATCTCCTGGTCCGACGAGGTCTATCGCATCTACGGCCTCCACCCGGCCGCCTTCACCCCCACCTTCGAGAACTGGCTGGAGCTGTACCACCCCGACGATCGGACCCTGGCCGAGATCCGCATGCGGCAGGTGATCGCCGAGCGCACGGTGCTGGAGCACGAGCTGCGCGTGGTGCGGGCCGACGGCGCGATCCGCCAGGCCCATTCGCGCGCCACCTGCGAGCTCAGCGACGAAGGCCGGGTGATCGCCGTCTTCGGCGTGCTGCGCGACATCACCGAGGAACGCGCCCTGCGCCGCAAGCTGGAGGCCAGCGAAGCCCGCGCGCGCCGGGTGATCGCCGACGCCTACCAGGCCATCGTCACCATGGACGAGGCCGGCGTCGTCACCGACTGGAACCGCTTCGCCGAGCGCACCTTCGGCTGGACCGCGGCCGAGGCCATGGGTCGCTCGCTCTCCGACCTGATCATTCCGGCCGAGCTGCGCCGGGCGCACGACCAGGGCCTGACCCGCTTCCTGACCACCGGCGAGGCGGCCGTGCTCGACCAGCGGATCGAGATTTCGGCCCAGCGGCGCGACGGCGAGGTCTTCCCCGTCGAGCTGGCGATCAGCGGCACGCGCAGCGGCGACGGCTGGCGCTTCACCGCCCTGATGCACGACATCAGCGCCCGCAAGGCGCAAATGGAGGAGTTCGAGACCGCCTTCCACCACGCTTCGGTGGGCATGGCCCTGGTCACGCTGGACGGGGCCTTCAACAAGGTCAACGCCGCCTTCTGCGACATCGTCGGCTACGACGAGACCCAGATGCTGGCCACCGACTTCCAGACGATCACCTACCCGGCCGACCTCGACAAGGACCTCGCCCTGCTGGGCAAGCTGCTCGACGGCGAGATCGCCAGCTACGCGATGGACAAGCGCTACCTGCACAAGGAGGGCCGCCTCGTCTGGGTGCACCTTTCGGTGTCGCTGGTCCGCGCGCCCGACGGCTCGCCCCGGCACTTCATCGCCCAGGTCCAGGACCAGACGGCCCGTGTCGAGGCCCAGGAGGCCCTGGAGCGCCAGACCCTGCAGCTGGCCGCCATGGCCACCCAGCTGGCCTCCGCCCGCGACGCCGCCGAGGAGGCCAACCACGCCAAGGCCGAGTTCCTGGCCAATATGAGTCACGAACTGCGCACGCCGCTGAACGGGGTGATCGGCTTCTCGCGGCTGCTGGCCGAAAGCCCCCACCTGGCCGCCGAGGATCGCCGGCGCGCCGAACGCGTCCGCGGGGCCGGCGAAGCCCTGAACGCCCTGATCAACGACATCCTCGACTTCTCCAAGCTGGAGGCTCGCGCCGTCACGCTCGAGAGCGCCCCTTTCGCCCTCAAGGAGATGCTGGTCGAGACCACAGCCATGGTCGAACCGCAGGCCGACGAGCACCAGGTCGACCTGCGCATGGTCGGCGACCTCGACGGCTGGTACGCCGGCGACCGCCATCGCCTGCGCCAGATCCTGCTGAACCTGCTGTCCAACGCCGTGAAGTTCACCCGCCACGGCTCGGTGACCACGGCCGTCGAGATCCTCAGCCAGGCCGAGGACCGGGCCGCCCTGCGCATCAGCGTCGTCGACCAGGGCGTGGGCATCGCGCCCGACAAGCTAGACCGGTTGTTCAAGCGCTTCTCGCAAACCGACAGTTCGATCACCCGCACCTTCGGCGGCACGGGCCTGGGCCTGGCCATCTCGCGCGAGCTGGTCGAACTGATGGGCGGCCGCATCTGGGTGGAGAGCGAGCTTGGCGAGGGCTCGACCTTCGCCTTCGAGATCGACCTGCCCCTGGCCCAGGCGCCGACCGCCGTCGCCCCCGTCGAGCCAGGCGGGCGAGCCGCCTTCCCCGGCCGGCGGATCCTGCTGGTCGACGACGTCGAACTGAACCGCGAGCTGTTCAGCGAACTCCTGGGCCGCCGCGGCTGCGTGGTCGAGACGGCCGACGACGGGGCCCAGGCGGTGAAGGCGCTGGAACGCGCCGCCTTCGATCTGGTCCTGATGGACGTGCACATGCCGGTGGTCGACGGCCTGACCGCCACCCGTGAAATCCGCCGCCGCGGCCTGACCGCCGGCCCGATCGTGGCCCTGACCGCCAGCGGCGCGCCACAGCAGATCGCCGCCTGCCTCGACGCCGGCATGGTCGGCCATCTGCTCAAGCCGCTGAGCGAGCGCGACCTGGACCAGGCGCTCGCCCTGCATCTGGCCAACGCCCCCGTCTCCGCCGCACCGGCCGACACCGGCGACGACGAGGCCGCCGCCCGCGCGGCGCTGGCGTCGGCGATGGGCGCGGCCAGGATCGCGCGCCTCGCCGGCATGCTGCGCGACCAGCTGGCCGAACGCTTTCAGGACGAAAGCCCGCAGGCGCTTCGCGAAGACGCCCATCGCCTGGCGGGCTCGGCCGGCATCCTCGGCTTCATGCGCCTGAGCCGCGACGCCGCCGAACTGGAGACCGCCTGCATCGACGGACTGCCGCTGGACGAACCACTGGAGCGACTGCGCCAAGGCGTGCGCAGGGCGCTGGCCGACCTCGACGCCTGGATCGAGGACCTCTCGCGCCAAGCCGCCTGATTTCGCCGCAATCGGCTCACAAACCGAAATACAGCGGAGACCCCGTCGCGCTATAGTAGAGGCTGGTCCGATCAGGAGGCCTTCCACATGCGCCGCTCCGTCTCGCTCATCTGCGCCCTCGGCCTCGCCGCGGGGCTTTCCGCGCCGGTCATGGCCGGGACCGCGGCTCCGGCCGAGAAGACCAAGCCGGCCAGCGCCCGCGACGGCTGCTTCTTCGCCGACCAGGTGCGCGGCTACCAGGTCGTCGACGATCGCACGCTCAACGTCGACCTCGGCCGCAAGGAAGCCTTTCAGCTGACCCTGCTGAACACGCCCTTCGACCTGGATGTCGCCACCCGCATCGGCATCAAGTCGCGCGGCGGCTCGTGGATCTGCTCGCCGCTCGACGCCTCGGTGATCGTGCCCGAGGTCACCGGCTCGTCGCGCAGCTATCGCGTCCAGACCATGCGCCGGCTGACGCCCGAGGAGTATGCGGCGGCCTGGCCCAGCGTGAAGGCCAAGAAGCCCAAGTCGTAGCGCCCTCAGAGACCCCTCCCCTGGCCACGCCCGAAAACGCTTGCCCCACATCGCGAGGCGGCGACATCTAGAGCGTGGCCGCAACGACGCCGGGACCGGCGACGACGGCCGGGGAGGCCATCGATGATCCCGCAGACGACCGCCGCCGGTGCGACGCCGCCTCGCCCGGGCCCGTGGTACACCCACCTCTACGTCCAGGTGCTGGTGGCCATCGTCGCCGGGGCCCTGATCGGCCATTTCTGGCCCAGGTTCGGGGCCGACCTGAAGCCGCTGGGCGACGCCTTCATCAAGCTGGTGAAGATGGTCATCGCCCCGGTGATCTTTCTGACCGTCGTCACCGGCATCGCCGGCATGCGCGACCTGGGCCGGTTCGGCCGCGTGGCGCTGAAGGCCTTCGCCTATTTCCTGACCTTCTCGACCCTGGCCCTGATCATCGGCCTGATCGTCGCCA
>LNIY01000154.1 GCA_001449105.1 Caulobacter vibrioides | reverse complement strand
CAGCGTGACGGAGGGGGCGGCGGCGCGCGATGCGCTTGAACTCGCCCCCTCCGTCACGCTGCGTATCCGCAGCGCGCCACCTCCCCCGTTTCACGGGGGAGGAGCTTGTTTTTCTTCAAGGTTGCGCTGACGCCTTTTTCAGCCTTAGCTTGACCTTATGGCTCTCCTGCTCGCCCTCGTCCTGTCCGCAGCCCTCGTCCCGCCACACGATGTCGAGGCGTTCCACGAGGCCGTCCTGGCCGAGATCGGCCACCACGAGACGCTTCGCGGCAGGGCCGTGGAGGTCAACTGGTATCGGGCGGCCGGCGGCGATCGCAGCCGGCTGCATGTCGCCGACTTCAAGTGCGACCAGCCCGTGGGCCGTCGCACGTGCCAGTTCACGCTGATCCGCGACGGCGGGCCGGTCGAACTGCGCGGCGAGACGGTTCCCGAGCGACTGAGCTGCTCGGCGCGGTTCCAGCGCAATCTCCGCGGCGGCTCCCCCGCCTGGCTCGTCGAGCGCAGGCTGCGCGTGCCGCGCGGCTCGTTCACGGGCACGACGCTGAGCTGCGAGCCCGCCTGAGGGTTGGTGCGGACAGGCCAGTCGCCCCTCGAACCGTCCTTCCCCGCGAAGGCGGGGACCCAAGCCGAGTCGGCGGGTTGCTCGCTGCCGCGCAAATGCAGCTTGGATCCCCGCCTTCGCGGGGATGCTCGGGGAAAGGCGACCGCGCTTGCCGAGCGCAGACAAGCCCTAGACCGCCAGGCACACCACCTGGGCCACGCGCAGGTCGCGGCGCAGGCCGTCGGCGATGCGGCCGTAGTTGTCGGTGGTGATGGCCTCGCCCGGGGCGAATTCGGGGATGCTGGCGTCGCCGCCGCGGCGGGGCGTGCGGGCGATCAGGGTGCGCAGGCTTTCGGGGGCGGTGGTGTAGATGCGGCCGCGACGCGGCGACTCGGCCACGGTCACGCCGATCACCCGGCCCGCGCTGTCCAGCGCCGGGGCGCCGGAAAGGCCCGCCAGCGTGCCCTTCAGATTGTCGGTGCGGCCGACCTCGGCCCAGACCAGCACCGGCTCGGTGCGGGCGCCGCGGCCGTGGATCACCAGGTTTTCGCGGCCGATCAGGCGCGAGGCCACCTCGCCGGCGTGGCCCTGCGGATAGCCGGGGTGGAAGGCCCGCATGCCCTTGCGCGGGTCGGAGAGGTTGACCGGCATGGCCGGGGCGCCGCCCTCGGTGGTCAGGATGGCCGCGTCGAAGCGCGGGTCGATGGTCACCTTGGCGGCCACGCCGCGGCCGTCGGCGACCAGGATGGCGGCCGACTTGCAGCCGTCGACCACGTGGCGGGCGGTCAGCCAGATCCCGTTCTGCCCCACCGAGAAGGCCGTGCCCGAGGCCGGCTCCTGCTTGTCGGGCACCTGGACGACGATCGACGGGTCGAAGGGCGAGGCGGGCCCAAGCGGCACGCCTTCCTCGCCGGGCACCGGCGGCGGCGGCTTGGGCGCGTCGGCGCGCTCCTGGCGGCCGACGGCGACCACCAGGAGGGCGGCGACCACGGCGCCGTAGACCAGCCAGTCTGGAAGCTTGGGGAAATGCACGCGCCCCGCTCCGGTTCGTTCCTTTCGCCTCAGCCCGCCACGCCGGCGGCGATGATGATCGCGGTGGCCAGCTTGGCGCCCACCAGCAGGGCGGCGGCCGAGACCTCGCCCTCGTTGATCCGCTCGGGCAGGCCCTTGAGCATCATGTCGGTCAGGCGGAACACCAGCAGCTGCAGCGCCAGGGTGGCCACGCCCCACAGCAGGATCTCGATCACCGAGGTCGAGGCCGCCAGCGAGGCGGCCAGCGGAATGGCCAGGCCCGTCATCACCCCGCCCAGCGACAGGGCGGCCGCCGCGTTGCCCTCGCGGATCAGCTTGATCTCGCGATGGGGGGTCAGGAGGATGTAGATCGCGGCCCCGGCGACCAGCATCGCCATGGTCACGCCCACATGGGTCAGGGTCGTCAGCAGGCCGTTGGCGAAGGCCTGGATCTCGGGCGACTGGATCTGAGGCATGTTTACGCGACCCCCTTGGACTTGAGGGGCAAGCTCTAACACGGGTGTGCGAGCTTTGCGTAGGGGGCTCGCGTGGCGGGGGTGAGTGAGAGGTTTCACCGCCGGCCCGTTCAGGCCGTCATCCCGGGCGGAGCGCAGCGAAGACCCGGGACCCAGGGGCCGCCGACGAAGCGCCGGCATCCGCTGGGGCGCTTGAACCAGCCGCCGAACCCAGTCCCCTGGGTCCCGGATAAGCCCTGCGGGCTTTCCGGGATGACGTCGGTGGGGGCGATAGATGGGAGAGGGCGTATCCTCTCACCCTCCCACGCCTTGGGCGTGGGCCCCTCCCTCTCTCCATGAGAGAGGGATCATCACGCCGCGTCGTCGGCGTCGTCTTCCAGCATGCCGGCCATGGCCGCCATCGACAGCTTGCGCAGGGCGCTGGCGCGGACCTTTTCGCTTTCGCTCTTCAGCTGCCCGCAGGCGGCCAGAATGTCGCGGCCGCGCGGGGTGCGGATCGGCGAGGAGTAGCCGGCCCGGTTGAGGATCGCCGCGAAGGTCTCGATCGCGCCCCAGTCCGAGCACTCGTACTGGCTGCCCGGCCAGGGATTGAACGGGATCAGGTTGATCTTGGCGGGGATGCCCTTGATCAGCTTGACCAGCGCGCGGGCCTCGTCGGGGCTGTCGTTGACGCCCTTCAGCATCACGTACTCGAAGGTCACCCGGCGGGCGTTGGACAGGCCCGGATAGGCCCGGATGCCCGCCATGAGCTGCTCGATCGGGTACTTCTTGTTCAGCGGCACCAGCACGTCGCGCAGCGCGTCGTTGGTGGCGTGCAGGCTGATGGCCAGCATGGCCTGGGTCGTATCGCCCAGCTTGTCGAGCATCGGCACGACGCCCGAGGTCGACACCGTGATCCGGCGACGCGAGATGCCGATGCCCTCGTTGTCGCTGATGATCTCGATGGCGTCGGCCACCTGGCCCAGATTGTAGAGCGGCTCGCCCATGCCCATGAACACGATGTTCGACAGCAGGCGGTCTTCCTTGTCCGACGGCCATTCGGCCAGGTCGTCCTTGGCGATCTGCACCTGGGCGACGATCTCGGCGGCGGTCAGGTTGCGCACCAGCGGCTGGGTGCCGGTGTGGCAGAAGCTGCAGTTGAGCGTGCAGCCGACCTGGCTGGAGACGCACAGGGCGCCGACCCGGCCCACCGAGGGGATATAGACGGTCTCGACCTCGATGCCCGGGGCCATGCGGATCAGCCACTTGCGGGTGCCGTCCTTGGAGACCTGGCGCTCGACCACCTCGGGGCGGGCGATGGTGAAGGTCTCGGCGAGACGCGCGCGGGTTTCCTTGGCCACGTCGCTCATCTGGGCGAAGTCGGTGACGCCGCGATGGTGGATCCAGCGGAACACCTGGGTGGCGCGCATCTTGGCCTTGCCGTGCTCGACCACGCCCGACTCCGTCAGGGCGGCGATCAGCTGCGGGCGGGTCAGGCCCGACAGGTTGACGGGCGGCTTGGCCGCGTCTGCTGCGGGCGCGACGCGGGACAGGTCGAGGGTGACGCTCAAGGGGCGGTCCGGGAAATTCGAGGAATGTGCGGGGTCGAGGCGGGGATATAGCAGATGTGGGCCGGTTTTCCAAAAGCGTGCGGCGAAAGGCCCCCTCCGGCCCTCCGGGCCACCTCCCCCAGAGGGGGAGGATCTATGAAGCGCGGCGCTAAGATGCTCCCCCCTCTGGGGGAGCTGTCGGCGAAGCCGACTGAGGGGGTCTTCTTACCGTCGCCCCTTCGACAATTGTCCGCCTTCCCGCTAAACCGCGCCCATGCCGTTCACCGCCACCGTCATGACCATGTTCCCCGAGGCCTTTCCCGGCCCGCTCGGCGTCTCGATGATCGGGACCGCCTGGAAGGAGGCCGACCTGTGGCGTTTGGAAACACTGGACATTCGCGCCTTTTCCAAGGATAAGCGCGGCTTCCTCGACGACACCCCCGCGGGTGGCGGCGCGGGAGCCGTACTCAAAGCGGACGTCATCGCCTCTGCGCTCGACAGCGTGGACATCGGCGGGCGGCCGCTTCTGTACATGAGCGCCCGGGGCAGGCCCCTGACCCAGGCGCGCGTTCGCGAATGGTCCAAGGCGCCTGGCGTCGTGGTGCTGTGCGGCCGCTTCGAGGGGGTGGACCAGCGGGTGCTCGATGCCCGCGGGTTCGAGGAGGTCTCCGTCGGAGACGCGGTTCTCGCCGGTGGCGAGGCGGCGGCGATGGTGGTGATCGAGGCGTGCGTTCGACTTGCCCCGGGTGTGCTGGGGAATATCGAGAGCACGCTGGAAGAAAGCTTCGAGGACGGTCTCCTCGAGCATCCGCAGTACACCAGGCCGCGGACGTTCGAAGGGCTCGACATCCCCGAGGTGCTGCTGTCGGGCGACCACAAGAAGGTCGACCAGTGGCGGCGCAGTATGCGTGAAGAAACGACCCGCGAGCGGCGGCCCGACCTCTGGGAAGCGCATCTCGCCAATCAACAGGCAAAAGGCGACCCGAAAACGGGTAAGCCCAAGGAGAAATGATCATGGCGATCAACATCATCGCTCAGCTTGAGCAAGAAGAAGCCAAGCGTCTGCTCGACGTCCGCGCGATCCCGGAATTCCGTCCCGGCGACACGCTGCGCGTCAACGTGAAGATCAAGGAAGGCGAGCGCGAGCGCGTTCAGGCCTACGAAGGCGTCTGCATCGCCCGCCAGGGCACGGGCGTCCACGAGAGCTTCACCGTCCGCAAGATTTCGTTCGGCGAAGGCGTGGAGCGTCTGTTCCCGCTGCTCTCGCCGAGCATCGAAAGCATCGAAGTCAAGCGTCGCGGCGTCGTCCGTCGCGCCAAGCTGTACTACCTGCGCGACCGTCGCGGTAAGTCGGCCCGTATCGCCGAGCGCGTCAACGTCCGCAAGGACGCCGAATAAGCGGCTCGCTCGCTTCGGCGGGAAGTTCGAAGGCCCCGGCGGAAACGCCGGGGCCTTTTGCTTTTGCCGATTGCCCCGCCGACCGCCCCGCGCAATCCTGGGCTGAGTTGACGGGGGAGGCCGCATGCGGCGCACGACGAAGGCGGCCGGCCTGCTGGCGGTGACGATGCTGGCCGCGGCCGGGACGCGGGCGACGGTCCCCGACCTGCCCCAGACCAGGGACGAGCCCGAGCTGCTGGCGCGCAACGGCCGGCGCGGGATGAACGTCGACCTCAACGAGATCCGCATCTTCTTCGCCGGCGGCTACGGCGGCGAGGGGATCCGCCGCTCGAACATTAGGTTCGTCCGCTCGATCCACGGCATGACCTTCTACAAGGTCGAGGGCCGGCTCTATGTCGACCGCGACGGCGACCACGTCATCGACGCCGGCGCGGCCTACGTGCCCGAGACCGGCCTGGTGGTCGCCGACTGGGATTGCGACGGCAAGGGCGACCAGATGCTGCTCAGCATGCGGCCCACGCCCAAGGGCGACCTGCTGCAGCGGATGCGCCGGGAGGCCGCCGGGCGGCCGGCGCGCTGACGGTCAAGCTTTGTGCATCAGCACGCATCTTGACGAACCGTCGTTCTGTGGCATGATGATTTCACCCTCGCTGTTCAGACACGGCGGGCTTCCAGACCGTCTCCTTTCTAGTGGACGGCCCTCTTCAGGCGGAGCCATCGGCCCCTGGAGTGTACAAACGATGCCAGGGCGCGCCGACAGGTCACTACGACCGGCGCGCCCTTAGTCGTTCAGGGTTGCGTTCAATGGTCCTCGTCCTGCCGGGATGGGGGCCAGGGCGACCCTCGCGCTCGCGTCCCTTGATAGCCGTCGGGGCAAGAAATGTGCGCTTGGCCATTGTTTGAGCCTCCCCTCGGGGCAGGATCGATCGCTGCGCGGCGATCACACAGCGGATTTTTGGCGCTTCATCGCTTTACGCGCCCGTCCATCGGGCCTAGATGCGGGTCGCTATGACCCGCGCAACGAAGACCCTCTACGACAAGATCTGGGACGCCCACGTCGTCAACGAAACCGACGGCGAGGCCATCCTGTACATCGACCTGCACCTGATCCACGAGGTGACGACGCCGCAGGCCTTCGCGGGCCTTCGCGCCGCGCATCGCCCCGTGCGTCGGCCGGACCGCACGCTCGCCGTGGCCGACCACAACGTGCCGACCGAAAACCAGGCCGCCGGCGTCGACGCCGTGGCCGACGAGGAGGCGCGTCTCCAGCTTCAGACGCTGGGCCGCAACGTCGCCGACAACGGGATCGAGTATTTCCCGATGGGCGACATCCGCAACGGCATCGTCCACGTGGTGGGCCCCGAGCAGGGCCGCACCCAGCCGGGCATGACCATCGTCTGCGGCGACAGCCACACCTCGACCCACGGCGCCTTCGGGGCCCTGGCCCACGGCATCGGCACGTCCGAGGTCGAGCATGTGCTGGCCACCCAGACCCTGCGCCAGAAGAAGGCCAGGAACATGCTGGTCCGCGTCGACGGACAGCTGGGTCCGGGCGTCACCGCCAAGGACATCGCCCTGGCCGTCATCGGCGAGATCGGCACGGCCGGCGGCACCGGCTACGTCATCGAATACGCCGGCGAGGCCGTGCGCGGCCTGTCGATGGAGGGCCGCATGACCCTCTGCAACCTGACCATCGAGGGCGGCGCCAAGGCCGGCCTGGTCGCGCCCGACGAAACCACCTTCGCCTATGTCCAGGGCAAGCCCGCCGCCCCCAAGGGCGCGGCCTGGGACATGGCCGTCAGCCACTGGAAGACCTTCTTCTCCGACGAAGGCGCCGTCTTCGACCGCACCGTCGTCATCGACGGTTCGGCTCTCGTGCCGATGGTCACCTGGGGCACGAGCCCCGAGGACGTCGTGCCGGTCACCGGAAACGTGCCCGAGCCGGAAAGCTTCGGCACCGCCGACAAGCGCGCCGCCGCCCGCCGGGCCCTGGACTACATGGGCCTGACCGCCGGCCAGCCGATCTCGGAAGCCCGCATCGACCGCGTGTTCATCGGCTCGTGCACCAACAGCCGTATCGAGGACATGCGCGCCGCCGCCGCCGTGGTGCAGGAAGCCTTCCTGCACGGCCGCATGGTGGCTCCGCACGTCAAGGCGATGGTCGTGCCGGGCTCGGGCCTGGTCAAGGAACAGGCCGAGTCCGAAGGCCTGGACGCCATCTTCAAGGCCGCCGGCTTCGACTGGCGCGAGCCGGGCTGCTCGATGTGCCTGGGGATGAACCCCGACCGCCTGGAGCCGGGCGAGCGCTGCGCCTCGACCAGCAACCGCAACTTCGAGGGCCGTCAGGGCCGTGGCGGCCGCACGCACCTCGTCTCGCCCGCCATGGCGGCCGCGGCGGCGATCGCCGGCCATCTGGTGGACGTGCGGACGCTGTTCGAATGAGCCTGCTGACCCTGGCCCTCGCCGCGGCCCAGGTCTTCGCCGCGCCGCTCGACCTGCCCGCCAAGGCGCAGATCGAGATGACCGTGGTCAAGACCCGCGAGGACCTCCGCGAAGGCGAAGCCGGCCAGCCCATGACCAGCCGGACGGTCTACGCCAAGACCGTCGAGGCCGACGGCGAGGGCTATCGCGTCACCCTGAAGCCGACCTCGACCGAGCTGCCCAAGGTCGGCCCGGCCGAGGTCCAGGCCAAGGTGCAGTCGGCGCTCGAGGGCATGCTGTCGCGCACCTATGTCTACAAGGCCGACGAAAGCCTGGCCCCGACCGCGATCGAGGACTGGCCCGCCGTCGTGGCCGACATGACCAAGGCCCTGCAGGCCCTCGCCGGGAACGACCCCGACGTGGTCAAGGTGATGGGCGGCATGACCAGCATGTTCGGCCGCATGAGCCCCGAGCAGGCGGCCGGCCTGATGCTCAAGGAAGACGGCATGCTGAGCACGGCGGTCAACATCGAGCTCGAGGTCGGCAAGCCGTTCACCTATGACGATCAGGTCTCCAGCCCGCTGGGCGGGGGTCCCATCAAGGCCAATGGCGTCGTCGTGGTGGAGCGGATCGACGAGGCGCGCGGCGTCGGCGTGGTGCGCTGGAGCCAGTCGATCGATCCGGAATCGGCCACGGCGGTCATCACCCAGCTCATCCAGGGGCTGATCGCCCAGATGCCGGCCGAGACGCCAAAGCCTGATTTCAAGGCGATGATGGCCAAGGCCAAGCTCGAAAACACCAGCGGCTGCCTCTACGAGATCGACCTGAAGACCGGCCTGCCGGTCCGGGCCGACTGCGAGAGCAAGACCGCCATCACCGATCCCCGGTCGAGCCGGCTCAGCGGCCGCACCGAGCGCTGGGCCATCACCCAGACCCTGAAGAACTAGGAGAGGCTGGACATGCAAGCCTTCACCCGTCTCGACGGCCGCGCCGCTCCCCTGTCGCTGGCCAACATCGACACCGACCAGATCATCCCCAAGCAGTTCCTCAAGACCGTCGAGCGCGAGGGCCTGGGCAAGGGCCTGTTCTTCGACTTCCGCTTCGACCCGGCCGGCGCCGAGATCGCCGACTTCGTGCTCAATCGCCCGGAGTACAAGGGCTCGTCCGTGCTGATCGCCGGCGACAACTTCGGCTGCGGCTCCTCGCGCGAGCACGCCCCGTGGGCCCTGATGGACTTCGGGATCATGTGCGTGATCTCCACGAGCTTCGCCGACATCTTCAACAACAACTGCTTCAACAACGGCCTGCTGCCGGTGGTGCTGGCGCCCGACGAGGTCTCGCTCCTGATGGACGAGGCGCTAGGCGGCAACCACATGGTCAGCATCGACCTGGAAGCCCAGACGGTGATCTCGCCCTCGGGCAAGACCTTCAGCTTCCAGATCGACCCGGTCCGCAAGGAGAAGATGCTCAAGGGCCTGGACGCCATCGGCGAGACCCTGCAGCACGCGACCGACATCGACGTTTTCGAGAGCAAGCGCGCCATCGGCCAGCCCTGGCTGGAGTCCTGAGCTCAACAAGGTTCGTCATCCCGGCCGTAGCGTAGCGGAGAGCCGGGACCCAGGGGCCGACGCACTGCAGAACCCTCCTGGGTCCCGGATCGGCTTCGCCGTCCGGGATGACGTCGTTTAAGGCTATGGCCATGACCCTGATCCTCGCCGGCTCCATCCGCATCGCGCCCGAGCGCCTGGAGAGCCTGCGCCCGCACATGGCCGCCCAGACGGCCGGATCGCGCGGCGAGCCGGGCTGCCTGGCCTACGCCCTGTCGGAGGATCCGCTCGATCCGGGCCTGATCCGGGTGTTCGAGCACTTCACCGACGAAGCGGCGCTGGCCTTCCATCGTGCTTCCCCGCATATGGCGGTCTGGCGCCAGGCCCAGGCCGACCACGGCGTCCATGACCGCCGCATGTCGTCCTTCGACGTTTCCGCCTATCGAGAGATCTGAAATGGCTACGCTTCTCCTGCTCCCCGGCGACGGCATCGGTCCGGAAGTCTGCGCGGAGGTGCGCCGCGTGGCGGCCGCCCTCGTCCCGAACCTGGTGGTCGAGGAAGCCATCTACGGCGGCGCCAGCTACGATGCCCACGGCACGCCGCTGACCGACGAGGTCCGCGACCGGGCGCTCGCCAGCGACGCGGTGCTGATGGGCGCGGTCGGTGGTCCCAAGTGGGCCGACGCCCCGCGTCACCTGCGCCCGGAAGCCGGCCTGCTGAACCTGCGCAAGGCGATGAACGTCTACGCCAACCTGCGCCCGGCCTACTGCTTCGAGGCCCTGGCGGGCGCCTCCAGCCTGAAGACCGAGCTGGTCTCGGGCCTGGACATCATGTTCGTGCGCGAACTGGTCGGCGGCGTCTATTTCGGCGAGCCGCGCGGCATCGACGTGCTGCCCGACGGCCAGAAGAAGGGCTACGACACCGCCCTCTACACCACCAGCGAGATCGAGCGCGCCGGGCGCGTGGCCTTCGAGCTGGCCCGCGGCCGCAAGAACAAGGTCCACTCGGCCGAGAAGTCGAACGTCATGGAGTCGGGCCTGCTCTGGAAGCAGGTGATCACCGAGCTGCACAAGCGCGAGTATCCGGACGTCGAGCTGGAGCACATCCTGGCCGACAACTGCGCCATGCAGCTGGTGCGCGCCCCCAAGCAGTTCGACGTCATCGTCACCGACAACCTGTTCGGCGACATCCTGTCGGACGCCGCGGCCATGCTGACCGGGTCGCTGGGCATGCTGCCCTCGGCCGCCATCGGCGATCCCAACAAGCCGGGCCTGTACGAGCCGATCCACGGCTCGGCGCCCGACATCGCCGGCAAGGGCCTGGCCAATCCGCTGGCCGCCATCCTGTCGTTCGAGATGGCCCTGCGCTGGTCGCTGAAGGAGGTCGAAGCCGCCGATCGCCTGCTGGCCGCGGTCAAGGGCGCCCTCGATTCGGGCGCTCGCACCCGTGATCTTGGAGGTGAACTGTCTACTGTTCAGATGGGTGATGCGGTATTGTGTCGCATCTGATTAAGTAGAATAGCGCCGTTATTTCGGCGTTTTACAATTTCTGCTTAAGTTTTTTCGCCCAGTTCCTTCGCTTGTCAAAAAGACAAGTCGGGACCTGGGCGAAATGCGTTTCAACGACCTGAAGATATCGGCGAAGCTGGGGATCGCGTTCAGCGCCCTGATCATCGCCTTCGTGGCCTCCTCGGGCGTGGTGTTCACCAGCCTGCAGCGCATCGAGGCGGCTTCGGTCTCCAACCAGCGCAGTCTCTCCCTGGCCACCGAGGCCGAGGTGATGATGACCCTGGTCCTCGAACAGCAGAACGCCCTGCGCGCCTACGCCCTGCTCGGCGACACCGACTTCGTCCAGACCTACAAGGAAGGCGTCGGCCAGTTCGACAAGGCGCTGGACGCCTTCGAGGCCAAGACCACGGTCGCCGAACAGAAGGCCCGCATCCAGCGCCTGCGCGCGGAGATGGGCGAATGGCGCAGCACCATCGCCGATCCCGCCATCACCGCCATGGCCAATGATCCGGTCATGGGCCGCGTCACCGCCGGCGAGCTGATGGGCCGCAAGAGCCTCAACGACATCCGCGCCGTCCAGGACGAGCTGACGGCCGCCGCCAGCGACCGCGTCGCCCTGCGCGCCAAGGAAATGAAGCAGGCCATGGACATGGCCATCCTGTCGCTGGTGCTGGGCGGCGTCGCCGCCCTGGTCATCGCCGGTCTGATGGGCTGGATGCTGTCGGGCACCATCGGCGCCTCGGTGGCCGCCATGACCGCCGCCATGCGCCGCCTGGCCTCGGGCGACAACAGCATCGAAGTCCCCGCCGTCGGCCGCAAGGACGAGGTCGGCCAGATGGCCCAGGCCGTGCTGAGCTTCAAGGACGCCGCTATCCACAAGCTGCGCCTGGAAGACGAGGCCGTTGAGCAGCGCCGCCTGACCGAGGCCGAGCGCGTTCGCGTCGAGGCCGACAAGGCCCGCAAGGCCCAGGAAGACGCCGTCGCCGTGTCGGCCCTGGCCGAGGCCCTGGGTCACCTGTCGAACGGCGACCTGACCTTCCGCATCACCGCCGCCTTCGCCCCCGACGCCGAGCAGCTGAAAACCGACTTCAACGCCGCCGCCGCCCGCCTGGAAGAAGCCATGCGTGGCATCAACGCCGCTTCGGGCGGCATCCGCGCCGGTTCGGAAGAGATCGCCCAGGCCTCCGACGACCTGTCGCGCCGCACCGAGCAGCAGGCCGCCAGCCTGGAAGAGACCGCCGCGGCCCTCGACCAGATCACCGCCACGGTCCGCAAGACCGCCTCGGGCGCCAAGGAAGTCTCCAGCCTGGTGGCCGGCGCCCGCACCGGCGCCGAGCGTTCGGGCCGCATCGTCGATCAGGCCGTCAACGCCATGAACGAGATCGAGCAGTCCTCGGGCCAGATCGGCAACATCATCGGCGTGATCGACGAGATCGCCTTCCAGACCAACCTTCTGGCCCTGAACGCCGGGGTCGAAGCCGCGCGCGCCGGCGACGCCGGCAAGGGCTTCGCGGTCGTCGCCCAGGAAGTCCGCGCGCTGGCCCAGCGCTCGGCCGAGGCCGCCAAGGAGATCAAGGGCCTGATCTCGACCTCCAGCCAGCAGGTCGGCGCCGGCGTGTCGCTGGTCGGCCAGACCGGCGAGGCCCTGCGCGCCATCGTCGACCAGGTGGCCAGCATCGACGCCCTGGTCAGCGAGATCGCCGCCAGCGCCCAGGAGCAGTCCACCGGTCTGCACCAGGTCAATGTCGCGGTGAACCAGATGGACCAGGTCGTCCAGCAGAACGCCGCCATGGTCGAGGAAGCCACCGCCGCCACCCACTCGCTGAAGGGCGAAGCGGGCGAGCTGGCCGTGCAGGTCGGCCGCTTCAAGGTCGCCGGCTCGGCCATGGCCTCGGCCCCCAGGGCCGCCACCCCGGCCTCGCGCCCGGCCGCCAGCCCCGCCCGCGCCGCCCAGGCCCGCGCCGCCGCCTTCGCCACCGAAGGCTCGGCCGCCCTGGCGGTGGACAGCTGGGAAGAGTTCTAGGGCGTCTCCCCCGCAAGGGGATCGCAAGGACCGAAGACAGGGGAAGAGCTTCCGGGCTCTTCCCCTTTTTCGTTTGGGGGCGCCAAACTCGAACCCTCTCTCTGAGAGAGAGGGAGGGGCCCACGCCGCAGGCGTGGGAGGGTGAGAGGTTTCACCGCTTCAAGCAAAGCTTCGCCAACAACCCCGCCGTCATCCCGGAAAGCGCGCAGCGCTTATCCGGGACCCAGGGGGGCCGGGCTCGGCGCCGGCGGTCGCCGACGTCCTGCGGCGGCTCCTGGGTCCCGGCTCTCCGCTACGCTACGGCCGGGATGACGGAAGTGATGGAATGGAGAGGGCGCACCCTCTCTCATGGAGGGGCTTTAAGCCGCCGCCACCGCGCCCGTCGTGCGGCGCAGGCGCCAGAAGCGGATGGTGCGCAGGGCGCTTTCGCGGGGCAGGGCGGCGTAGAGCTCGCCGTACGCCTTGGCCTTGCCCATCACCTCGTCGGACGGATCCAGGATCAGCAGGGCGAAGGTCAGGAACAGGGCGCGGTCGAAGTCGGCCGCCTTGCAGACCACGGCCAGGCCGTCCAGCTCGCGGCGCTCGAGGATCTTGCGGGCGGTGTGGAAGTCGATGTCGGCCATGTCCGACAGGGCGCACAGGAACAGGCTGGTCTGCTTGGCGCGCAGCATGCTGGCCAGGGCCTGGGGCGTGATGCGCCCCCGGGCCTTGATCAGGGAAAGCTCGTGCATGGCGGCGTCGTAGTCGGCCGGCAGGGCCCCGTCGCGGGCGGCCAGGCGGTTGCGGCCGGCGGCCAGGGCCGCCTCCAGCACCGCCGGGTCCAGCGCCTCGTTGCGGGCCATGATCCGGTCGCGCAGCCGCGCCTCGGCCACGAAGTACATCTCGTTGAGCAGGTCGATCGGCAGGCTCTGGCGGTCGATCACCGCCTCGTGCAGGGCCGGGTTGGCGGCGGCGCGGTCGACCACCGTCTCGTGGGCCTGGCGCGACAGCTCCGCGCCCTCGTTGCGGATCAGCACGCCCAGGGTGTCGTCGTCGCCGCGCGCGACGATGGCGTCGGACACGGCGCTGGGCACGTGGGCCCGGCTGGAGATCGCCCGCAGGTGCTCCTGGCCTTGCGTCTGGGCCACGTGCAGCAGGTCGGCGTCCGACAGCGGCGCGGCGCCCGACAGGATCGGACGGGCCACGGCGATGCTGTCGGCGGCCAGGTTGCGCGTCAGGCTCGGCGGCGGGGCCGAAGACTGGCCCAGGCGCTCGGCCAGCTCGACGCGGACGGCCTCTTCCATCTCGCCGGCCAGCTGGCCCATGACCTGGTCGAACAGGCCCATCTCCACCGCGCCGTGGTCGTCGGCGGTGAAGAACAGGTCCGTCACCCCGCGCAGCAGCTCGCGCCGCTTGGCGCTGGACGGCTCGTCGGCGAGGGCGATCAGGTCATGCAGCCGCGATTGCAGCATCAGAAATCGCTCTCCTGGGCGGTGGTCTTCTTCTTGCGCGACGCCGAGGTCGAGGTGTCGCGGCCGGCTTCCTGCGCGGCCTGGGCCAGCCAGTCGGCCGAGCCGTGCTGGGGCTCGTCGTCCATGGGGGCTGTTGCGACGACAGCCGGGTCGACCGCCATCAGCACGGTGTTGGGCGGGCCGGGGGCGGCGATCTGGTCGGGGGTCAGGCCGAACATCCGGCCGACCGAATAGGTGCGCGGCGCCAGGCCCTCAGCGGCGCGGGGATTGGCGTAGGCGGCCTGGACCGGCGCGGGCGCTGGGCGCTGGGCCTGCACGGGCGCCGAGACGGACGGAGGACCGCCGGCCAGCTCCGACGACGGATAGACGCGCGGCGCGGCTGGCGCGATCGGGGCGGCGGCCACGGGCGGGCTGTAGAGGCTGGTCGGCAGGGCGCCTTGCGGGGCCTGCGGGGCTGGCTGCGGAACGTAGCGCGGCTGGACCTGCTGAATCGGCTGCGGCTGCGGCGCGGCCGAGGCGTTGGCGTAGCCGGCCCAGGCGGCGATCGGGGCGGGGCGTTCGACCGGTCGGGCGGCGGCCTGCGCCGCAGGGGGCGCGGCGGGCGCCTCCACCTTGCCGGCCCAGCCCAGCATCGGCCCGCGATAGGCCGACGCGACGGCCTGGGCGCGCGGGCTGCGCGGCCCGTAGCGGCTCTCGCGCACGTCATCGGCGTGCGCCGGAACGGCGACGCTGGCGAGCAGCAGCAAAGGCAGAACGAGGCGCATGCCGGTCCGGACGGAGTCTTGTCAGTCTGCAACCCTTAGCCGACGCCGCTTAATCGCCGCCTAACGGCGCCATGCGGATGGTCGGGGATGCGACATCCAATCCCTCTCTCTCAGAGAGAGGGTTCTACCTACCGCCCCCGCCACCAGGCCAGCAGCCGCGCCTCCGCCGCAGCCAGGGCCGCGTGCAGGGCCACGCCCATCGCCGCCAGCACGGCCAGGGCGGCGAAGCCCCGGGCGGTCTGCAGGCGGTTGAAGCTTTCCAGCATCCGCCAGGCCAGGCCCTGGCTCGATCCCGAGCCGGCCACGAACTCGGCCGCCACCGCCCCGACCAGCGCCAGGCCGGCGGCCACCTTCAGCCCCTCCAGGATCGACGGCAGGGCCGAGGGCAGGGCCAGGCGCCACAGCCGCTGCCAGCCGCTGGCGCCGTAGAGGTCGAGCAGGCGCGACAGGTCCGGATCGGCGGCCTTCAGCCCCGCGACGGCTCCCGAATAGATCGGGAAGAAGGCGATCACCGCCGCCAGCGCGGTGACCGCGCGTCCGGGATGGTCGATGCCCGCCCAGATGGTCACCAGCGGCGCGATGGCGATCACCGGCGTCACTTGCAGGATCGCGGCGACGGGACGCAAGGCGTCCTCGACGATGGGTTTCAGGGCCGCGCAGAACGCCAGGGCCAGGGCGACCAGCGCCGCCAGGACGAGCCCCGCCAGCGCCGTCGACAGCGTGCCCCAGGCGCTCAGCGCCAGCAGGGGCCCTGCCTCGACCAGGGCCTTGGCCACGCCCGACGGCGCGGGCAGCAGGTAGGCCGGCACGTGCAGCGCCCGGCAGGCGCCTTCCCAGGCCGCCAGCAGGAAGGCCGTGAACAGGACGGGGGCGAGGCGGCGGGTCATGCGCGACCCCCTCCGTCGGCTTCGCCGCCACCTCCCCCAGAGGGGGAGGATCGTGGCGCTCCAGATGCTCCCCCTCTGGGGGAGCTGTCGCG
>LNIY01000153.1 GCA_001449105.1 Caulobacter vibrioides | reverse complement strand
GCCGTAGAGCGTGCCCTGCGGTCCCCGCAGCACCTCCAGCCGGTCGATGTCGACCAGCAGCAGGTCGGGGAACGAACCGCCGGGATCGGCCGTGGTGCCGCTGGGGCCCGAGACCGGAATGTCGTTGTAGTAGAGGGCCGTCGTCGCCTCGCCCGAGCCGTAGACGCCGCGCAGGGTCATGCGCATGCGGCCGACGCCCGTGCTGGTCAGGGTCAGGCCCGGCAGGCGCTGGGCCGCGCGCTCGAAGGTGACCGCGCCGGCGGCCTTCAGGGCCTCGCCGCTGACCACGCGGATCGACAGGGGCGTGTTCTGCTCGGCCGTGGCCCGGCGCAGGGCCGTGACCATCACCGCGTCGATCTCGGCCGACACCAGGGGCGCGAGCGGCGCCGCCGGCGGCGACGGACGCTCGGAGGCGCCGCGTTCGATCAGCAGCCGGCCGCCGTGTCGCCGCGCCACCAGTCCCGAGCCGGCCAGCAGGCGGTCCAGCGCCTCGTCGGCCTCCAGCCGGCCGCGCACGCGCGGGGCGCGCAGGCCGGTGACCAGGGCCGGGTTGAACAGGATCTCGATGTCGGTCTGGGCGGAGAAGGCGGTCAGGGCGCGGGCCATCGGCGTGCCGGCGGCGATGTCGACCCGGCGCGGCGCGGCCGCCGCGACCACGGGGGTCGCGAACGCGGCGAGCGCCAGCCAACCGGCGAGCGCGCAGCGGCGATGACGTGTGTGCAATACCCCCGGGGCTCCAGTACGCGGCAGCGCCCCTTCCTTCACTGCTGCGTTCGCCAAGGCCAGTCCCCTCGTCGCCGTTGACCGGCGATCCGGTCCCCTCGCCCGGGCCAGGGGGACCGCACGGAGGACTCTGCCTCATAATCTGGCAGGCGGGGCGCCCCTGCGGCAAGAGCGAGAACGTGGGTTGACCGCGCCGTCACGCTGCTGACGAATGATCGCAACAAAAAAGACTCGTTGTGTCGGGGACGACGAATGGCGCTGGCGAATCTTGCCGCTGGAGCGCGTGGAAGCGAGGGCCTCGCCCAAGCTTCCCTGCCCTACCAGCAGGCCCTGAAGGCTTTCTTCCGCAGAAGAGTGGAGGGCGGCGAGGTCGACGACCTCGTCCAGGAAGTGCTTCTTCGACTGCATAACCGCCGTGACGGCGGCGAAGTGTCGAACCTCGGCAGCTTCATCTTCCAGACGGCGACCAACGTCCTGCTGGACCGCCGTCGGCGCGACACCGTCCGCAAGCGTCAGGCGCACTGCGAACTGGAGGAGGTTCATCACCCCCTCGACGAACTGTCTCCGGACCGTATTCTTCAAGCCAAGGAGCAGGCCGCCGTCGCCGCGGCCGCCCTCGGTGACCTTCCCTTAAGGACGCGCGCTGCATTCATGCTCGTGCGATTTGAAGGCATGAGTTACAAGGCGGCGGCCGCTCAACTGGGACTCTCAGTCAGCGCGGTCGAGAAACACGTCGCCAAGGCTCTCAAGCACCTGACGAGCCGTCTGCAGGAACACGATGCGCCACACCGTCCCAAACCTGGCTTCTTCCGGTGAACCGGACGCTGCGGAATGGGTCGCGCGTCTGCAGAATCGGCCGAACGACCTTGGCCTGCGGCGTGACTTCGATTCCTGGCTGAAGGCCGATCCGGCCAACAAGGACGCCTATGCCTCGGCCTCGGACGCCTGGGCCCGCATCGGCGCCCTGACCGACGAACCCGAGATTCTGGCCGCCCGCGCCCGACTGAAGGCCGACCTGGCCGCCGACCAGCGCCGTCGCGCCCGTCCGCAAATGCGCTGGGCCGCGGCCGTCGCCGCGCTGGTCACGGCCGGCGGGTTCGGCACGGCCCTGTGGCTGGCCACCGCGCCGTCGGACCACGCGCCGGCCGTCGCCCCCGCCCAGACGGCGCAGATCGTCTACCGCACCGGCGTCGGCGAGCAGAAGGTCGTCACCCTGGCCGACGGCTCGGTCGCCACCCTGTCGACCGACTCGGTGCTGCGCGTCACCGAGATGGGCGCCCGCCGCGCCCTGACGCTCGATCGCGGCGAAGCCTTCTTCCAGGTGGCCAAGAACCCGCAGCGTCCGTTCGTGGTCACCGCCGACGGCCGCACGGTCACCGCCCTGGGCACCGCCTTCAACGTGCGCATCGACCCGGGCAAGTGGTCGGTCAGCTTGCTGGAAGGCAAGATCCGCGTCGCCGACCCGGCCGCCCACAACAGCGTCGATCTGCTGCCCGGCTCGCGCCTGGAACAGCAGGCCGGCTCGACCTGGGCCGTGGCCGCCGCCGACGTGGCCGCCCTGACCAGCTGGCGCGACGGCAGCGTCACCTTCGACAACCAGCCGCTGTCGGAAATCGTCGGCGAGCTGAACCGCTATTCGGTGCGCAAGATCCGCATCGACTCGCCGCGCGTGGCCGCGACCCCGATGAGCGGCCGTTTCCGGACCGGCGACGTCTCCGGCTTCGTCGACGCGCTCAGCGCCTACGGCGCGGCCAAGGCGAAGACCGGCCAAGACGGCGAGATCGTCCTGGTTTCGCCGTAGGGCTTGATCCCTCTCTCATGGAGAGAGGGAGGGGCCCGCGCCGAAGGCGTGGGAGGGTGAGAGGTTTCACCCTCGACCAGACAATCCCGGATCCTTACCGCCACGCACCCGACCCGCGTCGACGTCCGTATCGCGGATCGCCCAGCGGCGCTCCTTTCGCAAACTTTGTCGCCTCTCACCCTCCCACCGCTTCGCGGCGGGCCCCTCCCTCTCTCGAAGAGAGAGGGAAATGTGGTCCAAGGTTGAGGAACCGCATCCGCCCTGCGTCATGAATAGGACAGCGGCGCCGTTCGCGCCGCGTGCAGGGAGGCTTTTCGTGACTTCGATCCTCAAGACCGCCGCCGCCGGCCTGGTCGGTGTTTCCATGCTGATGGCCAGCAGCGCCATCGCCGCGCCGCTGAACGCCGCGCAGAAGACCCAGCTGAAGGCGAACGTCGACGCCTACACCCCGCAGATGAACGAAGCCGCCCTGAAAATCTGGGACTACGCCGAGTTGGGCTACCTAGAGGCCAAGAGCACGGTGGTCCTGCAGGACCAGCTGAAGGCCGCGGGCTTCGAGGTCAAGGCCGGCGTCGCCGACGAACCGACCGCCTTCGTCGCCAGCTTCAAGCAGGGCAAGGGCCCGGTGATCGCCATCCTGGCCGAGTTCGACGCCCTGCCCGGCCTGTCGCAGGCCGCCGCCCCGACCAAGACCCCGCGTCCTGAAACCGACAACGGCCACGGCTGCGGCCACAACCTGTTCGGCGCGGCCTCGGTGGCCGGCGCGGTCGCCCTCAAGGAGTGGATGATCCAGAACAAGGTGCAGGGCGAGATCCGCGTCTACGGCACTCCGGCCGAAGAAGGCGGTTCGGGCAAGGTCTACATGGTGCGCGAAGGCCTGTTCAACGACGTCGACGTGACGCTGCACTGGCACCCGGGCAACGAGAACTCGGCCCGCCAGGGCACCTCGATGGCCAATATCAGCGGCAAGTTCCGCTTCCGCGGCAAGTCCTCGCACGCCTCGGGCGCGCCGTGGGCCGGCCGCTCGGCGCTGGACGGCGTGGAGGTGCTGGACACCGCCGCCAACTTCATGCGCGAGCACATCCCGGACGGCACCCGCATCCACTACGTGATCACCAACGGCGGCAAGGCCCCGAACGTGGTGCCCGACTTCGCCGAGGTCTACTACTACGTTCGCAACTCTGACCCGAAGATCGTGGTCAGCGTCATGGACCGCATCAAGAAGGCGGCCGACGGCGCGGCCATGGCCACCGAGACGACGGTCGAGTTCGAGCAGACCGGCGGCGTCTACAACCTTCTGCCCAACGACGTGCTGGGCAAGGTGATGCACGACAGCCTGACCAGCGTCGGCGGCATCACCTGGACGCCTGAAGAGACCGCCTTCGCCAAGACCCTGGCCACCAGCCTGACCAACGGCGGCGGCGACCTGGCCTCGGTGGGCAAGATCCAGTCCTACGCTCCGGCCGACACCAAGGGCGGCGTCGGCGGCTCGACCGACGTGTCGGACATCTCATGGGTGACGCCGACCGTGGGCCTGTCGACGGCGACCTTCGTCCCGGGCTCGGCCGGCCACAGCTGGCAGAACGTGGCGGCGGCCGGTTCGTCGATCGGTCTGAAGGGCGCGGCCGTGGCGGCCAAGACCCTGTCGATCACCGGCGCCGAGCTGTTCATGAACCCCAAGCTGATCGCCGACGCCAAGACCGAGCTGAACGCCCGCCGCGGCGACGGCTTCCAGTACAAGGCCATGGTCGGCGACCGGAAGCCCCCGCTCGACTACCGCAAGCCGGGCGGCGCCGAGTAAGGCGCCCCGATGTCGTGAAGACCGAAGGGCGGCGGGCTTGCTCGCCGCCCTTTTCTTATCCGCGTCATCCCGGCCGCAGCGCAGCGGAGAGCCGGGACCCAGGGGCCGACGCAGTACATCGGCCAACGCCACGGCGGTGGACCCAAGCGTCGCGCCCGGTCCCCCTGGGTCCCGGATAAGCGCTGCGCGCTTTCCGGGATGACGACTGTTTCTTGGGGCTGTGTGGAGCGGTCTCTCTCCACTCAGCTCACAGCAGTTTCGGCGCCAGGAAGATCGCCAGGGCCGCGACCAGCCAGGCGGCGACACCCCCGAGAATGGCCAGGCGGTAGTCCACCCGGTCGACCAGCAGCCACGACACGCCCAGGAAGACGAGATAGGCCGGGATGGTCTTGGCGCCGGCCAGGCACGCGGTCTTGAAGCCGCCCGCCTCGCCCTTGGAGCCGACGGCGAGCAGGGCGATGATCGCGAAGGTCGGGGCCAGCGGCAGTATGCCCGGCAGCACGTTCCCCTTCTTGGACGCCAGCACGATCAGGGCGGTGACGAGGCCGCCCAGCAGCCCCTTCCAGAGCACTTCGACAAGCAGCGGCGGCATCAGGCCTGGACGCCCCGCGCCTTCAGCTTGGCCTTCAGCTCGCGGATCGGCCGGGCCAGCAGGAAGCCGAACGACACCGCGCCCTCCCTAGTGTGCACGGCGTGGTGGATGCGGTGGGCCTGGATCAGGCGCTTCCAGTAGGCCGACTTGCCCAGCGGCACCTTGAAGCGCTGGTGCACCATGCCGTCGTGAAAGATGAAATAGACCGCGCCATAGGCGGTGATCCCGAGACCGATGGGCAGCAGCCAGGGATAGCCGCTGGTCCCGAAATAGATGGCGACGATGGCCGGAGCGGCGAACACCACCGCGAACAGGTCGTTCAGCTCGAAGGCGCCGTGGCGGGGCTCGTGGTGCGAGCGGTGCCAGACCCACCCGAAGCCGTGCATGACGTACTTGTGGGTGAACCAGGCGAAGCCTTCCATGAAGGCGAAGGCGCCCAGGAACAGGGCGACCTTGAGACCGAAGGTGACCATCGCTTCTCTAACTCCAGAGCCGGCGGCCTGACTGCAACAGGCTTTCGGCTCCCGTCCTTGTTCTAGCGCAAACTCCTAGCGCTGCGGATCGCGCGACAGAGCCTGGGCCACGAGCAGGCCCGCCGCGCCTACGGCGGCCAGCACGAGCCAGGCCTTATACACCGCGCCGATCCCGGCGTCGCGCCACAGCACGGCCTGATAGGCGTCGATCACCCAGGCGTGGGGTGTGAACCAGCCGAGGCTCTGCAGCCAGGCGGGCATCAGGAAGCGCGGCGCCATGCTGCCGCCGACCGCGGCCAGCACCAGGATCACGAAGGTCGACAGCATCTGAGCCTGGTCGCGCGTGCGGCACAGCGAGACGAGGCCCAGGGCCAGGCCCGCCGAGCAGACCCCGGCCGCCAAGGTGGTCGGCAGCCAGAGCGCCAGATGCTGTAGCGCCTCCACGCCGTAGACGACTTGCGCGACCACGAAGATCATCGCCGCCTGGACGAAGGCCTGGGCGGTCAGGAACAGGAACTTGCCGGTGACCACCGGACCCATGCCGGCCACGCCCGCCAGCAGGCGGTCGGCGACGCCGGCGCGGCGCTCCTCCATCAGGGACAGCGCTCCCTGCATGGCCGAGAACAGGGCGAACAGGATCATCACCGCCCCGGCGTAATAGGCGATCACCGCCCCGCCCTTGCGGGCCCCGGCGATGTCCTCGCGGGCGAAGAGATCGTCCTGAACAGCCGGCGGCCTGGCGCGCAGCTGTGCGGCGGCCGCCTCGACGCGAGCCGACTGGGCCGGGGTCAGGGCTCCCAGGGCGGGCGTCAGCGACTCCACGGAGCGATGCAGCACCACGTCGGGCGCGGCGGCGGCCAGGGCCTGCTGGGTGCGGGCCTGGGTCAGCGGCGCGGCCACGGCCCGCGACGGGTCGGCGACGATCAGGAACGGCCGCCCCGAGCGGCCGGGATCGGCGCGGATGACCAGGCCCGCGTCGACCTGGCCCGACTTCACCCGCCCGCGCACGGCCGCCGCGTCGGGCGCGGTCTCGGCGCGGACATCTGGGCTCTTGAGCAGGGCGGCGGCGACGCGGCGCGAAGCTTCGGTCCCCGCCTGGTCGGCGACGGCGATCTTGGGCTGCAGGTTGTCGCCCGAGGTTCCGGCGAACACCGACGAGAAGATCAGGAACACCAGCGGCGGCAGCAGGAAGGTCATGACCAGGGCCGCGCGGTCGCGCCACAGCTCCAGGGCCATGACCCGCATCATGGCCAGCGCCATGGCGATCCGGGCGCTCATGCGGCCTTCCGTTCGGCCACGAGGCTGAACAGGTTGGCCAGCGACGGCTGGCGCACGCGGATCTCGCGCGGGGCCAGGCCCAGCTGGCGCAGGCGCGTGTCCAGCCGGCCCGCCGCGCCGTAGCCGCCGCTGTCCAGGCGCGTCCAGACGCCCGACCGGCGCGTGGGCTCCAGGCCCTCGGCGGCGAGATGGATCTCGCCGGCCATGTCGAGGCCTTCGGACAGGTGGACCAGAATCTCCATCTGGTCGCCGAACGCCTCGGCCACCAGGGCGCGCGGCTCGCCCTCCAGCACCATGGCGCCGTCGCGCAGGAAGCCGACGCGGTCGGCCAGGGCCCCGGCCTGGTCGAGGTCGTGGGTGACGATCAGCACGGCGACGCCAAGGTCGCGCAGGTCGCGGATGACGGCGTCGACGGCCTCGCGGGCGTCGATGTCGACCCCCACCGTCGGCTCGTCGAGGATCAGCAGGGTCGGCTGGTGGACGATGGCGGCGGCGATGTTGGCCCGGCGCTGGAAGCCGCCCGACAGGGTGCGGACCGGCGCGTCGGCGCGTTCCAGCGTGCGGGTCAGCTCCATGGCCCGGCGCACGGCGGCCGGCGCCTTGGCGCGCGGCACCCCGGCCAGGACGGCGAAGGTCTCGATGTTCTCGCGCACCGACAGGTTGGCGTAGAGGGCGATTTCCTGCGGCACCAGGCCCAGGCCCGCGCGGGCGGCGGGGACGCGCGCCGGGTCGTGGCCGTTGAGCAGCACGCTGCCGGCGTCGGGCCGCAGGCGGCCGCAGATGGCCCGCACCAGGGTGGTCTTGCCCGCCCCGTTGTGACCCAGCAGGGCGTAGATTTCGCCCGGACGCAGCGACAGGTCGACGCCCTTGAGGACGCGCCGCCGGCCATAGGATCGCACCACGCCTTCGGCGACCAGAATAGGCTCTGGATTCACGCCGCCGCCTTGCGTCCGGCGAACAGCCGTCCGGCATAGGCCCCAAGCAGACCGCCGCCGCCGGCCGCGCTCAGCGCCGACTCGGCCAGGGCCAGGTGCTCCTCCATGGCCGCGCGGGCGCCGGAAAGGCCCAGGCGCGTCACGGCCGTGGTCATCGAAGCGTCCTGGCCGACGTCCTTGCCGGCCGCCTCGACCGAGCCCTCGGCGTCGATGATGTCGTCGCGGATCTGGAAGGCCAGGCCCACCCGGCGGGCGAACTCGCCCACCTGCTCGACGGCCGCCTCATTGGCGCCGCCGATCAGCGCGCCGACCTGGGCGGCGGCGATGATCAGCACGCCGGTCTTCTCGTGGTTCAGCCGGTCGATGGCGGCCATGTCGCGCAACTGGTCGCGGTCGAGCAGGTCGCGCGCCTGGCCGGCGACCAGCCCCATGAAGCCGACGGCCTGCGCAGCCCGGCCGCTGATCTCGGCGCGCAGCTCGCCCGCCAGGCCCTTGTCTGCGGCGATCACGGCATAGGCCTGGTTCAACAGGCCCACGCCCGCGAGGATGGCGGTGGCCTCGTCGAAGGCGCGGTGAATGGTGGGCAGGCCGCGGCGCAGGCCGGCGTCGTCCATGGCCGGCAGGTCGTCGAGGATCAGCGAGGCCGCATGGATCATCTCGAAGGCGCAGGCCGCGTCCAGCGCCGCGCCCTCGCTCGCGCCGAAAGCCTCGGCGGCCAGCAGGGTCAGCATCGGGCGAAAGCGCTTGCCCGGCGCCAGCAGCGAATAGCGCACGGCTTCGACGAGGCGGTCGGGGGCGGTTCCGGACGCGGGGGCCAGCTCGGCCAGGCGGCGGTCGACGCGCGCCCGCAGGGCCTCGATCCGTGGCAGCAATCCCTGTTGCAAGGCGACCTGGTCGTCCATCTCGCGAGTCGATGCCTCCCCCGCCCAGTCGCGGGCAAGTCATTTGAAGGCGCCCCGTCGCGGCGTCAACCCGAGCGGGTGGAGCCGGCGGGTCTTGACCGCAACCGCGCGGGGCGCGTCCATGAGGCATGTCCAAGCCCCTGCCCTCTCCCGCCGCCCACGCCCGCGAGATCCTGGCCCGCCTGGGCGTCGCGGGCCTTTCCGCCGACGGCGGCGCCCCGGTGCGCTCGCCGATCGACGGCCAGGTCATCGCCCACGTCGCCTTCGACGACGCCCGGGCCATCGAGGCAAAGGTCGCGGGCGCGGCCCGCGCCTTCCGCGCCTGGCGCTGCACGCCCGCCCCGCGCCGCGGCGAGCTGGTCCGGCTCTTCGGCGAGGAGCTGCGCGCGGCCAAGGCCGATCTCGCCGCCCTGGTCACCCTGGAAGCCGGCAAGATCGCCTCGGAAGGCGCCGGCGAGGTGCAGGAGATGATCGACATCTGCGACTTCGCCGTCGGCCTGTCGCGCCAGCTGCACGGCCTGACGATCGCCTCGGAGCGCCCCGGCCACGCCATGCGCGAGACCTGGCATCCGCTGGGACCGGTCGCGGTGATCAGCGCCTTCAACTTCCCCGTCGCGGTCTGGGCCTGGAACGCGTGCCTGGCCCTGGTCTGCGGCGATCCGGTGATCTGGAAGCCGTCGGAGAAGACGCCGCTGACGGCCCTGGCGACCCAGGCCCTCCTGGAGCGCGCCATAGCCCGGTTCGGCGACGAGGCTCCGGCGGGCCTGTCGAGCGTGGTGCTGGGCGGCCGCGACGCCGGCGAGCGCCTGGCCCGCGATCCGCGCGTCCCGCTGGTTTCCGCCACCGGCTCGACCCGCATGGGCAAGGCCCTGGCGCCGGTGGTGGCCGAACGCTTCGGCCGTTCGATCCTGGAGCTGGGCGGCAACAACGCCATGATCGTCACGCCCAGCGCCGACCTGTCGCTGGCCCTGCGCGCCATCGTGTTCTCGGCCGCCGGCACGGCCGGCCAGCGCTGCACGTCCCTGCGCCGCCTGATCGTGCACGAGAGCCTGGTCGACAAGGTCAGCGAGGCGGTCGCCGCCGCCTTCGGGCGCCTGCCGGCCGGCGATCCGCGCCAGGACGGCGTGCTGCTGGGCCCGCTGGTCGACAAGGCCGCCTACGAGGCCTTCGTCCATGCCCTCGACCAGGCGCGGGCCGACGGCGCCGAGGTCACCGGCGGCGAGCGGCTGAACGAAGGCCAGGCGCCAGACGCCTTCTACGTTCGACCCGCGCTGGCCCGCCTGCCCGCGCCCACGGCCGGCATGGCCCGCGAGACCTTCGCGCCGCTGCTCTACGTCGTTCCCTATGCCGAGTTCGACGAGGCGGTGGCGATGCAGAACGACGTCCCCCAGGGCCTGTCGTCCTGCGTGATGACCAACGACGTGCGCGAGGCCGAGAGCTTCCTGGGCCCCTGGGGCAGCGACTGCGGCATCGCCAACGTCAATATCGGCCCGTCGGGCGCCGAGATCGGCGGGGCGTTCGGCGGCGAGAAGGAGACCGGCGGCGGTCGCGAAAGCGGTTCGGACGCCTGGAAGCAGTACATGCGCCGCCAGACCGCGACCGTGAACTATTCGGGCGCCCTGCCCCTGGCCCAGGGCGTGCGGTTCGACCTGTAGGCAAGCTGCGCCATGTAAACTTTTTGCGAGAGTGAAGAAAAACACACCCTGGAATTGCATGCGGACATAGCGTGCGCCCGCTCATTCCCGAGCCGGAGGCAAACGTCATGTCGGCCTATCCCATCGCCATCTACGGCAACGGCCTGTTCCAGGACGGCTATCCCACCCCGCCCGTGCCCTACGCCACCCAGGCCCAGCAGCTGAACCAGGGCATCACCACCGTCATCCTGTGGTCGATCCACATTCACGACGGCGGCGACCTCTATCTGAACGACACGCTGTTCGTCAGCAAAGGCCAGATCCAGTACGCCACCGACGGCTCGAGCGGCGTCAATCCCGACTATCCGGCGCTGGTCAAGCAGCTGTTGAGCGGCGGCAGCGTGCGCGACCTGCTGGTCTCGGTCGGCGCCTGGGGCACCACCAGCGACTTCACCGCCTGGCTGGCCGCGCGCGATCAGGTGAAGACCAACCTGGCCGTGCTGCAGTCGACCTTCGGCGTCACCGGCGTCGATTTCGACTACGAGGGCGACTACACCGCCGACGACCAGAAGATGATCGTCACCCTGACGCTCGACGTCGGCTCGCTGGGGCTCTACGCCACCTACTGCCCCTACACCGCCACCGACTTCTGGACCGCCTGCCTGGCCGATGTCTACGCCCAGAACAACAGCCGGCAGGTCGTCAAGTGGATGAACCTGCAGTGCTACGCCGGCGGCGCGGGCAACGACCCGACCCAGTGGGCCAAGGCCGTGCAGCAGACGCCCGACACCGGCGTCTCCGATCCCTACGCCTTCATCGTGCCCGGCTATGCGGTCGAGGGCGCCGAGGGCGAAGGCCCGAACGCCATCCAGCAGGTGTTCTCGCAGCTGGCCGGCTCGGGGATCACCGGCGGCTTCCTCTGGAACAGCAGCGGCATCTTCTCGACCGAGCCTGGCGGCGGTCCGACGCCGGCCGACTACGCCAACGCGATCAGCGCAGGCCTGGGCGCCTCGACCTCGGCGCGCGAGCCGGTCGACGCCTGACGTCCCGCAAGGCCCCCGGTCCGGCAGGCCGCGAACGGGGGCCTTTATGGGTCGCATCCCTGGACGCATCACCCTAGGGTAACTCCACCCAAACGGTGATGAGGTGAGCGTGCAGACTGTCGAGATCGTCCTGGCCCTTCTGGCCGCCGTCGTCCTGAGCGGCGCGGCCGCCCGGTTCCTTCCCCTCGCCGTCCCCGCGCCCCTGGTGCAGATCGGCCTGGGCGCCCTGATCGCGATGGTCACCAAGACGCCGGTCTCGCTCGATCCGCACCTCTTCTTCCTGCTGTTCCTGCCGCCGCTGCTGTTCCTCGACGGCTGGCGCATTCCCAAGGACGAGTTCTTCAAGGACTTGCCCATCATCCTGGAACTGGCGCTGGGCCTGGTGGTGCTGACGGTGCTGGGGGTGGGGCTGTTCATCCACTGGATGATCCCGTCCATGCCGCTGGCTGTGGCCTTCGCCCTGGCGGCGGTGATCTCGCCGACCGACCCGATCGCCGTCTCGGCCATCGCCCAGAGGGTGCCGATCCCCAAGCGCCTGATGCACATCCTCGAGGGCGAGTCGCTGCTGAACGACGCCTCGGGCCTTGTCTGCCTGCGCTTCGCCATCGCCGCGGCCCTGACCGGCAGCTTCGTGCTGCACGAGGCGGTGCTGAACTTCGCCTGGGTGGCCCTGGCCGGCGTCGTCATCGGCGTGCTGACCACCCTGGTGGTGACCACGCTCAACGCCTGGCTCAGCCGCGCCGGCGCCGAGGACGCCGGTCCCCAGACCCTGGTCAGCCTGCTGATCCCGTTCGCCGCCTATCTGCTGGCCGAAAAAGTGCACGCCTCGGGCATCCTGGCCGCCGTCGCCGCCGGCGTGGCCATGAGCTTCTCGGAAGTCGCCCGCCAGACCGTTGCCGCCACCCGGGTTCGCCGCAACATGGTATGGGACACCCTGCAATTTACCGCCAACGGCGTGATCTTCGTGCTGCTGGGCGAGCAACTGCCGTCGATCCTGGCCGGCGCGGTCGAGACCGTCCGCACCACCGGCCACCACGAGCCCTGGTGGCTGGCGATCTATGTGGTGGCCATCACGCTCAGCCTCGGCGTGCTGCGCTTCGCCTGGGTGTGGGGCTCGCTGAAGCTGACCCTGCTGCGGGCCCGCCGGCGCGGCGACCAGCCGGTCAGCCCGGACTGGAAGATCATCACCGCCACGGCCTGCGCCGGCGCGCGCGGGGCCATCACCCTGGCCGGCGTGCTGACCCTGCCGCTGGTCACCGCCACCGGCGAGGACTTCCCGGCCCGCGACCTGGCCATCTTCCTGGCGGCCGGGGTCATCGTGCTGTCGCTGCTGATCTCCAGCGTCGCCCTGCCGCTCTTGATGAAGAACCTGCAACTGCCGCCCGACAACACCGCGCTGGAGCAGGCCGAGCAGGCCCGGACGACCCTGGCCATCGCCGCCGTGCACGCGGTCGAGCACATGCAGTCGTCCTCGCCCCACGCCGCCGACGCCGACTTCCAGGCCGCCTCGGCCCGGGTGGTCGACATCTATCGCGACCGCCTGGACGGCCTGGCCCAGACCGGCGAGGTGGCCCAGGCCGCCCGCCGCGCCCGCGGCTTCGAAAAGGAGGTGCGCCTGGTCGCCCTGCAGGCCGAACGCCAGGCGCTGCATACGCTGCTGCGCCAGCGGGCCGTGGACGGCGCGGCCCAGGCCAAGCTGACCCGCGAGCTCGACCTGGCCGAGGCCCGCTTGCGGGTCTAGCCGAACCTCAGAGCGTCACCGACACGTCGATGATCGCGCCGGCGCCGGGCGTGAACGGCCCCCAGTCCTTCTGGATCGGGGCGCCGGCCTTGTCGGCGCCGGCCAGCCGCAGGGTGTAGGTCGCGCCGGGCGTCAGCACGTGGCCGGCCACCGGCGGAAAGCGCACGTCGTTGGAGACGAAGTCGGCGGCCCAGGCGGGCGGCGGCGTCTTGCCGGTGATCATGCCGACCAGCACGGCGGGGCCCGCGTCGCCCACCAGCAGCACCTGCACCGGCCCCACGGCGTCCTTGCGCTGCAAGGTGATGCTGAACCAGGCCTCGGTGGCGGCCGGACGCGGCGTCGCGCCCTCGGCCGGACCGATCCGCCGAAAGCCGAGCGCCTTGAGGATGTTGTTCACCCCGGCGCTGCCGCCGGCCAAGACCAGGCCGGTGATGAAGACGCCAAGACCCCCCAGCGGCGAGACCTCGCCCTGCCCGCCGTAGAGGGCCTGGTACAGCGAGGCCACCACGTCGAACTTCAGGCCGTGGGCCACCAGCCAGCCGACGATCACGGCCACCGGCGTGCGCAGGCCCCGGCTGCTGAAGTGGTTCTGGAACACCCGCCAGCCGAACACCACCGCCAGGGCCGACTCCAGCACAACCGCGATGGCCAGCACGCCGAACAGGATGCGGAAGATGGTCTCGTACTCCAGCGCCGACAGGTCGGCCGCCTCGGCGCGATCCTGGGCGTCGCCGGTGAGGTCTCCGGTATCGACCGCGGGCTGCGGGACCGGAGTGGCGGGCGGGACGGAGAAGGTCGGGGTCCCGTTCTGCGGCGGCGGATCCTGCGCGGGCGTCTGCGCTTGCGCGGACCCGAGCCCCAGCGCGGCGACCAGGCACAGCGCCGCGATCCCCCGACCGGCCGAATGCATCCTCTTCATGGTTCCCCCTCCCCCGGAAGTATCGAGGGACTACACAACCACGAAGCGATGACGGCGATCAATGTTATTGGAGGGCGCAGACCCTCCCGAAGGGCCGGAGGGGGAAAGCGGCGGCCAAGGCCCCCCCCACCCGTAAAATCCCCGCGAAAGCGGGGACCCAGGCTTTTTTCTGAAGGCCGCGGCGCTCGACGATAAAACACCTGGGTCCCCGCTTTCGCGGGGATTTTACGGATTGGGGGGTGGCGGGAGCCCTATTCCCTCTCAGTCGCTTCGCGACAGCTCCCCCAGAGGGGGAGCATCTCGCGTCCCGCCCTTGATCAAAGCGGAATGTTGTCGTGCTTCTTGGTCGGGTTGGTCAGCACCTTGCCCTTGAGCGAGTGCAGGGCGCGGACGATGCGCTTGCGGGTGCCGTGGGGCATGATGACGTCGTCGACGTATCCGCGAGAGGCGGCCACGAACGGGTTGGCGAAGCGGTCCTTGTATTCGGCCTCGCGGGCGGCCAGGGCCTGCGGGTCCTTGGCCTCCTGGCGGAAGATGATCTCCACCGCCCCCTTGGCCCCCATCACCGCAATCTCGGCGGTGGGCCAGGCGTAGTTGAAGTCGCCGCGCAGGTGCTTGGAGCTCATCACGTCATAGGCCCCGCCATAGGCCTTGCGGGTGATCAGGGTGACCTTGGGCACGGTGGCCTCGGCATAGGCGAAGAGCAGCTTGGCGCCGTGCTTGATCAGGCCGCCGTACTCCTGCTTGGTACCCGGCATGAAGCCCGGCACGTCGACCAGGGTGACGATCGGGATCTCGAAGGCGTCGCAGAAGCGCACGAAGCGGGCGGCCTTCCTGGAGCTGTCGATGTCGAGCACCCCGGCCAGCACCTGCGGCTGGTTGGCGACCACGCCGACGGTCTGGCCGTCCATGCGGGCGAAACCGCAGACGATGTTCCTGGCCCATTCGCTGCTGATCTCGAAGAAGTCGGCCTCGTCGACGATCTTCAGGATCAGCTCCTTCATGTCGTAGGGCTTGCCCGGATCGGAGGGGACCAGGCTGTCGAGGCTGGGCTCGGCCCGGTGCGGGTCGTCGAAGCTTGCCCGGATCGGGGCCTTCTCGCGGTTGGACGAGGGCAGGAAGTCGATCAGGCGGCGCACCTGGGTCAGGGCTTCGAGGTCGTTCTCGAACGCCCCTTCGGCCACGCCCGACTTGGCCGCATGGACGCGGGCTCCGCCCAGTTCCTCGGCGGTGACCACCTCGTTGGTGACGGTCTTGACCACGTCCGGGCCGGTGACGAACATGTAGCTCGTATCCTTCACCATGAAGATGAAGTCGGTCATGGCGGGGCTGTAGACGTCGCCGCCGGCGCAGGGGCCCATGATCACGCTGATCTGCGGGATGACGCCCGAAGCCAGGGTGTTTTCCAGGAAGATGTCGGCATAGCCGGCCAGGCTGTCGACGCCCTCCTGGATGCGCGCCCCGCCGGCGTCGAACAGGCCGATGATCGGCGCCCCGGCCTTCATCGCCTGGCGCTGGACCTTGACGATCTTGGCCGCGTGCGCCCCCGACAGGCTGCCGCCGAACACCGTGAAGTCCTTGGAGAAGACGTAGACCACCTTGCCGTTGATCGTGCCCCAGCCGGTGACCACCCCGTCGCCGGGCACCTTCTGGTCGGCCATGCCGAACTCCGTCCCACGGTGCTCGACAAACATGTCGAACTCCTCGAACGAGCCTTCGTCGAGCAGAAGATCGATCCGCTCGCGCGCCGTCAGCTTGCCCTTGGCGTGCTGGGCGGCCACCCGCTTCTCGCCGCCCCCGGCCCGCGCCTGCTC
>LNIY01000152.1 GCA_001449105.1 Caulobacter vibrioides | reverse complement strand
CCGACTCCCCCGTGGAACGGGGGAGGGGGACCACGAAGTGGTGGAGGGGGCGAGACTGGGCTCCGTGCCGGCGGTCGCCCCCTCCGTCACGTCGCCGATGGCGCCGCGCCACCTCCCCCGTTTCACGGGGGAGGAGCAGGGATCATCCTTCCAGCATGATCGCCGACAGCAGCCGGCCGTAGTCCTTCTGGCCGTTCAGCACCGCGCGGCGGTTGGAGAAGAAGTGCTGGTCCTCGGCGCAGGTGTCGCGGCCGATCCATTCGCGCTGCTCGATCCCGGCCGTCTCGATGCGGTCGAGCACGAAGGACGGCAGGTCGAAATAGCGCTTGTCGTCGGCCTTGCCCGGCTTGAAGAACCGCTTGGAGCCGGGGCAGTCGGCCTCGAACTTCGCCAGGAACTCCAGGCCCACCTCGTACGACTCCGGGCCGATGCAGGGGCCGACGGCGGCGAGCATGCGCTCGGGGCGGGCGCCCAGCACGACCATGGAGTCGACGGCGGCCTGCACCACCCCGTCCAGCGCCCCGCGCCAGCCGGCGTGGGCGGCGGCCACCACGCGGGCCTCCGGGTCGACGATCAGCACCGGGGCGCAGTCGGCGTGCAGCGCGCCGCAGACCACGCCCGGGGTCTTGCTGACCACGGCGTCGCCCTGCGGGCGGGCGTCGCCCCACGAGCCGTCGGCGACGATGGCGATGGTCGAGTGGATCTGGAAGCAGGTGTTGAGGTCTTCGCGGTCGACGCCGAACCAGCCGGCGGCGCGGGCGCGGTTCTCGATCACGTCGGCCGGCTCGTCCTGGCTGCCGCGGCCGACGTTGAGGCTGTCGTACAGCCCCTGCGAGACGCCGCCGTTGCGGGTGAAGAAGGCGTGGCGCAGGCCGGGAACGGACGCCAGCAAGGACGACTGGACGGTGGGGATCTTGGCTTTGGTCATGCCTCGTCCTCGAAGAGCGGGGGATTGAGCCCCGGCGCGCTCAGGCACGCGACCTTGAACAGATCGCCCATCTGCGCCGCTCCGGTCAGGCGATCAAGCTGTCTTGCGAGGGTGTCGGCGCGATCGGGGCGCGCGGCGGCCAGGGCCTGGGCGCGGGCCTCGATGCCGAGCGCCCGCAGGAAGTCGCCCTGGCCGATCACCGGCGGCGCGTGCGCTCCGGCCTGCCGGGCGGCGTCCAGCACCGACGGGAAGTCGGCCCAGACGGTCAGGTCGGCCTGGCCGGGATTGTCCAGCGGGCCCTCCTTCCGATGGGCGCGGAGGGCCTGCAGGGTGTCGCCGGCCTCGGGGCTGGCGCGGCCGTAGTCGATCAGCAGGGCCGCGCCGCCGTCGCGGGCCAGGCGGTGGCCGAGCTCGGTCCCCAGCGCGGCCTGGGCGGGCGAGGATTCGAGGATGGAGCCCACCGGCAGGCTCCCTTCCCCCTCGATGGGGGAAGGGCCGGGGATGGGGGTGAAGGCGGTTCCGCCGGCAAGGTCGGCGCGGTGTCTGGCGCCGCGGCCACCCTCACCCCCGACCCCTCCCCCATCAAGGGGGAGGGGGGAGAGCTGCTTGAGCCCGAACGCCAGTTCCCCGTCCTCGCCCAGGCCCACGACCCGTTCGGCCCAGCCCTCGGGCGTCTTCACGAACTGCCGCGCCGGCAGGCAATCCAGAAGCTCGTTGGCCACCAGCAGCAGCGGCGCGCCGGCTGGAACCTCTTCCAGCCGTCCGGCCCACTGCACCGAGGCGCCCGCCAGCTTTTCCTTCTGCGCCGCGCGCAGCACCGGCGAGACCTCGACCAGCCACAGGTCGGCGGCCTCCAGGAAGGGGGGCAGCAGGCGGGCGGCGCGCAGGATGTCGCTCATCAAGGCGCCGTCGCCGGGGCCCATCTCGACCAGGCGGAACGGCGCGGGCCGGCCCATGCGGTCCCAGGTCTCCATCAGCCACAGGCCGATCAGCTCGCCGAACATCTGGCTGACGCCCGGCGCGGTGACGAAGTCGCCCTCGGCCCCCCCCTTCATGCCGCCTAGGGCCGGCCGGTTGGCGTAATAGCCGTCGCGGGGGTCGTGCAGGCAGCGGGTGAAGTATTCCGGGACGCTGATCGGTCCGTCCTGGGCGATCTGGGCCTTGAGGCGGCCCAGCAGCGCGGGTTCTCGCAGGCTCAAGGCTGGACCGGCTCCGGCGGTGCGACGACCGGCGTCTTCAGGGCCTTCCACAGCAGCCAGGCGCCGACCAGCAGCATCGGCAGCGACAGCAGCATCCCCATGGTCAGGCCCAGCGGGAACTCGGGCATGCCCTGGTCGGGATTGCGCACGCCTTCCAGCGAGAAGCGGAACAGGCCGTAGCAGATCAGGAAGGTCGCCACGAGCGCGCCGCGGCGGCGCAGCCATTTGAAGCGCCAGACCAGCACCTGCAGGATCGTGAACAGCAGCACGCCTTCCAGCGCGGCCTCGTAGAGCTGGCTGGGGTGGCGAGGCAGCTCGCCGGCCGGGCAGCCGTAGGGATAGTGCGCCTGGCGGATCGTGTCGTTGCAGAAGACCACGCCCAGCGGCGAGTCGGTGACCCGGCCCCACAGCTCGCCATTGATGAAGTTGGCGCAGCGGCCGAAGAACAGGCCGATCGGGGCCACCGGCGCGACCAGGTCGCCCAGCTTCAGGAGGTCGATGCGGTTGCGGCGGGCGAACCAGATCACCGCCGCGCAGACGCCCAGGAAGCCGCCGTGGAACGACATGCCGCCTTCCCAGACCTTGAAGACGTTCAGCGGGCTGTCCGCCAGCACCTGGCGCTGTTCGGGGTTCACCAGCATGTAGAACAGGATGTAGCCGATGCGGCCGCCCAGGATGATGCCCAGGGTGATCCACAGCACCAGGTCGTCGACCTGCTCGGTGGTGGCCGTCGGCCGGTGGCCGCCCCACGGGGTCGAGGACTTCACCAGCCGGACGGCGTACTGCCAGCCCAGCACGATGCCGGCGACATAGGCCAGGGCGTACCAGCGCAGGGCCAGCGGGCCCCATTCCAGCGCCCAGGGGCCGATGTGAACGACGGGGTCGATATCGGGAAAGATCACGCCGTACGGCTCCGTTCGGGACAGATGGTCGCAGGGATACCCGCTTCGTGGTTCGCTTTCATCCCCCGCTCACCATATAAAGAGCTGTGGGCGATTTGCGCCCGGCCGGAACGACGATGCACAGCCAGAACCCCTTCCTCGACGAATTCGCCAAGTTCACCCAGGCCGCCATGGGCATCGCCCAGACCGCGGGCGACGAAGCCAAGACGGCGTTCCGCGCCCAGGCCGACCGCTGGGCCGCCGAACTGGACCTGGTGCGTCGCGACGATCTGGAAGCCCTGAAGGCCCAGGTGGCCGCGCTGCAGGCCGAAGTCGCCGCCCTTAAGGCCGAGAAGGCCGCGGCCCCCAAGCCCGCCGCGAAGAAGGCGACTCCGAAGGCCGATCAACCTGCCGAAAAGGGCGAATAAAAGGTTTACCGCTCGCTCCAAGCGTGAACGCTGTTGTGGCCAAACGCGCGAAGCAGCTTAGACTCCTCTTTCGTGGGCGACACCCGGCGGGTCCCACGCCCGTCATCGCCCCTGGGGGCCAAAGGTTCTGATGGACACCCAACCCGACGACGACGTCCTGCTGGCGCTGGATCCCCTTGAGGTGGTCGAGCACGTGCTGGCCGCCGAAAACCTGACCTTCGACCGGACGGAAGACGGCGATCTCGCCTTCGCCCTGACCGGCGACTGGAAGGATTACGAGCTCTGGTTCGCCTGGCGTCCGGAGGCCGACTGCCTGCAGCTGTGCCTCTCGCTCGACCTGCGCGCCTCCAAGACCAAGCGTTCGGGCGCGTACGAACTGCTGTCGATGATCAACCAGCGCGTCTGGCTGGGCCATTTCGAGGTCTGGACCGACGACGGCGAGGTGGTGTTCCGCCACGCCCTGGCCCTGCCGTCGGGCGAGCGCCCGACCATGGCCCAGGCCGCCTCGATGATCGACGCGGCGGTGGAAGCCGCCGACCGCTTCTACCCGGCCTTCGACTTCCTGCTGCACGGCGCCAAGACCCCGGACGAGGCCATGGCCGCCTGCATGTTCGAGACCGTCGGCCAGGCCTGACGCCAGGCCCGGCGCCAAGCTCCTATGAAAGACGCGGCGGCGGCGCCTAGTCCGCCGCCAGGGCCGCCAGCGCGCCGTCCCAGTCGCCGCGCGCGGGCTGGCGCGCCAGCCGGGCCTGGAGATACCAGGGATTGGGCGACCAGGCCGCCGACCAGCGCCAGTCCGAGAAGAACGGCAGCAGCACCGTCAGATTCAGCCCCAGCCCGCCGACCAGGTGGGCGACCGAGGTGTCGATGCTGACCACCTCGTCGCAGGCGCAGGCCAGGGCGGCGGTGGCCGCGAAATCCGTCAGTTCGTCGCTGAACACCGCCGCGCCGGCCTTGGCCAGCAGCGCCCGGTCGGCGCGATCCACGTCCTTCTGCAGGCAGACGATGTCGCCGGCGCCGGCCAGGGCGCGCAGCAGCGCCTTCAGCGGCAGGCCCCGGCCGCGCACCGCGCCGCGCGCCGGTCCGCCGGCCCAGACGATCCCGATCCTGCGGCGCGACGGCCCCAGCCGCCGGCGCCAGGCGGCGACGGCGTCCGGATCGGCCTTCAGGTAGGGCGGGGCGGGCACGCTCTCGGGCGTCGCGCCGCAGGCCAGCGGCAGGCTGGCCATGGGAACGTAGCGGTCGGCGGCGAAGCTTGGATGGTCCTCGCCAGCGATCACCTCCAGGCGCGGATCGACGCCGGCCAGCAGGGCGGTCAGGGCGCGGGGCGCGCGCACGATGGTCCGTCCGGCCCGGTCGGCCACCAGCGGCAGGAAGCGGGCGAACATCAGGCTGTCGCCGAAGCCCTGCTCGGCGTCGACCAGCAGGGTGTGGCCGGCGATGTCGTCCTGCCCCAGCCACAGGCCCGGCCGGCGGCCGTCGCGGCCCGTCATCGCCCAGCGCGCCTCGTAGTCGGCCAGTCCCTGGGTCCAGTCGCCCCGGCGCAGCAGGGCCAGGCCCCGGTTGAAGCGGGCGTGCGGGCTGCTCGGCGCGACCGCGACGGCCGCCTCGAAGTCGGGCAGGGCCTCGTCGTGGCGGTTCAGCATCGCCTTGGCGTTGCCGCGTCCGACCAGGGCCGGGACCAGCCGCGGCGCCAGGGCCAGGGCGCGGTCATAGGCGGCGATCGCCGCCTCGGGCCGATCGGCCGCCGACAGGGCGACGGCGTAGTTGGCCCACAGGGCGGGAAAGGCCGGGTCGAGCTTGAGGCCGCGCTCGTACTCGACCAGGGCCTCGGGCCCCCGGCCCAGCGCCGAAAGCGCGTTGCCCAGGCCCAGGCGCGCCGAGGCCGATCCCTTGTCCAGCGCCGCGGCCGAGCGGTAGGCGGCATAGGCGTCGGCGGCGCGGCCCCGGGCGTCGAGGGCGTCGCCCAGGCCCAGCCAGTCCGAAAGCTCCATGCGTCCGCCGGCCTGGGCCTGCCGCCAGGCGGCGATGGCGGCGTCCAGGTCGCCCCGCCGCGCGGCGGCGCGGGCGGCCTGCAGGGCGTCGGCGCTGGAGGCGAAGGGAGCGGAAGCGGCGGTGGTCATCGCCGTCGATGCTGTGGGGCAGGCCCCCGGGCTTGTCCAGAGGGGCGGCGGCGCGCTAAGCGGCGGGATCAATTTGCGCGGGAGCTTGACGCATGACCCCCATCCTTCTGCTCGGCGCCGGTCGCATGGGCGGGGCCCTGATCGAGGGCTGGCGCAAGACGGGCGCCTTCGCGCTCGCCGACCTGATCGTCCGCGACCCGGCCGCGAGCGCCGAGGCCTTCCCCGGCGCGCTGGTCAACCCGCCGCTCGAAGCCCTGTCGGCGGCCAAGGTGGTGCTGCTGGCGGTCAAGCCGCAGGTCTGGCGCGAGGCGGTGGCGGACGTCGTCCCGTACCTGGCCCCCGACGCAATCGTCGTCTCGATCGCCGCCGGCGTGCGCGCGGCCGACATCGCGCAGGTCTTCGGCGGCCGCCGCGTGGCGCGGGTGATGCCGACCACGGCCGTGGCCATCGGCCAGGGCGCGGCCAGCCTCTACGCCGACACGCCCGAGGCGCTGGAGGCGGCCAAGGCTCTGCTGGCCCCGGTCGCCGCCACGGTCGAACTGGCCGACGAGCAGCTGATGCACGCGGCCACCGCCGTTTCCGGCTCGGCCCCGGCCTATCTCTACGCCTTCATCGAGGCGCTGGAGGCCGCCGGCGCCGGCCAGGGCCTGACGCCCGAGGACAGCGCGCGCCTGGCCCGCGCCACCATCGCCGGCGCGGCGGCCCTGCTGGCCCAGGGCGGCGAGGAGCCGGCCGAGCTGCGTAAGCAGGTCACCTCGCCGGGCGGCACCACGGCCGCGGCGCTGTCGGTGCTGATGGGCGAGGGCGGCTTCGGCGACCTGCTGCCCAAGGCGCTGGCCGCGGCGGTGAAGCGCTCGGAGGAACTGGGGGGCTGACAAAGATCCTCCCCCTGAAGGGGGAGGTGGCCCGGAGGGCCGGAGGGGGAAGTGTCTGATGAGGCGGCGAGGGCCTCAGGCGCGGCAATCCCTTCCCCCTCAGTCGGCTTCGCCGACAGCTCCCCCTTCAGGGGGAGCGTCTATTGCGCGGTCACGTCCACCAGCGCCTGCGGGGCGGTCCCTCGCGCCTTGGCCACGAACTCCACGGCCCGCACGATGTGGTCGGCGAACTCGCCGCCGAGCAGGCGGGTGTGGGTGGCGCCGGCCACGTGGTCGACATAGCCGTGCTGGGAGTCGCGGGCGGGGGCGGCCTGCATGTCCTTCCACTGGGCGCGCTCGCCGACGCGGGCGCCGGCGGTGACCACGGCCACCGGCCATTCGGGCTTGAACGCCGGCTGGGCGGCGGCCTGCGCGGAGGCTTCGGCCCACAGCGTGACCTCGGCGGCCGAGGTGCGGTTGTGGCGGCCGTTGGCGAAGCCCCAGCGCTTCTCGGCCTTGGCGTCCGGCGGCAGGCCGATCTTGTCGCCCAGGCGGGTGTAGACCAGCGGCTTGTAGAGCCCGGTCGAGGCGCCCAGGGCCGCGGCGCGCGAGATGAACACGAACGACTTGATGAAGCCCTGGGCCCGCCGGATCTTGGCGGCTTCGGGCGTGGCGGCGTCGACCAGCACGAGGCCAGCCACCTGGTCGGGGTTGCGGCCGGCGTATTCGCGCAGGCGCAGGCCGGCCATCGAGTGGCCGACCAGGATGTAGGGGCCTTTCTCGCCCGAGGCGGCGACCAGCTTCTCGAAGTCGGAGACGATGGCCAGGCCGTCGCGCGGGGCCGGACCCTTGGGCGAATAGCCCATGCCGGCGCGGTCGTAGGCGCAGGCCCGCCAGCCGGCGGCGGCCAGGGCGTCCTGGGTCGCGCCCCAGTCGGCGGCGAAGCCGAAGGCCCCGGCCTCCAGCCAGACGGTCGGGCGATCGGGGCGCGCGGCCGGCCCCTCGCACACCATCCGCAACTTACGGCCCTCGCCGATGTCGACGAAGGTCCCGCGCGGGGCCTTGTGTCCGGCCGCGGCCATCACACCGCCCGTCGCGACGAAGGAGACGAAGAGCAGGGTGAAGGCGGCAAGGGCGCGTCCGGCGTGCTTGAGCATGGATGCAATGTAGGCGAGCGCGGGCGTTCGTCGAGGGCGGCCGCGACGTCCGGGCGCGGTTTATTTCCGACGGATCAGTCCCTAGACTCCCAATCCATGCGTCGCGCGCTTTCCGCATTCATGCTGGTCGCCGCCCTGGCCTCGTCGGCCGGGGCCCAGACGCGCGCCCGCCCGGCGGTTCCGGCCGCCCCCGCCGAGGCGTCCGCGCCCAGCAGCGCGCAGGCCGTGATCCCGCCGCCCCTGCCGCTGCAGTCGCCCCGCCCGGGCGCCGATCCGGCCGCCTGCAAGGCCGTGTGCGCCAAGACCTACTACTTCTGCCGGGCCAACACCGACGACGACAGCTGCCCCGGCGAATGGGCCCGCTGCGACGCCCGCTGCAAGGCGACGTTCGTCCGGCCTAATTGACCCTCTCCCTGAAGGGAGAGGTGTCGGCGAAGCCGACGGAGAGGGGAGTAGGCCTCTCGCGCCGGCAATCCCTTCCCCCTCCGGCCCTACGGGCCACCTCCCCCTTCGGGGGGAGGGCCTTAATCTGCTTGCTCCGCGCCCGGAACGAGGCTCAAATCCTGACGGGGCGTCACTGACGCCGCCCAACAAAGAGTCGCGCTTCGATGTCGAACATCGCCTATTTCCCCGCCATGCCGCCGCGCGAGGACAATCGCCCGGGCAAGCGCGAGCGCACCAAGACCGCCAACCGCCAGGCCATCCTCGACGCGGCCCGCCAGGTGTTCGGCGAGCTGGGCTACGACGGGGCCACGGTGCGCGACATCATCCGCCTGACCGGCCTGGCCTCGGGCACCTTCTACAACTACTACAAGTCCAAGGAGGAGGTGTTCGACGCCCTCGCCGACGACGGGGCGCGGCGCTTTCGGCCGCTGCTGCGCGTGGAGTTCGAGAAGGCGACCGACTTCGCCTCGTTCCTGCGCGGGGCCATGCGGGCCTATTTCGACTTCCTGGCCGCCGAGCACGAGACCTGGCGCGTCACCCGCCCCGCCGGCGAGACCCACCCGCAGGTGCGCGCCACCCCCGAGGTCACCGCCGTGTTCGGCGAGGTGCGCGAGGCCTTCGAGCGGGTGCTGGAGCGCGAACACGCCCCGCCGGTCGACCTCGACTACCTGACCGCCGCCTGCATCGCCGTGGCCCGCGAGGTCGGCGACAAGATGCTCGAGCGCCGGCCGATGGACACGCAGGGCGCCACCGCCTTCGCCGTCGGCCTGATCCTCGGGGGCCTGCCGGCCCTGCCCAGGCCCTAGGGTATGGACTCGATTGAGCGGCGCATCGGATCCCACCAATTTCTCGTCATCCCGGAAAGCCCGCAGGGCTTATCCGGGACCCAGGGGCCGGCGCACTGGGCCCCTGGGTCTCGGCTCTACGGCCCGCTACGCGGCCCTTCGGCCGGGATGACGCATAAGAAATCTCCACGCAATTGAGTACGGCCCCTAGTCCTTCCCAAGAACGCATAAGAGAGAAGAGCCCCCGAATGGCCGACGTCCAGAAGCTGGTCCTCAAGACGATCCTGTCGCTGCCGACCCCGATCCTGCGGGCGCTGAGCGGCGGGGGCGTCGTCTATCGCGGCGGGCGCACGCTGGATCCGCGGTTCCAGTTCTTCGCCCACGCGGCCAAGGGCTTGCCGTCGATGACCACCCTGTCGCCGGAAGAGGCGCGGGCGGGCAGCGCCAAGGGCCTGCTGGCGGTCTCCGGTCCGCCGGAAGCCGGCGTGCGCAACGAGAGCCTGACCATCGACCGGCCGGGCGACGGCTCCGGCGGCCAGATCCCGATCCGCGCCTATCGCCCGGCCGAGCAGGACAGCACCGCGCCGCTGATCGTCTTCGCCCACTTCGGCGGCGGGGTGATCGGCGACCTGGAGACCTGCCACGCCTTCTGCGGGATCCTGGCGCGCATCGCCAGGACGGCGGTGCTTTCTGTCGACTACCGCCTGGCGCCCGACCACCGCTTCCCCGCCGGCCTGGACGACGTGCTGGCCGCCTATCGCTGGGGCCGCGACAACGCCGCCCGCTTCGGCGCGGCGCCGGGGCAGGCCGCGATCGGCGGCGACAGCATGGGCGGCAATTTCGCCGCCGTCCTGGCCCAGGAGATGAAGCGCACGGGCGAGCCCCAGCCGGCCTTCCAGCTCTTGATCTATCCCGCCGTCGACGTGGCCAGCGAGACGCCGTCGATGGGCGTCTATGCCGACAGCTACCCGCTTTCGCGCCCGATCATGGAGTGGTTCATGGGCCACTACATGGGCCCCGAGGCCGACCCGGCCGACCCGCGCCTGTCGCCCGACAAGACGGCGGACCTGACGGGCCTGGCGCCGGCCATCGTCGTCACCGCCGGCTTCGACCCGCTGGTCGACCAGGGCGAGGCCTACGCCAAGCGGCTGATCGCGGCGGGCGTGCCGACCACCTATCGCTGCTACGACAGCCTGGCGCATGGCTTCACCGCCTTCACCGGCGCGGTCCCGGCCGCCGATGCGGCCTGCCGCGAGATCGCGGCGCTGGTTCGGGCGGAGATCGCCCCATCCGCCGACGGGAAGGGAGGGTGAGGGCGCTCGTCGTCGAGGCCCTGGCCCCCGACTTCGCCGGCTGCGCCGTGCGCGAGGTCGCGACCCCGACGCCCGGTCCCGGCGACGTCCTGGTCCGCATCAAGGCCGCCGGCGTCAACTTCCCCGACCTGCTGATGACCCGCGGCGAGTACCAGCTGAAGCCCGACCTGCCGTTCATCCCCGGCCTCGACTTCGCCGGCGAAGTGGCGGCCCTGGGAGAGGGCGTGGTGGGGCTGGAGGTCGGGGCGGTGGTCGTCGGCGGCGCGCGCACCGGGGCCTTGGCCGAGTACATCGTGGTTCCGGCCAGGACGCTGAGGCCCAAGCCCGCGCGGCTGTCGTTCGCCGAGGCGGCCTCGTACGGCGCGGCCTATCTGACGGCGCGGGTGGCGCTGGCGCGGCGGGCCGACATCCAGCCCGGCGAATGGCTGCTGGTGCATGGCGCGGCCGGCGGGGTGGGGCTGGCCGCGGTGGATCTGGCCAAGGCCATGGGCGCCAGGGTGATCGCCGCCTCGGCCTCGGACGACAAGCTGGCCGAAATCTCGCGGCTCTACGCGCCCGACGCGACGGTCAACGTCACCGGCGGCTTCCGCGACCGGGTCAAGGCGATCACCGGCGGGCGCGGCGTCGACGTGGTCTACGACCCCGTGGGCGGCGACGTCTTCGACGAGAGCCTGCGGTGCCTGGCCTTCGACGGGCGGCTCCTGGTGATCGGCTTCACCTCCGGCCGGATCCCGACGGTCTCGGCCAACATCCCCTTGATAAAGGGCGTCTCGGTGATGGGCGTGCGGGCCGGCGAGTACGGCCGCCGGTTTCCCGAGCGCGGGGCCGAGGACCAGGCGGCGGTGTGGGCCATGGCCGACGCCGGGACCATCCGCCCGCACGTGCATGCCGAGGTCCCGCTGGAGCGCTGGCGCGAGGCGTTCGAGCTCCTGGCCCAGCGGCGGGTGGTGGGCAAGGCGGTGGTGGTTCCGTGAAAACCTTTCAGCCCCTTAGGACCCTCTCCCAGAGGGAGAGGGAGGGGCCCATGCGGAGCATGGGAGGGTGAGGGGGTACAGACTATCCGAAAGGGACTGGGACAAAGGGGGATGGGACCGCCGGCGGTTTATCCCCTCACCCTCCCACGCCTTCGGCGCGGGCCCCTCCCTCTCCCCATGGGAGAGGTTGAATTGGATAGGTTAAGCCGGCCGCCGCGCCCTCAGCGCCTGGGCGATGGTGCCGTCGTCCAGCCAGTCCAGATCCCCGCCCACCGGCACCCCCCGCGCCAGCATGGTCACGGGCACGTTGGTCTGGGCCAGGCGGTCGGCCAGGTAGTGGGCGGTGGTCTGGCCGTCGACGGTGGCGGGCAGGGCCAGGATCACTTCGGCGACCTCGCCGCCGGCGGCGCGCTCCAGCAGTTCGCCCACCCGCAGGGTCTCGGGGCCGACGCCGTCCAGCGCCGACAGCAGGCCGCCCAGCACGTGGTAGCGACCCTTGAACGAGCCGCCGCGCTCCATCGCCCAGACCGAGCCGACCTCCTCGACCACGCACAGCAGGCGCACGTCGCGCGAGCCGTCCGCGCACACCGCGCAGGGATCGGTGGTGTCCAGCGAGCCGCAGGTGGAGCAGGTCTTCACCTTGGCCTGGGCGTCGGCCATGGCGGCCGACAGCGGGGCCAGAAGGGTGTCGCGCTTCTTCAGCAGGGCCAGGGCCGCCCGCCGGCCCGAGCGCGGTCCAAGGCCCGGCAGCTTCGACAGCAGGGCGATCAGGCGCTCGATCTCGGGTCCGGCGGAGGCGGCCAAGGGTTTTCCTCTTTTCTCCTCTCCCCCTCGATGGGGGAGAGGTCGGGTGTGGGGGTGATGCGGCGTCGGCGGCCAGCGCCGAGGTTCACCCCCATCCCAACCCTTCCCCCATCAAGGGGGAAGGGCTTGGAACTTAGAACTTCATTCCGGGCATGCCGCCCATCAGCCCGGCCATCGGGCCGGCGGCTTCCTGCATCATCTGGGCCTGCTTGGCTTCCAGCTTCTTCTTGGCGTCGGCGTGGGCGGCCACGATCAGGTCGGCGATGACCTCGCCTTCGCCCGGCTCGATCAGGCTTTCGTCGAGCACGACCTTCTTCAGGTCGCCGCCGCCCGACAGGGTGACGGTGACCATGCCGCCGCCGGCGGTGCCTTCGATGACCACCTCGGCGAGGCGGGACTGGGCGTCGGCCAGCTTCTGCTGCATGGCCTGGGCCTGCTTCATCAGGCCGCTGAGGTCTTTCATGGTCTGCTCCTCGTTCTGAATTCCCTCCCCCTCGATGGGGGAGGGGCAGGGGTGGGGGTGACTGCGGCGGTTGAAGCCGCGCAATGCGGCCGGCTCTGCGATCACCCCCATCCCCGACCCTTCCCCCATCGAGGGGGAAGGGAGGGTTCTCTTAGTCCTCGGCCTCGTCCGGCTCGATCGGCGCGGGTTCGGGGGCCAGGACCTTGCGGATCTCGACGATCTCCGTACCCGGGAAGGCGCTGAGCACCGAGGCCACGAACGGATCGGACTTGATGGCGGCCAGGGCTTCGCGCTCCTCGCGCTTCTGGCGCTCCATCAGGCTTTCGGCCCCGCCGCCGCCCTCGGCCGCGATCAGCCAGGGCTGGCCGGTCCATTCCTTCAGGGCGCGGACCAGGCGGCCGGCCAGGTTGCCGGGGGCGCCGGGGGCGGCCTCGAAGGTGATGGCGCCGGGCCGGAAGCTGATCGGGCGGACGTACTGCTCGACATCCAGGCGAAGACCGATGTCGCGCTTCTCGGCGATCAGCTTCAGCACGTCGTCGAACGAGGCCAGGACGGGCGCGGCCGGGGCCGTGCCCACGGCGGCCATGGCGCGCGGCGCGGCCGAGACCGCTCCGCCCGGCGCGGCCCCGCCGCCCACGGCGACGCCGCCCCCCGGGCCAGAGCCCGGATTGCCGCCGTCGCGCAGCACCTTCAGCGCCTCCTCCGGACCGGGCAGGTCGGCGGCGTAGCACAGGCGGATCAGGGCCATCTCGGCGGCGGCCATGGCGTCGGGCGCGCGGCGCACCTCGTCATGGGCCTTCAGCAGCATCTGCCACAGGCGGGCCATGGTCCCGGCGGTGGTCTGGGCGCCGACCGAGGTCAGGCGCGCGGCCTGCTCCTTGGGCATCGACAGGGCGTCGGGACCCAGGGCCTTGGCCACCGACGAGGCGTGGCAGTGGTCGAGCAGGTCGAGCATCACCACCACCGGGTCGGCGCCGAAGCCCCACAGCTGGCGGAAGGTGGTCAGGGCCTCGCCCGGCTTGCCGCTCATCACCTGTTCGAAGAGGGCGATGGTCTGGCTGCGGTCGGCCAGGCCCAGCATGTCGCGCACGACGGCGGCGGTGACCGTCTGGCCGCGCTCGGTCTGGACGATGGCCTGATCGAGCAGCGACAGGCCGTCACGGGCCGAACCCTCGGCGGCGCGGGCGATCAGGGCCAGGGCGTCGGGGTCGATCTTCGCGCCTTCGCGTTGCGAGATGCGGTCGAAGTGCTTGGCCAGCACGTCCGGCTCGATCCGGCGCAGGTCGAAGCGCTGGGTGCGCGACAGGATCGTCACCGGCACCTTGCGGATCTCGGTGGTGGCGAAGATGAACTTGGCGTGCGGCGGCGGCTCTTCCAGCGTCTTCAGCAGCGCGTTGAACGCCGCCGTCGACAGCATGTGCACTTCGTCGATGATGTAGACCTTGTAGCGCGCCTCGACCGGGGCGTAGCGCACCCCGTCCAGCAGCTCGCGCATCTCGTCGACCTTGGTGCGGCTGGCGGCGTCGAGCTCCAGCACGTCCATGTGCCGGCCCTCGATGATGGCCCGGCAATGGCGGCCTTCGGTGGTCAGGTCGACCGAGGGGCCGTGGACGGTGTCGCTCTCGTAGTTCAGCGCCCGCGCCAGCAGGCGGGCGGTCGTGGTCTTGCCCACCCCGCGAACGCCGGTGAGCATGAAGGCGTGGGCGATGCGGCCGGTGCTGAACGCGTTGGCGAGCGTGCGGACCATGGCCTCCTGGCCGATCAGGTCCTCGAAGGTGCGCGGGCGGTACTTGCGGGCCAGCACGGTGTAGGCCGCGCCGGCCTCTTCCGGTTCGGGCTCGGGCAGGGGCTTGGCGGTCGCCGGGGCCGCCGCCGGGGCCGGGGCGGGCGCCTCGCCGAAGATGTCGGCCGTGTTCTCGTCGCGCTCGGGAGCCTCTTCGGGTGCGAAGGCGGGCTCGTCCCAGGGGGGAGCGGAATCGGGCGTGAGGTCGTGGTCGGCCATGGGGGCAGTCTAGAGCGTCGGACGGCGCGGCAAAAGGCTCGCGCGCGCTTGCCGGCGCGGATGCTGACGGATTTTAGGGGAAGGTGGAGACCGGCGGGCGACCCGAGGGTGATCTCGTTGTGGCTGCTGCCTTCCGGCCCTGACCAAGTTGGCGAGGCCATCGTCCGTCGCCGATCTCCGAGGGGGTATATCGCGACTCATCGCGCGATATGCAAGCGCCAAGCGCTCCGCCTCGTGACGACTCTTCGCCGCCGGCCGTCGCGTGGCGGGCGCCGACCGTCAAAACCCCTTACACTTTCGGCGGTCAGCCTCTACAGAATCAGCCATGCCGCTTTCCGAGATCGTCAACATCTTCGCGGGCAACCCGCTGGACCGCGCCAGCGAGCGCCGAGGCGACGCCAGCTGGATCGCCGAGAAGCTGGAGGACGCCCAGTCCCTGGCCGTGGCCGTCTGGAACGGCAAGGTCCTGGTCGAGGACGCGCCTTCCGCGGATGACGAGCCGACCGGCGTCCAGATCGCCTATCTGCGCGCCGACATGGCCAAGGAGTTGGCCGGCACCGACGAGCGCCTGCTGTTCATGGGCCTGTGGAAGGACATCGCCGTCTTCGCCGTCGACCTGGAGGGAGCGGCCGATCCGTCGGAAGGCGCTCTGCAGGGCCTTGGCCGGTTCGAGGACCTGCGCGGCGCGGCCGCGACCCTGCCCGCGCCCGACGCCGGCATCCTGGCCACCGCCAAGTCGATGTTCGAATGGCGGCGCAAGCACCCGTTCTGCGCCAACTGCGGCAACAAGAGCGACGTCGCCGACGGCGGCTGGAAGCGCATCTGCCCGTCCTGCCACGCCGAGCACTTCCCGCGCACCGACCCGGTGGCGATCATGCTGGCCGTGCACGGCGGCAAGTGCCTGCTGGGCCGCCAGGCGGCCTGGCCCGCCGGCATGTTCTCGGCCCTGGCCGGCTTCGTCGAGCCGGGCGAGACCATCGAGGAGGCCTGCGCCCGCGAGCTGAAGGAAGAGGCCGGCCTGGTCGCCACCAAGGTGCGCTACCACTCCAGCCAGCCCTGGCCGTTTCCCGCCTCGCTGATGATGGGCATGATCGCCGAGGTCGACAGCGACCAGGCCGCCCCCGACCAGACCGAGCTGGAAGCCGTCCGCTGGTTCGACAAGGACGAGGCGAAAGCCCTGATCCACGGCGAGATCGAAGACGCCTTCGCCCCCCCGACCCTGGCCATCGCGCACCAGCTGATCAAGACCTGGTGCGAGTCTGAAGACTGATCCCTTCGGATTCGCCAACTCCTCCCCCGCGTGCGGGGGAGGGGTTGGCGAATCCGAAGGGATCAGTCTTCAGACT
>LNIY01000151.1 GCA_001449105.1 Caulobacter vibrioides | reverse complement strand
GGCCATGGATCCGCCGATCGTGCGGGTGGAGTTGAACGCGGGCGCGGGCAATGCCGGCGCGATCCGGCTCTACGAGCGGCTGGGGTTTCGTGTTGAGGGACGGTTGGCCAAGCGCGGGCGATAACGGCGAGCGAGGTGGCGGGGGTGTAGCCGCCTGCGGCGGCCCCTCAGTCGCTCCGCGACAGCTCCCCCAAAGGGAGAGCATCTATCAGCCGAAATCCTCCCCCTTTGGGGAAGGTGGCCCAGAGGGCCGGAGGGGGTCCTCGACGTCAGTCGAGGATCAGCCCCATCGCGATATCGTTCCTCGAACGTCCCGTCCGGCAACCGCCCGCGCTTGGCCAACCGTCCCTCAACACGAAACCCCAGCCGCTCGTAGAGCCGGATCGCGCCGGCATTGCCCGCGCCCGCGTTCAACTCCACCCGCACGATCGGCGGATCCATGGCCCGCGCCGCCGCGAACAGCGCCTCGAACAGGGCCGAGCCCACGCCCCTGCCCCGCCAGTCCGGGTGCACCGCCACGGTCAGATCCGAAAGCACATGCGAGAACAGCTTCACCGGAATTCGGACGGCGTGAATCTCGCCGCAGACGGCGCCCGCCGTGTCGACCGCGACCAGTCCCACGCCATCGGCCAGGGCCTCGCTCAGCACCCGGTTGATGTAGGCGTCGGTGATTTCCTCCGGCCGGCGCGCGATGCCGCCAGGAATGGCGGCCGTGGCGCGATGGACCGCGGCGATCGGGCCTGCGTCGTAGGGCCTGGTCGGGCGGATCGAAAAGCTCATCAGCGCCTCTGGAACGGATAGAACCCGCCACCGAGGTCGAGGATGGCGGTCAGCTCGTCCAGAGCCTCGCGGCTTTCGACCAGCAGCGCCGGATCGGCCAGATCGGTCGGCGCCAGACGGTCGCGGTAGCGGCGCTTGCCCCAGTCGGCCAGACGGTCATGCAGGGTCGCGTCGAAGCGCTGGGCGGGATTGGCGGCGGCCAGTTCTTCGTCCGTCAGCACCACCCGCAGCCGCAGGCAGGCCGGACCGCCGCCGTTGCGCATGCTCTGGCGGACATCGGCGTATTCGACGCGACCGATCGGACCGTTGGATGCGACCAGCCCCTCGACGACGGCGCGGGCGCGAGGATTGTCGCGGGTCTCGCCGGGCGCCAGCAGAACGAGGCGGTCCTCACCAGACAGGACGAGAAGCTGAGAGTTGAAGAGGTAGCTCTTCACTAGGTCCTCGATCGGCAGGTCGGCCTCGGAGACCTCGACGAACACCGGCTCGAACAGACCCTCGGCGGCGCGGCGGACCTGCGCCTCCATGGCGGCGCGGTCCTCGAAGGCGGCCTCGTGGAAGAACAGGGTCTCGCGCGTGCCGACGCAAACGACGTCGTTGTGGAAGGCCCCGCCGGCGATGGCGCAGCGGCCCTGGCGGGGGAAGACGGCGCGAGCGGCGGCGTGGCGGCGCTGGATCGCCTCGAAGGCCTCGCGGGTCTGGCGGGCCGGATAGGCGCCGCTCCAGTGCTCCCAGGCCTCTCGGCCCCAGACGAAGAGGTTGACGCCGCTCGCGCCGTGCTCGGCGCAGAGCCGCACGTGGTTGGCCGCGCCCTCGTCGGCGAAGTGCGGCTGGGCCGGCAGCGGGTCGTGGACGGCGAAGCGCGCCTCGTCAGGAAACAGACGGCGCAGGGATCGGGCGGTCTGCGGGCCTTCCAGGCTGCGGTGCAGGTTGGTCAGCAGGTTGGCCGGCGTGAAGTGCACGCGGCCATCGGCTGTGTCGGCGCTGGGCGTCACCGTGGCGGCGTTGGCGGCCCACATCGGCGAGGCCGAGCAGGCGGCGGCGGCCAGGGCCGGAGCGGTCTTCCAGGCGGCCTCGATCACGGCGGCGTCGGAGCCGGCGAAACCGATCGACTTCAGGAAGCCCACGTCCGGCCGCTCGTGCGGCGGCAGCACGAACTGCGGCACGCCCCAGTCGGCCAGGCGGCGCATCTTGTCGAGGCCTTCCAGCACCGCCGCGCGCGGGTCGGACACCTTACCGGCGTTGACCTGGCTGGCGATGTTGCCGGGCGACAGGCCGACATAGGAGTGGGTCGGGCCGACCAGGCCGTCGCAATTGGCCTCGACGGCCGTCATGGACGAAGGCCCTTGATATCGCCGGTGGTGTCGAGCACCGCCCCGGCCTCGAAGCTGGCGACCGGATAGGCGCAGTAATCGGCGGCGTAGTAGGCGCTGGGCCGGTGGTTGCCCGAGGCCCCGAGGCCGCCGAACGGCATGGTCCCGGCCGCGCCTGTGGTCGGGCGGTTGAGATTGACTACCCCGGCCCGGATCCTGGCCAGGAAACGGTCCCAAAGCGCCGGGTTCTCGCTGACCAGGCCCGCCGACAGGCCGTAGCGGGTGGCGTTGGCGGCGACGAGCGCCTCGTCGAACGAAGCCACACGGCGCACCTGCAGGATCGGCGCGAATATCTCGTCGTCCGGTACATCGACGCCGGTGACGTCGATCAGGCCCGGCGAGACGAAGGCGCTCGACAGACCCTCGACACGACCGGGCTCCAGCAGGCGCTTGCCCTCGATACGGCCGGCGGCCGCCAGGGCGTGGCCGGCGGCGCGCTCGGATATCAACGGCCCCATGAAGGGCTCGTCACCGTTCCAGGGGCCGATCGAAAGCTTCGGGACAAGCGCCAGCACGGCCTCGACGATCGCCTGGCCCTCCGCGCCATCCGGCACGATCAGCCGGCGCGCGCAGGAGCAGCGCTGGCCGGTGGTGATGAAGGCCGACTGGGCCACCAGGGCCGCGACGGCGACCGGGTCCCCGGCCTGCCAGGCCACCAGCGGATTGTTGCCGCCCAGCTCCAAAGCCAGGATCACGTCGGGCCGGTCGGCGAAATGGCGGCGGAAGAAGGTCCCGGCCGCCGCCGAGCCGGTGAACAGCAGGCCGTCGATCTCCTGGTCGATCAGGGCCTGGCCCACCTCGCGGCCGCCCTGCACCAGGTTGATCACGCCGGCCGGGACGCCGGCCGCCTCCAGGGCCTCGACCAGCAGCTGGCCGGCCAGGGGCGTCTCTTCCGACGGCTTGAAGACCACGGTGTCGCCCGCCAGCAGGGCCGGCACGATGTGGCCGTTGGGCAGGTGGCCAGGGAAGTTGAATGGCCCCAGCACCGCCATCACGCCATGCGGCCGGTGGCGCAGCACGGCGCGGCCGAACGGCATGGCGTTTTCGGCCACGCCCGTGCGCTCGTCATAGGCCTTGATCGAGGCGTCGACCTTGCCGGCCATCGAGCCGATCTCGGCCTTGGTCTCCCACAGCGCCTTGCCGGTCTCGCGGCTCAGGGCCTCGGCGTAGGGCGCCGCGCGTTCGAGCAGGATTTCCTTGTAGCGGCGCAGGATGGCGATCCGCTCTTCGCGCGGCAGGTCGGCCCAGGGATGGAAAGCCTTGCGCGCGGCCGCAACGGCCGCCTCCACATCCGACGCCGAGGCCGTCGCCTCACGCCAGACCACCTCGCCGGTCGCCGGATCGGTGGAGACCGCCTCCGGCCCCTGCCCGCTGCGCCAGATCCCGTCGATGAACACGCCGCTCATGCCTTCACCCGCACATAGTCGCCTTCGGCCACGCCCAAGGCGTCGGCCGCCGCGCGATCCAGAATCGCCGCCTCGCCGTCGATCAGCACGGCGGCGCGCACGGCCCGGAAACGCGAGACCTCCGTCGTCGAGATCAGCGCCTCTTCGCCGAACGCATCCTCGCCGATCTTCACCCGCAGGCGCTTGGCGTCGCGCACCGTACGGATGTCGTCACGCGGCGCGGCCACGGTCGGTCCGGCGTCGAACAGATCGACGAGGCCCTGGTAGCGGAAGCCCTCGCGCTCCAGCATGGCCCGAGCGGCCTCGCCGTCGCGGTGCACCTTGCCGATTACGTCACGGGCGGCCGGGGCCAGCAGCTCGGTGTAGATCGGGTGGCGTGGCGCCAGGTCGAGGATGAACTGGCCGTTGGTCGAGGCGCTCATCAGGTCGGCCTGGTCGAATTCCAGCCGGAAGAACTTGCTGGCCGCGTGCTCCCAGAACGGGCACGAGCCGTCCTCGTCGAACCAGCCGCGCAGCTCGGCCAGCACCATCTCGGCGAAGCGCTGCGGCTCGATGCCGATCAGCATGTAGCGCGACTGGGCCAGCAGCCGCCCCGCCCCGCCCTTGCGCTTCTCGGGCCGCAGGAACAGCGAGCCGACCTCCGACCAACCGGCGCATTCGTTGACCAGCACCAGGGCCTTGTGGTCGAAGCGCATCTCCAGCACCGGCGAGGACTGGGCCAGGGTTACGACGCGGAACGAGAAGAACGGCCGCTTGAGGCCGACGCTGGCCTTGACCCCGGCGACGCCGTCGATGACGCCGGTCTCCAGGTCTTCCAGCATCAGGGTGTACCAGGCCTCGGGCGGGGCGACGCCGGCCTGGAAGCTGGCCTCGGACAGGGCGAGGCGCTCGCGCAGGGTCGGCTCGTCCTCGGGCAGGCTGGTGAAGCCCCGCCCCGACAGCACGGCAAGCTCCATCAGGGACTCGAAATCCGCCGATCCGGCGGGGCGCACGACGAGCATTCAGAAGGTCTCCGGCATGGCGGCCATGGCCGCGCGGATCGCGTGGGCGTCGATGTCGCCGCTCGCCAGTTTCATCAGGGTCAGGGCCGAAAGCTGGGCGCGCTCGACGAAGCTGGCGGGCCAGGCGTGTTCGGCCTCGCTATGAATGTCGCCGCCGCGCACGCCCAGGCTGTCGATATTGGGCAGGCCCGAGGCGAACAGGTTGTTGCCTTCGCAGACGCCGCCGGACGGCTTCCAGGCGATGGCCTGGCCAAGCAAGGCGCCGACCTCCTTCACCGCGCCGAACAGTCTTTCCTGGGCCGCGTTGAACGGCTTGGCGCCGCGGGTGATGCGGCCGTGCAGGTGAGCGTGAAGGCCGTCGCCAGAACCCGACGTCTTGGTCGAAGCGACGATGGCTGCGATCTCGCCCTCCAGCCAGGCCGCGTCGGCGGCCGAGGGAAAGCGGACGTTGAAGCGCAGCACGGCGATGTCGGGCACCATGTTCAGCGGTGATCCGCCGTCGATCTTGGCGACGTTGAGGGTGACGCCCTCGCGGCGACCGTTGAGGGCGTGCAGGGCCTGGGCGAGGCGAGCAGCCTCCATCACCGCGTTGCGGCCGGAGGCGAAGTCGCGGCCGGCATGGGCGGCGCGGCCGTGGACGACGATGTGGAAGTTGCCCGAACCCTTGCGCACGCTGGCCAGCGCGCCGTCGGCCAGGGCGGGCTCGTAGGTCAGGCCCACATGGCCCAGCCGCGCGAAATCGGCCAGCACCGGCGCCGAGGCGATCGAGCCGATCTCCTCGTCGGGCGAGATCAGCACGCGATAGCCGACATTGCCGGCCCTGGGGTGGCGTTCGAAGGCCTCCAGCGCGCCCAGCATCACCGACAAGCCGCCTTTCATGTCGGCGATCCCCGGACCGTGCAGAGCGCCGTCGGGCCGGGTGCTGACGGTCTGGAAGGTCGAGGTCTCAGGATAGACGGTGTCGTAATGGCCGGTCAGCACGACCTGCACCGGCGCCTCGGGGCGCACGACCACGGCGATGGCGGGCGGATGGGCCTGCTCGATCTGGCGGCCATCGGCGGCGATCTCGGGCGAGGCGGTCAGCGGGACCTCGGCAGGCGCGGCCGGCAGCACGGAGAAGGCCTCGACGAGAACCTGCCTCTGCCGCTCCAGCCCCGCGATGTGGCGACTGCCCGAGTTGATGGCGCACCAAGCTACGGCCCGGTCGATCATCCGGGGCCCGTCGGCGGCCAAACTCCCCAGGACAGCCCGATCTTCGTCGTCGATCCGCATGGATTCGCTGTCTCCCTTGGCCAAAGCCTAGTCCAGGGAGCGCGGGCAAAACGTTGTTTCCTTTGACGAGGAAACCGTGCGCCGACGCAAAAGCCTTGCTCTACCTGTAGTCCTTTCGCCACTTCACCGAAAGCTTGGCGTCGCCGTCGCCGCCCAGGCGCGAAACCAGCGACAGGGCGCGGCGGATGCGCCATTCGACCTGCGCCGCCGGTCCTTCGCGGCCGCCGCCGATGATCTCCACATAGACGTCGTCGGTGACGTACTTGCCGCCGGCCACGGTCATGCCCGTGCTGCTTTCGGCGAAAGCCAGGCGGTCTAGCCGCGCGAAGCTTCGCAGGTTGCCGATCACGTCGAAGCCGCCGCCGCCCGCCAGCGACGCCAGGGCGGAGGCCAGCTGAGCGGCCTCGATCGGCGACAGCTGCGCGGCCGACGAACCGAACAGCACCTGCGACAGCACCTCGTCCTGCGGCAGTTCGGGCTTGGAGGTCAGGGTGATCTCCGGCTTGGCCGCCGTGCCCTTGACCTGGATGATCGCCGTCAGGGCGTCGTCCTCGCGGGTGGCGGTCAGGTCAAGGCGGATGCGGTCCAGCTGGGTGGCCAGGCGCACCACGCCGTCGTCGTCGAACTCGAAGCGCTTGCCGGCGAAGTCGTACTCGCCGCGGACCACGCGGGCGACGCCGTCCAGCACCGGGCTGGCCGTAGTGCCGCCGACATGGGCGTCCAGCGACAGTTCGACGTCCAGGCCCCTGCCCTTCACGAAGATCCGGCGCGGCGCCTTCAAGGTGACGTCCAGCGCCATGCCCGAATTGGGCTTGCGCGGCTGGATCTCGACGCCCTGGACCAGATCCTGCGGCCGGTTGCGCTCGATGACGTCCATGGAGACGACGCCGGCGGGCGTCTTGGACTGGGCCGAGACGTCGGCGCGGTCGATGGTCAGGGCGCCCGACAGCTTCACCTTGCCGTCGGCGGCGCGGTTGATCGTCGTCTGGCCGGTGGCCTGGGCCTTGGCCAGTTCGTTGTCGATGACCTGGAAGTTCTTCATGTCGAGGCGGAAGCTGCCCACACCGTCGCGCGCCAGGCTGATGCGGCCGGCGCCCGAGGCCGTGCCGCCGCGACCGTCGCCGGCCTGGGCCTGGCTGACGTCGATGGCGTTGTCGGCGAGGTTGGCCGTGATCGCCACGTCCTGCAGGCGCAGGCCCGTCTGACCATCCTCGAACCGACCGCCCGACAGCGACGCCCGGCCGAGCAGGCGCGGGTCGGCCAGGGTGCCGGCCAGCGAGCCTTCGGCGTCGATCTTGCCCGACAGCCCGCGTTCGGGGCCGATCAGCAGGTCCCACAGGGGCTTGATCTCGCCCTGGGCGAGGAAGCGGCCCTGCACGGCGCGCGTACGGTCGATGGCCAGTCGGAACGGCTTGGCCGAGGCCTCGGTCGGCAGGGTCAGGTCCGCTTCGGCCTTCAGGCCCTGAGGATTGCTACCGCTGGCGCGGATGGTCATGACCTTGTCGCGCAGGTCGCCGTGGATGGTGGCGTCCAGCGACTGCTCGGCCTTGGCCCCGCGCTCGCGGGCCCCCGACACGTTGGCGTCCAGCTCGCCGTCCAGCGCCGCGCCCTGGCCGCGCATGGAGACGCGGGCGTCGATGCGGCCGGTGAGGTCGGGATTGAGCGCCGTCAGGCTGACGCCGACAAGATCGGCGCGAAGGTTGGCCAGATCGCCGCCGACATCGAGGTCGAGGTCGGCCCGGCCGTCGCCGACGTTCAGGCGCAGGCGGCCCGAGGTGCGCGGCCCGCCGAGGCGGATCTGCGCGGTCTCGCGGGTAGACACTTCGGTGCGGGCCATGCGGCCCTTGGCGTCGAGGGTCAGCAGGTAATCTTCGGGCTGCTCCGTCAGCACGCCGCTGCCGCCCAGCCGCCAGCGACCGGACGGGCCCTCGCCGCGCGCATCCAGGGTCAACGGCAGGCGAGCCATCGGCCCGGAGGCCTTGATGGCGGCATTGCGCACCTTCCAGGCGCCGCCGGTGACGTCCTGTGCGGCGAGATCGAGGGTCGCGGTCGGGCCGCCGGCCGCGTCGACGATCTTCACCGAGCCGCGCACCGAGCCCTGGGCGAGGAACGCGCCAGGACCGAGGTTGACGGTCAGGTCGGCCGTGGCCGGGCGACCGTTGCGCAGCGAGGCCGCGCCGCCGGCCTTGAGCCCGCCGGCGTCGACGTCGAGGCCGGACAGTTCGAGCCCGCCGGGAGCGAAGCTGAAGGCGGTCTTGGCGCGCGCCGGGCCGTACTGGCTGGTCGCCTCCAGGGCGGCCGTGCCGTCGGCGCCATCAGCGCGCTTGGCGAAGGTCAGGGCCAGCTTGGCGTCCTTCAGCGGCAGGCGCGGCAGCTCGATGCTGTCAAAGGCCGCCTGCAGGTCGGCGCGCGGCGCGCTCAGCGTGCCAGTGATGGCGCCCGTGCCGGAGGCCTTGCCGGATACCTCGACGGGGCCAGCGCCGAACGGCCCCTCGGCCGACCAGTCGAGCTTGAAGGCCAGGGCGCCGCCGGGGTTCATCACGCCCGAGGTCCGGGCGCGAGCGGCCGCGCCATCCAGCTTGCCGTCGGCCACCGACAGCTTGCCGTTGTCCCAGGCCGCGCGGGCCGAGACGTGCGGCGCCGCGCCCAGCAGGCGGTCAAGCTCGGTCAGACCGCTGGCGAAGCCCGCGCCGCGGGCCTCGGCGTTGAAGTTCCAGGGCTTGTCGCGGGCCTGGCTGGCCGACCACTTGATCGATGCCGAGCCTTTCATGCCGGGACGGATCGGGGCCAGCGACGCGACCTTGGCCGTGCCGTCGAACGACAGGCCGCCCAGCAGGCCGCGCTGCCCCTCGCCTTCAACGACGATGTTCGGCGCGACGATCTTGGCCCGCTTGATCAGGAAGCGGCCGTCCTTCAGACGCGCGCCCTCGAAGTCGGCCTTGGGCGTGCGGCCCAGCGGGGCCAGAAGGCCCTCGCCCGCCCCGCCCTCGCCGGCGGCCGAGGCGCGGATGGTCAGTTCGCCCTTGTTCCAGCCGACGAAGACCGGCCCCTTGGCTCGGGCGATACGATAACCGAACAGTTCGAGGTTGGAGACGTCGCCCGGCCCCTCGACCGAGAAGCCGCCGTCGCCCAGCTTGAACACGCCCTGCGCCTTGGCCGCGCCCATCTTGGGCATCGGGGTGATCTTGGAGAGGTCCTTCACGGCCGCCGAGAAGGTCACGCCTTCGGGCGCGGTGCGGCGCTTGCTCAGGTCGACCGGGCCACGAGCGTCCAGCGACAGATTGGGCGCGCGCAGCTTCAGGGCCAGATCGGTCAGCGTCCCGGCCTTGCGGCCGACGACGTCGAGGTCGACCGCCGCGCCGAACATGCGCTCGTAGAGATCGGTGTGGCTGGAAGCGGTCAGGTCAACATGGCCGCTGGCCGAACCGCCCTGGGCGTTCCACGCCCCGCCAGCCCGCAGAGGCACGTCGTCGCCGGTCTGCGCCTTGACGGTGAAGGCCCCGGCCTCGGTCGTGCCGTTGGCCTTGGCGTCCAGCATGAACGGCTTATCGGCCGGCAGGCCCAGGCTCCCGGCCAGCGCACCGCCCTTGGCTTCGCGGCCGACGGCGGTCAGCAGCAAGGTCTTGTCGCGTCCCAGGTCGAAGACGAGGTCCAGATGGTCGCCCGGATGCAGCCGGCTGGCCGCCGACAGCCGCCCCGCCTGGCCGCCCATCCGCGCCATCTCGTAGGCGCCCGACAGGTCGAAGTCGCCGGCGACGTTGCTGAACGCCGGCCGCGTGACCAGCCGCAGCTTGAAGGCGTCGAGGTCGGCCGAGATCGGCGCCGCGCCCGACTTGCCCTTGGGGCCCAGGGTCGGACGGCGGACCAGGGTCACCTGGCGAGCCTCAATGTTCTCGGCGTGGAAGCGACGCCACCACAGCTCGCGCGGCTTCCAGACGACGCGCAGGTCCGCGCCCTCCAGCCAGACGCCCTTTTCGTCGGAGATGGTCAGACGGCGAACGCCGAAGTCACGCCAGATATCGCCCGAGAGCCCTTCGATCTTCAGCGTGCCGATGCGCCCGAGCTTGAGGCCGCTGGTGCGCGCTTCGAGGAAGGCCCGCCCCTGAGGCGTGATCACGCCATAGCGCACGACGCCCAGAACGAGGGCGACGATGGCGACCAGGGTCACCGAGATGATGATCAGCCAGCCGGGGCCGCCGACGCGGCGCGCGACCTTGGCCGCGGCTTCGGCGACTTGCTCGACGGGTTCGGGCGGCGGCGCGGCGTCGGTCAAAAGCTCTGCCCGATGCTGAGATAGATCTGGAATGCCGAGTCGCCCTCGCGCTTTTCCAGCGGGAAGGCGATGTCGGCGCGAATGGGCCCGAAGCCCAGGTCGTAGCGGACGCCGAAGCCGGCGCCGACGCTGAAGTCGCGGGTGTTGGGCGTCGGCTCGGTGCCGACGGCGCCGGCGTCGATGAACACCACGCCGCCCCACTGCTGGGTGAACCGGTGGCGCAGCTCGATCGAGCCCTCGAACAGCGACAGACCGCCCTGGGGGGTGTTGTCCGACAGGCGCGGGCCGATGGCCTGATAGGAGTAGCCGCGCACCGAACCGCCGCCGCCGGAATAGAAGCGCCGCGAGGCCGGCACTTCGGGCATCGTGCCGCCAAGCATGGCGCCCAGCTTCAGTCGGCCGGCCAGCACCGTGTCGGCCTCCTTGCCGAACGGGATGTAGGCCGAGCCCTGCGCCTGGGTGCGGATGTAGACGAGGCTGGTCTCGCCGGTGATGGCGGTGGGCTCGGCCCGCGCCTCCACGCGCCAGCCGCGCCGCGGATCCAGGATGTTGTCCGAATAGTCCCAGGCATAGGCGCCGAGCGCGGTGAAGGTGGCCAAGTTCAGCCGCTGGCCCATGGGCAGGCCGTTGGCGGTTGTCCGTTCCTGGGTCTGGGACAGGTCGACCGACAGGCCGTAGGTGCGATAGCGGGTCGTCTGCAGGCGCCGTGTCAGGTCGGCGCTGAGCGTGGCGCCGGTTTCGTCATAGGCGTCGGTGGTGTCGGCGAACACACGGCTGGTCAGCTTCAGCGTCTGTTGCGGCCGGCCCCAGTGCGGCAGAGCCACCGAGCCCTCCAGGCTCTTTTCCAGCTTGGCGACCCGGGTCGTGATCGTCGTGGTGTCGGCGCGGCGCAGGCGGTTGTAGCGGATCCACTTGGCGTCGACGCCGGGGCCTTCGCTGGTCGAATAGCCCGCGCCCAGTTCGAGCGTGCGCGAGGCGCGGTCGGCCAGGGTGACCTGGATCGGGCGCAAGCCGTTCGGCAGCGCCTTGTCCTTCGGCGCGAGGGCCACCGAAACTGTGTCGTAGACGCCGGTGTCGCGCAGCCGGCGTTCGAGCTCGGCGATGTCCTCCGGATCGTAGACATCGCCTTCCTTCCAGGGCGCCAGGCGATGCAGCCATTCGATCCGCGTGCGGCCCTTGGTCGACAGCTCCACGCCGTCCACCTTCACCAGGTCGCCGGCGGCGATCACGAAGGTCGGGCGGACGGTGTGGTCGGCGTGGTCGACGATCACCTGGCGGGGATCGGCCATGGCGTCGGCGTAGCCCAGCTTCTGCACCTGGGCCACGGCGCGGCCCTCGGCGCCGAGAATTTCGGCGGCGCGGCCGGCGGCGCCCTCGGTGAGGCCGAGGACCGAGAAGGCGCGTTCGCGGACGCCCTCGTCGGGCGGCGCCCCCGACCAGTCGATTCGCGGGTCGGCGATGACGAACAGCTGGCCCGGCGTGACCTTGACCGTGCCGCGCGGCGGGTCGGCCTCGGTGACGTCCGGCTCGACGACATAGGCGTAGTAGCCCTCGGCGCGCAGCACGGCGACGGCGTCGTCGGCGGCGTCACGGGCGCGGCGGCGGGCTTCGGAACGGCTGGCCGGCGGGCCGTCTGATTGGGTAAGGGCGCGTTGAATGGCTTCGCGCAGGGCGCGATCCTCGACGCCGGTGATGGTCGCCGATGGTTCGTCCGCTTGCGCCTGAGCCGCCACGGCCGCGATAGCGGCCGCCAAGCTCAGGACTGTCGTCTTACGCACCAAGCCTAGTCCCCGCACGGAGCGCCCCCATGCCTCGTGTAGTCGGGCGCTTCACGGCTGTCACCCGGCGAAATGCTGCGGGAGCGAACGATCCGGGCTTCTCAGGCCCGGCAATCGGCGCCCAAATGCTGGGCAGTCGTGCGCAAAGGCGGAGCGAAGGTCGAAATCCACCGCGAACCTTTTCGAGGCGTTCTAGGTTTCCATCGACCAGCGCCGCTTCGGCGCGGGTCCAAGAGACGGACAACCAACGTGGACACAGGCGTGGCGGCGAAAATACAGAGCCTGGACGAAGCCCCCAACCTGCCGATGACGGGCGCGGCCTACCTGCCCGGCGTGGCTTACGACGAAATGTTCGCCGCCGGCGGCGACGTCCGGGCTCACTACGCCCCGTTGCAATCGCGGATGGCGACCCTGGGCGCCTCGGCCCTGGCCGACCGGCAGAAGACCCTGGAACGCTCGTTCCTGCTGCAGGGCATCACCTTCACCGTCTACGGCGCGGGCAGCGCCACCGAGCGGATCATCCCCACCGACCTCTTCCCGAGAATCATTCCCGCCGCCGAGTGGGCGCGGATCGAGTCGGGACTGACCCAGCGCCTGCTGGCGCTGAACATGTTCCTCGCCGACATCTACGGCGAGCAGAAGATCCTGATGGACGGGGTGGTGCCGCGCGAGCTGGTGCTGGGCGCGCCCTCGTACCGGCGCGAGATGCAGAACCTCTACGTGCCGCACAAGTCGTACGCCAATGTCTGCGGCAGCGACCTGATCCGCGGCCAGGACGGCGAGTTCGCCGTGCTGGAGGACAATCTGCGCGTCCCTTCCGGCGTGTCCTACATGCTGGCCAACCGCGACGCGGCCAAGCGCACCTTCCCGGGCACCTATCGCGAAGCCGGCGTGCGCCCGGTCGAGCGCTATCCCGACCTGCTGCTGGCCACGCTGAAGAGCATGAGCGCCGACTGGCGCTCGGATCCGCAGGTCGTGGTGCTGACGCCCGGCGTCTATAACAGCGCCTATTACGAGCACGCCTATCTCGCCCGCCTGATGGGCGTGCCGCTGGTCGAGGGCCGCGACCTCGTGGTCCACGACAACATGGTCTACATGCGCACGACGACGGGCCTGCGCCGGGTGGACGTGATCTATCGCCGGGTCGACGACGACTTCATCGATCCCCTCACCTTCCGCCGGGATTCGTCGCTGGGCGCGGCGGGCCTGTTCAACGCCTATCGCGCCGGCAACGTGGTGATCTGCAACGCCCCGGGCACGGGCGTCGCCGACGACAAGGCCGTCTACGCCTTCGTCCCCGACATCATCCGCTACTACCTGGGCGAGGATCCGATCCTGCCCAACATCGAGACCTATCTCTGCCGCGAGAAGAGCCAGCTCAATCACGTGCTCGACAACCTCGACAAGCTGGTGGTCAAGGCCGTCGGCGCCTCGGGCGGCTACGGCATGCTGGTCGGCCCGCACGCCAGCGCCCAGGAACGGGCGGAGTTCGCCGACGCGCTGAAGGCCGATCCGGCCAACTACATCGCCCAGCCCACGATCCAGCTGTCGACCGCGCCGTGCCTCGTGGACGGTCGCATCGAGCCGCGCCACGTCGACCTGCGCCCGTTCATCCTGTCGGGCGAGAAGACCATCGTGACGCCCGGCGCCCTCACCCGCGTGGCGCTGAAGCGCGGCTCGCTGGTGGTCAATTCCAGCCAGGGCGGCGGTTCGAAGGACACCTGGGTGCTGGCCGAGGAGAACGGCCACCACAACGGCAATGGTCACAAGGGGAACGGCCAATGATGCTGGCTCTCCCCAAGTTCAAGAGGTCGCTCGCATGATGCTCGCTCGGGTCGCCGACAGCCTCTACTGGCTGGGCCGCTATATCGAGCGCGCCGAACACCTGTCGCGCCTGTCGAGCGTGATGCTGAACGCCACGCTCGACCAGACCGATTCCGGCATGCAGGCGGTGTGGATCGCCCTGTCGGCCGTCGGCGACGACGGAGCCGGCAAGGTCTCGCCGTTCGAGGCCGCAAGGGCGCTGGTGCTGGACCGCTCGGACCCCAACTCGGTGGTCTCGTCCCTGACCATGGCGCGTGAGAACGCCCGCCAGGTGCGCGACCAGATCACCACCGAGACCTGGGAGCGGCTGAACGTCCTCTATCTGCGCGTCACCGACGCCAGCGCCGAGGCCGAGTTCGCCGACAACTCGGTGTCCTACCTGCACGACGTCATCGCCGACGTTCACCTGTTCAAGGGCGCGGCCGACGCCACCATGAGCCACGGTGAAAGCTGGCGCTTCATGATGCTGGGAATGTACCTGGAACGCGCCCAGCTGGTGTCCAGCCTGCTGGAGGTCTGCTTCGCCCAGGCGCCGAGCCGCGAGATCCACGACCACCTGGCGCTGGTCAGCCTGCTGCGCATGGCCTGCGCCCTGGAACCGTACCTGCGGGTCTACACCGCCGAGATCGAGCCGCGCCACATCCTGGAGTTCCTGGTCTTCGACGAGGACTTCCCGCGCTCGATCCGGTTCGCCACCTCGCGCATCGAGGAGCACCTGACGGCCCTGGCCCGCCACGTCGAGGCCGCCGGCCGCGCCGCGCCCGAGCGCCTTGCCGGCAAGCTGAAGGCGCGCCTTCAGTACGCCGACGTCGACGAACTGGAGACCATCGGGGCCGGGGCCCTCTTGACCACCGTCGTCAACGAGTGCGCCCGCATCCACGAAGCGATCTACGAGACCTTCGTCTCCTACCCCCTCGAACTCCGTCTGCCGGCCTGACCATGCTGCTCGAAATCCGTCACGTCACCCAGTACCACTACGAGCGGCCGGTCCGCGAAAGCCTGATGGAGCTGTGGATGCAGCCCCAGAAGGGCGCGCGCCAGCGGCTGGTCAGCTTCGAACTGGACGTCGATCCGGCCGCCCAGCTGTTCTCCTACCCCGACAGCTTCGGCAACGCCGTCTATCACTTCGACGTCCCCCACCCGCACGACCGCCTGACAATCATCGCCCGCTCGGCGGTGGAGACCGAGCACACGGCCGAACTGCCCGACCGGCTGGACATCGGCGAATGGGACCGCTTGCGCAGCGAGTTCGTGCGCGGCGAGTGCTTCGACTTCCTGCGTCCGCACGGCTTCGTGCAGACGACCGAGCGCCTGCAGGCCTTCATCGCCCAGCACGACCTGGAGGCCCTGCGCCGCCAGGACCCGCTGACGGCGCTGCGGCGGCTGAACGAGACCCTCTACCAGTCGTTCGGCTACCAGCCCGGGGTCACCGACGCCGACAGCCCGATCGATCTGGCCCTGGAAGCCGGAAGCGGCGTCTGCCAGGACTTCGCCCACATCATGCTGGCCATATGCCGCAGTTGGGGCCTGCCCGCGCGCTACGTGTCGGGCTACCTGTTCACCGACCGCGACGCCGGCGATCGCTCCGACCCCGACGCCACCCACGCCTGGATCGAGGTGTTCCTGCCAAGCCTGCGCTGGGTGGGCTTCGACCCGACCAACAACTGCCTGACGGGCGAGCGGCACGTGGCCGTGGCCGTGGGCCGCGACTACGCCGACGTCACGCCGTCGCGCGGGGTCTACAAGGGCGACGCCGAGAGCCACCTGGCGGTGGGGGTGACGGTGCGCCGGGCCCGAGCCGCGCTGGCCGAACCAGAGTTCCTGCGCCTGGCCAAACCGGCTTCATTCGGCGCGCGCCGTCGCGGCGACGCCGCCGCGGCCCACCAGGACCAGCAGCGTCAGCAGCAACAACAGCAGCAGCAGTAGAAAGCCGTGAATCCTCCCCCTCTGGGGGAGGTGGCCCAAAGGGCCGGAGGGGGCAGGCGCGGCGTCACCCCCCCAGCCGCTCCGCGACAGCTCCCCCCATGGGGG
>LNIY01000150.1 GCA_001449105.1 Caulobacter vibrioides | reverse complement strand
CCCCAGAGGGGGAGGATCTACGCCGCAGATGCTCCCCCTCTGGGGGAGCTGTCGCGGAGCGACTGAGGGGGCCCACCGCCCTAACAAAAACCCCCGCCGTTTCGGGCGGGGGCTCTGCAACTCAGTTGATATCCGGGATCTGGTCGCTGCCGACCGGGGGCTTGGCTTTCTCGCCGCGGCCCCACAGGCGTTCGTACTTCCAGCCGGTGAGGTCCTCGACGATGGCCTTGGACTCGGGGCTTTCGGCTTCGGTCGCGCCGGCGCGCAGACGTTCGACCTCGTGGACCAGGACCTCGTGGGTCTTGGCGTTGAGGCGGAATTTCCACGAGATGATCATGCCGGCGAGCATCACCAGGATCGGGCCGCCGACCATGATCAGCACCAGGGTGTGGATCGCCTGCGAGGTCTGCTGGACGACCTGGCCCTTGCCGCCCGAGACGAAGCCGCCCAGGCCCAGCAGGGTGGTGGTCAGCAGGATGGCGCCCGACTGGGCGATCTTGCGCACGAAGGTCATGACGCCGGCGAAGATGCCCTCGCGGCGCTGGCCGGTGACGGCCTCGTCGACGTCGGGCAGGTAGTTGTAGACGCCCCAGGGCACGAAGTTCAGCGTGCCGCGGCCAAGGCCGGCCAGGATGATCGGCAGGAACAGCCAGAACAGGACGGTCGGGTTGAAGCCCGAGGCGGCGGCGTTGAAGATGTTGCCGTGCAGGCCCTCGACGCCCGCGGCGAAGCCGGCCGGCTTGACCAGGTAGAAGCCCAGGAACAGCAGCAGGGCCGCGCCGACGAAGGTGATGGCCATGCGGTAGGCCGCCGTCGGGCCCGTCTTGATGATCACGCGGATGGCGATCATCACCGAGATCAACTGGGCGAAGTACATCATCGTCATCGCCTGGGAGATCACCAGGGTCGAGCCGACCATCACCGTGGCCACGAACAGCGGGAAGGCGGTGTTGAAGATGTCCTGGCTGATATAGCCGCCCAGATACAGCGACAGGTGCTGGCGGAAGGCCTTCAGCTTCAGGGTCGAGAACAGGTCGCGGAACATGTTGACCGGGATCAGCGCGGCCTTGCCCCAGTCCATGGGCTCGGGCTGGATCAGCTTTTCCTCGTCGGTGTAGGGGCGCTCCCAGGTGAACAGCACCACCAGCACGACCACCAGGCTGAACAGGCCGCCGAAGATGGCCGCCATGATCAGGAAGGTGTTGGAGCTGTCCTTGCCGCCGAAGTTGTTGATGATCAGCGTGGGCAGGTACGAGGCCAGGATCGCCGAGCTCTGGGCGATCAGCATGCGGGCGCCCGCGAACTTGGCCTTCTCCTTGTAATCCTTCGTCATTTCCGCCGCGAGGGTTTCCCACGGGATCAGGAACATCGTGTAGACGAACTCGAAGAAGATGAACGTCACCAGGTAGTAGGTGAAGGTCTGGCCCGACACGAAGATCAGCGCGAAGCTGGGCAGCAGCGGGATGGTCAGCAGCAGGAATATCTTCCGCCGTCCGACCTTACGGCCGATCCAGGTGTGGCGCAGGTTGTCGGAGATGTAGCCGATCAGCGGGCAGGTGATCGCTTCCAGCAGGCGCGGCAGGCCCAGGATCAGGCCGGTCTCGACCGGCGACAGTCCGCAGAAGGTGATGAAGAAGTAGGCCAGCCAGCCGGTGATCACGGCTTGCGCGCCGGCCCCCAGCATGTCGCCGGAGCCCCAGCCCCAATAGTTGATCCAGGACGGTTTGCGGGCGTCTGGCGTGGCCATGTTCGTTTCGTGTCCCAAAACTTCGAAAGGCTTCTGGTGAGCCTCTGAATTGCATTCCCTCATCCGACCATCCCCGCCTGCGCGGGGATGGTCGGTGAAAGGGTTAGATGAAGGCGCGCTGGAACTCGCCGAGCGCCAGCATGGCCAGCGACTGGCCGTACGGCATCGAGGTCAGCGGGATGTCCTTGTAGCCCTGGATCGTGTCGAACACCGGGGTGCCGAACGAGACCTGCTGCAGTTCGCCGGCGTCGTCGATGTTGGCCAGCACGCCCTTGATGGCGCGGATGGCGACGGCTTCGTACTCCTTGCCGATGTAGCGCTTACGCACGGCCTTGAGCACGCCGTAGGCGAAGCCGGCCGTGGCCGAGGCTTCAAGGTACGAGGTCTTGTCGTCGATGATCGTGTGCCACAGGCCCGACTCCTGGTCCTGGAACTTGGTCAGGGCCTTGATCTGGGCTTCCAGGGCGTCGATCAGGAAGGCGCGCAGGCCGTCGCCCGGCTTCAGGTCGAGCAGCTCGATGAATTCCGGGATGGCGATCGTCACCCAGCAGTTCCCGCGGGCCCACAGGGCGTCGGCGAAGTTGTGACGGCCCTCGAAGGTCCAGCCATGGAACCACAGGCCGGTCTTGCGGTCGGCCAGGTACTTGATGTGGACCATGAACTGGCGCTTGGCCTCCTCGACGAAGTCGGGGCGGTCGAGCAGCAGGCCGATCTTGGCCAGCGGCAGCACGCTCATCATCAGCGTGTCGTCCCACAGCTGCTGCGGGTTCTCGCTGTTGAAGACGATATGCTGGAAGCCGCCTTCCTCGGTGCGCGGACCCTCGTACATGACGTAGTCGGCCCAGGTCTCGAGGTAGGGGATGTAGGTGTGGTCGCCGGTGGCCTCGTACAGGTAGGCCAGGGTCAGGAACGGCGAGACCGTGTTGATGTTCTTGGTCGGGGTGCCGGCCTCGAAGCGGTCGGCGAACCACTTGGTCATGATGTCGAAGGCGCGCTCGTCGCCGTACATCTCGTACTGCTTCCACAGGCCGTAGAGGCCCACGCCGTGGGTCCACTCCCAGTCGTTCCAGCCCTTGGTGTCGATGACGCGGCCGTCGTCGAGGCGCAGCAGGAACTCGCCCGTCTCGTCGGTGATGTCGACGAGGTTGCTGATCAGAAGGGCGATCTTGGCCTTGACGTCCTTGGCCTCGATGCCGTGAGCGAGATTGGGCACGGTAGTCTCCTAAAGGTAAGTTCGGGGTAGGCGGGGGCCTACTGCTTGTAGTTCGGCGCGGGGACGCGGGCGACGGGCACGCCGCCTTCCACGTTGCGCAGCACTTCCAGTTTGACGGCTTCCAGGGCGTCGCCGGGGGCGCCGTCGCTGGTCACGGCCAGGGCGATGGTGTTCTTGCCGTGCGGATCGACGATGCCGTTGGGCAGCACGAAGGTCCGCTGCGGGCCGACATGGGCGATGAATTGCCCCATGTTCCAGCCGTTGACGAAGATCAGCACGCGATAGCGGCCCGGCGAGCGCGGGGTCTTCGGATCGCCGATCGTCAGGCCCAGGGTCACGTCCTGGTCCTTGGGGAGGGCGAGGTCGAAGTTGGTGCGGTACCAGGTGGCGCCAGCGTAGGGGACCGTGGCGGCCATGTCGGCCTTGGCCCAGCCCTGGTCGGGGAAGCCCGGCAGGTGCCAGCCGTTGCGCTCGCCGTACTGGCCGCCTTCGTTCATCGGGCCGCGCACCGGATCGGCGATGTCCTCGCCGCCCTTGTTGCCCTGGATCTTCCAGCTGATCGGCACGGCGAAGCTGTAGCTCGTCGGGCTCGACAGTGAGGCTGAGACCAGGCCGCGGGCTTCCTTGTGGAAGTCGTCGGCGTCGAGATCCCAGTTGTGGCCGTTGTTGCGCACCATCACCGACAGCACGTGCTCGCCATCGCCGCGCAGGTCTTCAGGCAGCTTGAAGGTGGCCACGCCCGTGGTGATCGGGCGGGGCAGGCCGCCGTCCAGCTCGTGCTGGCCGAGGAACTTGCCGTCCAGCCACACCTGCAGCATGCCGGCGCCGCCGGCGCCGTAGTGCAGGGTCAGGGTGTCGATGTCGGCGCGGCCCTTGTAGCGGCCGCGATACCAGACGTCGCCGTGGTGGAAGCCGTGGGTGCTCATGTCGAGCGCCGGCTGGCCGGTCGGCGGACGCACGGTCGAGCCGCCGCGCTTGCCCTCGGCCTTGGCCCAGGCGCTGTCGTCGAAGGCCGGATCCGATTCCGGCGAGCCGGCGGCGGTCTTCCAGTCGAGCTTGGCCAGGTCCGGCACGGTGACGGCGGTCGGGCCGGCCAGCGACTTGGTCGCCAGCAGCGAGCCGCTGGTCGTGGCCTTGGCGGCGACGGCGGCGCCGTTCCAGCGGACGGACTTCACGCCCTTGGGGGCGAAGACTTCCAAGGCGCTCTCGGCTTCGGTGTCGCCGGTCAGGGACAGCACCGCGCCCTTGACGCCGGCCGAGCGCACGAGGCCGGGGCCGCGCTGCAGGGTCGGGCCGGCGGCGGTGTCCTGGCGCCAGAAGGTCTGGCCCGTGGCCTCGTCGGCCAGCAGCAGCACGAGCGGCGGACGGCCGCCGCCGGTGATGCGCACGCGGGCCAGGCCCGTGTGGTTGTAGGTCAGCTTCAGGTCGCCCTTGGCGGCGTCGAAGCTCGACGACACCTGGCCTTCCAGCACCTCGACCTTGGGGGCCTCGGCGTAGCGCAGGACGGTCTCGCCCGCCTCGCCGGCGCGGCCGTACATCAGGGCCAGGTCGCCGCCGTTCCAGGGCAGGTGGGTCTGGATCTCGGACGTGGAATAGACCAGCCGCTGGCCGCCCAGGTCGTAGCTGGCCATCAGCATCTTGCTGTCCTGGCCCTTGATCCGCGAGGGGACCACGTACTCGCCGTCGCGGGTCTTGACCTTGAAGGTGAAGGCCTCGTCGCCGGTGGCGCTGCTGGGGTTGTGGATCACCACATAGAGGTGGCTGCCGGTCTCGGCGTTGACGTTGTGATAGACGCGGACCTTGTCGTTCGAGGGAACGACGGCCTCGCCCTTGTCCATGCGGGTCAGGTCCGGAACGGCGTTCAGGAACTGGCCCATCTGCTTCATGACGCGGGCCTTGTCGCGCAAGCCGCGGGCCTCGTCGATGGCCGAGCCGTAGTCGTAGGAGCTGAACACCACCGGGGCCGGCGACCAGCCCCAGCTGGTTCCGCCATAGGTCATGTAGAAGCTCTGGATCGTCAGGCCGTTGGCGATGTTGGTCCCGTAGAACACCCGCTGGTAGCCGACGCCGCGATGGATGGCGGTGCAGTCGTAGTCGCCGTTGCTGCCCCAGTAGTCGAACCAGCCGCCGCCGAACTCGGCCGCGAAGCCGGGGGTGTTGGGGCTGGCCGAGGCGCCGCCCTTGGCGCCGCCGGCGCCGTAGAGGCCCCAGTCAGGCGCCACGCCGGGCGAGGAGGGGGTGGAGTCGACCTTGCACGAGCCGCCCGGATAGCCGTCGAAGGCGTAGAGGTCGGTCGGGCCTTCCACGGCGCCGGGCACGTTGGAGCCCTTGGGCACCCAGTAGCCGTTGCGGCCCTTGTCGTTGTGGAACAGCGGCACGGTGATGCCGTCGGCGCGGGCCTTGTCGGCCAGCCACTGCATGTAGCGCTGCTGCGGCGCGCCCACGACGTCGAGCTCGTTCTCGATCTGGTGGGCGATGACCGTGCCCTGGCCGGTGGTCAGCTGGTGGCGGGCGATGACCTTGTTGATTTGGCTCAGCCACTCGTCGGCGGCTTGGATGTATTCCGGCGCGTCGGTGCGGGCGCGGGCCTGCTGGTTGACCAGATGGCCCGGGAAGCCGCCGCGCGTCAGTTCGGCGTTCACGTAGGGGCCGGCGCGGGTGATGACGTAGAGGCCTTCTTCCTTGGCCATGGTCAGCACGCGATCCATGTCGCGGATCCCGCTGAAGTCGTAGACCCCCTGCTTGGGCGAGTGGTAGCCCCAGTCGATGTAGATCGCGACGGTGTTGTAGCCGCTGGCCTTCATCTTCTGGAGGATGTCGCGCCACAGGTCGGGGCTGGGCACGCGGAAGGGGTGGAACTCGCCGCCCCAGGAATAGATGCGATTGCCGTCGACCTTCAGGGAGTACTTGTCCCAGGTGATCTTGTGGGCTTCTGCCGGCTTGGCCGCGACCGCCTGGTCGCCGCCTTCCTTGAGCACGGTGAAGTGGCGGACCGTGCCCGAGAGCTCGGACAGTTCCTTCTTGGGCGTCCAGGTGCGGAAGCCGTCGGTGCTGTCGGAGTACCAGTAGCGCTTCGACATGTACTCGTCGAAATAGATGCGCCAGGCCCCTTCGGGGGTCCGCGTGAGGGCGGGGCCTTCGAGGAACTTGCCCCAGCCGGCCCAGTCGCCGCCGCCCTTGACCTGCCAGGGGCCGTCCAGCGACGGGGCGGTCAGCAGTTCGATGAACTTGGTGGTCTCGTTCTTGGCGAAGGCCTGGTACTGCGAGCCCTCGCGCACGACGAAGGCGTCGATGTAGTTGGGGCCCATGCCCGACAGCGGGCGCGGGGCGCTCCAGGTCGAGAGGTCGGCGTCCTGCGCCGTGATGCGGTAGGGCTGGAACTGGCCCGCGATGCCCGTGGTCGAGACCGACAGGATCAGGTGTTCGGAGCCGTCGGCGTCGACGAACCACTCGGGCGCCCAGGTGTTGGTCGAGGCCGGCACGTCGACGGTGACGTCGCGCAGGAAGGTCCAGTCGACCAGGTCCTTGCTGCGGGCCAGGCCGATCGTGTTGCCGGTCCAGCCGGTGGTGTAGGCGACGTAGTAGAAGCCGTCCTTGCGCTTCAGCACGCTCGGATCGCGGATCAACCCCTTGGGCGGGGTGTAGGCCAGCGGCTTCTGCAGGGTGAAGCGCGAGCCGTCGGCCGAGTCGTACACGCTCATGTTCGACTGGCTGGCGTTGGTGAACGCCGTCATGACGTAGCGCGTCGGCTCGGCCGCATTCGCGCCGGAGAGCGCGGTCGTGGCGAGCAGGGCGGCGGCGAGGCCGAAAAGGGCGGGACGCTTCATCATCACTGGTCTCAGCCCTCGAAGTAGAAGACGGGCTTGAGCGGCCATTCGACCGGCTTGTTGTCCGGATGGACGTCCATCAGGTCGGCCATGAAGTCCCACCAGCGCTTCATCACCGGCTGCAGGGGCAGGGCGTCCTTGTTGTTGTCGGGCTTCAGGCGAAGCACGGCGAACAGGCTCATGGTCTCTTCGTCGAGGAAGATCGAATAGTCGTAGACGCCCGCGTCGCGGAGCGCGGCCGCCAGGTCCGGCCACAGCTCGTCGTGACGGCGCTCGTACTCGGCGGCGACACCGGGCTTCAGTTGCATGCGGAAGGCGATCGGGCGGCCTTCGGTCAGCGTGCTCATGGTTTCCTCCTGGCGTCGTTTCTTGGTTTTCAGGCGATGCGGTAGACGGCGGCGGCCGAGCCGGCGAACAGGCGCTCGCGCTCGGCGTCGCTGAAGCCGGCCGTGATGGCGTCGTAGGCGCGGTAGAAGGCGTCGAAGGAGCCGTGCACCTTCTCGACCGGGAAGTTGCTGGCCAGCAGGGTCCGGTCCACGCCGAAGGTCTCGATGACCTGCAGGACGAACGGGCGCAGGCTTTCCACCGTCCAGGCGCGGTCGACCATGGCCAGGCCCGAGACCTTGCAGGTGACGTTCGGACGCTGGGCCAGCGTGGCCAGGCCCGAGCGCCAGAGCGCCAGGCCGTCCTCGTCGCGGTCGGTCGGCATGCCGGCGTGGTTGACCACCAGCGGAATGTCGGGATGGGCGTCGGCCAGGGCCGCGGCCGTCTCCATCTGCGAGGGATAGAGCTGCAGGTCGAACGACAGGCCGTACTTGGCCAGCAGGCCGAAACCCGCGCGCCACTGGTCGTTCAGCAGCAGGTCGGACGGGCCGTAGGTCTTGGCCGGGTCCTTGTGGAAATTGACGATCTGGCGGATGCCGCGCACGTGGGGCCGCGAGGCGTGGGCCTCAAGCAGGGTCTCGACGGCGGGATCGTCCAGGTTGGCGCCGGCCACGATCGCTCCGATGGGCGCTCCGATGGGCGCCCCGATGGGCGCATTGGCGGCGATCAGGCTCTCCAGCCAGTCGGTCTCGGAAAGCTGCTTGTCGGTCGGCAGGCCGCACTCGACGTGGACCAGGCTCTGGACGCGCCAGGGCAGGGCGTCGGCGGCGTAGTCGGCGGGCAGGTAGTTCTTCCCGGCGATCAGGGCCATGTCGCCGGCCGGGTTGTTGGGCAGGGGAACGTCCTGCAGCCACGAATAGTAGTGCTTCTCGAGATCCCACAGGTGCATGTGGGCGTCGATGATCGGACCCGCGTACGCCATGCCTGTCCCCTTGGGCTCGTAGACTACGAGCCTGCCCGTCCCGAAGAACGAGCAGGCCCGGTATTCAGACTAGAAGGTGGTCCGGCCGCCGGACGTGTCGAAGGTGGCGGCGGTGGTGAAGCTGCACTCCTCGCTGGCCATGAAGCAGACCATCGCGGCGCTTTCCTCGACTTCGCCCAGGCGACCCATCGGGATCTTGCTGCGCATGTAGTCGACCTGGCTCTGCGGCAGTTGCTCCAGGATCGGGCTTTCGAAGGTGGCAGGGGTCAGGGCGTTAGCGATCACGCCCTTGCCGGCCAGTTCCTTGCCCAGCGACTTGGTCAGGCCGATCACGCCCGCCTTCGACGCCGAATAGGCGCTGGCGTTCGGATTGCCTTCCTTGCCGGCCACCGAGGCGACGTTGACGATGCGGCCGTAGCCGGCCGCCAGCATGTGCGGCACCACCGAACGGCAGCAGTAGAACAGGCCGTTCAGATTGATGTCGATGACGCGCTTCCAGCTGTCGAGTGGGAACTCGTGCACCGGAACGGTGGCGCCGGTGATGCCGGCCGAGTTCACGAGCACGTCGATCTTGCCCAGGGCCTCGACGCTGGCGGCGGTGGCCGCGGCCACCTGGGCCTCGTCCGAGACGTCCAGCGCGTAGGTGAAGCTGGCGCCGACTTCCTCGGCGGCGGCCTTCAGGGCTTCGGCGTTGAGGTCCCACAGGGCGACCTTGGCGCCTTCGGCGACCATGCGGCGGGCGGTTTCCTTGCCCAGGCCCGAGGCGCCGCCGGTGATGACGGCGGCGCGGCCGGCGTAGCGGTTGGCGTAGACGGTCACGAGACGCCTTCCTTGGTCCAGGCGATGACTTCCTGGCGCTGCGTGCCGAGCTTTTCGATGCCCAGCGTCATGACGTCGCCGGCCTTCAGGAAGATCTTTTCCGGCTTCTGGCCTTCGCCGACGCCCGGAGGGGTGCCCGTCGTGAGGATGTCGCCCGGCTCCAGGGTGACGAAGCGGCTCATGTAGGCGATCAGCTCGGCGACGCCGAAGATCATCGTCTTGCTGTTGCCGGTCTGCATGCGCTTGCCGTTGAGGTCGAGCCACATGTCGAGGTTCTGGCAGTCGCCGACTTCATCGGCGGTGACGACCCAGGGGCCCACGGGGCCAAAGGTGTCGCAGCCCTTGCCCTTGTCCCACTGCGAGCCCAGCTCCTTCTGGAAGGCGCGCTCGGAGACGTCGTTCACCAGCACGTAGCCGGCGACGTAGCCCAGGGCTTCGGATTGCTCGACATAGCGGGCGCGCTTGCCGATCACGACGCCCAGCTCGACTTCCCAGTCGCCCTTCTCGGCGCCCTTGGGCAGCATGACCTGGTCGTTCGGGCCGTTGAGGCACGAGATCGCCTTGGTGAAGAAGATCGGCTCGGGCGGGGGCTCGAGGCCGGCTTCCTTGGCGTGGTCGGCGAAGTTCAGGCCGATGGCCAGGAACTTGCCGACATTGGCGATCGGCACGCCGTAGCGCGGCGAGCCTTCGACCACCGGCAGGGTGGTCGGATCGATGGCGGCGATCTTCGCCAGGCCTTCCGGGGTCAGGTCCGCGGCGGTGATGTCGGACACGTGCCCCGACAGGTCGCGGATCTTGCCTTCGGAATCCAGCAGGCCGGGCTTTTCGGCGCCCCGCGGGCCGTAACGCAACAGTTTCATGGTCTTCTGGCTCTAGGGGTAAATGGGGGAAGGAGAGGCGCGGCTTACCGCGGATACGGACGGTGCAGGCCGACGTCGCGGTTCAGCTCGACGCCGAAGCCGGGCGCGTCGCCGAGCTTGAGCTTGCCGTTGACCGGAACGGGCTCGCCGATCAGCTGCGGATGGAACATCGGCACGACCTCGTCGGCCTTCGGCGCCATCATCAGGAACTCGGCGAACGGGCTGTTATGGCGCGTGATGACGAAGTGGTAGCTGTACACCGACGAGCCGTGCGGGATCATCATCACGCCCTTGCTGTCGGCCAGGTTGGCGATCTTGATCAGTTCGGTGACGCCGCCGCACCAGCCCACGTCCGGCTGGATGATGTCGCAGCATTCCATCTCCAGCAGCATGCGGAAGCCCCAGCGGGTGGCTTCGTGCTCGCCGGTGGTGACCAGCATGCCGGGAGGGGCGTTCTTCTTGAGGTCGCGGTAGCCCCAGTAGTCGTCGGGGCTCAGGGCCTCTTCGATCCACTTCAGGCCGTACTCGTGAGCCTTGTGCGCCAGCTTGGTGGCGTAGTTCAGGTCCAGCGACATCCAGCAGTCGAACATCAGCCAGAAGTCCTCGCCCACGCGGTTGCGCATGGTTTCGAGCTCTTCGAGGTTCTTGCGCAGGCCTTCCTCACCTTCGGCCGGGCCGTGGTGCAGGGGCATCTTGCCGCCGATGAAGCCCATCTCCTTGGCCAGGTCCGGACGCGCGCCGGTGGCGTAGAAGGTCAGCTCGTCACGGACCTTGCCGCCCAGCAGGGCGTAGACCGGTTCCTGGCGCAGCTTGCCGATCAGGTCGTAGAGCGCCAGGTCGACGCCCGAGATGGCGTTCACGACCAGGCCCTTGCGGCCGTAGTACTGGGTGGAGAAGTACATCTGGTCCCAGATCTTCTCGACCTCGGTCGGGTCGCGACCTTCGAGGAAGCGGGCCAGGTGCTTTTCGACGATGAAGGCGGCCGGTTCGCCGCCGGTGGTCACCGCGAAGCCGATCGTGCCGTCGACGGCCTCGATCTCGACCACGAGGGTGCCGAGCACGTTGATGCCGAAGCTCTGGCGGCTCTGGCGGTACTCGGGATAGCGCGACATCGGGGTGGCGATGTGGTCGTCGATCCAGTGGCCTTCGCCCTGGTCGTGATAGTCGGCGCCGCCCCCGCGGACCACATAGGCGCGAACAGCCTTGATCAAGGGAAGCGGCATCTCGTGCTCCAACCATCGCCCGGTCTCTCGTGACCGGATCTGCCCCTATTGGGGGAGGCGCGCCAGCGGGGCCGCCGAACGACGCGAACGGATGTTCGCGCTACCTCCCCAGAACATCGTATGACACGCTCGTCGCAGGAGCCCCGCGGCCGAAAGAGTCGCTGACGCGAGCCCTTGTCTTGCGTTCCATATTATGAGAGGTAGTGCTACAAAATGAAACCCAGCACGTCAAGGGGAGCGGAACCGGTGGCGGACGACGAAGGCGCGGCGACCAAGAGCCCAAGCGGCAGCCAGACGCTGTTTCGCGGCCTGGACGTGCTCGACGTGGTGGCCGACGCCGGCGCCATCGGCTTGCCGGCCCTGGCCTCGCGACTCGGCCTGACGCGCAGCACCACGCACCGCCTGGCGACGGCCCTGGTCGAGCGCCGGCTGCTGACCCAGACTCCGCGTGAAGGCTACAGCCTGGGTCCAAAGCTTCTCGAGCTGGGCTATCTGGCCAGCCAGCAGATGGACCTGCCGCGCATCGCGCGCCCGCACCTGGAGAAGCTGTGGGAAGAGCTGGAGGACACCGTCCACCTGGGCGTCCTCGACGATGATCGCGCGCTCTATTTGGACAAGCTGACGGGCCGCCGCCGCATCAACATCTCTTCGCGCGTGGGCGATCGCCAGCCGATCCGCTCGACCGGCCTGGGCAAGGCCCTGGTGCTGGACGACGACGAGAGCCGCTGGCGCGCGCTGTATCGCAAGGAAGGCCCGGCCGCGGCCGGCGCGCCGAACGAAGAGCAGTGGATCGCCTGGATGCACGACTATTCGCAGCGCGGCGTGGCCTTCGACCTTGAAGAGAACGAGGACCGCATCCGCTGCGTCGCCGCCCCGGTGCGCGGGGCGGGCGGCCAGGTGGTGGCGGCCATCAGCGTCTCGGGCGCGGCTCAATACATGGACGACGAGCGGATGGGGGTCCTGGTGGACGACATCCGTTCGGCCGCCGACGCGATCAGCCGCGATCTGGGCTGGAACGGCAAGCGGGGGTCAGGCGCCAAGACCTGACACTCCCCCCGCGCGTGAGTGAAGACGGAGGAACTATGCTTCTGAAGGACAAGGTGGTGCTGGTGACCGGCGCCTCGGGCGGGATCGGCAAGGCGGCCGCCATCGGCGCGGCGCGTCATGGCGCCGACGTGGCGATCAACTACCACTCCGACGAGGCCGGCGCGGCCGACGCCGTGGCGCAGATCGAGGCCCTGGGCCGTCGCGCCATCGCCGTGAAGGGCGACGTGGCCCAGGTGGAAACCGCCCAGGCCTTCGTCGACGCCGCCGTCGCGGCCTTCGGCAAGGTCGACGTCTTCGTCAACAACGCCGGCATCTGCCCGTTCCACGCCTTCCTGGACATGCCGCCGGAAGTGATGGAGCGGACCATGAAGGTGAACCTGTTCGGCGCCTATTACATGGTGCAGGCGGCGGCCAACCAGATGGTCAAGCAAGGCCACGGCGGCTCGATCATCGCCGTCTCCTCGATCAGCGCCCTGGTCGGCGGCGGCATGCAGACGCACTACACCCCGACCAAGGCCGGCGTGCACAGCCTGATGCAGTCGACCGCCATCGCGCTCGGCAAGCACGGCATCCGCTGCAACTCGGTGCTGCCGGGCACGATCGAGACCGCGATCAACAAGGAAGACCTCGCCGACGTCGCCAAGCGCGAATACATGAGCGGCCGCATCCCGCTGGGCCGCCTGGGCGAGCCCGACGACCTGGCCGGCCCGATCGTGTTCCTGGCCTCGGATCTCGCCAACTACGTCACCGGCGCGGCCCTGCTGGTCGACGGCGGCGCGTTCGTGAACCTGCAGTAGATCGATCGCCCTTCCATGATCGTCTCGTCGACCACCGACTTCCGTGAGGCTGCGCGGCGCAAGCTGCCGCGCTTCCTCTTCGACTACATCGACGGCGGCGCCTACGCCGAGCGGACCCTGGCCCGCAACGTCTCCGACCTGGCCGACCTGGCCCTGCGACAGCGGGTGCTCAAGGACGTGTCCAAGGTCTCGACGGCGACCAGCCTGTTCGGCGTCGAGCAGTCCATGCCCGTGGTGCTGGCCCCCGTGGGCCTGACCGGCATGTACGCTCGCCGGGGCGAGTGCCAGGCGGTGCGCGCGGCTTCGGCCAAGGGCGTGCCGCTGTGCCTGTCGACGGTGTCGGTGTGCGACGTGGACGAGGTGGCGGCCGCTTCCAGCCGGCCGCTGTGGTTCCAGCTCTACGTGCTGCGGGACCGCGCCTTCATGCGCGACCTCCTGGCCCGGGCGGCGGCGGCGGGGGCGAGCACGCTCGTCTTCACCGTCGACATGCCCGTGCCGGGGGCCCGCTACCGCGACGCCCATTCGGGCATGAGCGGTCCCAACGCCGGGGCTCGCCGCATCCTGCAGGCCATGGGCCGTCCGCAGTGGGCGTGGGACGTCGGCCTGATGGGCCGTCCTCACACCCTGGGCAATGTCGCCCCGGTGCTGAAGGGCAATACGGGCCTCGAGGACTTCATGGGCTGGCTGGGGGCCAATTTCGACCCCTCGATCCAGTGGAAGGACCTCGAATGGATCCGCGAGTCCTGGAAGGGGCCGCTGATCATCAAGGGCGTGCTCGATCCCGAGGACGCCAAGGCCGCCGCCGACATCGGCGCCGACGGGGTGGTGGTGTCCAACCACGGCGGCCGCCAGCTGGACGGCGTGCTGTCGTCTGCGAAAGCGCTGCCGGCCATCGCCGAGGCCGTGGGCGACAGGCTGACCGTGCTGGCCGACGGCGGGGTGCGCTCGGGCCTCGACGTGGTGCGGATGCTGGCCCTGGGGGCCAAGGGCGTGCTGCTGGGCCGGGCCGCCGTCTACGCCCTGGCCGCGCGCGGCCAGGCAGGCGTGACCCAGCTTCTGGACCTTATGGAGAAGGAGATGCGGGTGGCCATGGCGCTGACCGGCGTCAACTCCGTCTCCGAGATCGACCGTTCCATCCTGGCGGAGACCCGCTGATGAAAGCCGCCGCCGCCCTCGCACTGGCTCTGGTCATGGGGGCGGCGCCGGCCGCCCTGGCCGACCCGAACCGTATCGTCATCGCCAGCGACTCCACCGCCGCCGACTACAGCGCCCGCAGCTTCCCGCAGATGGGCTGGGGCATGGTGCTGAAGTGCTCGCTGAAGCCGGAGGCCCAGATCGTCAACCTGGCCCGCGGCGGCCGCTCGACCAAGACCTTCCAGGAGGAGGGGCTGTGGTCGGTGCTGATGGCCCAGCTGAAGCCGAACGACACCGTGCTGATCCAGTTCGGCCACAACGACGCCGACACCAAGAAGATCGTCCGCTTCACCGACCCCAACGGGGCCTATGCCGACAACCTGCGTCGGTTCGTGGCCGACGTGCGCACGGCCGGCGGCAAGCCGGTGCTGATCACCCCGATCGCCAAGCTGATCTTCAAGGACGGCCAGATCCAGGACACCCACGGCCCGTACTCGGCCACCGTGCGGCGCGTGGCGGCCGAGACCAAGACCCCGCTGATCGACCTCGACCGCGAGAGCCAGGCCAGGCTGCAGAAGTTGGGCGAGGCCGAGGGCGCCAAGCGCTTCATGATCTATTCGGCGGCCGACAAGATCGCCAGTCACCCCGAAGGCATCAACGACACCACTCACCCCAACGAGCTGGGCGCACGCATGGCGGCCGGCATCGTGGCCAAGGGCCTGCGGGGAGCCAAGGTCCCGGCGTCCAAGCTGGTGCTGCGGGGCGAGGCCGACGCCTCGGCGCGCGGCGAGCCGACTTGTGCGGGCAGGCCGTAGGGGGCTTCACCCGTAAAATCCCCGCGAAAGCGGGGACCTAGGCTTCTTCTGAAGCCTCTGGCGCTCGATGACAAAACACCTGGGTCCCCGCGTTCGCGGGGATTTTACGGAGTGGGGGTGTGCTCGAGACAAAAAGAAAGGAGCGACGGCGGGGCCGGCGCTCCTGGACCTCAGAGGGGGAAGTACGAGGTCAGGCAGAACAGGGAAGGATCGAGCTTCGATCCATCGATCAATTCTCACAATATGGACAATTGATCGATATATTGAGAATATCATTGAGGCGGCGGACGTCAACCGCCGTTGTGGGGAAACGCCGATGAACCGCTGCATCCTATCCGCCGCCCTGGTCCTGGCGCTGGCGCCCGCGCCGCTGCTGGCCGCGCCCCAATGGGCTTCCAGGGCCCGTCCGGCCGCCGTCTCCGAAGCGCCCGCCTGGCGCAGCGCCTGGGGCAATGCGCCGCTCGCGCCGCAGGCCGTGGCCCGCCCGGGCGAGGCCAGAGCCTTTACCGACGTCACCGTGCGACAGGTCATGCGGCTGAACGCCGGCGGCGACGCCGTGCGGCTGCGCCTGTCCAACGAGCTGAACGAGCGTCCGCTGGCGGTGGGAGCGATCACGCTGGCGCCGGCCGACGCGGATGGAAAGGTCCTGGGGGCGCCGATCACGGTGACGGTCGGCGGCAAGGCCGAGTTCACGATCCCGCCGGGCGCGCCGGTGCTGACCGACCCGGTGGTCCTGCCGGTGAAGGCCATGGACTACGTATCGGCGTCGATCTTCTACGTCGGGACCCAGGCCCCGGCCGGCCACCGCGTGCGCCTGTTCGTGGCTCCGCCCGGCAACCACGTCGCCAAGACCGCCGTCCCGGGCGAGGAAGCGCTGAAGGGCCCTGGCCTGGTCAGCGGGGTCGAGGTGCGCGGGCGGGGCGAGGCGCCGGTGCTGGTGGCCATCGGCGACTCCATCACCGAGGGCGCGGGCTCGACGGCCAACGCCGACAAGGGCTGGCCCGAACAGCTGGCGGCCCGCCTGGTCGCGCGCGGCCAGGACTGGAGCGTCGTCAACATGGGCGTAGGCGGCGGACGGCTGCTGCGCGAGGTTTCCGGCCCCAGCGCGCTGTCGCGCTTCGACCGCGACGTGCTGAGCGTGGCCGGCGTAAAGGCGGTGGTGGTGCTGGAGGGTATCAACGACATCGGCCGCGCCGTGCAGCCGGGCTTCACCGCCGACGTGGTCGGTCCCGAGGACCTGATCGCCGGCTATCGCCAGCTGATCGCCCGGGCCCACGCGCGCGGCGTGAAGGTCTATGGCGGCGTCATCCCGCCGTTCGAGGGGGCGGCCTACTATCACGACAAGGGCGAGGCCACGCGCCAGGCGGTCAATGCCTGGATCCGCACCAGCGGCGAGTTCGACGGCGTCGTCGACTTCGACGCGGTGCTGCGCGATCCGGCCAAGCCGAGCCGGCTGCGGGGCGAGACCCACGGCGGCGACCACCTGCATCCCAATGATGCGGGCTACGCCCTGATGGCCGAGGCCGCGGACAAGGCGGTCTTCTCGGCCAAGTAGACCCTGCTGACGCCTTGCCGCGAAGGTGGCGCTCGGGCTAGCTCGGGCCAATACTCGTGCGAGGGGCTTTCGATGAAGACGATGAAGACGCTGCTGGCCAGCGCGATCCTGCTGGCGACGCCGGCCCTGGCCTATGCCGCCGACGGCGACTCCAAGAAGTCGGTGGCGATCTTCGCCAGCCTGGTGGCGGTGTTCGCCGGGGTGGGGACCATGTTCCTGGCGGTCTACGCCTCCAAGGCGAAGAAGAAGTAGGGACGTTTCGACGATCACGCCGCGTCGGAAAGGCGCGGCGTGATTGCGCCTGTCGCAATCCTGGGTAAGGTCGCCTCAAACGACTGTTTGGGGTGAAGCATGGCGGTGCAAGGTTTGGGGCGGCGTTTCGGGTTGGCGACGGCCCTGGCTCTTTCCCTGGCGTGGAGCGGGGAGCCCGCCCTGGCCGCGTCGAAGGACCAGCTGGTCGCGGCCGCGCCCGAGAGCGTCGGCGTCTCGCCCGAACGGCTCAAGCGCCTGGACGCCCTGATGAAGGACCTGGTGGCCACCGGCCATCTGCCAGGCGCCACGACCATGCTGGTGCGCCACGGCAAGGTGGTCAGCTTCGAGACCTACGGCGCCAAGGGCTTCGGCGGCCCGCCGATGACCAAGGACACGATCTTCCGCATCTACTCCCAGACCAAGCCGGTCACGGGCGTGGCGATGATGATCCTGTTCGAGGAGGGCAAGTGGAAGCTGGACGACCCGGTCAGCAAGTACGTGCCGGAATTCGCCAACCTGCGCGTCTACAAGGGCGTCAACGCCGACGGCACGTTCGCCACCGAGGCCGCCGACCGGCCGCCGACCATGCGCGAGATCATGAGCCACACGGGCGGCTTCGCCTATGGCCTCAACCCCGACAACCCGATCGACAAGGCCTATGTCACCACCGGCGTGCTGGGCTCCAAGAGCGGCCAGGAATTCGTCGAGAAGGTCGCCAAGCTGCCGCTGGTCGGCCCGCCGGGCAGGCAGTGGAAGTACAGCGTCGCCGTCGACATCCAGGGCTTCATCGTCGAGAAGCTGTCGGGCCAGAGCCTGCCGGACTTCATGCGGAGCCGCATCTTCGATCCGCTGAAGATGAAGGACACCGGCTTCTGGCTGCCGGCCGACAAGGCCGATCGGCTGGCCAGCCTCTATGTGTGGAACGGCAAGGAAAAGAAGATCCAGCCGGCCGAGGGCTTCATGGTGCTGGACGTCAGCAAGCCGCCGGTCGTGGCCTCGGGCGGCGGGGGCCTGGTCTCGACCAACGCCGACTACGCCCGCTTCTGCCAGATGCTGCTGAACGGCGGCGAGCTGGACGGCGCGCGGATCCTGTCGCCGGCGAGCGTGAAGCTGATGGCCGCCGACCATCTGCCCGACGCCATACTCGACAATCCCAAGGGCGAGTTCTCCAAGGCCAGCGGTAAGGGCTTCGGCCTCGATTTTATGGTGGTCAACGATCCGGCCCGGGCCGGCACGCTGGCGGGGAAGGGGACCTACAGCTGGGGCGGCGCGGCCGGCACCTGGTTCTGGATCGACCCTGAGAACGACCTCTTCTTCCTGGGGATGATCCACGTGCTGGCCAAGGACGGCGACCCGGCCCTGCGCGACCTCGACGAGCGCGCCGCCACCCTGGTCTACCAGGCGCTCACCAATCCCGAAAAATAAGCCCCGAGAGGGGGCAGGAGGAAACGAATGCAGGATCTGTTCTCGCTCGAGGGCCGGGTGGCCCTCGTCACCGGCGGTTCGCGCGGCATCGGCCGTATGATTGTCGAAGGCTTCCTGCGCCACGGCGCGGCGCGGGTCTACATCACCGCCCGCAAGGCCGCCGCCTGCGACGAGGCGGCGCAGGAGCTGTCGCAGTTCGGCGAGTGCGTGTCGCTGCCGGGCGACATCTCGACGCTGGAGGGCGTGCAGGGCCTGGCCGCGCGGATCGCCGAGCGCGAGAGCAAGCTCGACATCCTCGTGAACAACGCCGGCGCGGCCTGGGGCGCGGACTTCGACGAGTTTCCCGAGGCCGGCTGGGACAAGACCGTCGACCTCAACATGAAGACCCCGTTCTTCCTCACCCAAGCCCTGATCGGCCAGTTGCGCGAGGCGGCCAAGGCCCGGGTGGCCAAGGTGATCAACATCGCCTCGATCGACGGCCTGTCGGTGACCAAGGAGGAGACCTATCCCTACGGCGCCAGCAAGGCCGGCCTGATCCACATGACCAAGCGCATGGCCCTGCGCCTGGCGCCGGAGAACATCGCCGTGTCGGCCATCGCGCCAGGCGCCTTCGCCAGCGACATGAACCGCGTGGCCCGCGATCACGCCGATGCGGTGTCCAAGTTCATTCCCGCCGGCCGCATCGGCGAGGCCGAGGACATGGCGGGGGCGGCGATCTATCTGGCCTCGCGTGCGGGTGACTACGTGGTCGGCTCGACCCTGGCCGTGGACGGCGGGGTGGCCTGGTCGCGGTAGGGAAGCGCGGCTCGGCTCAGGCCGAGATGTTGACCAGCACGCCGGTCAGTTCGCCGGTGGCCTGGGCGAGCGCCGCGCCGGCCGAGGCGGTCGCCTTGGCGTTGGTCTGGGCCACCGCCAGCTGGGTCAGGTCGACGATCTTGGCCGCGGCCTCGCTCGCCGCGGCGGGAGCGCTCGGCGGGGTGTAGCGGACGGCGTTGGCGGCGGAGACCTGCACGGCGACTTCCTTCTGGAAACTCGCCGCAATCTCGGTCGGAAGCCTTAATCAGGCCTGACCAAACAGGGTTAAGAACGGGCGCCGGGGCGGGAGGGCGCAGAAGCCGACATGCGCCAATCCTGGTCATTTTCTACCGAGAGTCCCCGCGAAGGCGGGGATCCAAGCGGTCTTTCAGGAAAAGGCGCTGCCGTGAGCGACCCGCAGGCGCCGCTTGGGTCCCCGCCTTCGCGGGGAAGAACGGATTTCTTGAAGTCAGTCGTCGGGTGAACGTCGACCCGCCCTACGGCTTCCCAGCCGCCGGCAGCTCGGTCAGCGGCACGGCGTCGGACAGCTCGACCTCGCGCACGGCCGGGGCCGGGGCGCTCCTGGGCGGACGGGCGCCGCGCTCGCGGGCCGACATCAGCGACCAGCCGCCGGGCTTGAGGATCTCCAGCGGCGAGAACTTGGCCTTGTAGGCCATCTTCTCCGAGCCCGGGACCCAGTAGCCCAGATAGACGTAGGGCAGGCCGGTCATGCGGGCCTGGACGATGTGGTCGAGGATGATGAACGACCCCAGGCTCCGGCGCTCTTCGGTGGGGTCGTAGAAGCTGTAGACCAGCGACAGGCCGTCGGCGAGCACGTCGACCAGAACGCAGGCGACCAGTTCGCCCGGGCCGCGATCCACCGACGGGCGGCGGTACTCTATCAGGTGGGTGCGGACAGCGGTGTCTTCGACCATCGCCACATAGTCGGGCCAGGTCATCTCGGCCATGCCGCCGTCGGCGTGGCGGGCGGTGAGGTAGCGGCGCAGCAGCTCGAACTGCTCCAGCGTGGCCTCGGCCTCGACCAGATGGCGCACCAGGTCGTTGTTGCGGTTCAGGGCGCGGCGCTCGGAGCGCGAGAAGGCGTAGTCAGCGGCGGGCGCGCGGGCCGACTGGCAGGCGCGGCAGGTCTCGCAGGCCGGGCGGTAGGCGATGTTCTGGGAGCGACGGAAGCCGACCTGGGTCAGGCTGTCGTTGACGCCGGGACCGTCGGAAAGGGGCAGGTGGGTGAAGACCTTCCGTTCCTGCCGGCCGGGCAGGTACGGGCAAGGGGTCGGCGCCGTCAGGAAGAACCGAAGCTGTCGCGTCGGAAAATGCTGCGTCACGTCGTCCCTGTCCCCTTACTCCCGGCCAGGCCCCCGCCCATGCCGTGAAGACGATTAGGCGGCATGCCGAGCCGTTGTGCAAGCAGGACAAACGCCTGACGCGGCGAACGGTCACAGGTTGTCGGGCAGGACGGGCTTTTCGCGCAACAGAACGATGGAAATCCGGCGGTTGCCGGCCAGGGTCGGATCGTCCGCGTACAGCGGTTCGGAGTTGGCCTTGCCCGAGACCTGGTAGATGCGGTCGTCGTCGACGCCGGCGCCGCGGAGAATCTGCCGCGAGGTGTCGGCGCGCTGGGCCGAAAGGGCCCAGTCGCTGTCGGCCTTGCGGCCGCGCTGGTCGGCGCTGGTGTGGCCCGAGACGGTGATGCGGTTGGGCAGCTGGTTGATGACCTTGGCCACGGCGCGCAGCAGCAGGCGGGCGCGGTCGTTGGGCTCGCGCGAGCCTTCCTTGAACATCGAGCGGCCTTCCTGGTCGACCAGCTGGATGCGCAGGCCTTCCGGGGTCTGGTCGATGAGGATCTGCTTCGACAGCTCGGCCAGTTCGGGCATGTCCTGCAGCGACTGGCGCAGGGACTGGGCGGCCGAGGCGAAGCTGTCCTGTTCCTTCTTGGCCAGGGCGTCGCGCAGGGCCTGCTCGCTGGCCGAGTCGAGGCTGGCGGTGGTCGAGGACTGGCCGTCCTGGTTGGTCTGGTCGGGTGCTTCGGGGGCCATCTGCTGGACGACCGACATCTTGCCGTCGGCCTTGGCGCCGTCGTCGCCAAGCGAGGTGCCGCCCAGAATGCCGCCCGAGCCGCTGGTGCTGGACGAGATCGAGGCCGGGGCGAAATAGTCGGCGATGCCCTGCTTTTGTTCGGGGCTGGTCGTATTGAGCAGCCACATCAGCAGGAAGAAGGCCATCATCGCCGTCACGAAGTCGGCATAGGCCACCTTCCAGGCGCCGCCATGGTGACCATGGCCGCCGCCCTTCTTGACCTTCTTGATGATGATCGGCGCTTCGCCGGTCGACGCCATCGTGCTTAAGCCTGCTTAACCCTGTCGGGGCAACCTGCCCGCAGGACGTTAAAATGGCGTTGCGATACGCCGCCGTTCGGCTCATGCACGGGGCCAATTCGCAGGGTGCGGCAAGGAGTCTCGCGCATGAAGACGGCGTTCATCGGTCTTGGCGTCATGGGCTTTCCGATGGCGGGACACCTGCAGGCCGCCGGCCACGAGGTGACCGTCTACAATCGCACCGCGCAGAAGGCCGCTCGCTGGGTCGAAAAGCACGGCGGCAAGAGCGAGCCGACCATCGCCGGGGCTTCGAAGGGCGCGCAGCTGGTCGCCCTGTGCGTGGGCAACGACGACGACGTCCGCGCCGTGGTGGCGGAAATCCTGCCGGCGCTGGAAGCCGGCGCGATCATCGTCGACCACACCACCACCTCGGCCAAGGTGGCGCGCGAGATGGCGGAGCTTTGCGCCGCCAGGGGCGTGGGCTTCCTTGACGCGCCGGTGTCGGGCGGCCAGGCCGGGGCCGAGAACGGTCAGCTGACGATCATGGTCGGGGGAGAGGAGGGCTACTACGCCGCCGCCGAGCCGGTGCTGAACGTCTACGCCAAGGCCATGCGCCGCATGGGCCCGTCGGGCGCGGGCCAACTGACCAAGATGTGCAACCAGATCGCCATCGCGGGCGTGGTGCAGGGCGTGGCCGAGGCGCTGCACTTCGCCAAGCGCGCGGGCCTGCCGACCGACGACGTGCTGGCGGCGATCTCCAAGGGCGCGGCCCAGTCCTGGCAGATGGAGAACCGCTGGGGGACGATGTCGCGCGGCGAGTTCGAGTTCGGCTTCGCGGTCGACTGGATGCGCAAGGATCTCGGCATCGCCCTGGACGAGGCGGCCAGCAACGGCGCGACGCTGGAGGCGACGAAGCTGATCGACGGCTTCTACGGCGAAGTGCAGCAGATGGGCGGCAATCGCTGGGACACCTCCAGCCTCGTGGCCCGGCTTGAAAAGCCGTGAGCGACGCGACCGCCAACCTGACGGGCGTCTGGCAGGGGCTCTATTCCTATCCCGAGGCCTCGGCGCCGGTGGCCTTCACCGCCACGGTGCTGGAAAGCGGCGCGTGGGTCAGCGGCTCGGTGCACGAGGTCGCCTACGACGAGTACGGCGTGGCCGAGGTGTTCGCCACCCTGCTTGGCCGCCGCTCGGGGGCGTCGGTGACCTTCACCAAGACCTATGACGGCTCGGGCGGCTGGAACCACGATGTGCTCTATGCCGGTACGGTCAGCGACGACGGGACCGAGGTCGAGGGAAGCTGGAGCATCCCCGGGGTCTGGTCGGGCAAGTTCCTGATGATCCGCTCGCAGGGGCCGCGCGAGGCCAGCCTGCGTCAGGTGTTCGAAACCCTCAGCGTATGAGCAAAGACATGATCCGTTCGTTCGCCGCCGGCCTGGCCCTCTGCGCCGGCCTGGCCTCCGCCTCGGCGATGGCCGCCCCGGCCGTGGCGCCGAAAGACGGCGAGTTCGTCGTGAAGGACTTCAGGTTCGCCTCGGGCGAGACCCTGCCGGAGCTGCGGCTGCACTACACGACGCTGGGCGAGCCCAGGCGCGACGCGCAGGGGCGAGTGACCAACGCGGTGATGGTGCTGCACGGCACGGGCGGCTCGGGCAAACAGTTCCTTTCGCCGCAGTTCGCCGACGAACTGCTGGTCCCGGGCGGCCTGCTGGATCCGGCCAAGTGGTACGTGATCCTGCCCGACGGCGTCGGCCACGGGAAATCCTCCAAGCCCTCGGACGGGCTGAAGGCCAAGTTTCCGCACTATGACTACGACGACATGGTGCGGGCCCAGCACCAACTGCTGGTCGAGGGGCTGAAGGTCGATCGCTTGCAGCTCCTGATGGGCACCTCGATGGGCTGCATGCACGCCTTCGTCTGGGGCGAGACCTATCCGGGGTTCGCCGAAAAGCTGGCGCCGTTCGCCTGCCAGCCCGTGGCGATCGCTGGCCGCAACCGCATGTGGCGCAAGATGACCATGGACGCCATCAAGGCCGACCCGGCCTGGAACGGCGGCGACTACACGGACCAACCGAAGCAGGGCCTGCGCACGGCGACCGACTTCCTGATCATCGCCGGCGCCTCGGCCCTGCCGATGCAGCTGGCCCTGCCGACCCGCGAGGCGACCGACAAGGCCCTGGAGGCCGACTTCAACCGCCGGATCGCGGGCCTCGACGCCAACGACCTGCTCTACCAGGTGGACGCCTCGCGCACCTACGACCCGTCGGCGGGGCTGGAGAAGATCCAGGTTCCGGTCCTCTGGATCAACTCGGCCGACGACTTCATCAACCCGCCGGAGCTGGGCGTCGCCGAGCGCGAGGTGAAGCGGCTCAAGCGCGGCCAGTTCGTGCTGCTGCCGGCCAGCGAGAAGACCAAGGGGCATGGCAGCCACACCTGGGCGGTGCTGTGGAAGAACCGGCTGGCGGCGTTTTTGGCTCAATAACCCTCTCCCCGAAGGGGGAGGTGTCGCCGAAGGCGACGGAGGGGGATGTGTCTGTAGAAGTCTGAGTGGGAAGGGCGGTTGGCTTCTTCCCCCTCCGGCCCTCCCGGCCACCTCCCCCTTCAGGGGGAGGGTCTTGAAGTCACCCCACCAGCGCCAGCCAGGCCTCTTCATCCATGATCTGCAACCCGCGCTCGCGAGCCGTGCGCAGCTTGGCGCCTGCGCCGGGACCGGCGACGACGAGGTCGGTGGTCTTGGTCACCGACAGCACGACCCGCGCGCCCATGGCCGCCGCGAGGTCCTGGGCGTCGGGGCGGCTCATGGTGTCGAGCTGGCCGGTGAAGACCACGGTGCGGCCCGCCAGCCGGCGCTCGGCGCCGGGCGGAAGCACGGGGCGTGGCGGCGGCGCGGCCTTTCGGGGCAGGTGGCGGCTCTGCGACGGGGCGTAGGCGCCTTCGCTCAGCCGTCCCAGCGTCAGCCCGATGCGGCCGGGCAGGTCGTGGATGCGATCCGCGCCGGTCTCGATCGCGGCGGCCAGGGCCACCTTCCCGCAGGCATAGGCGTCGCCGGCCGCGTCGTGGTGCTTGAAGTCCACGCCGAGATGGCGCCCGACGACGTTCAGCTTGTGCGACGGCAGGCTGGGCCAGACGCTGCGGGCCACCTGCACGGTGCACATGTAGTCGAAACCGGGCGGCGTCAGGCCATAGTGCTCGCAGGTGCGGCGGATGACGCTGATGTCGAAGGCGGCGTTATGGGCCAGCACCAGCGCGCCGTCCAGGTCGTCGCGCAGGCGGTCGAGCACGGCGGGAAACTCGTCGGCGTCGCGCACGTGGTTCGGGCCGATGCCGTGGAAGGCGATGTTGAACGGCGCGAACCGCATGTCCCACGGCCGGATGTAGTGGTGGTCGACGCGCGCGACCGCGCCGTCCTCGATCCAGGCCAGGCCGATCGAGCACGGGCTCGACCGGGTTTCGTTGGCGGTCTCGAAATCGATGGCGACGACCTTCATCAGCCGGCGACCAGGGCCAGCCACTCGTCCTCGGTCATCACCTGGATGCCGAGGTCCTGGGCGGTCTTCAGCTTCGAACCCGCGCCAGGGCCGGCCACCACCAGGTGGGTCTTCTTGGACACCGACGAGGCGACCTTGGCGCCCAGCGCCTCGGCCTGGGCCTTGGCCTCGTCGCGGGTCATCTTCTCCAGTGAGCCGGTGAAGACCACGGTCTTGCCGGCCACGGCGGTGTCGGTCTTGGGCTTGGCCACGGCCTGGACGTCGAGCTCTCCCAGCAGGTTCTCGACCTTCTGGCGATTGTGCTCTTCGGCGAAGAAGCGGGCCAGGGACTGGGCGGCGACGGGGCCGACGCCATCGACGGCGGCCAGGTGCAGGTAGTCCTCGCCCGGCGCGCCCTTGGCGGCCTCGGCGAGACCCTCGGCGAAGGCTTCCCAGGTTCCGTAGCGCTGGGCCAGGGCCGCGCGGGCCGGTTTGGTCAGCTTGGGGACCACCTGGCCGATCTTCAGCTCCAGGTCGTCCGATTGCGGCCAGGGATCGGCGGGCACGCCGGCGCGGCCGGCCTCGACCAGCAGGTCCAGCGCCTTGGGGCCGACGCCGGCGGCGGTCGACAGCTCCAGATAGGTCGCGCCCGGCAGGCCCTTGGCGGCGGCCTCGGAGGCGGCCTGCAGGTCAGCGAAGGTGTCGAAGTGGCGGGCCAGCACGGTCGAGGTGGTCTCGCCGATGTCGCGGGCGCCCAGGCCGTAGATCATCCGATCCAGGCCGATGGTGCGGCGGGCGTCGATGCCGGCGACCAGGTTCTTGACCGAGGTCTCGCCGTAGCCGTCGCGTTCGCGCAGGGCGGCCAGCTTTTCCTCGTCCTTGGCCAGGCGGAAGATGTCGGCCGGCTCGTTGATCCAGCCCTCGTCGAAGAAGGCTTGGAGCTGCTTTTCACCCAGGCCCTCGATGTCGAAGGCGCGCCGGGAGACGAAGTGGCGCAGGTGCTCGACGCGCTGGAACGGGCAGGCGAATTCGCCGGTGCAGCGGCGGACGACGGACTCTACGCCGTTGGCGTTGATCTCCTGGGTCAGGGCCGTCTTCAGCGGGCATTCGCAGACGTGCGGGAAGTCGTAAGGGAGCGCGCCTTCCGGACGGGCGGAGACGTCGACCTCGACGATCTGCGGGATCACGTCGCCGGCGCGTTGCAGGACGACGGTGTCGCCGATGCGGACGTCGAGGCGGGCGATCTCGTCGGCGTTGTGCAGGGTGGCGTTGGTCACCGAGACGCCGCCGACGGTGACGGGCTTCAGCCGCGCGACCGGGGTGTGGGCGCCGGTGCGGCCGACCTGGATGTCGATGGCTTCCAGGATCGTCCTGGCGCGCTGGGCGGGGAACTTGCGGGCGATGGCCCAGCGGGGCGAGCGCGAGACGAAGCCCAGGCGGCGCTGCCGTTCCAGGTCGTCGACCTTGTAGACGACGCCGTCGATGTCGAAGGGCAGCTGCGGGCGCAGGGTCTCGAAATGGGCGTAGACGTCGAGCAGGCCCTGCGCGCCCTCGACCTTCTGGGCCGGCGGGGCGGTGGTGACGAAGCCCCATTCCTCCAGCTTTTCCAGCGCTTCCCACTGGCCGGCGGCGAAGGGCTCCGAGGCCAGGCCCCAGGCATAGCCGAAGAAGCGCAAGGGGCGCGTGGCGCTGATCTTCGGGTCGATCTGGCGCAGCGAGCCGGCGGCGAAGTTGCGCGGGTTGGCGTAGGTGCGGGACCCCGCCTCCTCGGCGGCACGGTTGAAGGCCGCGAAAGCCTCCAGCTCCACATAGACCTCGCCGCGGATCTCGATCACGTCGGGCCAGCCCGAGCCCTTCAGGCGGTGGGGGATGTCGGCGATGGTCTTGAGGTTGGCGGTGACGTCCTCGCCCACGCGGCCGTCGCCGCGCGTGGCGCCCTGCACCAGCACGCCCTTCTCGTAGCGGATCGAGGCCGACAGGCCGTCGATCTTGGGCTCGGCTGTGTAGAACACCGGCTCGTCGGCGCCGATGCGCAGGAAGCGGCGGATGCGGGCGTCGAACTCGCTCGCCTCGTCGTTGGAGAAGGCGTTGTCGAGGCTGAGCATCGGCACGCCGTGCTCGACCGGCGAGAACTGCGCCGAGCGCGCGGCCCCGACCTTCAGCGACGGCGAGTTCTCGCGGACCAGGTGCGGGAAACGCGCCTCGATGTCGGCGTTGCGGCGCTTGAGCTCGTCGTACTCGGCGTCGCTGATCGAAGGAGCGTCGTCCTGATAGTAGCGCAGGTCGTGGCCGGCCATCGCATCGGCGAGGTGTTCGAGCTCCTCGACGGCTTGGGCTTCGGTGAGGTCGGCGACGGGGAGCTGAGACACGGGCAGGCGAATCCGGTTGCGGGCGGCGGGGCAACTTAGATGATCCTCCCCCTCTGGGGGAGGTGGCCCGGAGGGCCGGAGGGGGGACGTTTTCAGCCGCCGCTGACCTCAGGCTGTCAGCAGCCACTTCCCCCTCAGTCGCTCCGCGACAGCTCCCCCTTCAGGGGGAGCATCTTGCTCAGCCCTCCAGCATCGCCAGCAGGGCGAAGCTCGCCAGCCAGTGCTCGCCCATGTAGTCGCCGGTGACGTGGGGCAGGGCGGTGGCCAGGTGCAGGTCGGCCGCTTCCAGCGCCACAGCCGCCACGGCGGGAGGCGCGTCCTTGGCCACAGCGCGCCAGCACCAGGCGCGAGAGAGGGACAGGCCGTCGAGGTGGGCGATCTTGCCGTCGGTGCGGTCGCTGACGCTGGGCGGCGTGAACAGGGTGGCGGGCTTGCGGTCGGCGAGCTCCGGCAGGAAGGCGGCGAACCAGGTCGCGAAGGTGTCGGGCAGGAGCCGGCGCATGGCCAGGGCCTCGACCAGGGCCGAGGACAGGAAGTCGTCGCCCGACGGCTCCCAGGCCTGGCAGGCGCGGTCGTCGCCGTACCAGGCGGCGGCCTTGGCCGCGAGCAGGGCGCGGAACCCGGTGTCCTTGCTGGCGTCGGCGTAGTCGGCGGCCAGGGCCAGGGCGAAGGCGGTGTTGGAGTGCACGCCGGCGCGGATCGGATAGTCGGCGATCGGCAGGAAGGCGCGGTAGCGGGCGACAAAGACGTCGGCCAGGGGCTGCAGGGTCGTAGCCCAGGGGGCGTCGTGGGCGAGGAGCTCGGCTTGCAGCTTCAAGAGCCAGGCCCAGCCGTAGGGCCGCTCGAAGCCGCGGCTTTCGGGGCGGGCCAGATAGGCGACCTCGGCGGCGACCTTTTCGGCCGTGAAGGCGTCGTCGAACAGGGCGCGGATCTCGGCGGCCTCGGTGATCTGGGGATGCAGGCGCAGCAGGGTGGCCAGGGTCCAGTAGCCGTGAACGCACGAGTGCCAGTCGAAGCTGCCGAAGAAGATCGGGTGCAGGGCGCGGGGCCCTCGCGCGTCGGCGTCGCCGGCCATCACGTGGTCGAGCTTGTTGGGGTACTCGCGGGCGACGTGGCCCAGGGCGGCCCGGGCGAAACGGGCGGCGGTCTCAGCGGAAGGCGAGGACATACATCAGGACCATGTTGATCAGCAGCATTAGCACCGCCGTCGGCGCCTGGGCCTGGATGACGGCGTAACGGTTCTTCAGCTGCAGCAGGGCGGCGGGGACGAGGTTGAAGTTGGCGGCCAGCGGGGTCAGCAGGGTGCCGCAGAAACCCGACAGCATGCCGATGGCGCAGACCACGGCCGGGTCGCCGCCGAAGCGGCCGATCACCAGCGGCAGGCCGATGCCGGCGGTCATCACCGGGAAGGCGGCGAAGGCGTTGCCCATCATCACCGTGAAGATCGCCATCCCCAGGCAATAGGCGACGACGACGGCCAGGCGGCTGTCGACCGGGGTGATCGCCAGGGTGATGTCGCCGATGGTCTGGCCCACGCCCGCCAAGGCGAAGACCGCGCCCAGGGCGGCCAGCATCTGCGGCAGCATGGCGGCCCAGCCGACCAAGTCTATCAGCCGCCGGCCCTCCTGCAGCGGCGCGCCGGCCGGCTGCTTGAACAGGCGCTGGGCCAGGATCGCGGCGACGACGGCGGCGACGGCCAGGGACACCAGGGTCGCCTGCTTGGGATCGACGACGTGCCGGCCATCCCAGGTCAGGGCCTTAAAGGCGAAGGTTCCGACCAGGACGATCACCGGGATCAGCAGGGCGGGCAGGAAGAGCTTGAGGCCGAAGCGCTGGGCCAGCTCTACGCGCTCCTCGCCGGTGGTGGTCGCCGGCTGGCCGACGCCGAGGCGGCCCGTGCCGGCCAGCAGCGCCAGGGCGACGACGAGGAAGCCGTTGCCGAGGTCGCCCAGGCGGTCGCCGAACAGGAAGCTGATCGCGAACAGGCCCCAGAAGGCGGCGTTGCCCCAGCGCTTGGGATTGTTCCTGTCGCCCGCGCTCATCACGGCGAAGGCCGCGAACATGAACCCGGCCAGCAGGTATACGAGCGGCAGGCCGATCATGCCGTCACCTCGGGCTTGGGCGCGCCCCGCTTCGAGAGCTTGCGATCGAACAGCAGCAGCCGCGCGCCATGCACGAGGAAGGCGGCGATCGCCGTGGGAATGGCCCAGACCGACAGGTGCAAGGGCTCGACGATCAGGCCGTTCTGGTCGAGGAAGCCGACGATCAGCAGGATCGAGCCGATGGCCATGAAGATGTCCTCGCCGAAGAAGACGCCGACATTGTCGGTGGCCGCGCTCATCGCCTTGACCTCGTCTCGGGTCGCATCGTCGAGCGGCGTCTGGCCTTCTGCGGCGGCCTCGGCCATCGGGGCGACGAGGGGGCGGACGGTCTGGGCGTGGCCGGCGATCGAGATCAGGCCCAGGGCAGCGGTCAGCTGGCGGGCCAGCAGGTAGACCACCAGGATCCGCCCGGCGGTGGCGGCCGTCATGGCCCGGATCGCCGTGCGGGCGCGCTCCTGCAGGCCCGATCGCTCGAGCACGCCGATGGCCGGCAGGACCACCCAGACGATGCTGACATAGCGGTTCTGGTTGAAGGCCTTGCCGAAGGCGGCCAGCACCTCCAGCGGGCCGAGGCCGGCGGCCAGGCCCGAGGCCATGGCGGCGCAGACCACCACCAGCAGCGGATTGAACCGCAGGGCGAAGCCCAGGACGATCACGCCCACGCCGATCAAGGGCAACATGCGGCCAATCCCCCGTCTTCGAATCTGCGGTGACGGTCCAACGGGGGAAGGGCGCTGGCAAGTACGTTCCCGTCTAACGACGGTCGCTTGACGGCGGCGCCAGTCGGCGCGACGCTCAACTCAACAACGATAACTTACGGGAGCAAGCGTCATGGCCGACGGAACCGGCGCGATCGCCGCATCGATCAAGGATCAGGTCAGCGAGGCCGAATGGCAGGCCCGCGTCGACCTGGCGGCCCTCTATCGCCTGGTCGCCCTGCACGGCTGGGACGACATGATCTTCACCCACATCTCGGCCCGCATCCCGGGGCCCGAGCACCACTTCCTGATCAATCCCTACGGCATGTTCTTCGGCGAAATGACCGCCTCGTGCCTGGTGAAGATCGACCTGGACGGCAACGTCATCGACAAGACGCCGTACTTCATCAATCCGGCGGGCTTTACGATCCACTCGGCCATCCACGCCGCGCGCGAGGACGCCCAGTTCGTGATGCACCTGCACACCGACCAGGGCGTGGCGGTGGCGGCCCATGCCGAGGGCCTGCTGCCGCTGAGCCAGCAGGCGCTGATCGTCACGCCGCAGCTGGCCTATCACGACTACGAGGGCATCGCCCTGAACCTCGACGAGCGCGAGCGGCTGGTGGCCGACCTCGCCGACAAGCGGCTGATGCTGCTGCGCAACCACGGCACCCTGGCCACCGGCCGCACGGCCGCCGAATGCTGGCTGGGGATGTTCTTCCTGGAGCGCGCCTGCGCCCAGCAGGTGATGGCCCTCAGCGCAGGGCGCGATCACGTGCTGCTCGCTCCGGAGGCAGCCCAGGCCGAGGTTCGCAGCCAGACCGGCATGGGTCTGGGCATGATCGCCGGCCTGGCCTGGCCCGGTTGCCTGCGCCGACTGGACCGCGAGTCCCCGGGCTACACGGACTAGAGACGCACGGCCAAGCTTGGCGACCGACGTTACGTCAAGCCAAGTGCTTGCAACTGTTTCAAAGTTGAAATGTCACGTAATTCTAGTGTCACTAGACGCAGGTCTAGGGTGGGGTCATATGTCGCCCCAACCTAGACCTTAAGGGCGCCGGTTCAACGGCGCCGGAGCGTATTTGTGATCCGCAGGCACTTCTTCCTCATCGCGGCCGGAGTCGCCTTGATCCTGATGATCCTGGCCGGCGGAGCAAAGCTGCTGCTGGGCGGCAAGGCCGAAGGGCAGGGCGGCCCGGGCGGTCGCGCCACGGCCGTCTCGCAGGTCGCCGTGGCCCAGCGCCCGTTCACCGACCGCATCGAAGTGCTGGGCGTGGCCAAGGGCCGCCAGTCGGTGACCATCACCTCCAACACCACCGAGCTGATCACCGCCGTCCACTTCACCGACGGTCAGCTGGTGTCGCGCGGCCAGGTCCTGGTCACGCTGAAGGACGACCAGGAAACCGCCGACATCGCCCAGGCCCAGGCCAACCTGGACCAGGCCAAGCGCAACTACGACCGTTGGAAGACCCTGGCCGACAAGGGCATCGCCCCGCGCGCCACCGCCGAACAGAACCTGGCGGCCTACGAAAGCGCCAAGGCCGCCCTGGCCTCGGCCAAGGCCCAGCGCCTGGACCGCGTGATCCGCGCGCCGTTCGCCGGCCGCGTCGGCATCTCCGACGTCGCCCCGGGCACGCTGATCGCGCCGGGCGGCGCCATCGTCAGCCTGGACGACGCCTCGATCGTGCGCGTCGATTTCTCGGTGCCCGACCGTTACCTGGCCACCCTGCGCGACGGCCTGCCGATCAAGGCCAGCCCCGACGCGCTGCCGGGCGAGACCTTCCAGGGCCAGATCGCCCAGATCGACACCCGCATCGACGCGGCCACCCGCGCCATCAAGGCCCGCGCCGAGTTCCCCAACCCGGGCGGCCGCCTGAAACCGGGCATGCTGGTCAAGGTCGCCATCGACCAGGGCGTGCGCCAAGGCCTGGCCGTGCCGGAAGCGGCCGTGCAGTTCGAAGGCCAGCAGGCCTCGGTGTTCCTCGTCGCCAAGGGCGAGAAGGGCCAGGTCGCCCGCCGCACCAACATCACCACCGGTCTGACGGCCGACGGCTTCGTCGAGATCCGCTCGGGCCTGAAGGCCGGCGACGTGGTGGTGGCCGACGGCCTCAATCGCGTGCAGGACGGCGGCGCCGTGCGCGACGTCGCCAAGCCGGCCGGCGGTCAAGGCGGCCAGGGCGGCAAGCCCGGCCAGGACCGTAAGGCGGGCTGATGCTTTCCGACATCTCCGTCCGCCGCCCGGTATTCGCCGCCGTCGCGGCGATCATCCTGTGCGTCATCGGCCTGGCGGCCTTCGGCTCGCTGCCGATCCGCGAGCTGCCCAACGTCGACCCGCCGGTGGTGTCGATCTCGACCGTCTATCGCGGCGCCTCGGCCGAAGTCATCGAAGAGCGCATCACCCAGGTGATCGAGCGCCAGGTGTCGGGCATCCAGGGCATCGACCGCGTCAACAGCTCCTCGCGCGACGGCCGCTCGCAGATCAGCATCACCTTCCGCCTGGACCGCGACCTGGACGCCGCCGCCAACGACGTGCGCGACGCCGTAAGCCGCGTCTCGGCCAACCTGCCCGACCAGGCCGACCCACCGCAGATCGCCAAGGCCAACGCCGACGCCTCGCCGATCATCATCCTGAACCTGACCTCGACCACGCTGGATCCGCTGGAGCTGGCCGACTACGCCGACCGCTACCTGGTCGAGCGGATGTCGACCATCGACGGGGTGGCCCAGGCCAACCTGTTCGGGGCCAAGATCTACGCCATGCGCATCTGGCTGAACGCCGACGCCATGGCCGCCCGTGGCGTCACCGTCAGCGACGTCGAGGACGCGCTGAACGCCCAGAACCTGGAACTGCCGGCCGGCTCGCTGGAAAGCAACGCCAAGGACTTCACGATCCGGGTGGCCCGCGCCTACGCCACGCCCGCCGACTTCGCCCGCCTTCCGATCCGGGCCGCCGACGGCAACGGCTTCGTGCTGCGCCTGTCGGACGTGGCCCGCATCGAGGAAGGGCCGGACGAGCGCCGGCGCCTGTTCCGCGGCAACGGCGTCGACCAGGTTGGCATCGGCCTGACGCGCCAGTCGCAGGCCAACGACGTCGCCATCTCCGAGGCCGTCCGCAAGGAGGTCGAGGTCATCAACCAGACCCTGCCGCCCGGCACCAAGCTGGTGGTGGCCGTGGACAACTCGGTGTTCACCGCCGAGGCCATCCACGAGGTCTGGATCACCATGGGCATGTCCGTGGGCCTGGTAGCGCTGGTCAACCTGATCTTCCTGGGCAGCTGGCGCTCGGCGCTGATCCCCTCGATCGTCGCGCCGATCTGCATCCTGTCGACCTTCATCGTGCTGGCCCCGCTGGGCTTTTCGCTGAACCTGCTGACCCTGCTGGCCCTGGTGCTGGCCGTCGGCCTGGTGGTCGACGACGCCATCGTCGTGGTCGAGAACATCCAGCGCCGCGTGGACGAGGGCGAGCCGGCCCTGATCGCCGCCCAGCGCGGCTCGCGCCAGGTGTTCTTCGCGGTGGTGGCGACCACCATCGTGCTGATCTCGGTGTTCGCGCCGCTGATGTTCCTGCCCGGCTATATCGGCCGCCTGTTCGTCGAGTTGGCCGTGGCCATCGCCGCCGCCGTGGCATTCTCGGCCGTGCTGGCGCTGAGCCTGTCGCCGATGATGGCTTCCAAGCTGCTCAAGCCCGCGCACGGCGGGGGCTGGTTCAACAAGCGCATGGACTGGGCGATGGACCGGCTGAAGGACAGCTACCGCGCCTCGCTGGAAAGCCTGCTGGGCGTTCGAGCCGCCAGCTTCGCCGCAGGCGGGGCGGTGATCCTGCTGGCCGGCTTCGCGGCCCTGCTGTTCGTCAGCCTGCCCAAGGAACTGGTGCCGGCCGAGGACCGCGGCCGCGTCGACATCCAGATCAGCGCGCCGGAAGGCGCCGGCTTCGACTACACCGCCGGCATCGGCGCCAAGATCGAGAAGATCATGGCCCGCTACCGCGAGGACGGCATCGCCGAGCGCACCATCCTGACCATCCCGCGCTTTGGCCAGAGCCAGTTCAACTCGGGCAACGGCGTCGTGGTGCTCAAGGGCTGGGGCGAGCGCGACAAGACCGCCGACGACGTGGCGGCGGAGCTCAACAAGGACCTGTCGAAGATCACCGGCGTGCGCGCCGTGGCCAGCGTTCGCGGCGCCTTCCAGCGCGGCGGGGGCGGTGGCGGCGGGGGCGGCACCAATGTCGACCTGATCGCCGTCGGCAACGACTACGTGCAGCTGTCCAATTGGCTGAAGCCGATCCTGGCCGCCGCCCAGGAGAACCCGGGCTTCTCGCGTCCGCGCATCGACTACGAGCCGACCGCGCCGCGCCTGTCGGTGCAGATCGACCTCGACAAGGCCGCCAGCCTGGGCGTCTCGGCCCAGGCCGTGGGCCGGGCGCTGGAGACCATGTTCGGTTCGCGCCAGGCGACGACCTACATCAAGAACGGCCAGGAATACGACGTCATCCTGCAGACCGAGCTGGACCAGCGCCGCAGCGTGGCCGACCTCGACAAGCTGCAGGTGCGCACCAACGCCGGCGGCCTGGTGCCGCTGTCGACGGTGGTCAAGACCGAGCTGCGGGGCGACACCCCCGACCGCCCGCGCGTCGACCGCCTGCGCTCGGTGACCCTGACCACCCAGCTCTCGCCCGGCTATACGGTCGAGGACGCGGTCAGCTTCTTCCAGGCCCAGGCAGCCCAGCACCCCACGCCCGGCGTCAGCATCAAGTGGGGCGGCCAGGCCAAGGACTATCTGGAAGGCTCGGGCGGCATCGCCATCGCCTTCGGCCTGGCTTTGCTGCTGGTGTTCCTGGTGCTGGCCGCGCAGTTCGAAAGCTGGATCCACCCGGCGGTGATCATGTTGACCGTGCCGCTGGCGGTGCTGGGCGGTTTGTTCGGCCTGGTCATGGCCGGCTCGACCATCAACACCTACAGCCAGATCGGCCTGATCATCCTGATCGGCATCGCCGCCAAGAACGGCATCCTGATCGTCGAGTTCGCCAACCAGCTGCGCGACGAGGGCTTGAAGGTCACCGAGGCGGTGATCGAGGCGGCGGCCCTGCGCCTGCGCCCGATCATCATGACCTCGATCGCCACCGCCATGGGCGCCTTGCCGCTGCTTCTCTGGACAGGGGCGGGGGCGGGAAGCCGCCAGACGATCGGGGCCGTGATCTTCTTCGGCGCGATCGTGGCGACCCTGCTAACGCTGTTCATCGTTCCGGTGTTCTACAACCTGCTCGCACGCTTCACGAAATCTCCGGAGTGGACGGCGCGGCAGATCGAGGACTATGAAGCGCGCGAAAAGGCGGGCGAGGGGCATACCTCACCCATATAAACGGGTGAGGAAGCATGGCTGACGGGTCTCTGACGGCCAAGCGGCAGGAAATCGCGCTGCTGCGGCGTCTCGAGGAACGCATTCTCTGGCTGGCGTCGTGGACGATCCACAACGCCAACCACCTTCGCGAAAGCCGCGACGGGCTGAAGGTGGGCGGTCACCAGGCCTCGTGCGCCTCGATGACAACCCTGATGACGGCGCTCTACATGAAGGCGCTGCGGCCGCAGGACCGGGTGGCGGTCAAGCCGCACGCCAGCCCCGTCTTCCACGCCATCCAGCACCTGTTCGGCCGCCAGAGCCTGGACAAGCTGAAGGCCTTCCGCGCCCTGGGTGGCGCGCAGTCCTATCCTTCGCGCACCAAGGACGTCGACGACGTCGACTTCTCGACCGGCTCGGTGGGCCTGGGCGTGGCGGTCACCGCCTTCGCCTCCCTGGCCCAGGACTATCTGGCCGCGCGCGGCTCGGTGAAGCCCGAGAGCATGGGGCGGATGATCTCGCTGCTGGGCGACGCCGAGCTGGACGAGGGCAACATCTACGAAGCCCTGATCGAGGCCTGCAAGCACGACCTGCGCAACACCTGGTGGATCGTCGACTACAACCGCCAGAGCCTGGACGCGACGACCAAGGACCGGATGTTCACCCGCTACGGCGAGATATTCGAGGCCGCCGGCTGGACCGTCGAGACCCTGAAGTGGTCCAAGCGCCAGCGGGAAGCCTTCGAGCGGCCCGGCGGAGCGGCGCTGAAGGCCTGGATCGAGACCGCGCCCAACGACCTCTATTCTGCCCTGACCTACCAGGGCGGGGCCGCCTGGCGCGAGCGCCTGGCCGCCGACCTGGCCGGCGACGCCGACGCCCTGGCGCTGGTGGCGAGCTACAAGGACGTCGACCTCGGCGAGCTGATGACCGAGCTGGGCGGCCACTGCCTGGAGACGATCCTGGAGGCCTTCGAGCGGGCCTCGCGCGACGATGCTCCCCGGTTCTTCATCGCCTACACCGTCAAGGGCCTGCGGCTGCCGTTCCAGGGCCACAAGGACAATCACGCGGGCCTGATGAACCCCACCCAGATCGCCGAGCTGCGCGAGCGGCTGGGCGTGGTCGAGGGCGAGGAGTGGGACGCGCTGTCGGGCCTGTCGTCGGCCGAGCGCACGGCGCTGAAGGGCCTGGTGGCCCGCGCGCCCTTCGCGGTCGCCAATGACCGCAACTATACGGCGGCGACCGTGGCGACGCCGACGCAGGATGAACTGCTGGCCGCCGTGGCCGGGACCGGAGAGCAGTCGACCCAGGCCGCCTTCGGCAAGGTCATGTTCGACATCGCCGCCCGCAAGGACGAGTTCGCCGGCCGGGTGGTGACCACCTCGCCGGACGTGACGGTGTCGACCAACCTGGGCGGCTTCGTGAACCGGCGCGGGGTCTTCCATCGCCGGGCTCACGAGGACGTCTTCAAGCGCCGCCGCATCCCCTCGGCCCAGGTGTGGTCGATGGGCGAGACCGGCCAGCACGTCGAGTTGGGCATCGCCGAGAACAATCTGTTCATCGCCCTGGCGGCGCTGGGCCTGACCGCGCCGCTGTTCGGCGAGCGCCTGTTCCCGGTCGGCACCCTGTACGATCCCTTCATCGCCCGCGGCCTCGATGCCCTGAACTACGCCTGCTACCAGGACGCCCGGTTCCTGCTGGTGGCCACGCCCTCGGGCCTGACCCTGGCCCCCGAAGGGGGCGCGCACCAGTCGATCGGCAGCCCGCTGATCGGCATGAGCCAGCCGGGGCTGGACGCTTACGAGCCCGCCTTCGCCGACGAGACGGCGGTGCTGATGGCCCACGCCTTCGAGCGGATCCAGGCCGCCGACGGCTGCTCGACCTACCTGCGTCTCTCCACCCGCGCCATCGCCCAGCCCGAGCGTTCGGACGCGGCCTGGAAGGGCGGCGTGGTCGAGGGCGCCTACTGGCTGAAGCCGCCGGCCCCCGACGCGCGCCTGGCCATCGTCTACAGCGGGGCGCTGGCTCCCGAGGCGCTGGAGGCCCACGCGGCCCTGCTGGAGGACGAGCCGGGGGCGGGCCTGCTGGCCGTCACCTCGGCCGACGTGCTGCACCGCGACTGGACCGCCGCCGGCCGCTCGCGCTGGACGGACGGCGCCAGGCGCGTCTCGACGGTGGAGCGGCTGCTGGCCGACCTGCCGCGCGAGGCGGGCCTTGTGACCCTGGTCGACGGCGCGCCCGCGACGCTGTCGTGGCTGGGCTCGGTGCACGGTCACCGTCTGCGGGCGCTCGGCCTGGAGACGTTCGGGCAGTCGGGAGACCTGCCGGATCTCTATGCGAAGTACCGGCTGGACGCCGAGGCCGTGCTGGACGCCTGCGCGGATCTGCTGGTGTAGGGGAGGACCCCCTCCGGCCCTCTGGGCCACCTCCCCCAAAGGGGGAGGATCTGGTCAGCGGGATGCTCCCCCTTTGGGGGAGCTGTCGCGTAGCGACTGAGGGGGCGCCGAAGGCGGTCTAGCGCGTCCCCGGATCCGGCAGGGGGTCTATCCCCACGATCAGGTCATCGCGGATCAGGTAGGCGATGATGGCGCTGTTCTGCGACCACAGGCGGCCGTCGGGGCGGCGCAGGGCGATCTCGACGTCGGCGTGGACCCAGCCGTCGGCCTGGCGGCGCACGCGCATCAGGCTGATGTCGACGCCGGCCATGGCGAACTGGCGCTCGAAATAGCCCCGTGCGGCCTCGATGCCCACGACCTCGCCGCCTTCCAGCACATTGGCGAAGGCGATGTCGGGATGCAGCTGGGCGACCACCGTCTCGAGGTCGCGCCGACGCGTCGCATCGAAGTGCCGGGTCAGCAACACTTCAGCCTTCGCCATCGTTACGCCTCGTCCAAACGCTCGACGATATCCATGCGCGACACGCGCTCGCCTTGGAACGTGTAGATATGTCGCACGCAGCTGTCCGACCAGAGGCGACCCTCAAGGTTATGCACCGTCTGGTTCGTGGAAACCGACACTCGGCCGTCCTCCAGGGTGACGAATTCCAGCGGCGCGGCTTCGACCCGCACCATGCCGTCGCGCCGCGCCCAGAAGGCCCGTATCGCATCGACCCCCACGACCCGGCCGCCGCCGATCTGGTCGGGCCAGTCGACGGCGGGATCCAGCTCGGCCGAGAAGGCGTCGAAATCGCCCTTGTTGTAGGCGTCGTAGAGCCGGGTCAGGAGGGCGATGCGAGGCGTCATTTGGCTGTCGGGGCGGGGGCTGTCGTCGCCGGGGGCTCGGGCTGGTAGCCGGTCTCGACCTTCAGATAGGCGATCAGGTCGATCCGGTCCTTGGGATTGGACAGGCCCGCGAAGGTCATCTTGGTGCCGGGCAGGAAGGTGCGCGGGTTGTCGAGCCAGTGGTCCAGGTGCTCGGCGTCCCAGGCGAAGCCGGCGTTCTTGACGGCGTCCGAGTAGGTGTACTTCGGATGGGTCCCGGCCTTGCGGCCGAACACGCCGTAGAGGTTGGGACCGGTCATGTTGGGGCCGCCCTGGGTGATCGTGTGGCACGAACGGCAGAGGGCGAACTTGCTCTGGCCGTTCAGGAGGTCGCCGGTGTTGTACGGAGCGGGGAGGGCGGCCAGGGCCGCGGCTTTCTCGGCCGGCGTCGGCGGCGGGGCGGCGGGCGGCGCGGCCGCGCCCGAGCCGGAGGTTTCGCCGCCCTTCGAGCAGGCGGTCACGGCCAGGCCGAAGGACAGGCAGAGCGTCGCGGCGGCGACGGCAGAGAGGGTACGCATCACAATCCCCGTAGGCGTTATGTCGCAAGGCTTGCGACGCCGCGCCGCATTCAAATCCAAGCCGGTTTCTGACCCGTGAATTCATCGCGGAACGACGTTATTCGGTCAAGGTCTTGCCGCAGTTCAAAACGGCTCCCTGCGACATCGTCTGCTATCTAGCGAGATTCACTAGAAAAATGTGATTTCGAGAACCGTGGGTATGCACGGAAGAATTTGACCGCCGTTAACCATGATTCTACCGAAGAAGGGCGGGGGCTGATCCCGCACCCTTAAGAAGCGGAAACCGTCATGGACTGGAACGAGGAACGTACCGCCACGCTCAGGAAGTTGTGGCTCGAAGGGTTGAGCGCCAGCCAGGTGGCGCGCCAGTTGGGCGGCGTCAGCCGCAGCGCCGTCATCGGCAAGATCCACCGACTGGGCATCACCGTCCGCGAAACCCCGGTGCGCCAGCGCGCCGTCACCGTCCGGGTGTCGCGCCAGGCTCCCCGAGCCCGCACCAACGCTCCGGCCCAGGCCCGTCCGGCCCGCCCGCAGGTGGCGGTGATGGAAGAGCTGACCCCTACCGCGGGCATCCTCGACCTGTCGATGCACTCGTGCCGCTGGCCGATCGGCAATCCGGACGCGGGCGACTTCGGCTTCTGCGGCCGCGAGACGAGCAGCAAGCGCGCCTCGTACTGCCCCGACCACACCCAGGGCGCCTTCCGCCGTTTCCAGAGCTCGGCCGACATCGACGCCTGGACCCGCCAGAGCCTGCCCCAGGAACGCCGCGTCCTCTGACGCGTCCTCAAGCCCTCTCAGAGAGAGACACCCCCATGATCCTCATCGAGAACGCCGCCGGCAGCAGCCAGGTGATCACGATCATCCAGGAATTCGCGGGCCACTCGGTCTCGCGCGACCTGCAGCCGGGCGACGCCGCCCGCATCCCGGTCGGCCAGTTCAAGTCGATCGTCGTGCGCGAGACCTATCCGGAAGACTGGATGAGCCGCGTGCGCAGCCGTCAGGCCGCCGCCTGAGGCTCCCAGGTTCGAACTTCGCGGAACAGCGCGCTCGCCCGTAGGGAGGCTGGAGCAAAGCGCTGAGGATCGCGAAGCCGGACCAGTGCAGTACGCGTAAGACTGTGTGCGTAAAGAACGACCCCCGCGAACCCGGTTCGCGGGGGTCGTCTTTTGTCAGGCCCTGGCCGCAGGCGAGGCCGGGGCCGTGGCCCGGATCAGTTCGTTCAGCAGCAGACGGCCGCGCGGCCATGCGCCGTGGCCGGAGTCGACGTTGATGTGGCCGGCCCGGCCCAGGTCGACGAAGCGCGAGCCCCATCCCCGGGCGAAGGCCTCGGCCCGTTCGATGGCCACGTAGGGGTCGTCGCGGCTGGCCACCACCAGGGAGGGGAAGGGCAGGCGCGGGCGGGGGATCGGCGAGAAGCCGATCAGCAGGCGGCCGGCGGGACCTTCGCGATTGACGTCGGCCGGCGCCACCAGCAGGGCGCCGCGCACGCCACGTCCGCCGGTCACCTGGGCTAGGTGGCAGACCAGGGCGCAGCCCAGGCTGTGGGCCACCAGGATCGCCCCGGGGCGGCTGCGCACGGCCTCGGCCAGGCTGATGGTCCAGTCGCCCAGGGTAGGGCGCTCCCAGTCGACCTGGTCCACGCGCTCGGCGCTGGGCAGGGCGCGCTGCCAGTGGCTCTGCCAGTGGTCGGGGCCGGAGTTGTAGAGGCCAGGCACGATCAGGATCGGCGGATCGCCGACGGGATCGGGCGGTGAGATGAAAGACATCGCTGAACTCTTCAAGACGGGGCCGCGCGAAGCGGATTTGACCTGCTTGTCGCTCTCGCGAGGCGGGAGGATCAAATCAGATCAATTCAATAGGAATTGAGAAGCGCTGATGACACCATGCTGGCAGCAGACCGCCTTGCCGTCCAAACCGGGAACGCCCAAGCTCTCGATCCGTTTTGGACAGCGGCCCGCGCGCGCGGCCCTTCAGCGCCAGGAGCGTGCATGAGTCCCGACGATACCCTGGTCCTGGCCTCGACCTTTGAGACTGCCGGCGCGCCATTGGCCCGCTACCGCGCCGTACGCGAGCGCACGGAGGCCCTGGCCGCGCCGCTGTCGCCCGAGGACCAGGCGGCGCAGTCGATGCCCGACGCCAGCCCGGCCAAGTGGCACAGGGGGCATACGACCTGGTTCTTCGAGAGCTTCCTGCTGGCTCCCTACGCCCCGGGCTACAAGCCCTACGACCCGGCGTTCGGCTACATCTTCAACTCCTATTACGAGGCCATGGGCCCCCGTCAGCCGCGGCCCCAGCGCGGCCTGCTGACCCGGCCGTCCTGCGCCGAGGTCGGCGCCTATCGCCGGCATGTGGACGAGGCCATGGCCCGCCTGCTGTCGGGCGCGCTGTCGCCCGAGATCCTGGAGCGGCTCGAACTGGGTCTGGCCCACGAGGAGCAGCACCAGGAACTGCTGCTGATGGACATCCAGCACCTGTTCGCCCAGTCGCCGCTGTCGCCGGCCTATCGCGAGCGTCCCGATCCGCCGCGCGCCGCCGCACCCGCGCTGGGCTTTGTCGGCTTCGAGGGCGGGGTGGAGACGATCGGCGCCGAGGAGCGGGGCTTCGCCTTCGACAACGAGCGGCCGCGCCATCGCGTGTTCCTCGAGCCGTTCCGCCTGGCCGACCGCCTGACCACCAACGGCGAGTGGCTGGGCTTCATCGAGGACGGCGGCTACGAGCGGGCCGAGTTCTGGCTGTCGGACGGCTGGGCCATGGTGCAGGAGCAGGGCTGGCGCGCGCCGCTCTACTGGCGCCAGGACGAGGACGGCGCCTGGAGCGAGTTCGGGCTGTCGGGCGTGCGACCGCTGGATCCGGCCGCGCCCGTCGCCCACGTCAGCTATTACGAGGCCTGCGCCTTCGCGACCTGGGCCGGCGCGCGACTGCCCACCGAGGCCGAGTGGGAAGCCGCCGCGCGCTCGGGCAAGGGCCTGCGCCAGATGTCGGGCGAGGCCTGGCAGTGGACCGCCAGCGCCTATGCCGCCTATCCCGGTTTCCGTCCCGGGGCCGGGGCGCTGGGCGAGTACAACGGCAAGTTCATGGTCAACCAGATGGTTCTGCGGGGCGGCGCGGCCGCCACCCCGCCGGGTCATGCGCGGGCCAGCTATCGCAACTTCTTCCATCCCGGCCAGCGCTGGATGTTCTCGGGCGTGCGCCTGGCGCGCGACGGGGCGGGCCGGCGTGAATTGATCATGGACACTGGATTGCGCGACGACGTGCTGGCGGGCCTGACCGCCCAGACCAAGAGCCTGCCCAGCAAGTACTTCTACGACGCCGAGGGCTCGCGGTTGTTCGAAGAGATCACGGTGCTGCCGGAGTACTATCCGACCCGCACCGAGACCGCGCTGCTGCGCCGCATCGCCCCCGAGATCGCCGCCCGCATCCCCGAGGGCGCGGCGATGATCGAGTTCGGCAGCGGGGCCAGCACGAAGACCCGCATCGTGCTGGACGCCGCGCCGCAACTGGGCGTCTACGCGCCGATGGACATCAGCGCCTCGGCCCTGGACGCCGCGGCCGCCGCGATCCGCGCCGACTATCCGAAGCTGACGGTGGCGCCGGCCGTGGGCGACTTCACCCACCCGCTGGGTCTGCCGGCGGCGGCGCGCGGGCGGCCGACGGTCGGCTTCTTCCCCGGTTCGACGATCGGCAACTTCCCCACGGACGAGGCGATCGCCTTCCTGACCGCGGCGCGCGAGCTGCTGGGGCCGGGGGCGCTGTTCGTGGTCGGGGCCGACATCGCCAAGGGCGAGGACGTGCTGATCCCGGCCTATGACGACGCGGCCGGCGTGACGGCGGCGTTCAACAAGAACCTGCTGGTCCGCATCAATCGCGAGCTGGACGGGACCTTCGACCTGGACGCCTTCGCGCATCGGGCCGTGTGGAACACCGTCGAGAGCCGGATCGAGATGCACCTGGTCAGCCTGCGCGACCAGACCGTCGAGATCGCCGGTACGCCGATCGCGTTTGCGGCCGGCGAGACGATCCACACCGAGAATTCCTACAAGTACGACCCGGACGCCTTCGCCGCGATGGCGGATCAGGCCGGATGGCGCGTCGAGGCGCGCTGGATCAGCGAGGCGCCGGCGTTCGGCGTCTTCGCGCTTCGCTCCTGAGATCGATCTCGGGAGCGGAAAGAAGAAGTCGCGGCCGGCCGCTGGATGGCGGACAGCCCAAGAGCCCGGATCGGCAAACCGATCCGGGCCCTAAAATCCTGATACGTGCGCCACCACCGTCGGCTGCGTCGCCCGTCCCCCCCTCGGCCGCGGCATTCCTAGAGGTCGCGAGCGCCGAGGCGGCCGCCGCCACGCGACGAAGAACCGCCCTTGCGGCCGGCGTTGGCGGCCAGATCGCGGTCCTTGGCGAAGCTGCGCTTCTCACTGGGGACGCTGGCGCCGCCTTTGCGAGCTATCTCGCGGCGACGTTCCGGATCCATGGCGGCGAAGCCTCGGCGGCCGCGGGGCCGTTCGCTGTCGAGGTCCATGTCTTGCTCCTAATCGGGACTGGTAACGGGAGGGAACGGGGCCGAAGCGGCGCCATAGGGCCGATCGTCGCCCGGCTGCACAGGAGGCGGCTCAAGCGGGACTTCATCGGGCGTAGAGCCCGGCGGATCGTCCGGCGTTTGCGGCTCCAGCGGAGGCGGTGCGTCGGGGTCGGTCATGGCGTCGTTCCAGTGTTCCGGTGAAGTAACCGGTGAAGCCGAGTTCGGTTTCACGTGTCAGGCGAGACAAATGCAGCGTTAAGGACGATTGTCTGGGGAAAAGGCAGGCTGAGAGCGATGCGCAAGAGCACCTTGGAAGGTGGTAAATCCTCATTAATTACAAGGCACTGGAGGCTCTTTGTCGGTGTTCTGGCGGGGCTTTTCGGGTGGCTTTTCGCCCGCCAGATAAATCTGCCCGAAAGCACGCATATTTTGATCGGCTGGGACGTCGGCGCCGCGATCTACGCCGTTTTGCTGTGGCGCCTGTTCCTCACCACCGACGAGGCGGGCCTCCGGGCGAAGGCCGCGGCGGAGGACGAGGGGCGCTCGCTGATCCTGCTGATCGTGCTGTCGGCCATCGCCGCCAGCCTGGCCGCGGTGGTGGCGGCGATGATCGGCGCGCGCTCGCAGGCCGGCTTCGTCAAGAACCTGACGGCGGCCTGCGCGGGGGTGACCTTGGTGCTGTCGTGGATCGTGCTGCACTCGGTGTTCGTGCTGCACTACGCCCACCGCCATTTCGGCGCGGGGGCGGGGAAGGGCGGGTTCGGCTTTCCCGGCGAGCCGGCCCGCACCTACAAGGACTTCGTCTACCTGGCCTTCAGCATCGGGGCGACCTTCCAGGTCTCCGACAACGACGTGCGCACCGGGGCGTTGCGCAACCTGGTCACCGCTCACGCGGTGACGGCCTATTTCTACAACACCGCGATCCTGGCGCTGGGCATCAACATCATCGCCGGCGTCGTGGCGGGGTGAGGGGCGGACTTTCCAGACCCAAAACCGTCAGATCCCCGTCTTCACGGGGATGCTCGGTGAGACTGTGAATTGGTGTGCTTGAGCCCTACCGCGGCGGACGGCGGCCGCCGTTGCCGCGCCGGCCGCCTTCGCGGGGCTCGTCCTCGCCGTTCAGCATGCGCTGCATCCGGGTCTGGGGCAGTTCGGCCAGGGTCAGGCGGCCGTCGCCGTCCTTGTCGAGCAGCTTGAAGCGGGCGTTGGCCGCGCGGGTCGCCTCGTCGCGGGTGACGCGGCGATTGAAATCGGCGTCGGCGCCCATCACCGGCTGGGGCTCGGCCAGCAGCGCGTAGGGCGTGGCGCCCAGCAGCATGTTGCCAAGACCCCCGTCGCGGCGGCGGCGCGGACCCTCGCCGTCACCGCCGTCGGGACCGCCGCCGGACGGCGGGGCCTGCTGGGGCATGGCCGAGGCCTGGACGATCTCCGGGGCGATGTTGCGCTCGTAGGCCGAGACCTCGAAGCCGTCGAGAACGCCCGACTTGTCGGCATCCAGCCTGTCGAAGAAGCGCAGGGAGTCGGCGACGAACTCCTCGCGGGTCAGCACGCCGTCGTGGTCGGCGTCGGCGCCCGCGAACCAAAGGGCCACCGGGTAGGGCTGGCCGGCATCGGCGCGGAACGGCTCGCCCGCCGGGCTGATGAACACCTGCTTGCCGCCGCCCATGCGCGGGCCGCCGGGGCCGTCTTCGCCCGGAGGCGGGCCGCCGTCGAAACCTGGACGCCCGCCCGGACCGCCGGGACCGCGCCCGCCCGGGCCGTCCGGTGGGGCGTGGCCGCACGCGGCGACGCTGAGGGCGGCGAGGGCCAGGAAGGGCAGGGCGGCGCGTGCGGTCATGGAAAGGGGCTCCTTGCCATCGCTTGAAGCGCCGTGGCGTTGCGCGGTTATGTCGTCACGGCCGTGCTTGATTGCGCGGCCGCAACAAGCCTCAGGCCGGCAGCGTGACGCGGGCCCGCAGGCCGCCCTCGGGACGGTTCAGGAGGGTCACGTCGCCGCCATGGGCGCGGGCCAGCGAGCGGACGACGGCGAGGCCCAGGCCGATGCCGCCGGTCTCTCGGTTGCGCGACGGCTCGCCCCGGAAGAACGGCTCGAAAACGCGCTCCAGCTCGGCCGAGGGCACGCCGGGGCCGTTGTCGTCGATCTCCAGGATCGCGCTGCCCGCCTGGCTGTAGACCCGGCCGCGCGCGGCGCCGCCGTACTTCAGGGCGTTCTCGACCAGGTTGGTGACCAGGCGCTTCAGCGCGATCGGGTCGCCCTCGATGACGATCTTGTCGCCTTCCTCAGCCGTGGCGTCGCCGCCGGTCTCTGCCGCCTCGTCCATGACGCTTTCCAGCAGCGAGGCCAGCTCCAGCTTGGTGCGCTCGGCAGGACGGCTGGTGTCGCGCACGAAGGCCAGGGTGGCCGAGATCATCGCCTCCATCTGGTCGATGTCGCTTTCGAGCTTGCCGCGCACGTCGTCGGGCGTGGTCTCGATGCGGAACCGCAGGCGGGTCAGGGGCGTGCGCAGGTCGTGGGCCACCGCGCCGATCATGGCGGTGCGGTCCTCGACGTAGCGTCGCAGGCGCTCCTGCATCTCGTTGAAGGCGTTGGCGGCGGCGGCCACTTCGGCCGAACCCGACAGGCTGAGCGGCGGCGCGCGCGGGTCGCGGCCCAGGCGTTCGGCGGCGGCGGCGAAGGCGGTGATCGGACCGGCCAGGCGACGGGCGAACAGCCAGGCCAGCGGCGACACGGCGGCCGCCGATAGGGCCAGGATCAGCAGGATCCGCACCTGCCAGGTGTCGCGCAGGACGGTGAACTTGGGCTCGACCACCACCCAGCGGCCGTCCGACTGGCGAATGCCCAGCTGGAAGTCGCCGAACAGGAAGGGCTCGTCGCGCATCACCGCGGCGATGCGTTCGGCGGGGGTGATCGCGCCGGGGGGCGGCGGCGGGCCGCCGGGACCGCCCAGGCCGTTGAAGACGCCCGGGCCGCCAGGACCACCAGGACCACCAGGACCGGGCGGAGGCGGTGGCGGACCCTTCTGGCGGGCCGTGCGGACGAAGAAGCGGGGGCCGTTCTCGGTGCGGATCGAGATCCGGTCGACGGGCACGTTCAGCTCGCGGCCGATGGCGGCCTTGAACTCGGCGCGGCGCTGGGAGTCCTCGCCGTCGGGCTTGATGCTGGTGCGGTGGCGGACGAGCAGCGGCCGGCCGTCGCGCGGATGCACGGTCTGGCCGGACTTCAGCGCCCGACTGATCTCGCTGAGCTTGTACAGCTCGGGCGGCGGCGGCGGCACGTTGAACACGACCGCCACGCAGATCAGGATCGTAGCGACCAGGGTGACGAGCGCCAGTCCCAGGGCCTGGGCGAACAGGGGCGCGCCGCCGCGCCCCGGGACGGCGAACTTCATGGCGTGCGGGTGACCTTGGGCGTGAACATGTAGCCCTCGCTGCGGATCGTGCGGATCAGCTCGCCGCCGCCGCCGTCGTCCAGCTTGCGGCGCAGCCGGCTGATCTGGACGTCGATGGCGCGGTCGTAGGCGTCGCTGTCGCGGCCCCGGGCGAGGTCGAGGAGCTGGTCGCGGGTCAGCACGCGCTGCGGGCGTTCGACGAAGGCGCGCAGTAGCGAGAACTCGCCGCTGGAGAGGTTGACCACCACCGACTGCGGCGAGCGCAGTTCGCGGCGGACGAGGTCGAGGCGCCAGCCGGCGAACTCGCAGGCCGCGCCCATGCTGTCGTCGCTGGAGCGCGGCTCGGTGCGGCGGCGCAGGACGGCGCGCACGCGGGCCAGCAGCTCGCGCGGGTTGCACGGCTTGGGCAGGTAGTCGTCGGCGCCGAGTTCGAGGCCGACGATGCGGTCGGTCTCCTCGCCCATGGCCGAGAGCATGATGATCGCGGGGCCGTCCTGGGCCGCGAGGCGGCGGCAGATGGCCAGGCCGTCTTCGCCCGGCAGCATGACGTCGAGCACCACCAGGTCGACCGGGCCCTTGGCCAGGGCCTGTTCCATGGTGCGCGCGTCCTGGGCCGTGTCGACGACATAGCCGTGGCGGACGAGGAAATCGGACACGACGTCGCGGATGCCCGGATCGTCGTCGACGATCAGGATGCGGGCGCCGGCGCCCTTGGCGGTGTCCGCGACGGCGGCGGACGAGGCGGTGGTCGGGGAGGTCTCCATGCCGATGGTCCTTTCATGCCCCTGTCACCGTCAGATTTCATGCTTGCAACAGGCGCGCAACCTGATCGTGGCCCTCTAGCGTCAAATCGCCACGGAGCGTCTTCATGAACCGACTCGTTTGCGCCGTCCTTGGATTGTCGCTGCTGGGGGCCGCCGCGGCCCATGCCCAGCCTGGTTCCGGCCAGCCCGGTTCCGGCATGCGCGGCCCGGACGCCGACGGCGATGGCGTGGTCACCGCCGCCGAGTACGAGGCCTTCGCCCTGCAGCGCTTCGAGCGCATGGACGCCAACAAGGACGGCGTGATCGACGCGGCCGAGCTGGAGGCGATCAAGCAGCGCTTCGTCCAGCGCGAGGGGCAGGGCGGCCCCGGCGGAGGCGGCTTCGGCGGCCGGATGCTGGCCCAGCTGGCCGCCCAGGACGCCGACAAGGACGGCCGGATCACCAGGGACGAGGCGCTGGCCGCCAGCCGGACCCAGTTCGGGGCCGCCGACAAGGACGGCGACGGCAAGCTGACGGGCGAGGAGCTCCGTCCAGCCCCCGCCGGCGGCCCGCCGCCGCGTCAGTAGAGGCGTTCACCCCGGCGAGCGGTTCACCGGAGCCGTGTAGCCGGGGCCCTTCATGGCCGCGACCGCGCGGTCGCCGACGAAGGGGTTGGTGCGGCGCTCGGCGCCGAAGCTCGACATCGGGCCGTGACCCGGCACGAAGCGGATGTCGTCGCCCAGCGGCCACAGCTTGCCGGTGATGGCGTCGATCAGGTCCTGGTGGTTGCCGCGCGGAAAGTCGGTGCGGCCGATCGAGCCCTGGAACAGCACGTCGCCCACCTGGGCGAACTTGGTCTCGCGGTGGAAGAAGACCACGTGGCCCGGCGTGTGGCCCGGGCAGTGCAGGACCTCGAAAGCCGTCTCGCCCAGGGTGACGACGTCGCCGTCCTCCAGCCAGCGATCGGGCACAAAGATGCGCGCCTCGGGCACGCCGTACATCTCGCCGCTTTCCTGGATGCGGTCGATCCAGAACTGGTCGTCCTTGTGCGGGCCCTCTATCGGCACGCCGGTCCTGGCCTTCAGCTCGGCCGCGCCGCCGGCGTGGTCCATGTGGCCGTGGGTGATCCAGATCTTCTCCAGCGTCAGGCCCTGGTCGTTCAGCGCGCGCAGCAGGCGGTCGACCTCGCCGCCCGGGTCGATGATCGCGGCCTTCTTGGTCTTCGAGCACCAGACGATCGTGCAGTTCTGCTGCAGCGGCGTGACCGGGGCGATGACGGCGCCGATGGGCGACTGGGTGGTCAAGGTGTCGGCTCCAAACGAAAACGGGCGGGAACCGAAGTTCCCGCCCGTCTGAACTAGAGACTACTGTCTCGAGATCAAGACCGTTCCTCGGGCGAACCCGGGGCCGGGGCGCCCGGCATCGGCGGAACGGGGCCGGCCGGCGCGTCGGCGGCCAGTTCCGGCACGTCGATCAGGCCGCGGCCGAGGTGGCTCTTGCGGATGCCGTAGGCCAGGTAGATCACCATGCCGATGGCGCCCCAGATCGGGAGGACCAGCATGGCTTCGGCCGGCAGGTTGAAGTAGAGCGCCGCGCAGCCGACCATGGCCAGCGGAGCCACGACCCACACCAGCGGGGTCTTGAACGGACGCGGACGGTTCGGGTCCTTCACGCGCAGCACCATCACAGCGATCGCCACCATGAAGAAGGCGAACAGGGTGCCCGAGTTCGAGATGTCGGCCAGCTGACCCACCGGGAAGAAGGCGGCGGCGATGGCGACGAAGATGCCCGTGACGATGGTCACGATGTAGGGCGTCTTGAACTTCGGGTGGATGGTGGCGAGCTTCTCCGGCAGCAGGCCGTCGCGGGCCATGACGAAGAAGATGCGGGTCTGGCCGTAGATCATCATCAGGATGACCGAGGGCAGGGCCAGGTTCGCGGCCAGGCCCAGCAGGTTGCCGACCACCGGCCAGTTGATCTCGCGCAGGACGTGGGCGAGGGCTTCGTTCGAGCAGACCAGGCGGCCGCTGTTGTCGGCCAGGGCGCAGGCGGCCTGGAAGGCGGCCGAGCCGGGCTGGACGGCCGAGCCGTCGGCGCCGAACACCGGCTGGGCGCCGATGGCGCCGATCGCGCCGGCGGCGACGAGCAGATAGAAGACGGTGCAGAGCGCCAGGCTGCCGATCAGGCCGATCGGAACGTTGCGCTGCGGGTTCTTGGTCTCTTCGGCGGCGGTCGACACGGCGTCGAAGCCGACATAGGCGAAGAAGATCGAGGCGGCGGCGCCGACGATGCCCATGCCGCTGGTGCCTTCGGGGCCGAACCAGCCGTTGGGGGCGAAGGGCGAGAAGTTGCCGCTCTTGATGACCGGGATGGTCAGCACGATGAAGGCGGTCAGGGCGGTGACCTTGATGGCCACGAGCACGGCGTTGACGCGGGCGCTTTCGGTGGTGCCGAGCACCAGCAGGCCGGTCACGGCCAGCGCCACCAGGATGGCCGGGATGTTGACGATGCCGACGCTGAAGTCGGCCACCGGGATGAAGCCGTTCATCGACCAGGCCGGGCCGGCCTTCAGCAGGGCGGGCCACTGGAAGCCCAGGGCGTTCTCGATCAGGCCGAGGAAGTAGCCGGACCAGCCGGCGGAGACGGCGCTGGCGGCGACGGCGTATTCCAGGATCAGGGCCCAGCCGACCATCCAGGCCAGCGGCTCGCCCATCACGGCGTAGGAATAGGTGTAGGCCGAGCCCGAGACCGGGACCATCGAGGCCAGTTCGGAGTAGCAGAGCGCGGCGATGGCGCAGACGGCGCCGGCGATCACGAAGCTCCACATCATGCCGGGGCCGGCCTTCTGGGCGGCGGCGGCGGTCAGGACGAAGATCCCCGTACCGATGATGGCGCCCACCCCCAGCAGCGTCAGCTGGATCGGTCCGAGCGAGCGATGAAGGGATTTTTTCTCAGCCGTCGCAAGGATCGCATCAAGCGATTTAACGCGCCACATAGTTCCTCCTGGATAGGCAAGACTCCCCCCCGGGGGTCGCCTTTGGAAAATTTTGCGGACGGTGACCCGTTTATGAGCATGGGGTCAAGGCCGCGCCGCCGAAGCGCGTAAATGTTCTCCGCCGACGAGGCTAGTCCAGTCCTGCTTGGCGTTGATCCCCAGCCCAGCTAAAGCCGGGCGCGATGCTGCCCATTTTTCAGGCCATTCCCGCGCTCAAAGGCGCCTTGTCCGACCGCGAGACCGCCGTTCTCGTGGCGCCGCCCGGCGCGGGCAAGACCACGGCCGTTCCCTTGGCCCTGTTGGAGGAAGCGTGGGTCGGCGGCGGCAAGATCGTCATGCTGGAGCCCCGGCGCCTGGCCGCCCGGGCCGCCGCCTCGCGCATGGCCCAGACCCTGGGCGAGAGCGTCGGCGAAACCGTCGGTTTCCGCGTGCGCCTGCAGTCGAAGGTGTCGGCGAAAACCCGCATCGAGGTGGTCACCGAGGGCGTCTTCACACGGATGATTCTCGACGACCCGGGCCTGGACGGCGTCGCCTGCGTGATCTTCGACGAGTTCCACGAGCGCAGCCTGGACGCCGACCTCGGCCTGGCCCTGGCGCGCGATTCCCAGGGCCTGCTGCGCGACGACCTGAAGATCCTGGTGATGTCGGCCACGCTGGACGGCGCCCGCGTCTCGGCCCTGCTGGGCGATGCGCCGGTCGTCGAGAGCGAGGGACGGATGTTCCCGGTCGAGACCCGCTATCTGGGCCGCGACGATCGCCAGCGCCTGGAGGAGCGGGTCGGTCGCGCCGTCGAGCGGGCCCTGGCCGAGGAAAGCGGCTCCGTCCTCGTCTTCCTGCCTGGCCAGGGCGAGATCCGCCGCGCCGAGAGCTGGCTGGCCGAGCGCCTGCGCCGGCCTGACGTCGATCTTGCTCCCCTGTACGGCGCGCTGGATCCGGCCGAGCAGGACCGGGCCGTGCAGCCCGCGCCGGCCGGCCGCCGCAAGGTGGTGCTGGCCACCTCGATCGCCGAGACCAGCCTGACCATCGAGGGCGTGCGCGTGGTGATCGACGCGGGCCTCTCCCGCGTGCCGCGCTTCGACCCGTCCAGCGGCCTGACCCGGCTGGAGACGGTGCGGGTGGCCCGCGCCGCCGCCGACCAGCGCCGGGGGCGCGCCGGCCGCGTCGAGCCCGGCGTCTGCTACCGCCTGTGGGACGAGCCGGAGACCCGCGCCCTGACGGCCTTCGCCCGGCCGGAGATCCTGGAGGCCGACCTGTCGCGCCTGGCGCTGGACCTCGCCCGCTGGGGCGCCAAGGACGCCGAGGGGCTGGCCTTCCTCGACCCGCCGCCCAAGGCCGCCTTCAGCGAAGCGCGCTCTTTGCTCAATCGCTTGCAGGCGCTGGACGCCAACGGCGGCCTGTCCGCGCACGGCAAGGCGCTGTCGAACATGCCGCTCGCCCCCAGGCTGGCCCACATGGTCGCCCGCGCCGCCGCCTCCGGCCAGGCCCACCGCGCCGCCGAGATCGCCGCCGTGCTCAGCGAGCAGGGCCTGGGCGGCCGGGGCGTTGACCTACGCCAGCGGCTGGAGGGCTTCGGCCGCGACCGCACGCCGAGAGCCCGCGACGCCCGCGCTCTGGCCGAGCGCTGGTCGCGCCAGGCCGGCAAGCCCAGCGGCGCGGAACCCCTGGACGATGCCTTGCTGCTGGCCGAGGCCTATCCCGAACGGGTGGCCCGGGCGCGGGGCAAGCCTGGCGAATACCAGCTGGCCAGCGGTCGCGGCGTCTATCTGGAGCCGACCGACGCCCTGGCCCGCGAGACCTGGCTGGCGGTGGGCGAGCTGGGCGGCGGCGACGCCCGCGACCGTATCCTGCTGGCCGCGCCCCTGGACGAGGACGCCCTGCGCGCCGCCTTCGCCGACCGCCTCGTGGCTGAGGACCGGCTGGAGACCAGCGGCGGCGGCAAGCTGCGCGCCAAGCGCCTGCTGCGCCTGGGTAAGCTGGTCGTCGACGAGAAGATCATCGACAGGCCCGACCCTGCCCTGATCGCTGGGGCCCTGGCCGACCAGGTGCGCAGCGAAGGCCTGGCCGCCCTGAAGCTGGGCGAGCGGGGCAGGGGGCTGCTCGACCGCGTGGCCTTCCTGCGCGCCAACGACGGAGAGGCCTGGCCGGACCTGTCGGAAGCGGCCTTGGTCGCTCGCCTGGACGAATGGCTGGAGCCCCTGCTGGCCGGGCGCTCGTCGCTGGCCAGCCTCGACGAAGGCACGCTGGAGGCGGCGATCAAGACGCTGATCCCGTGGGACATGCAGGGCCGCATCGAGGCCCAGGCCCCGGCGCGCTTCACCGCCCCGACCGGCTCGACCTTCGCCATCGATTATGGCGCCGAGGGCGGCCCCCGCGTCGAGGTGCGGGTGGGCGAGCTTTACGGCCTGGCCGAGCACCCGTCGGTCGCCCATGGGAAGGTCCCCCTGACCCTGGCCCTGCTGTCGCCCGCCCACCGCCCGATCCAGATCACCAAGGACCTGCCGGGCTTCTGGAAAGGCTCCTGGCGCGAGGTGAAGGTGGAGATGAAGGGGCGCTATCCGCGGCACGTGTGGCCGGATGACCCGGCCAGCGCCGCGCCGACGACGCGGGCAAAGCCTCGGGGGACGTGAGGGGAGGCTGGCGATGCCTTTCGGCATTCGATAGGTCCGCGTTTTAAGCGCCAAGCTCTTTATTAGGTGCGTCCGCTTCTTGGTAACGCGATTGTCCCGAGGCTAATTTTTCCGCCACTTCGGCAGGAATTTGCGAAATTCCGGCTCCAGCTGACGGCGGCCAATGCAGCTTCACCTTGGCTCACTGACGGGCTACGCTGTCCAAAAGCGAGTGGTGCAATGGCCAAACTGATCAGCCTGTTCAATCACAAAGGCGGCGTGAGTAAAACAACGACCGCATTCAATTTGGGCTGGATGCTCGCCGCGAAGGGGAAGAAGGTTCTCCTAGTGGACTGTGATCCTCAGTGCAATCTGACTGGGATGTTCTACGGTCTCAGTGGCGTCGAGGATTTGGAAGGCGTGTACAATTCGGGCGGTGTGAGAAACATCAGGGATGGTCTCGCGCCAGCATTTGAATCTAAACCAGTGCCAATCGGACCCGTTGTTTGCGATGCTATGGATGGTCAGCCAAATCTGTTCATTCTGCCGGGTCATATCGGATTGGCCGAATATGAAACAACGCTTGGCATAGCGCAGGAATTGTCCGGATCGCTGCCAACGTTACAGAATTTGCCTGGGGCTATTTATGCCCTTATACAGGCGACTGCGGAGAAATACGAAATTGATTTCGTGTTAATTGATATGAGTCCGAGTCTTGGTCCTGTAAATCAGAATCTTCTTTCGATAAGTGACTATTTTATTGTGCCTATGGCACCGGATTATTTTTCCGCTATGGCTATCGACTCGCTTTCTAATGTTCTGCCTCGTTGGAAGGCGTGGGCTGTCAAGGCTAACAATCAAAAAATACTAAAAGAGGCGACGTATCCTCTCCCGACATGCGACCCTAAATTTCTCGGTACGGTCATTCAAAAGTACCGACTACGTGAGGGGGATACGCCATCGGCTGCGTTCCAAAAGTGGATCGATACTATTGCCGAGAAAATTGACGGCACTCTCCTTCCTGCTCTGGAGGGGGCCGAAATGCTTCTACCCGAAAATGTATACGACAGTGCGGGGGCTCCATTGGGAAAGCCTCTTATGCAAATGTCTGATTTCAATGGTCTAATTGCGCTGTCTCAAAAGCACAGCGCTCCAGTGTTCGCCTTGACTGATATTCAGCTCGAGCAAACAGGTATCGTCCTTGAGAGAACGAAGAAGTCTATGCAGCAGTTTGCTAGCATATTCTCAGAGGGTGCAGATCGTATAGCTTCATTGGCGGTGTAATATCGTATGACGCCTATCGAGCTATTTCGCCAGAACATTGTTCGAGTTCGCGAGCTTGGCGGATTTCATCAGGCTATCAGTGGCCTGCTTACCGCCGCTGCTGATCCGTCCGACCTTCTCCGGGCTCAGCATGTCCTCGCTGTCAGCGCCCTCGATCATTTTGTCCACGAAGCCGCGCGCCTTGGTGTTTTGCAAATATTTGACGGAACGAGATCTCCGACGGAAGCTTATGCACGATTTCGGGTGTCTGTTAGCGCGCTGGCGCTGTCATCGAAAGCGGATGCTCGATCCGCGTTGGAGGCCGAGATAAGGCTTCAACATAGTCATTTGTCATTTCAGCAACCGGACAAGATAGCTGACGCTATACGTCTGTACTCGGACGTAAAATTGTGGGATGGGGTAGGCGGCTTGCTCTCTAGGACGCCGAAGTCGATTAAGGATCAACTTTCTCTTGTGGTCGATCGTCGTAATAAAATTGCACATGAGGCTGACCTTGATCCAGGTTTTCCTGGTGCACGGTGGCCGGTTCATTCTTCAGACATAGAGGCGACTGTCGAGTTCATCGAAAATGTTTGTGAGGCGATTAATCACCTGACCTGAACGGCTGCGTGTGTCGGTGCTCTTCTACCGCTTTGGCCGGCGACGAACGATGGGGCAAAGCTCTGGAACTTCGATGTCTGCCTCTACGCTATGACGGAAGGCCAGAACTCCGGAGCGACGGAAGGCGGGCGAAGGGGGAACAGGCAGCGCTTTTCCCCCGCAACAAACCACCCCGCCAGCCTTGCGCTCCACGACCCCCACGGTGCATGAGGAACCCTTGAAACGGCGAGGCCTGCTTCGCCGCCCGCGCTAACCGGCCTTCCGGCGACGGAGGGAGGACAAGAGACATGACCGAAGCTGCTTCCAAGACGATCAAGGGTCGCACCGGCGACTGGGAAATGGTGCTGGGCCTCGAGGTTCACGCCCAGGTGGCCAGCAAGTCCAAGCTGTTCTCGGGCGCGGCCGTCGGCTTCGGCGCCGGTCCCAACGAGCAGGTCAGCCTCGTGGACGCGGCCATGCCGGGCATGCTGCCGGTGCTGAACCGCTTCTGCGTCGAGCAGGCGGTGAAGACGGGCCTGGGCCTGAAGGCGCAGATCAATCTGAAGAGCCGCTTCGACCGCAAGAACTACTTCTATCCGGACCTGCCGCAGGGCTACCAGATCAGCCAGTTCGACCAGCCGATCGTCGGCGAGGGCGTGGTGACCGTCGAGCGCGACGACGGCACGACCTTCGACGTGCGCATCGAGCGCCTGCACCTGGAACAGGACGCCGGCAAGTCGCTGCACGACCAGGACCCGAACGCCACCTATGTGGACCTGAACCGCGCGGGCACGGCGCTGATGGAGATCGTCTCCAAGCCCGACATGCGCACCTCGGAAGAGGCCGCCGCCTACGTCAAGAAGCTGCGCACGATCCTGGTTTATCTGGGCACCTGCGACGGCGACATGGAGAAGGGCAACCTTCGCGCCGACGTCAACGTGTCGGTCTGCCGTCCGGGCGACTACGAGAAGTTCCGCGAGACCGGCAGCTTCAAGCACCTGGGCACGCGCTGCGAGATCAAGAACGTCAACAGCTACCGCTACATCCAGCAGGCCATCGAGTACGAGGCCCGCCGGCAAATTGAGATTCTCGAAGAGGGGGGCTCGATCGACCAGGAAACCCGCCTGTTCGACCCGACCAAGGGCGAGACCCGCTCGATGCGTTCGAAGGAAGAGGCGCACGACTATCGCTACTTCCCCGATCCGGACCTGCTGCCGCTGGTGCTGGACCCGGCCTGGGTGAAGTCGATCGAAGAGACCCTGCCGGAACTGCCGGACGCCAAGAAGCAGCGCCTGCAAAGCCAGTACGGTCTGTCGGCCTACGACGCCGGCGTGCTGATCATCGAGAGCGATCGCGCCGACTATTTCGAAGCCGCAGCGAAAGGCCGCGACGCCAAGCTGGTGTCGAACTGGGTGACCAACGAGTTGCTGTCGAAGCTGTCGTCGGGCGGCCACGAGATCGCCGCCTCGCCGCTGCCGTCGTCGGACATCGCCCAGCTGGTCGAGCTGATCGAGAACGGCACCATCAGCTCGAAGATCGCCAAGGAAGTGTTCGAGCACATGTGGGCCGGCGAGGGCCGTCCGGCCGAGATCGTCGAGAAGCGCGGCCTGGTGCAGATCAACGACACCGGCGCCATCGAGGCGGCGATCGACGAGCTGATCGGCGCCAACCCCGACAAGGCCGCGGCCGTGAAGGACAAGCCCCAGGCCATCGGCTGGTTCGTCGGCCAGGTCATGAAGGCCACCGGCGGCAAGGCCAACCCGGGCACGGTCAACGACCTGCTGAAGGCGAAGCTGGGTCTCTGATCCACGGCCCTCAAGGCAAAATGAAAGGGCCCGTCGCGAAAGCGGCGGGCCCTTCTCTTTTCGGAGGGACTCGAACTGAGGGCGCGCTCTTACTGAGGCGAACTGGGGTCCTGCGGCGTGGGCGAGGCCGCGGCCGGGTCGTCCGCATGCTTCTTGTGCTTCTTGGCCTTCTTGTCGGCCTTGGTCGCGTCCTCGGCGGCAGGGGCCGTGGTGGTCGAGGTCTCGCCCGGCGCGGTGGCCGAGGTCGGTTCGCCCGCGCCCGTGGCGCTGTCGGCCTGCGGGGCCGTGCTGTCGGTCGTCGCCGGAGCGGTGGTCGAGGCCGACGGGTCGGCGGCGGTCGACGAGCCCCAGCTGCTGCTGGACGAAGGCGGGGTGGTCTGGGCCGACGGATCGGCGGGGGCCTGCTGGGCCAGCGCCGAACCGGCGTAGCCGGCGGCGGCGAGGGCGAGGACGGCGGCGGAGATGCGCAAGCTCTTCATCGGTAAGCGCCTTCGTGTCTGCTGCGTCGGACTGTGACGCGAGGCTCACGCTGGGGGCGGCTTGCGGCCGAAATGACCCGACAATCGGGTTTTCCCGCCCGATGCGTGGCGCACGCGCGGCGAGCGTGGCGCAAAAACGGCGCCCCAGGTGGAGTTCCCGGGGCGCCGCAAGACTTTTCAGATACCGGTGATCGAGTTCGATCTAGTTGTTGATGATCTCGAAGATCAGGCCGGTGGCGATGGCGGCCAGCACGTAGTCGTTGCCGGCGCGGTACCAGTAGTAGCCGCGGGGCGGCTGGCGCAGGTGGTAGCGGCCGTAGTCGTGCACGACGTAGCCGCCGCCGCGATAATAGGGCGGCAGGTAGCCGCCGCGACGCCAGGCGCTGTAGCCCGGGCGATAGTCCGGACGGCCGTAGTAATGGGCCGGCGGGGCGCCGTAGTACCAGCGGTCACGGTAGTAGTAGCCGTTGTAGCGACGGTCGTCCCAGCGGCTGTGGCGGTCGCCGCGACGGTCGTCACGACGGTCCCAGCGGTCGCCCCGACGGTCATCTCGGCGGTCGTCGCGACGATCCCAGCGGTCGCCGCGGCGGTCGTCACGGCGGTCCCAGCGGTCCTCGTTGTGGCCGCGGCCCTGGGCCGAGGCGTCGGTGGCGACGGCGGCCATCGGGCCCGCGACCGAGGCCACGGCGGCGATGGTGAGCAACAGACGTTTCATGTGTACGTCTCCTTGTGGTCAGCGGTCGCCTGGAGGCGGCCTAATCCCTCGACCTTGGAAACAAGATTGATCCCCGGCGCCTGAACCGTCGCTGAACGGTCATGTCAGGATGAATGTTGGCGTTGCGCGCGCGCATGGCCATGTTCGGGGACATCAAGACCGACATCAGGGAGTCGCGTGCATGACCAGTCCCATCGAGCTGCACTATTGGCCCACGCCCAACGGCTGGAAGATATCCATCGCGCTGGAGGAGATGGGCCTGCCCTACGAGATGATCCCGGTGAACATCGGCACGGGCGAGCAGTTCAAGCCGGAGTTCCTGGCCATCAGCCCCAACAACCGCATGCCGGCCATCGTCGACCCGGATGGTCCGGACGGCCGGCCGATCTCGGTCTTCGAGTCCGGGGCGATCCTGCAGTACCTGGGCCGCAAGTCCGGCCAGTTCTACGGGCAGGGCGAGCGCGACCGCGTGAACATCGACCAGTGGGTGATGTGGCAGATGGGCGGTCTGGGGCCCATGGCCGGCCAGACCCACCACTTCCGCCAGTACGCTCCCGCGATCATCGCCGACCAGCGCCAGCTGGCCTATGGCGCGATCCGCTACACCAACGAGACCCACCGCCTGTACGGCGTGCTGGAGAAGCAGCTGGCGGGGAAGGATTTCGTCTGCGGCCAATTGTCCATCGCCGACTTCGCCATCTGGCCGTGGGTCGTGCCGTGGAAGAACCAGGGAATCCAGATCGAGGAGTTCCCGAACATCAGGGCCTGGTTCGAGCGGCTGAACGCGCGCGAGGCCGTGCAAAGGGGCTTCAAGCTTGGGGCGGAGCTGCGTTCCAGCGGCCTGCAAGCGTCCGGAAAAGCTGCCGAGGAAGCCCGTAAGGTTCTGTTCGGTCAGCGGGCGCGTTAACCACCCGTATACCCGTGTTTATCGGGTGTTACTTCAATGATCGAGGCGTGTTGTCGCGCCTCGATTCATGATCTCTGCGCGTTTAACTATATGTTCAGCGAGCAAGGTTTTCTCTGTGTTCATGGCCGAGCTGGACCACTGGGGACCGGCCGGAAGGACTGGGGAACTGAAGTCATGATGATGAGCATCGAACCGCCCGCCGCCGTGATGGGCTTGCCGCTGCCGACCGCCGACTCGAGCGGCGACGAGCTGTTCCGGATGGGCATGCTGTATTCGACCGGCCAGGGCGGCGCGCCGCTGGACTACGTCTCGGCGCACATGCTGTTCAACCTGGCCGCCATGCGCGGTTCGGTCGAAGCCAAGGTCTATCGCAAGGAACTGTCGCAAGAGATGGCCAGCGAAGACGTCGCCGAAGCCCAGCGCCAGGCGCGCCAATGGCTGGCTCACGGCTGAACCACGGTTCAGCCGTTCCACCTTCTCGGGCCGGACGCTCTCTGGATCCGGCCGTGACTTTTGAAGATCAGTTGCTGAAGCCGTTGATGGCGTAGCTGAAGCTGATCGGCAGGAGGTCGCGGAAGTACTGCTGCATGAACAGACCCGTCTCCGCAGCCCCGCTGCGCGGCACGTAGACGATGTCGAAGCGGCGAAGCGGCACCAGGTCCGCGCCGCGCGGATCCGTCAGACCCTTCAGAAGGTCGGCCGTCCGCATCATGGCCCGCCCGTCGGGGCCGCGACGAATGATGATCACCTGGCTGCGCTTGGACGAGCTCTTGAACCCGCCGGCCTGGATCACGGCCCGCAGGGCGTCGCCGTCGCCGGCCATGTCGTAGACGCCGGGATTGCCGACCTCGCCGCCGACGAACACTTTCAGCGGGGCTGTCGCCTTGACCGCCACCTGCACCTGCGGGCGCAGCAGCTGCTGGCCGTAGGCCTGGGTCAGCGAGGCTTCCAGTTCCTCGATCGTGCGGTCGGCGGCCATGACCGGTCCGACCAGCGGCAAAGCGACGCGGCCGTCGGGCTGAACCATGACCGACTTATTAAGCTCCGTGGCCGAAGGTACGGTCACCTCGAGCTCGTCGCCCGGATAGAACCGATAGGCCGGCTCGCTCTCGCTCCAGTCGGCGTAGCCGATATTGGGGAACTGGCCGGTGGGCCGCGGGGCGGGCGTCAGCGGCTCGCCGTCGACGTGGCCGCAAGCCGATAGGCCGGCGGTCGCGAGCGCCAGGGCCAGGGCGGTGGAGAGGGGGATGCGCCGATCCATGCGACGACTCTTACCAAACATAGGTAACCAAACCTTAAGCCCGGACGCCCCAGGGTCGTGTGGAAGTTTGGACCTATTGGATTCGCATGTCGACGAGCGCCTGGACAAGCGTGCCGCACGACCCGCCGTCGCGACGCGACTGGGCGGCGCGGGCTCGCTATGCGCCGACCGACTTCGTCACCCTGCTGTGGCGTGAACGCTGGCTGATGCTGGGCGTGTTCCTGGTCATCCTGTTCCTGGGCGCGGCCTTCGCCTACACCCTGAAGAAGACCTACACCGCCAATTCCAGCCTCTTCGTGCGGCTGGGCCAGGAATACGTCTACGAGCCGCGCGCCGGCGACGCCGCCCGCGGCGCGGTGCCGGACGTCGACCAGGTGATCCAGTCCGAAAGCGAGATCCTGGGCAGCGGCGAGCTGCGCGAGCGGGTGATCCGCAAGCTGGGCTTCGCCACCGTGTTCCCGGACGGGGCCGCCAAGTACGCCGCGGCCAATCCCGAGCAGAAGCGCAAGATGATCGCCCAGGGGCGCGACAGCGTCGGCCGCAGCCTGAAGATCGAGACCGCGCCCGACAACTCGATCATCCGCCTGTCGTACCAGCACCGGGATCCGGAAACGGCCGAGAAGGTGCTGAACACCCTGCTGGAAGAGTACCTGATCTATCGCCGCAGCCTGCTGATCAACGACGACGACAAGGTGCTGGCCCGCCAGCGCGACACCTTCGAGCAGCGCCTGTCCGAGACCGACACCGCCTACCAGGCCTTCCTGCAGACCAACGACATCGGCGACTTCACCGCCCAGAAGACCGCCCTGACCCAGTTGCAGGCGCAGGTCGAGGCCCAGAAGTATTCGATCGACGCCCAGTTGCAGGACCGCCAGGGCCGCCTGGCCGCCGTGCAGGCCGAGCTGTCCCGCACGCCGTCCGAGGCCGTGCTCTATCGCGACCAGGACATGTCGGCCTCCAGCAAGCTGGCCCAGTTGAAGCTCGACCGCGAGGGCCTGCTGGCCCGCTATCTGCCCAACGCCCAGCCGGTGAGGGACATCGACGCCCAGATCGCCCAGCTGGAGCAGGGCGTGGCCAGCGGTCGCACCAACGGCGAGGGCGCGCGCCGCAGCGGCCCCAACCCGATCTGGCAGACCCTGCAGTCGACCCGCAACGACCTGTCGGCCGAAGTCGCCGCCCTGCGCCAGTCGCAAGGCGCCTACGCCATGCAGGTGCAGGAAGTGAACGAGCGCCTGCTGCGCCTGGCGCAGCTGGAGCCGCAGTTCAACCAGCTGACCCGTGACCGCGACGTGCTGTCGGCCAATGTCCGCGACTTCACGGTGAAGGAGCAGCAGGACCAGGCCCAGCGCCAGATGTCGGCCGAGAGCAGCGACAATATCCGCATCGTCCAGCGGGCCGTCGCGCCGTCGGAGGGCAAGAGCCTGAAGAAGCCGGTGCTGGTTCTGGCCTTCCTGTTCGCCGCCTTCACCGCCGCCTGCGCGGGCCTGGTGCGGATGCTGCTGCGCCCGGGCCTGCAGACCCCGCAATCGGCCTCGCGCACGCTGGGCCTGCCGGTGCTGGCGACCGCCGGCGTCAAGCGCGCGGCCTAAGGTCCAAGTGGGCGATTTGGTCGCCTTTCGCGCGAACATGGTTAGGCATTAGTTTCTACGGTCTTCAACGCGCGGCGATTCGAGCGAATGGTGGATTTGAACGTCGAAATGGCTGAACTGTGGGGGTCGCTCGGCGCCCCCGCGGCCGGCCGTGCGCACGTCGTCCAGTTCGTGTCGGCCCGGCGCGGGGAGGGGACCTCGACGGTCGCTCGCGAGTTCGCCCGCTTCGCCTCCAGGCGCGCCGGCCGCCGGACCTGGCTGATCGACCTGGACCTCACGACCTCGCCGCAATACCAGGCCATCGCCGCCCAGCCCGACCGCTACGGCCCGCTGGGCTCGGGCGCGGCCGCCAGCCCAGACGGCTCGATGTTCTTCACCGTGCAGCCGCCGGCGCCCCGGCCCGACGGCGGGGTGTGGCCCGACTCCAAGTACATCGCCGCCCACAGCGTCGGCGGACCGCGCCTGTGGGTCACCCGTTTCAAGCGCGAGGCCCTGCGCGGCCGTCAGAAGGCCCACATCCTGCCGGGCGTCGAGTACTGGGCGGCCCTGCGTCGCCATGCCGAGATCATCGTCGTCGACTGCCCGTCGGCCGACAGCTCGCAGGCGGCCCTGACCATCGCCCAGCACATGGACCAGACCATCCTGGTGGTCAGCGCCCAGGAGGCCGACGTGCGGCCGCCGGGCCTGCTGCGCGACGCCCTGACCTCCGCCGGCGGCCGCTGCGCCGGGGTGTTCTTCAATCAGGCCTCGGTGACCCCGCCGAACTTCCTGCGGGCCATCCTGCCGTGAGCCATGGCCTGAGCTACGGCGGCGGACCGGTCAGCGTCGCGCCGCCGAGGCTCCTGTTTCCCCAGATCGCCATCTTCACCGCCGCGGTGTTCCTGCTGCTGCTCTACAGCGGCGGCTGGGAGCTGCCGCTGGTGGGCGAGAACGCCGACGAGGCCGGCTCGGCCATCCTGCGCGTCGCCTACCTGCCGGCCTATGCGGCGGGCTTTGGCCTGATCGCGCTGGACCCGCGCAACAGCTTTCGGGTGGCGGCCCGCCAGCCGTTCCTGTTCGCCCTGCTGGGGATCGTCTGCCTGTCGACCCTGTGGTCGATCGCGCCGGACGTCACCACCCGCCGGGCCTTCGCCGTCACCTGCACCACACTGGGGGGCGTGGCCCTGGCCGCGCGGTTCCGCTGGCGCGAACTGGCCGAGGTGTTCGCCGCCACCTTCGCGGTGCTGATCGTGGCCTCCTACGTGGTCTGCCTGGCCGTGCCGCGGATCGGGGTGATGACCGAGCTCTTCCCCGGCGCCTGGCGGGGTCTGTGGCGCGAGAAGAACGGCCTGGGCGGCATGATGGCCTTCGGCTTCTGCATCATCTCGGCCGCCGCGCTGCTGAACCCCAAGCGCTCCAAGCTGTGGTGGGGCTTCTCCGTGCTGGCGGTCGGCCTCGTGCTGATGTCGACTTCGAAGACCTCGCTGGTGTCGCTGATGCTGGGCGTGGCGGCCCTGGGCTTCGTGCTGATCGCAAGGCGCGGCCCGGCGGCGGGCACGGCGGCGACCTGGACGGCGGTGACGGGCTTTGGCCTGCTGATCGCCTTCGTCGTGCTGGCCTCGGATGTTTTCTTCGCCATCCTCGGCAAGGACGCCACCCTGACGGGACGCACCAAGATCTGGAGCGCGGCCCTGGTCGAGATCCAGGAGCGGCCGTGGCTGGGCTTCGGCTACCACGCCATCTGGGGCGACAAGAGCGGCTGGGGACCGTTCGCCTGGATCAGCAAGAACGCCGGCTTCCAGGCCCAGCACGCGCACAATTCCTGGCTGGAGCAGTGGTTGGGCATGGGCCTGTTCGGCCTGGCCGCCTGGGGCCTGTTCTACATCCAGACCATGACGCTTGCCCTGATCGCCGTGTTCCGCGACCGGGGCGCTCTGCTCGCGTTCCCGTTCCTCGTCGTCTACAGCTTGGTGGCCCTGACCGAGAGCATCGCGGTGGCCTATAACGACTTCCGCTGGGTGCTGTTCGTGGCCCTGGCGGCGAAGCTGGCCTTCCCGGACCGGGAGCTGGAGCGGTAGGGGGCGCTTGCTTCAGGCCTCTAGCCAGCAACCTCCACGATATTCAGTCGATCCGGTTCCAAACGTGTCGCGATCGCGCCCAATCTCGGTCGAGGCCAAATATCCTCAGCATAAAACGCATTATCTTCTCCGAGGCGATGTAAAGAACCCCGGCGAGCGCGCCATGAAATATCGCGCTCTGAAGGCGTGAAGCTTCAAACTTTTCAAGATTGGTCGTTAGAAGATCATATGCGAAAATGGAGATTATGAAGCAGATGATGGCTGCTAGAGCCTTGACTGCTAGTCTCTTTATTTTCATCGGCTAGATCCTCGACCACATCGCCGGCCGCTCGGGTGCGGCGCCCAGCCGGTCCAGGGTCGCCGAGCGCAGGGCGACGACGCCGCCTTCCAGCGCGCGCCAGGCCTTCATCCGCCCACTGACGACCACGCGCTCGTCCCAGGCCGCGGCCCCTGCCGAGACCACGTCCAGGCCGATCTGGCGGTAGACGCCGCGCGCCGCGGCGATCGCCCAGGCCGAGCGTACGGGCAGGTCGCGCAGGCCCCAGCGGGCCGAGGCGTAGTAGGGCTCGGCGGCTTGCACCAGCCGGCGGGCGAGGGCGGCGACGTCGGCGCGTCGGGCCGGATCGGTCAATTGCTCGACGGTCAGGTTCAGCTCGGCCAGCCAGGCGCGGGGCACGTAGACGCGGTCGTTGCGGGCGTCCTCGACGATGTCGCGGGCGATGTTTGTGAGCTGGAAGCCCAGGCCCAGGTCCTGGGCGCGGCGCAGGGTGGCCAGATCGCCGGGCGGCACGCCCATGACGATGGCCATCATGGCGCCGACCACGCCGGCCACGCCCCAGCAGTAGGCCAGCAGGTCTTCCAGCGTCTCGTAGCTGCGGCCCTCCACGTCCATGGCGAAGCCGTCGATCATGTCCAGCGCATAGCGCTCGGGGATGCCGCGCCGCAGGGCCACGGTCTGGAAGGCGGCGAAGACGGGATCGGCCGGCGTTTCGCCGGCCAGGGCGCTGCGGGTCTGGGCGTAGAGCGCGGCGAGGCGCGCGGGGGCGTCGGCCACCGGGCTCATGCCGTGGCCCAGGGTCTGGCCGTCGATCACGTCGTCGCAGTGCCGGCACCAGGCGTACAGCATCTCGGCGTCGGCGCGGGTCTGGGCGTCGAACAGGGCGGCGGCGGCCGCGAAGCTCTTGCTGCCCTTCTGGATCGCCTCGCGGCTCTGGGCCTCGAGATTGGGCGCCTCGATGTCGGCTTCGAGCGTGCTCATTCGACGGCCGGGGCGGCGGTGGCGAAGTCGTCGATCATCAGGCCGGCCGTGGCCTTGGCGCTGCCCACAACGCCCGGAATGCCCGCGCCCGGATGGGTGCCGGCGCCGACGAAGTAGAGGTTGGGGATCACGTCGTCGCGGTTGTGGGTGCGGAAGAAGGCGCTCTGGGTCAGGATCGGCTCCAGCGAGAAGGCCGCGCCCTTCCAGGCGTTGAGATCGGTGACGAAGTCGTCCGGCGTGATGAAGCGGCTGGTGACCAGGTCGGCCGTCAGGCCCGGAATGTAGTGCTTTTCCAGATAGGCCAGGATCTTGTCGCGGTACTTCGGACCCTCGACCGACCAGTCGATGTCGGCAGTCTGCAGGTTGGGCACCGGCGACAGGGCGTAGAAGGTCGAGCAGCCTTCCGGCGCCATGGCCGGGTCGCTGGCGGTCGGGTGGTGCAGGTAGAGCGAGAAGTCCTCGGCCAGGCCGTCCTTGCCGTAGATTTCGCCGATCAGCTCCCGGTATCGATTGCCGAAGCAGATGGTGTGGTGGCGGATCTCGGGGTGCTGGGTCTTGAGGCCGAAATAGACCACGAACAGCGACGGGCTCCAGCGCTTGTTCTCCAGCGCCTTGCCCACCTTCTGGCCGCGCGGCTCCTCGCGCAGCAGGTGGCGGTAGGTGTGCATGACGTCGGCGTTGGAGGCGACGGTGTCGAAGGCCTCGAAGCCTTCGCGGGTCACCACCCCCGTGACCCGGCCCTCGCGCACGGCGATGCGCTCGACGGGATGGGAGAGGTGCAGCTTGCCGCCCAGGTCGGTGAACAGCTTGGCCAGGGCCCGCACCAGGGCGTGGGTGCCGCCGCGCGGGAACCAGACGCCGCCGCGCCGCTCCAGCGCGTGGATCAGGGCGTAGATCGACGAGGTGGCGAACGGGCTGCCGCCGACCAGCAGGCTGTGGAACGACAGGGCCTGGCGGATGTGGTCGTCCTTCACGAAGCTGGCGACCTTGTCGTAGACGCTGCGCCAGGCCTGCAGCTTCATCAGCGCCGGGGCCGAGGCGATCATGCTGCCGAAGTCGAGGAACGGCACCGCGCCCAGCTCGACATAGCCCTTCTGGTACAGTTCCTCGGAATAGGCGTGGAAGCGGCGGTAGCCCTCGACGTCGGCCGGGTTACGGGCGGCGATCTGGCGATCCAGGCCCTCCTGGTCGTTGACGTAGTCGAAGACGTCGCCGTCTTCCCACAGCAGCCGATAGAAGGGATCGACGGGCAGCAGGTCGACATAGTCGGCGATGTCGCGGCCCGAGAGTTCGAACAGCTCCTTCAGGCAGTCGGGATCGGTGACCACGGTCGGGCCTGCGTCGAAGGTGAAGCCTTCCTGCTCCCAGACATAGGCGCGGCCGCCCGGCTTCTCGCGGCCCTCGAACAGGGTGACGTCGAAGCCCTGCGACTGCAGGCGCACGGCCAGGGACAGGCCGCCGAAACCGGCGCCGATGACGGCCGCCTTGGGACGGGGCGGGACCGGGGCGTGGGCGTTCATGCGTCTTGTCCTCCGAACACGGAACTCTCGCTTATGCACTTCATGGCGGCGCCGATAGGCACCGGCGGCTTGCCGATCAGCACGCGGGCCTTGTCGCGCCAGGTCAGGCGCGCCGCATAGAAGCGCTGAATGAGCGGGACCGATAGCCGGTAGAACCGCTCCAGCACCCGATAGCGCTCTTCCGGGGCGCAGGCGCGAAACAGCATGCGGTTGAGCAGGCGCAGGAAACGCCGCTTGCGCCAGGTCGCCTTGGAATGGGTCACGACGCAGGCGCGCACGCTGGCGCTGGTGATGCGGGGCAGGGCGGCGACCTTGTCGGCCAGCCGCGCGGCGTCGGGCAGGGAATAGCCGGTGGTCGGCTGGAAGAGGGCCGCGCGCAGGCCAACCTCCGCCACCTGCGGCCGGGCTTCACGCCAATAGGCGTCGATGTCGCCGCCCAGCGCGATGGGCAGCACGCCGTGCTCCTCGCGCTCGACCGCCTCGATGGTCCACCCCTGGGCCCTGGCGTAGTCGGCGATTGCCGCGCCCAGCGAGGCGCGGTCAAGGCCCGGACCGTCGCTGTAGCGGGTGTCCTCGATCAGCAGGCGATGCTGGTCCAGCGGCAGGACGTAGACGAAACGGTAGCCGTCTGTCTGCGGCACCGTGGCGTCCATGATGATCGGGGCGGTCAGGCCATGGGGCGCGACGAGGCGCAGGTCCTGGCCAACGAACTTCTGCCAGCCCAGCGCCAGGCGCTTGCTGCGGCGCGGGCCGCGGCCGTCGATCACCGCGCCGGCGACGATGCGGCGGCCGTCGGCCAGGGTCACCTGGTGCGGATTGACGTCGACGACGGCCACGCCCGTCCAGGCGTCGGGACCGAGCACGCGGCTGACCACCTCGTGCAGGCGACGCGAGGTGATCGCCAGATAGGGCGTGGGCAGGCGGCGGCTGTGGGCGGGAAAGCGCACCTCGTAGCCGGTCCAGCGATGCACGATCAGCGGCCGCAGCCAGCCGCCGATGGCCGCGTCGACGTCGGTCTCGAAATGGCACCAGGTATGCTCGCCGCCGATGGTCGCCTCACGCTCCAGCAACAGCACGCGCAGGCCCGGCCGCAGCGCTTTCAGGCGCAGGGCGATCAGGCTGTTGGCCAGTCCGCCGCCCACCAGGACGACGTCGGCGCGAAGCGCTTCGGAAGCGGATTCCATCGTTCTGGCTCTAGCACGAAAGAACGACGCTCACGCCAGCGCTATGACGCAAAGCGCGCGCCCGTTTGGGCGTTGCACCCAGGCGGGCGAGACGATAGGGGAGCGCGCACAGGAGCGCCCCCATGACCCAAGCCGCCATCATCGACGGGAAGGCCTTCGCCGCCCGCCTGCGCCAGACCATCGCCGCCGAGGTCGCGGCCCTGAAGGCCGAGCACGGCCTGACGCCTGGCCTGGCCGTGGTGCTGGTGGGCGAGGACCCGGCCAGCCAGGTCTATGTGCGCAGCAAGGGCGAGCAGACCCTGGAAGCGGGCATGCACTCCGAAACCCACCGCCTGCCGGCCGAGACCTCGCAGGCCGAACTGCTGGCCCTGGTCGAGCGGCTGAACTCCGATCCGGCCGTGCACGGCGTGCTGGTGCAGTTCCCCGTGCCCGACCACATCAGCCAGGCCGCCGTGGTCGCCGCCATCTCGCCCGACAAGGACGTCGACGGCCTGACCGTGGCCAACGCCGGGCGCCTGGCCAGCGGCCTGCCGGCCCTGACGCCCTGCACCCCGACCGGCTGCATGATGCTGCTGCGCGACCAGCTGGGCGAGCTTTCGGGCAAGCGCGCCGTGGTGATCGGCCGCTCGAACCTGATGGGCAAGCCGATGGCCCAGCTGCTGCTGGCCGCCGACTGCACCGTCACCATCGCCCACTCGCGCACCAAGGACCTGCCGGCCGTCGTGCGCGAAGCCGACATCGTCGTGGCCGCCGTCGGCCGCCCGCAGATGGTCAAGGCCGACTGGGTCAAACCCGGCGCGGTGGTCATCGACGTCGGCATCAACCGCATCCCGAAGGATGACGGCCAAGAGAACGGGGGCAAGACCCGCCTGGTCGGCGACGTCGCCTTCGACGAGGTCAAGGCCGTGGCCTCGGCCATCACGCCTGTGCCGGGCGGCGTCGGGCCGATGACGATCGCCTGCCTGCTGGCCAACACCGTCCTGGCCGCCAAGCGCCTGAACGGGATCGGCGAGTAGGCTGCGGTTGTCGCGTGATCCTCATCCTTCGACAGGCTCAGGAAGAGGATCAAGGCCAGCTTCGAAGTAGGACCTCACCCTGAGCTTGTCGAAGGGCGAGGTTCGGACGCCTAGAACGAAGAAAGCCGGGGCGAGGGCCCCGGCTTTCTTGTTTTCGATCAGGAAGTCCGACGGATCAGCCAGCCAGGTATTCGGCCACGCGGCCTTCCAGCTCCAGCGCCAGGGCGCGGCCCACGGGGTGCTCGTCGGTCTTGATGTCGTCGCGGACGCAGGCCTTGATCGCGTCGATGTGGCCGTCGACCAGGAACATCGGCGCCTGCAGGCGGGTGGCCGGGTCGTCGATCAGCTTGCACAGCGAGGCGGCCAGGCGCGTGATCAGCGGGAATTCGTAGGTGGCGCCCAGGCCCTTCAGGTCGTGGGCGCGCAGGTAGAGTGTCTCGACCGTCTGGGCGTTGAGGCCGTCGGCGCGCACGCCCTGGCGGGCGGCTTCCAGCTTGGTGATCTCGTCGTTGAGCCATTGGGCGAAATTGCCCGACAGGCTCTTGAGAGCCGCTTCGGCCTTGGCGATCGCGGCCATGTCGATGCCGCCGCGTCCGCCCACCTTGAGCTTGAGCATGTTCGGCACCTGGATCACCTCAGCGGTGGGCTTGTTCATCGGGTCGCCTCCCCGTCGGCGTTACTTAGGGAACGGTCACACGACAGGCGTTAACAATGAGTGAGACGAAGGTTTCACTCCACAGGCCCGTGTTGGGTTTCCGACGTTCCCGGCTAGGCCGAGAACTGTTCTGTCAGTACGCGCTCCTCCAGACTGCGGCCCGCGTCGAACAGCATCGACAGGGTCGAACCCCGGTCCTCGGAGATATGCACCTCGACGACGTCGCGGACTTCATAATTGTCGGCCACGGCGCTGACGGGTCTCTTATCGCATTCCAGGACCTCGAACGTCACCCTCGCGCTCTGCGGCAAAAGCGCGCCCCGCCACCGCCTGGGTCGAAAAGCGCTGATCGGGGTCAGCGCCAGCACCTGGGCGCCGAGCGGGATGATCGGTCCGTGGGCCGAAAGATTGTAGGCGGTCGAGCCGGCCGGGGTGGCCACCAGAGCGCCATCGCAGACCAGTTCGCCCATCCGCACCTTGCCGTCGATCGAGATGCGCAGTTTGGCCGTCTGGCGGGTTTGGCGCAGCATCGAGACCTCGTTGATCGCCAGCGCCCGGTGCTGGCGGCGACGCGAGTCGATGGCGACCATGGCCAGCGGATGGATGACGGCGCGCTCGGCGGCGTTGATCCGCGCCAGCAGCTCGTCCTCGCTGTACTCGTTCATCAGGAAGCCGACCGAGCCGCGGTTCATGCCGTAGATCGGCTTCTGGTTCAGGATCGTCTCGTGCAGCATTTCCAGCATGAAGCCGTCGCCGCCGAGCGCGACGACGATCTGGGCGTCATCGCCGGCGTCGCCATAGCGGGCGGCCAGGCGCTCGCGGGCCTCCTGGGCTTCGGGGCGGTCGCTGGCCTTGAAGGTCAGGCGAGTCGAGTACGGCTGGGCTTGGAACATGCCGCCCCAAGTGGCGGGATCGCCGCTTGCTTGTCAAACGGCGGTCTTGCCGGCTCCGTCAGGCGGCGCTGACGGCCTGGCGGAAGGCCATGGCGGCGATGTCCGGCCGGAACGGGCCGAAGGCGCCGCTGGCCTTGCGGGCGGCTTCCTCGCCGCCGCCCGGACGGCCGCCGTTCAGCTGGCGCACATGCTCGAGAATGGTCGGAAAGACGCTGCGGTCGATGCCGACGGCCGAGCAGGCCAGGGCCAGCAATTCGGGGCGGTTGCTGTCGATGGCGCGGCGAACCTGGCGCACGTCGAAGCGGCCCAGCCGCGCCATGGCGAAGACGAACAGCGGCAGGCGGCCTTCGCGCAGCACGCGCAGCAGGTAGCCCGGGCGAAGCTGGCCGGCGGCGTCGAGTTTCTCGACCAGCGCGGCCTCCATCTCCTCGCGGTCGGCCTCGTCCTCGACGGCCAGGGCGGCGGGGGCGGAGGGCAGCAGGCCCAGGTGCGCGGCGTGGGTGGCCTCGTCGACGGCGGCCTGCATCCTGGCCGGGTCGAGGTCGAAGCGACCGGTCAGGGCCTCGCGCAGGGCGCGGCCTACCCACAGATAGAGCTGTTCGGCCAGCAGGGGCGAAAGACCGGGGTGGCGGGCCAGCGGCGAGCGCAGGGCCACGACTTCCTTGGCGTGGGCGACCAGGCGGCCCATGGCGTCCTGGTTGATCTCGGCGGTGGGGTTGCCGGCCAGGGCGGTCATCACCGCCGGCTCGCTGTGCGACAGGATGGCCTCGACCACCGGCGCGCGCAGGCCTGGGCGGCGGGCGACCTCGATCTGGTGCTCCAGCGTGGCCTGCACCAGCAGGCGGATCAGGTCGTGGTCCTGCAGCACCGGGCTGCGGGCGATGATCGGGCGGGCGATCTCGATCTCGTCGAGAGCCAGGATGTTGACCAGGGCCGACGGCGCCCACGCCGCGTCCGCCAGGCGTTCGGCCAGGCGCTGGCGGATGTCGCGCTCGGCCTCGACCACCAGGGTCATGAAGATCGAATCGAGCAGGACCTGGATCTCGGGCGCGGCCGGCCTGCCTTGCGCCTCGCCCGCTTCGCAGAGGTCGACGATGCCGGCGAGCAGCCGCTCACGGTCCTCCGGCTCGCGGCTGCGGGCCAGGGAAAGAAGCTCGGCGGTCTGGGCGGCTTGGCTCACGACCCTCCTCGGGCGCCAAACGGGACTGTGGGCACCTTGGTGTTCCCAGATGAAAACATGCTTAAACAGGTCAAGCCATGGAACCCGGAGACTAGCGGCGCTCTGTCGCAGGTGAATCCGGGGGCATGAAAGAGGAAACGCGTATGGGGCGAGCACTGATCCTGGCTCTTGACCAGGGAACGACCAGCACCCGGGCCATCCTGTTCGACCATGAGGGCCGGGCAGTCGCCGAGGCCGGACGTCCGCTGCGCCAGAGCTATCCCCATGACGGCTGGGTCGAGCACGACGCCGAGGAGATCGCCGCCGCCTGCGTGGCGGTTATCCGCGAGGCGGTCGAAAAGTCGGGCGCCGGGCTCGACGAGGTCGTGGCGCTGGGCATCACCAACCAGCGCGAGACGGTTGTGGTGTGGGACAAGACCACCGGCCGCCCGATTCATCCGGCCATCGTCTGGCAGGACCGCCGCACCGCCGAGGCCTGCGAAAAGCTGCGCGAGGACGGCAAGGAAGCGCAGGTGACGGCCGTCACCGGCCTGCTGCTCGACCCCTATTTCTCGGCCACCAAGATCGCCTGGCTTCTCGACAACGTGCCCGGCGCCCGCGCTCGGGCGGAGGCGGGCCAGCTGCTGGCCGGCACCATGGACGCCTGGACGATCTGGAAGCTGACCGGAGGCGCGCGCCACGTCACCGACGCCACCAACGCCTCGCGCACCCTGCTGTTCGACATCCAGACCCAGGACTGGTCGGACGAGATGCTGGCCCTGTTCAGCGTGCCGCGCTCGCTGCTGCCGGAGGTCTTGGACTGCGCCGCCGACTTTGGCGAGGTCGGCGCCCAGGTGCTGGGCCGGCCTCTGCCGATCCGGGGCGTGGCCGGCGACCAGCAGGCGGCGCTGATGGGGCAGGGCTGCATCCGCCCCGGCGAGATGAAGGCCACCTACGGCACCGGCTGCTTCATGCTGATCAACACCGGGACCACCCGGGCGGTCTCGGCCTCGCGCCTGCTGACCACGGTGGCCGCGCGGGTGGACGGCCAGACGACCTACGCCCTCGAAGGCTCGATCTTCGTGGCCGGGGCGGCGATCCAGTGGCTGGGCGAGGGGCTGGGAATCACCGGAGGCCCGCGAGCCGCCGAGGCTCTGGCGCGCGCCGCCAAGGCCGACCACGGCGTCGTCGTGGTGCCGGCCTTCACCGGTCTGGGCGCGCCCTGGTGGGACGCCAAGGCGCGGGGCGCCGTGTTCGGCCTGACCCGCGACGCCGGCCTGCCCGAGATCGCCGCGGCCACCTACGACGCCTGCGCCCTGCAGAGCCGCGACCTGATCGAGGCCATGCGCGCCGACGCCCCCGACGCCTTCCTCGGCGAGGCCCAACTGCGCATCGACGGCGGCATGTCCAAGAGCGCCTGGTTCAGCCAGCGCCTGGCCGACCTGACCGGCCTGCCGGTGGCGCGGTCGAGCTACCAGGAGACCACGGCCCTGGGCGCGGCCCTGTTCGCGGGCCTGGGCGCGGGGGTCTACGAGACGCTGGAGGACGCCGCCAAGGCGCGCCCCTCGGCCGAGGACCTGAAGCCGGCCATGGCCGTCCACGCCCGCGAGGCCGCCTATGCCCGCTGGCTGGACGCCGTGCCGCGCGTTCGCTCCTGAAACCTCAAATCGCGTTGCGCGTCGCCGAAGACGTCTCGCCAACCTGGGCGGGCATTGCTATGACATCGCTGTCATAAGCAAGAACCAAAAAGGGAGGCCTCGACGCATGACCGCGACGCGCCGCACCGTCACGCTGGCTCTGGGAGCCGGCGCCGCCATCGCCGCCGGAGGCCTTTCCATGTCCGCTGAAGCCGCAGCCCGCCCGACCCTGGGCCAGGTTCGTCGCCTGTCGCCCGCGCTCGACGCGGTGATCTCACCCGATGCGAAGATCGAGAAACTGGCCGACGGCTTTACCTGGTCGGAGGGGCCGGTGTGGGTGAAGGACGGCCAGTATCTCGTCTTCTCCGACGTGCCGGCCAACATCATGTACCGCTGGAGCCAGAAGGACGGCAAAAGCGTCTTCCTTTCGCCCTCCGGCTATGACGGCCCGCCGACCAAGGTCTTCCGCGAGCCGGGCTCGAACGGCATGGCGCTGGACGCACGCGGCGACCTCCTGGTCTGCAACCACGGCTATCGGGCCATCACCAGGCTTGATCTGAAGACCAAGGCCCGCTCGGTCGTCGTCGACCGCTACCAGGGCAAGCGCTTCAACAGCCCCAACGACCTGGTCGTGGCCAAGAGCGGCGCGATCTACTTCACTGATCCGCCTTACGGCCTTGAGGGGCTGGACGCCTCGCCGGTCAAGGAACTCGCCTTCAACGGCGTCTACCGGCTTGCCGCCGACGGCTCGCTGGCGGTGGTCGACGACAAGCTGACCTTCCCCAACGGCGTGGCCCTGAGCCCCGACGAGAAGCGCCTCTATGTGGCCGTCTCGGATCCAGAGGGGCCGGTGATCATGGCCTACGACCTGGCCGCGGACGGCCTGCCGACCTCGCGCAAAGTGTTCTTCGACGCTTCGGCCCTGCACAAGGCCGGCGGTCCGGGCCTGCCCGACGGCATGTGCCTGGATACGGAAGGACGGCTCTACGCCACCGGTCCGGGCGGGGTGCTGGTGATTACTCCCGCGGGCGAGCTGATCGGGGTCATCGAGACCGGCGGCCCTATCGCCAACTGCGCCTTCGGCGAGGACGGCCAGACCCTGTTCCTGACCGCCGACAAGACCCTGGCGCGGGTGCGCCTGAAGACGACCGGACTGGTCTTCTGAGCGTGAGTTCCTCGCCCTTCGACAGGCTCAGGGTGAGGAATTCATTGCAAGCGCCGAGCCGGCATTGGCCCTCATCCTGAGCTTGTCGAAGGACGAGGGCGCTCCACAGGTGGAGGTCACCTTGATGAACAAGCGCACGTTCCTGCAGTCCGGCCTCGCGGTCGGCGCCATGGCCGCCACCGCGCCCGCCGCGGCGCTGGCCCAGGCCAAGGCCGAGGGCCGAAAGCTGGGCTACGCCATGCTGGGCCTGGGCTACTACGCCACCCAGATCATCATGCCGCGTTTCGCCGAGTGCGAGCATTCCAAGCTGACGGCCCTGGTCAGCGGCACGCCGGAGAAGCTGGCCAAGTACGGCGCCCAGTACGGCATCCCGGAAAAGAGCCGCTATTCCTACGAGACCTTCGATCGGATCATCGACGATCCGGCCGTCGACATCGTCTACGTGGTCACGCCCAACAGCCTGCACCGCACCTTCACCGAGCGGGCCGCCAAGGCCGGCAAGCACGTGATGTGCGAGAAGCCGATGGCTGCCTCGGTCGCCGACGGCGAGGCGATGATCGCCGCCTGCAAGGCCGCCAAGCGCAAGCTGATGATCGGCTATCGCAGCCGCTTCGAGCCGCACAACCTCGACGCCATCGCCCTGGCGCGGGGCGGGGCCTTGGGGCCGGTGGCGACCATCGTCGCCGACCACGGCTGGACCGCCAGCGATCCGAACATGTGGCGGGTGAAGAAGGCGCTGTCGGGCGGCGGCAGCCTGATGGACATCGGCATCTACAGCCTAAACGCCGCCCGCTACCTGACCGGCGAGGAGCCGATCGCGGTCAACGCCATGGAGTCGACCGATCGCACGAACCCGGTGTTCGCCGAGGTCGAGGACACCATCAACTTCCAGCTCCTGTTCCCCTCGGGCGCGACGGCCAACTGCGTCTCGACCTATAGCGCCAACTGCAACCGCTATCGGGTGTCGGGGCCCAAGGGCTGGGTCGAGATCGATCCGGCCACCAGCTACGAGGGCCAGACGATGCGGGCCAATCTCGACGGCCAGGCCAGGCCCCGCACGCCGCCGGCGGTGAAGAAGAGCCAGTTCGCCGGCCAGCTCGACCACCTGTCGGAATGCATCCTCACCGGCCGCGACCCGATCGTCCCGGGCGAGGAGGGGCTGAAGGACCTGCGGATCATCGAGGCCATCTACAAGGCGGCCCGCGAAGGCCGGACGGTGAAGCTGTGATGCGCCGGATCATCCTCGCCGCGACGCTCGTCGCGTTCGCCTTGCCGGGCCTGGCCTGCGCCCAGCAGCGCGTGGCCCTGTGGCCGAACGGCGCGCCGGGCTTCGAGGCGCGCAAGGCCATCCCCGAACAGGCGGCCGAGTACTGGGCCAAGTCGATCAACGACCCGTCGGTGACGGCGTATCTGCCGCCGGCCGACAAGGCCACGGGCGCGGCGGTGATCGTGCTGCCGGGCGGCGGCCACAAGATGCTGGTCATCCATCCGGAAGGGACGGACGTCGCCAAGGTGCTCAACCCCTTGGGCGTGGCGGTGTTCGTGCTGAAGTACCGCCTCAGCCAGGAGGAAGGTTCGCCCTACACGATCGACCACGCCCGCCAGGACGCGGTGCGGGCCGTTCGGATCGTGCGCTCGCGCGCCGCCGAGTTCGGGGTGGATCCCAGGAAGATCGGCCTGATGGGCTTCTCCGGCGGCGGCGAGGTCGTGGACCTGGCCGTCTATGGCTCGACGGCGAAGGATCCCAAGGTCGACGCGGTGGACGCGGTCAGCGGCCGACCCGACTTCCAGGTGCTGATCTATCCCGGTCCGGTCGGCATCCCCGACAAGATCCCGGCCGACGCGCCGCCGGCCTTCATCCTGGCGGCCGACGACGACGAGTGCTGCTCGGCCCCGCCGGTGGAGCTGCTTTCGAAGTTCCGCGCCGCCAAGGTTCCGGTCGAGTTCCACCTGTTCCAGAGCGGCGGCCACGCCTTCAACATGGGCTTCCGCACGGAAAAGGCGGCCATCAAGGCCTGGCCCGAGCGGCTGCGCGACTGGTTGGCCGACAACGGCTGGACGGCGAAGCGATAGCGCCTGCCGGTCACTTCCCGGTAGTGACCTTCGGCGATAACTCCGGTTGTGAAGCGTCGCGACGCCCGCTTGGTGCGAAGCGCGCGATGCGTAGTGGGGAGTTCGTCGCATGGTTCTTTCGGTGGGCGGTCGTCTGTTTCGCGAGCCCGGGTCTCTCTCGGAGCGCTCCCAACTGGTCTTGAGCCTGATCCCGTCGGGTCCCGAATGGCTGGCCTGGGCGATCAGCGACCGCAGCGCCCATTTCGCCTTTCCTGACGAGGGGGCGCTGCTCACCGAACTACCGAACCTGCACGGCAGTGCGCTCGTCCTGTTGCCGGCCTTGGGGCTTCTGGCGCGTCCGGCGCAACTGATCACGCTGGAGATCGATGCGCTGAACGACCTGCTGGCGGCTGAACAAGCGCGCACTGAAGAGGCGCTGACCAAGGCGCGCACGGTGCTGGCCAGGCTCGGACTGCTGACCCAGGACGATCTGGTGGCCGGTTGGGCGATGTTGACGAGGCTGGGCGTCGCCGGCGCGCCGGTGTTTCAGGTCATGGACTATCCGGCGCATGAGGCCGTCATGGCCCTGGTCGAGGTGGTGAACCGCGTGGATGTCGAGTTGGCGAGGGAGGCGGCGGCCTTCGCCCTGACCGTGTCCAGTTCACCGGCCGAGTTCGCCGATCATGTGGAAATCTACGTCACGCTGGCCGACAAGGGCGAGGCGCCGGCGGCTCGGGCCACCAGGATCGCGGCGGTGCTGCGGGCGCTGAAGGCCAGGTTGTTTGGCTATCTGGGCGCCCTGCAGGTCGCCGAGTCCAACGCCGCACCGGTCGTGGGGCTGGCTGTCAGCCAGCTGATGATGCGCGGCGGCTTCCTGGGCTTCACCCGGCTGTCGCTGGCCGCGCGCGAAGTGGTGGCGGTCGGCAAGCCGATGGAGCCGGGCGCCGTCGATGCGGCGGTGCGCGCCTGCGTCGAGCCCGTCCCCAGCCTGCTGGCGTCCAACCTCTGGCCCATGAAGCCGGGCCTGCTGCGACAGGACGGCGCCGTCGAGTTCCCGATCGAGGATCAAGGCCGTCGGCTGGTGATCCTGCTGGACGCCGGCGGCACGGTCAGCCTCGACCGGGCTCGGTTCGCGGCCTAGCCGGCCGCGTCCACGTAGGCCCGCACCCGTGCGAACAGCTCCTCGAACATCGGCGTCGTCAGGCGTCCGGTGTTCGTGTTGAGCCGCGAGCAGTGATAGCTGTTGAAGATGCGGTAGGGGCCGGCCTGGAACTCAGAGCCGTGGCCGGGGATGCCGGCCGAGGCCTTCAGGCCCAGGGTCTTGAGCACGTTGCGGCGCGAGACGTCGCCCAGGGTGACGATGGCCTTCAGGTTGGGGAACATGTCCAGCCGCGCCTTCAGGAACGGGCGGCAGGTGTTCTCCTCGCTGGTCTCGGGCTTGTTGCCGGGCGGAGCGCAGCGCACGGCGTTGGTCACCGCGCTGCCGACCAGTTGCAGGGAGTCGTCGATGCGCGCCTCGAACTTGCCCGTGGCGAAGCCGTACTTGATCAGGGTCTCGTAAAGCAGCGTGCCGGCGTAGTCGCCGGTGAACGGCCGTCCGGTGCGGTTGGCGCCCTTGCGGCCGGGCGCCAGGCCGACGACCAGCAGGCGCGCGTCCTTGTCGCCGAACGACGGGGCCGGGCCGTTGAAATAGTCCGGATAGAGGTCCTGGTTCTCGCGGCGATAGGCCACCAGGCGCGGGCACAGCGGACAGTCGCGCGGCGGCTCGGCCGGGGAGGGGACGACCTCGCCGACGATGTTGGAATGCTGCATGGGGTCGGCCCTTAGTACTCGTCTTCGGCTTCACGCTCGGCGGGGGTGCGCTGGTCGCCCGAGGTGTAGCGTTGCTGCGGCGCGCGTTGCGGGCGGCCGATGATGTTTCCGAGGTCGTTGAGGTCGACGAAGTTGTCGGCCTGGCGGCGCAGATCGTCGCTGGTCATCGGCGGCTGGCTCTTCATCGTCGAGACGACGGTGACCCGGCGGCCCTTGCGCTGCACGGCCTCGACCAGGGCGCGGAAGTCGCCGTCGCCCGAGAACAGCACCAGGTGGTCGACCGTATCGGCCATCTGCAGCATGTCGACCGCGATCTCGATGTCCATGTCGCCGCGCCAGCGCTTGCGGCCCTGGCTGTCGGTGTATTCGCGGGCCGGCTTGGTCACCAGGGTGAAGCCGTTGTAGTCCAGCCAGTCCACCAGCGGGCGGATCGGCGAATAGTCGTCGTTCTCGGCGATGGCGGTGTAGTAGTAGGCCCTCACGAGCAGGCCGCGCTTCTTGAACTCGTCGAGGAGCTTTCGATAGTCGATGTCGAAGCCAAGGGCCTTGGCGGCGGAATAGAGGTTGGCCCCGTCGATGAACAGCGCCAGCCGCTCGGTCGGATAGAAGGTCACGGATCTAATTCCTTGAAAGAACGGCTTGATCGAAATGGTCTGGATGCGGCCGTGGTCGTCGCCCTCGGCTGTAATCTGCCGGGAGCCTACACGAGTCGCGAGGCTCTGTTGGATGCGGCCGTGTCGGCGCTGGCCGGCGAGGGCATGGCGGTGGTCGCCCGCTCGGGCTGGTGGACCTCGGCGGCCTGGCCCGATCCGGCCGGCCCGGCCTATCTGAACGGCGTCGTGCTGGTGGAGACGGCCCTGTCGCCGGCCGAGGCCCTGGAGGCCCTGCACCGCATCGAGGCCGAGTTCGGCCGCGCCCGCGCCGAGCGAAACGCCGCGCGTACGCTGGATCTCGACCTGATCGCCCACGGTCGGACGGTGACGGACGGCAACCTCGTCCTGCCGCATCCGCGCGCCCACGAGCGCCTGTTCGTGATGGGGCCGCTGGCGGAGATTGCGCCGGGCTGGGTCCATCCGCTGCTGGGCGCGCGCGCTGGCGATCTCGCCGCGAAGGCGAGCGTGGGGGCGGACGCCAGGCCGCAACCCCATCCGTAAAATCCCCGCGAAAGCGTGGACCTAGGCTTTTTCTGCAACCCAGGGCGCTCAAGGATAAAACTCCTGCGTCCCCGCTTTCGCGGGTATTTTACCGAGGGGAGGCGAGAAGATGGGAAGGGCGCGGCGCCTTTCCCTTGTTCCGGCTGGACTTTGCTCCAGCGAGAAGGCATACACGCCGCCTCGCGAAAGCTGGGTTACAGCCGAAGCGGCGTTGCGTGACGCCGCACGGAGCCCTATTTTGAGAGACCTTACGGTCAGCCCGAGGAATTCATGGCCCGCGTCACCGTCGAAGATTGCGTCGAGAAGGTTCCCAACCGCTTCGCGCTCGTCCTGCTGTCGGCGCACCGCGCCCGCGGCATCTCGGCCGGCGCGGCCCTGATGGTCGACCGCGACAACGATAAGAACCCGGTCGTCGCCCTGCGCGAGATCGCTGACGACGTGATCGATCACGAGGGGCTCAAGGAGCACCTGATCACCACGCTGCAGCGCGTCGACGAGCACTCGGAAGCCGAGGAAGAGGCCGAAACCCTCGCCCTGCTGGCCGATCCGACCCACATGCAGATGAGCGAACTGGAACTCGTTCGCGCGCTGCAAAGCGACCGCGACGGCGGTCAGGAGGAGCGGTACTGAGCCCCGACGGCGCAGACCCTCTAGCCATCGAAGCGGCGTTCGCCGCCGCTCCGTCCGAACGCGCGCCCGAAGCTGCCTCGTCAGAGGCGGAGTCGGGCGCGTCTTCGTCCGAGCCCCAGGCCCAACCGGCGCCCGAGGCTCCGCCGGCTCCCAAGCCGCGCAAGTTCCTTCGCCAGTACGAGCTGATCGAGCGGGTCCACGCCTACGACCCGACGGCCGACGAGGCCCTGCTCAACCGCGCCTACGTCTTCGCCATGCGCATGCACGGCAGCCAGACGCGCGCCAGCGGCGACCCCTATTACGCCCACCCGATCGAGGTGGCGGGCATCCTCACCGAGTACCGGCTCGACACCGCGACCATCGTCACGGCGCTGCTGCACGACGTCATCGAGGACACGCCGGTCACCAAGGAGGAGATCGGCAAGCTGTTCGGCGAGGAGATCGCCGAACTGGTCGAGGGCGTCACCAAGCTCTCTAAGCTGGAGCTCCAGGCCGAGCACACGCGCCAGGCCGAGAACCTGCGCAAGTTCATCCTGGCCATCTCCAAGGACGTCCGCGTCCTCCTGGTCAAGCTGGCCGACCGTCTGCACAACATGCGGACGCTGCACTTCATCAAGAACCAGGCCAAGCGCGAGCGCATCGCCCGCGAGACGCGCGACATCTACGCGCCGCTGGCCCGCAACATCGGCTGTCACCGCATCTGCACCGAGCTGGAGGAGCTGTCCTTCCAGCACACCAACCCGGTCGCCCGCGACGCGATCGTCCGGCGCCTCGACGCCCTGCGCGTCGAGCAGGGCGGCGCCGTGGCCCTGGTCAGCCAGGAGATCCAGGCCCGCCTGGAGTCGGCCAACCTGCCGGCCCGCGTGTTCGGTCGCGAAAAGGCCCCTTACTCGATCTGGCGCAAGCTGCAGCGCAAGTCGATCGGCTTCTCGCAGATGTCCGACATCTATGCGTTCCGCGTGATCGTCGACAGCGAGGAGGACTGCTACCGCGCCCTGGGCGTGGTGCACCGGGCCTGGTCCAGCGTGCCCGACCGCTTCAAGGACTTCATCTCGACGCCCAAGCGCAACAACTACCGCTCGCTGCACACCACCGTGGTGGGGCCGCGCGGCATGCGCATCGAGATGCAGATCCGCACCGAGTCGATGGACCGGGTGAACGAAGAGGGTGTCGCCGCCCACTTCCGCTACAAGGACGCCTCCTACGGCCTCGACCTCGAAGGCATGGAGGCCGCCGGCGGCCGCGACCCGCTGGCCAACCTGCGCCAGCTGGTCCAGGTGCTGGAGCACGGCGGCGACAGCGAGGAGCTGGTCGAGCACGCCAAGCTCGAGATGTTCCTCGACCAGGTGTTCGTCTTCACCCCCAAGGGCAAGCTGGTCAGCCTGCCGCGCGGGGCCATGCCGCTCGACTTCGCCTACGCCGTCCACACCAGCGTCGGCGACACCTGCATCGGCGTGAAGATCAACGGCGAGCTGAAGCCCTTGCGCACCATCCTGACCAACGGCGACGTGGTCGAGGTGATCCGCGGCTCCAAGCCCGTCGTGCCGCCGGACTGGCGTTCGCTGACGGTGACGGGCCGGGCTCGCTCGGCCATCCGCCGTCACATCCGTCAGACCGAGAAGGAAGAGTTCCTGCGCCTGGGCCGCGTGTCGGTCGAGCAGACCTTCGAGCGCGCCGGCAAGAACCTCAAGGACGTGTCGCTGCGTCCGATCCTCGAACGCTTCGCGCTGGAAAGCGAGGAGGCGCTGTTCGACGCCATCGGCCGCGGCCGCGTGACGCCCAGCCAGGTTCTGGAGACGGCGTTCCCGGGCATGGTCGACGCCGATCGCGAGGCCGCCACGGCCCGTCGCAAGATCGAGGGCGGCAAGGGCGCGCGGCTCTATGTGCGCGGCGGCGGACTGACCCCCGGCGTCTCCCTGCATTTCGCCCACTGCTGCAGCCCCGTGCCGGGCGACCGCATCGTCGGCATCCTGCGCGAGGATGGGGCCAAGGAGCAGGACGGCGGCCTCGACGTCCACACCATCGACTGCCCGAAGCTGGCCGAATACGAGGACCGCGAGGACCTCTGGCGCGACCTCAACTGGACGCCGGAAGCCGAGCGCGACACCGTCTCGCTGGCCCGCCTGCACGCCACCATCGGCAATGCGCCGGGCGTGCTGGGTCAGGTCTGCACCATCATCGGCGAGGCCGGCGGCAACATCGTCAACCTGCGCATGCACCACCGGCAGAGCGATTTCTTCGACACCGACATCGACGTCGAGGTGCGCGACGCCAAGCACCTGACCAACATCTCGGCGGCGCTGCGCACCTGTCCGTCGGTCGAGACGGTGGACCGGACGCGGGGGTGAAAACCCTCTCCCATAGGGAGAGGGAGGGGGCGTTCAAGCCGCCTTCGCCGGCTGCTCGATCCAGAGGCCAAAGCCGACGGCCAGACGGTTCCAGCCGTTGATGACGTTGATCATCAGGGTCAGCTTGACCTGTTCTTCCTGCGTGAACTGCGCCGCCAGATCGGCGTGGGCGGCTTCCTGCGTGTGGCCTTCCGACAGGCGGGTCAGGGCTTCCGTCCAGGCCAGGGCGGCGCGTTCGCGGGGCGTGTAGCAGGGCGCCTCGCGCCAGGCCGACAGCAGGTAGATGCGCTGTTCGGTCTCGCCCTGGGCGCGGGCTTCCACCGTGTGCATGTTGATACAGTTGGCGCAGGCGTTGATCTGCGAGGCGCGGATCTTGACCAGTTCGATCAGGCTCGGCTCCAGGCTGGCGGCGATCACGGTCGAGGCGGTGAACCACGACTTCATCACGGCGGGAGCGGCGGCGAAGGGATCGAGCTTGGCGGTCATGGCGGGTCTCCTTTGAGAGGGTTGCGCCGTCATGACGAGGTCAGGGTCGCGCATGTGACGCGGCCTGCCGAAAAAAGTTCAGTTCGCGCCGCGCAGGGCCGCCACCGCATCCCGCGTGGCCTGGGTCAGGGGCGCGGGCAGGGCGTCCAGCGCGAACCAGCCCCAGTCGGCGATGGCCTCCGGCTCCTGGATCACGGGCTCGCCCTCGCAGCCGTCGGCGCGGTAGGTGACGGCCAGCCAGTGGCTGTCGGCGGTGATCATGTCGGTCACCGCCAGCACCGGGCCGGCGACGACCTTGATCCCCAACTCCTCGAGGATCTCGCGTTCGGCGCAGGTCCGGCCAGGCTCGCCCCAGTCGAGCTTGCCGCCCGGCTGGCCCCAATGGCCGGCCTCTGGCATGCGACGGCGCTGGACCAGCAGGATGCGGCCCTGGGCGTCGATGATGGCCGCGCCGCAGCCGACGCGGGGACGGGGAGGGGAGTCGTTCATGGCGGCTGTGTACTTGATGCCTGGCGGTTCAGGGCGCACTTTCGGGTGATCCCCTGGCGCGAGGCCGACGATGGCGACCAGTATCCAGTTGACCGACGATCTCGAACGGTTCGCGCGCGACTGCGTCGAGGCGGGGCGTTACAGCACCGTCGATGAGGTGGTGCGCTCGGCGCTGCGTCTGATGCGAGACGCCGAGCGTCAGCGCGTCGAGTTCAACGCCATGCTGGTCGAGGCCACGGCGCAAGCGGACCGGGAAGGGACGTTCACCGCCGAGGAGATTTTCGCGCAGATCGATGCGGAGCGCGCCGGCGCTTGAGCCAAGCGGCCTTTTCGCCCCTGGCCCGCCTGGACCTTGTCGAGGCCGAGGCCTGGATCCGCGCAGACCGCCCTTCGGCCGCGACGGGATTTCGTCGCGCCGTACTGGATGCGGCCAGGCTCATCTTCGAGCAACCGAACTGCGGGGGCGAGCGCCAGGAGATAGCCGCCGCGCCGCATCGTTTCCTGGTGGTTCGCGGCTTTCCTTATCTGCTGGTCTACAACGCCGACCGGCGGCCGCCGCTGATCGTCCGGGTCCTGCATGGCGCTCGCGATCTACCTGGCCTGTTGAGCGGTTTGTAGACTCGCCGGGCTGGTCTATATCCACGCCTCATGACCAACGACGACGTCCTCGACGAATTCCGCGCCGCCGGCGCCCTGCGCGAAGGCCACTTCGTGCTCTCCAGCGGCCTGCACAGCCCGGTCTTCCTGCAGAAGAACCTGGTGTTCATGCGCCCCGAGCGCTGCGAGCGGCTCTGCAAGGCCCTGGCCGACAAGATCGTGGCCACGGTGGGCCATGTCGACGTGGCGGTTTCGCCCGCCGTCGGCGGTATCATCCCCGGCTACGAGACCGCCCGTCATCTGAACGTGCCGTCGATCTACGTCGAGCGCGAGGGCGGCGGCTTCAAGTTCCGTCGCGGCTTCCACCTGGAGCCCGGCCAGAAGGTCGTGATGGTCGAGGACATCGTCACCACCGGCCTGTCGTCGCGCGAATGCATCCAGGCGATCAAGGACGCCGGCGGCGACGTCGTGGCCGCGGCCTGCATCGTCGACCGTTCGGGCGGCAAGGCCGATGTCGGCGTGCCGCTGATCGCGCTGGCCAGCCTCGAAGTCCCGGCCTATCCGGCCGACGCTCTGCCGCCAGAGCTGGCCGCGATCCCGATTGAGGATCCGGGCAGCCGCCGGCTGAAGGGCTGAGCCCCATGCTCCGGCTCGGCGTCAACATCGACCACGTGGCCACGATCCGCAACGCGCGCGGGTCGAGCTATCCGGAACCGGTGCGCGCCGCCGAGCTGGCCCTGGCGGCCGGCGCCGACGGCATCACCGCGCACCTGCGCGAGGACCGCCGCCACATCAGCGACGCCGACATCGCCGTCCTGACCGACCTCTGCCTCAAGCGCGGCAAGCCGCTGAACTTTGAGATGGCGGTCACCGACGAGATGGTCGGCATCGCCATGGGCGCCCGGCCGCACGCCGCCTGCCTGGTGCCCGAGCGACGCGAGGAGGTGACGACCGAAGGCGGTCTCGACGTCGTGAAGGGCGCCAACCGCATCGCCGACGCGACCGCCCGCCTGCGCACCGTTGGCGCGCGGGTGTCGCTGTTCATCGAGCCCGACCGCGCCCAGATCCAGGCCTCGGCCGACGTCGGGGCCCAGGTGGTGGAACTGCACACCGGCGCCTATTGCGACGCCGCCCGCGCGGGCGAGACCGAGCGGGCCGCCGCCATTCTCGAGCGCCTGAAGTCGGGCGCGGCCTTCGCCGCCTCGCTGGGGCTGGAGGTCCATGCGGGCCACGGCATCGACTACGCCACCGTCAAGCCGGTGGCCGCCATCCCGCAGATCGTCGAGCTGAACATCGGCCACTTCCTGATCGGCGAGGCCATCTTCGTGGGGCTGCCCCAGGCGATCCTGAGGATGCGGACGCTGATGGACGCGGCGCGGCTGGAGCAGGCCTGATGATCATCGGCATCGGTTCGGACCTCAGCGACATCCGCCGCATCGAGAAGACGCTCGAACGCTTCGGCGAGCGCTTCACCAACAAGGTCTTCACCGAGATCGAGCGCAAGCGGTCCGAACGCAAGCCCGACCGCGCCTCCAGCTACGCCAAGCGCTTCGCCGCCAAGGAGGCCTGCTCCAAGGCCCTCGGCACCGGCCTCAAGCAGGGCGTGCACCTGGGCGACATGGGCGTGGTGAACCTGCCGTCGGGCAAGCCGACCATGTCCCTGACCGGCGGCGCGGCCGCCAAGCTGGCACAGTTGATCCCCGAAGGCATGGTCCCGGTGATCCACCTGTCGCTGACCGACGACCACCCCTACGCCCAGGCCTTCGTCATCATCGAGGCCGTGCCGGGCTGACGACCTCGTCCCGGGTCCGCTTCGGGTTGCGCGGCCGAGTGATCACCAGCATAGGTGTCTTCGGTTTCCCAACGGGGCGATGAAGGGGCAGCGATGTTTTTGGTGACCGCGTTCGGCTTGGCCATGGCGGCCGCGCCGCAGGCTTCCGACGCTTGCGAGGTCCAGGCCAGAGCCGAGATCGATCGGCTCGAGGATCAGGCGTTCGCGGCGATGAAGTCGGCGCACGAGGCGGTCGAAAGCGCCGCCCGCCGCGGCGCCGTGGGTTCGGCGGGCGACGTCGAATGGAGCCGCTACAAGGCGCTGAGGGCCCAGGCCGAGCAATGGCGGGCCAAGGTCGCGACGGGCGCCTGCGGCGAGGCCGCCGCGTCGCCCGGCGCGGCCGTCGCGCTGGCTCCGGCGCCGGCCGCGATTCCAGCCCCGGCTTCGACGGCTCGGCCCGAGCCCCTGGCGACGGCGGAGCCTCGTCGCTTCCGTCTTTCCTTCACCTCGCAGATCGGCGAGCTGGATCTCGACCAGCGCGACCGCGTGAAGACCGAACTCCAGAGCGTCATCCTGCGCGACGACGTCAACCGGATCGTCATCGGGCCGGGCGGGCCCACCTTGCTCGACATCCCCACCGCCCTGGCCCTGCCGCTGGGCGGGATCGTCAACGTGCAGCAGACGGCGCGCAACACCGGCGCGCCCGTCCGGCAGTCGATCGACGCCTGGTCCAGCCGCCAGGCCCTGGGCGTGGAGTACCGCCCGGCGGGCTTCGACGCCGCGGGCTGGAGGCTGAACGGGTCGATCTCGGCCGAGACCTTCACGATGAAGGGCAGCCTCGCGGCCCCGTTCTCGGGCGGCGGCTACCAGGTCAGCGGGCCGTCCACGTTCGGCTTCTGCGGCAATAGCGCGTGCAACGTCTTCGCCCGCTTCACCCCGGCCACGACCAACGTCGCGATGATCGACTCGGTGTCGGTCAGCCGGATCGACCTGGACAGCACGCGCCAGGTCGACACGCTGTTCGAGACGGCCGGCGGGGTCTCCCGGGCGCTGGACGTCGGTCCGGTCCGCCTGGTTCCGGGCGCGGCGGTGTCGAGCGGCTGGTGGTGGCTCGACGAGGACGAGGTCATCGCGGGGCGGCGTTCCAATGGAGCGGCCTATCTGGCGCGCATGCAGCGCAAGGCCGATGGTCCGACCTTCAAGGCGACCGCCAGCCTGGGCGTGGAAGGCGACCAGATATTCAGCCTGCCGCTGCGCTGGTCGCTCTCGGGCGACTACGGGGTGCGGTGGGTCAGCCTCGACCTCCACAGCCGCCTGGCGACCGGCCGCATGGACACCGAGAACCTGACCCGGTCGCGCGGCGTCGCCGGGGCGACGGCGTCGATCGAGTACCGCTTCAACCCCGCGTGGGGCCTGGCGCTGACCGCCGATCATCGCGAGCATATCTGGCTCGACACGCCGGTCGGGGACAACCCGGCCAGCGGCGTCGCCCTGGGCGACGGCTCCAGCGCCAAGCTGCGCAAGCACGGGCTGTCCAGCCTAGGCGCGCGCCTGCAGTACGACTTCTGATCGCGGGCGTATCCGCGTCGTCGCGGGACGGGTCGAGAGAGCTTAGCTCGCCGGACCCGCCTCGCGGCGGAAGCGCGATCCGCCGCCTTCGTAGCCGACCGCTTCGAAGGCCGTGACCGCGCCCCTGGCGTCGCGCTCGAACACCACGCGGCGGCCGGACTCGCCCGCCACCGTGAACGTCTCGCCGCCCAGCGGCGCCAGCACGCTCGGCGGCCGGCGGCCGCGCTTCATGGCCAAGCGCCCGTCGAGCTGCACGATCTCGACCGCGCCATAGCTTCCCACATAGTCGGCCAGCGGCCTGGTCGCCGGCGGGGCGGCCTCGGCGCGGATCGCTTCCAGCGCCCAGCGGGCGTCCTGGGCGGCGGGGCCGGTCGCGGTCTTCAGCACGGTCTCCAGCGCCAGGGCGCGGGCCGCGTCGAGGGCCTTGGCGGCCGGAACCGCCACGTCGGGCTGCACGCCGTCGCCTTCCCAGTTGGTCCCCGTGATCGGGCTGACGGGCGAGCCGTTGGAGACGAAGATCGAGAAGCCGCCCGCCACCGGCACGGGGCCGCCGGGATTGGCCGCGCCGCCGCTGGCCTCGCCGACGATCACCGCGCGCCTGGCGTTCTTCAGCGTGTAGGCCAGGGCCTCGGCCGCCGAGCCGGTGCGGCCGCTTGTCAGCACGTAGAGCGGCACCTCCAGGCGGGGTGCCGGATACCAGTCCTTGGGGGCCTCGCTCTCGGTTCCCTCGCGGTACCTGAAGGTGTTGTAGATGTCCGCGCCCCTGGGCGTGAAGGCGCTGGCCAGGTAGCCGACCATGGCCGGCGATCCGCCGCCGTTGTCGCGCAGGTCGATGATCACCGCGTCGGTGTTGGCCACCATCTGCAGCGCCGCCTCGATGGCCTTGCGGGCCGGGGCGTCCGGCTCGCCGAACTCGAAGTGGGCGAACATCCGCATGTCGATGTAGCCGAGGTTGCCGCCCAGGATCTCGACCCGGCGGAGGCCGTAGTTCGCGCGCCGGATCGGATCGACGCGCGGCGGACCGGGGACGGCCGTGGTCGCCGGACCGGTCGAGGGGCGGGGGCCGGCGGCGGGTTCGGCCGACCACGAGACGTTGAAGTGATGGTCCAGCGGCCGCAGGCGCTCGCTCAGCGTGGTGGCCAGATCGCGCGGGTCGGTCAGGCGGTCATAGGTCCCCTTGGCGGCCTCGGCCCGCAGCTGCGAGGCCACCGCCGCGCCCCTGGCGGCGTCGTAGTAGTTGTCGGCGATGGCCTGGGCCACGCCCTCGACCACGGGGCGGGGCGCGATCTCGGTCGCGCGGGCCTGCCAGGCGGCGGCCGCGCCGACGGCGAGAATGAACAGCGGAGCGAACGAGCGCATCGGCGAGGTCCCGGAATAGACAGCGCCGGGGAGAACATCATTCGCCAAACCGCGCGGCCAATGAATAATCTTTAAGGCGAGCCCGCGGCGCGGCGCCAAACGGGCGCCATGAAGCGTCACTATCGCCGGCGGTGCTTGCCCGCGGCGACAACCGCGTCTAGCAAGACCTGTCGGGCTCGCCCGACCCCCATTCGCAAAGAGCCCCGCGCGCATGACCGAAGCCGTCGAGACCACGCCCCCCGAAGAAGAAAAGGGCGGCGCCGTCAACGAATTCATCGAGATCATCAAGACCGTGGCCTATGCCCTGGGCATCGCCCTGGTGCTGCGGGTGCTGCTGTTCCAGCCGTTCACGATCCCGTCGGCCTCGATGGAGCCCAATCTCTATCAAGGCGACTACATCATCGTCTCGAAGTTCTCGTACGGCTATTCGAAGCACTCGATCCCGTTCAGCCCGCCGCTGTTCAAGGGCCGCATCCTGGGCTCGGCGCCCAAGCGGGGCGACATCATAGTCTTCAAGCTGCCGCGCGACGGCCACGTCGACTACATCAAGCGTCTGGTCGGCCTGCCCGGCGACAAGGTCCAGGTCCGCGGCGGCGCGCTCTACATCAACGGCCAGGCCGTCAAGCGCCAGGAGCAGGCCGACGTGCTGGTCGACAGCGGCTACGGCTTCACCCAACCGATGAAGCGCATCCAGGAAACCACGCCCGAGGGCCGCACCTATCTGACCCAGGCCGACGCGGGCCCGGACACGCAGGGCGACAACACCGGCGTCTATGAAGTGCCGCAAGGCTGCTACTTCTTCATGGGCGACAACCGCGACAACTCGGCCGACAGCCGCTTCAACCCGGGCATCTCGCCGTTCAAGACGGACGCGGGGACCTGCAAGTGGAACTACGAGAACGACCAGTACACCGGCGACGCCATCGGCGTGGGCTTCGTCCCGGCCGAGAACCTGGTCGGCAAGGCGCAGATCATCCTGCTGTCGTGGAACGCCGACGCGCACCTGTTCAAGCCCTGGACCTGGTTCATGGACGCCCGTCCGAGCCGCTTCTTCCGCGTGCTGAAGTAACACCATGGCCGTGAAGGACAGACGGGTCGCCGCCGTCGGCGACCTGGAGCGCCGGATCGGTCATCGGTTCGAGGATCGGGAACTGCTCGAGCAGGCGCTGACCCACGCCAGCGTCGGCGACGGCGCCAAGGCCAAGGTGCGCGACAACGAGGTGCTGGAGTTCATCGGCGACCGGGTGCTGGGGCTCCTGGCCGCCGAGGCCCTGGCCGAGCGTTTCCCCAAGGCCAAGGAGGGCGAGCTGGCTCCCCGCCTCAACGCCCTGGTCAGCCGCGAGACCTGCGCCCGCGTGGCCAAGGGCGCCGAACTGGGTCCCGCCCTGCGCCTGTCGGCCTCGTCGAGCAAGATCGGCGGCCGCGAGACGGAATCGATCCTGGCCGGCGCCTGCGAGGCCTTGATGGCCGCTCTCTATCAGGACGGCGGGCTGGAGCTGGCCCGCAAGGTCTTCCTCGACCTGTGGTCCGAAGAGTTCGAACGGGCCGGGCAGGGGCGTCCGCGCGACCCCAAGACCGCGCTGCAGGAGTGGGCGCAGAGCAAGGCCCGGCCGCTGCCGACCTACCGCGTGCTCGACCGCACCGGCCCCGACCACGCCCCGGTGTTCACCGTCGAGGTCAGCGTCAAGGACGTCGATCCGGCCATCGCCAAGGGAAAGTCCCGGCAGGAGGCCGAGAAGGCCGCCGCCAAGGCGCTTCTGGAGCGGGTGCAAGGCGATTGAAAGATCCTCCCCCTGAAGGGGGAGGTGGCCGCGAAGCGGTCGGAGGGGGAAGAGGCTGCTGAGGCGGAAGGTATTTCCCCCTCCGTCGCCTATGGCGACACCTCCCCCTTCAGGGGGAGGATTTTGGGCGCTGCTGTGCTACACGCACGCCCAATGACTGAAAACACCTCCAACACCCGCGCCGGGTTCGCCGCCATCATCGGCGCGCCGAACGCCGGCAAGTCCACCCTGGTCAACCGCATGGTCGGGGCCAAGGTCTCGATCGTCACCCAGAAGGTGCAGACGACCCGCTTCCCCGTGCGCGGCGTCGCCCTGGCCGGCGACACCCAGATCGTCCTCGTCGACACCCCCGGGATCTTCAGCCCGCGCCGTCGCCTGGACCGCGCCATGGTCCGCTCGGCCTGGGCCGGCTCGGAAGAAGCCGAAGTCACCGTCCACCTCGTCGACGTGCAGGCCGAACTGGCCGACCGCGCCCGCAACGCCACCCCGGCCGAGCACCGCGCCGTGCAGGACGTCCAGACCATCATCGAGGCGCTCAAGGAGAGCGGCCGCAAGGTGATCCTGGCGCTCAACAAGATCGACGGCATCAAGCGCGACACGCTGCTGGCCGTGGCAAAGGACTTCTTCGACACCGGCGTCTACACCGACGTCTTCATGATCAGCGCCGAGACCGGCGCGGGCGTCGACGACCTGACCGCCAAGCTGGCCTCGATGATGCCCGAGAGCCCCTGGCTCTATCCGGAAGACCAGACGGCCGACCTGCCGGCCCGCCTGCTGGCCGCCGAGATCACGCGCGAGAAGATCTATCTGCGCGTCCACGAGGAGCTGCCCTACGCGGCCTCGGTGGAGACCACCTCGTTCGAGGAACGCGCCGACGGCAGCGCCCGCATCGAGCAGACCATCTATGTCGAGCGCGAGGGCCAGCGCGCCATCGTACTGGGCAAGGGCGGCCAGGTGCTGAAGTGGATCGGCCAGGCCTCGCGCGAGGAGCTGCAGGACATCCTGGACCGCAAGGTGCACCTGTTCCTGCACGTGAAGGTCAAGGAGAACTGGGCCGAGGAACGCGGCCTGTTCAGCGACATGGGCCTCGATTTCGATGTTTGACGCGCCGGTCGCGCAGGCCGTCGATCTGGACGCCTACTTCGCGCGGATCGGTTACGACGGCCCGCGCGACCCGACGCTCGGCGTGCTGAAGGCGATCTGCCAGAAGCACCCCGACGCGATCCCGTTCGAGAACCTCGACGTGCTGCTGGGGCGCGGGATCAGCATCGCGCCGGCCGATGTAGACGCCAAGCTGATCACGGCCGGCCGGGGCGGCTACTGCTACGAGCAGAACAGCCTGCTCAGGCGCGTGCTGGTCGCCCTGGGCTTCCAGGTCGAGGGTCTGATGGCGCGGGTGCTGTGGATGGCGCCGGAAGGCGCGCCGCCGCGTCCGCGCTCGCACCAGGTGCTGGGCGTTACGATCGGCGGCGAGACCTGGCTGGCGGACGCCGGCTTCGGCGGCTGCGTGCTGACCGCGCCGCTGCGGCTGTTCGCCGACGGCGACCAGGCCAGCCCCAACGGCGCTTTCCGCATCGTCGACGCCTCGCAGGACGGCGTGGCCGAGCGCCAGGTTCAGGCCGATCTGTCGGGCCGCTGGGCGCCGCTCTACCAGGTGGCCCGGGGCGCCTGGGCGGCGGTGGACTACGAGCAGGCCAACTTCTTCACCTACACCCATCCCAGCTCGCACTTCACCTGGAGCATGACGGTGGGCCGCACGACGCCGACCGCGCGCTACGCCCTGAAGAACGACCGCCTGACCCACCGCGACGCCGCCGGCGCGCTGGTCGAGCAGCGCGACCTGTCGGTCGATGAGCTGGAAGCGGTGCTGCGCGACGTCATCGGCCTGCCGGTCGAAGCCGACTGGCGCCCGGTTCTGGAGAAGGTCGTGGCCTGGGGAACGCCGGCCTAGGTTGGATCGACATTCAATATCTGAGACGAAAACCTCGTCCTTCGACAGGCTCAGGATGAGGTTTTTCTACGATCCGAGCCTGTAAATGGTCCTCATCCTGAGCTTGTCGAAGGACGAGGACCACGCTCGAACCTTGGATGTAGATACGGGTTAAAGCGTTTCCCGGGGCCTCAAACGCCCTTCGGCGGCCTGGCCCAGCTCTGGGCCGGCAGGCGCTCGGCCGGCTGGTGGTGCAGGTCGTAGCGGGTGAGCTTGGCATTGCGCAGGTGCGACTCGAGCTCGTCGATATCGGACTGGCGGGCGAAGAACAGCTTCTCGCCGTCCGACTTCCACAGGCCGCGCGCCGCGGTCAGCACGTCCAGGGCGGCCAGGGTTTCCTCGTAGGTGCTGCGGCGCAGGTCGTCGCGGACGTTGCCGGCCGCCGCCGCGGCGCGTTCGTCGGCGGCCAGGCGGGCGTAGATGTGATCGCGGACCAGCGGCGGGGCGTCGGCCTTGCGGATGGCCGCGTCGATGGCGGCCTTCGTGCCGGCCTGGCGGGTGGCGTCTTCGCTTTCGGTCTGGGCCATCAGGTCCAGGGTCTTGCGCAGGCGGTCGCTGGCGGTGCGGACGTCGGCCTGCGAGGCGATGGTGATCGGCGAGATCACCAGCATCCGCTCGGTGGCCTCGTAGTGCGGCTTCAGCGCCGCGATGGCGGCGGCGTCGGCCGCCCGGTCGGCGGCGGCGATCGCGGCCAGTTCGGCCTTCAGCTCGGGCTCGGCGTCCCAGGCCTTGCGGGCCTTGCCCAGCGCGATCTGCTTTTCGACGTACCAGACGCCGTGCACCGACATCGGCGCCAGCACCGAGGTCGCGAAGATCGCGATGGCGATGACGTTGAAGCTGGCCGGTCCCATCGAGGCGTTGCGCGAGCGGACATAGCCGAAATAGAGGCCGCCCCACAGGACCACGGCCAGCACGCCGCAGGGCACCAGCGAGAACAGGAAGCGGCTGTTGAGCAGCTCCGAGGGATCGAACACCCGGCTGGCGCCGCGCATCTGCGCCAAGCTGTAGGCGGCGATGATCGCCACCCCGACCAGGGCGGTGACAAGTATGGCCGGCCAGACGTTCTTCGGCTTGTCCAGCTTGCGGCTGTAGACGTGCGAAGCGATCAGCGATTCATCGGTCATGGAGGGCCCCCCGGCTCTAGGCGACCTGCTTAGCGCCTCGACCATGGAGGGTGCAACGGCTATTGGCTCGCCCATCGCGCGTCGTGGGTTTTGCCGTCGCCGCCGGAGCGGCGTATGCACGACTCATGCCCCTGATGCGACCCGTAGCGCCGATCCCCACGCCCCGTCCGGAGAGCGTCCGATGATGGAGTGGGAGGACGACGCCTTCGTGCTTTCGGCGCGGGCGCACGGCGAGACCGGCGCCATCGTCGAGCTCCTGACCCAGGACCGGGGCAAGTTCGTCGCCCACGTGGCCGGCGCGGCCTCGCGGCGGATGAAGCCGTTCCTGCAGGCCGGCGCGCGGGTCATCGCCCGCTATCGCGCCCGGGTCGCCGACCAGATGGGTTCGGCGCAACTGGAGCCGATGGGCGAGGGGCCGTCCTCGCTGTTCGACGACCGTCTGGCGCTGGCCGGCCTGCAATCGGCCGCCGCCGTCGCCGCCGGCGCCTTGCCCGAGCGCGAGCCGCATCCCGGCGCGTTCCTGGCCCTGGAGACCCTGATCCGGGTGCTGGAGATCCCCGACATCTGGCCGGCGGTCTATGTGCGCTACGAAGCGGGCCTTCTACAGGACCTGGGCTTTGGCCTGGACCTGTCGAAATGCGCGGCCACCGGCGACGTCGACGACCTGGTCTATGTCAGCCCGCGCACCGGCCGGGCCGTCAGCCGCAAGGCCGGTGCGCCTTATCACGACAAGCTGATGCCCTTGCCGCTGTTCCTGCTGTCGTCGCAGGGAGGCTTAGGCGAAGGCGACGTCAAGGCGGGCCTCGACATCACCGGCCACTTCCTGGCGCAGTTCGTGTTCGGGCCGCTGAACCGGCCGCTGCCGCCGGCCCGCATGTGGCTGCTGGACCGGCTGGGCGAGGCGGGGCGGCTGTAGAGGCCGCCCCGGCCGTCTTTCCCTAGAAGAACACCTTGCGCACGCTCAGCTTCACGCTGCGGCCGAGCGGGTCGAGATAGTCTTCCTGGTAGGTGATCGGCGTGCCGCCGGCGGCGTTGCGCACCTCCTGCTTCTCGTCGAACAGGTTGGTGACGCCGAAGGTGACCCGCGTGCCGCGCAGCACCGGATACTTGGCCACCAGTTCGCGGCGGGCGCCCAGGTTGGCGAACAGGCGCAGGTTCACCGTCGTCAGGTCGGAGAACTTCAGCGTGCCGGTCGAGCTGCCCGTCGTGCCCCCGGTCACCTCGGTGGCGCTGCGCCAGTTGGCCGTCAGGCGCATGCCCATGCCGTTCTTGGTCAGGCCGGCCTGGGCCTCGACCTCGTGGCGGGGCGAGCCGCCGCTGTTGCCCAGGGCGTCGCCGTCCAGCAGGTCGAGCGGGGTTCCGCCGTCGGTGATGTAGATCCGGTCGCGCAGGCGCACGGTGTGGAAGAGGCCCAGTTGCAGGCGCGCCGCGCCGAAGCCGGGGGGCGGGCCGCCGAAGCCGCCGCCGGGACCGCGACCGCCGAAGCCGCCGCCAGGACCACCGAAAACGCCGCCCGGGCCGCCGCCGGGACCGCCCTGGTCGCCGCCCGTGCGCGGGGCGTCGGACGGCGGCTGGGCGTTGTCGGCGGCGGCGGGCTGATCGCCGCCGCGACGCTCGCCGCCCTGGCGCATGGCGCCTTGCAGCAGGTCCATGCCCGGAGGCTGGGCCCCCTCGGTCGTCTGGGCTTGAGCCGTCGTCTGGCCCTGGGTCTGGCCCTGGGTCTGGGTCTGCTGGCCGTCCTGGCCGCGACGGCCTTCGCCGCGTCCTTCGCCCTGGCCCTGGCGGTCGCGCCAGCGCTGCATCTCCTCGGGCGTCGGGGTCGGGCGCGGCGGGGTCTTGCCGATCTGGCGGTTGAAGTTCAGGCCCCAGCGGATCTGGTCGCTTTCCCGCTTGGCGAAGTTCACCGGACGCGCGTCGATGCGGATCAGGCGGCCGACCGGGTCGTCCACCGTCGGGTCCTCGCGGAAGAAGCGGTCGGGGAAGGCCGCCTCGGTCGCCGCCGTGGCGCTGGGGAACGACGAGATCGGATTGTCGGTGCGCGAACGGGTATAGTTGGCGTTGATCGACAGGCCCTCGACCACCGGCGGCTTGAGGGTGACGCCGAAGCGCAGGACCTTCTTCTCCTCGGCCTTCAGGTCGGGATTGCCGCCGCTCAGGCGGATGATCTGCACGCTTTCGCCGCGCACGTAGTCGAACACCTGCACGTCGGGCGTGGTGACCTGCGCGCCGCCCAGCTGCGACATGCTGGGCGCGTTTTCCTGGTTGTTCATCGAGACGATGAAGCTGACCGGCTTGATCGGCGACCAGTTCAGGCCGTAGCCGATCGAGGTCAGGGTCCCGAAGTCCGACAGCTGGTTGACCGACAGGTTCAGGTTGGCCGACAGGTCGCCGGCCTTGGCCATGAAGTTGTTCTTCCGGCTGGTGATCGGCACGTCGAAGCTGACCTGGGCGTTGGCGGTGCCGCGCGACAGGTCGACGCTGCTTTCCACGCCGCTGCGGCGCGACCAGGAATCCACCCAGGCGCCTTCGGCCCCCAGCTTGACGCTGGTCGAGATGTCGCCGGCCGGCAGGCGCGTCAGGGCGCCGTTCATGACCAGCTGGGTGTTGATCGTGTCGTTGGTCGAGCTGGCGCGGTCCTTGATGAAGCTGCCGGTCGGCAGGCCCGCGCGCGGATCGAAGGTGGGGTCCAGGGCGTCCAGCCGGTCCTGCAGCTCGTCGATGCCGGGATTACGGTCGGTGCTGGTGCGGCTTTCGTCGTGGTCGTAGTTGCCGGTCAGGTTCCAGCGCCACGACTTCATCGCGCCGTCGAGGGTGAAGCCGGCGTGGGCGTTGTACGAACGGCTCCACTGCTCCATGGCGCCCAAGTCGGTCAGGTAGCGGTAGACCGTCTCGTCGTCGCCCGACACCGAGAACGGGCTGGCGGCCGGAACGTCCAGCTCGGCCCGGGCCAGGCCCGACAGCGACTGGCTCTGGTCGTAGGACAGGCTGCCGTTGACGGTCGCCGAGATCCCGTTCTCCAGCACGCGGTTGTAGACGGTGTTGAACGACAGGCTGTCGGTGCGCGGACGCAGCGTGCGGAAGGGCGTGACGTCGCCGACGTAGTTGTTGCTGGCCGAGCGCGAGATGATGTCGCGGTCGCTTTCCAGCAGCTTGTCGCTGTGGGCGTACTTGAAGGCGGTGTTCAGGCGGCCCTGGCGGTTGAGGCGCAGGGTGCTGGAGTCGATCTGCTCGGTGGTCTGGCCGCCGTCGGTGGGGGCCGCGACGCTGATCTCGCCGGTGCGGGCGCGGAAGCGCTGGCGCAGCACGACGTTGACCACCTTCTGGTCGGCCGAGTAGCCGTACTTCAGCGCCACTTCCTCGGGCAGGATCTCGACGCGCTGGATGGCTTCGGTGGGGATGTCGCGGATTTCGCCCATCCCTGAGATGCGCCGGCCGTTCAGCAGCACGACGGGCGCGCCGCCGCTGGCGCTGGTGGTCTGGGCCGACAGCTCCGACAGAAGTTCGGTCACCGAGCTGACGCCCAGCGAACGCACGTCGGCGGCGTTGAAGGTGGTTTCCGGCTGGATGTCGCCGATCACCGCGCCGTACTGGCGCTGGCCGGTGACGACGATGCCCTCGACCTCGGTGTCGAGATCGGCGTCGGACGGAACCTGCTGGGCGGACTGGCGCGGGCTCTGGGTCGGCTGGGCTGTTTCCTGGGCGTAAAGCATCGTTGGCGTGATGCAGCCCAGCAGACCCGCCAGAAGGGCCATCTTCCTCGTCATTCCAATCCCCAAATCTCGAACCGAATCCCTCGATTGCAGCCTCTGTAACGCACGCAACCTCGACGTAGCCTGAACGAACTGGTTCAGGTTCGGTTTGGGTTCGTCGGCTAAAGGATTGCGGATGCGCATCCTGTTGGTCGAAGACGACGCGCCGCTGGCCGAAAGCATAGCCCAGGCCTTGCGCGAAGAGCAGTTCGCGGTGGACATCGCCGCCGACGGCGAGACCGGCGCGCACCTGGGCGCCACCGAAACCTACGCCGCCGCCGTGCTCGACCTTGGCCTGCCCAAGCAGGACGGCTTGTCGGTGCTGCGCGGCTGGCGGGCCCAGAACCGGCCGCTGCCGGTGCTGATCCTCACCGCCCGCTACGGCTGGACCGAGAAGGTCGAGGGCTTCAAGGCCGGCGCCGACGACTATCTGACCAAACCGTTCCGCGTGGAGGAGCTGGTCATGCGGCTTCGCGCGCTGGTGCGCCGCTCGGCCGGCCACCACGGCCCGCGCATCGTCTGCGGCCGCCTGACCTTCGACGCCCAGATGGGCGGGTTCGAGTTCGACGGCATGCCGCTGAAGCTGACCAGCTTCGAATGGCGGGTGCTGTCGTGCCTGATCCTGCGCAAGGAGGTGGTGGTCGAGCGGATGGACATCCTGGAACAGGCCTATGAGGGCGACGCGGGCGGGGATTCCAACTCGCTGGAGGTCATCGTCGGCCGGCTGCGGCGCAAGATCGGCCACGAGATGATCGAGACCGTGCGCGGCCGCGGCTATCGCCTGACGGCGGGGGCGGCGTGAGCGGTCCGCTGAACTCCATCCGCGCGCGGCTGCTGCTCAGCGGCGTCCTGTTCACCGTCGTGGCGGTGGTGCTGGCCGCCCTGACCATCCGCCCGACGCTGGACCAGTTCGTCCGTCGCAACGTCGACGCCAGCCTGGAATCCCAGATATCGGTGCTGGCCCGGGCGGTGAAGTCCGACGGCTCGCTGGACCAGGACCGCATCCAGTCGGTCGGTCCGTTCATCCGGCGCGGCGCCGGCTGGGCCTGGGTCGTCAAGGGACCGGCGGGCGTGCTGCGCTCGCAGACCGTGGCCGCGGTGGAGCCGAGGCAGGGGGAGGGGCCGCCGCCCTGGCCCCGTCCGGAGCGCGATCGCGACCGGGACCGCATGCCCCAGCGCGAGATGCGCCCCGACAAGCCGCCGACCGCGCCGCTGAAGGAATCCCGCCGCTGGCGCTCGCGCAGCGGCTGGAACGAGAGCTTCTATTTCCGTACCCTGACGATCACCACCAGCCGCGGGCCGGTGACGGTCACGGCCGGCGCGCCGCGCTACATCCGAGACCGCATGCGCGACGAGGGCCTGCGGCCGCTGCTGCTGTCGCTGGGCGTGCTGGGCGTGGGCCTGCTGGCGGCGATGATCGGCCAGCTGGAGCTGGGCCTGCGGCCGCTGCGCAAGCTCGGCGCCTCTCTGGCCGCCGTGCGGGCCGGCGAGCAGCGTCGCATCGACGGCGGCCAGCCCCGCGAGCTGGAGCCGGTCGTGGCCGAGCTCAACGCCCTGCTGGACCACAATGAACAGGCCCTGGCCAAGGCCCGCAGCCACGTCTCCAACCTGGCTCATGGCCTGAAGACCCCCCTGGCCACCCTGGCCGTGCGCCTTGCCGAGCCGGGACGCGATCCCGACGGCAGCCTAGCCAGCCTGATCGCCCAGATCGACGGGGCCATCGGCCATCATCTGGGCCGCGCTCGCGCCGCCTCGCCCGGCGCGCCCGGCCGTCCGGCCCTGCCGGTCCGGTCGCGCCTCGAAGACCTGGTCGCGGCACTGTCGCGCATCCACGCCGCCGCCGGCGTGCGCGCCGAGCTCGACGTGGCCGACGACCTCTATGTCGCCTGCGATCCGCAGGACTTCGACGAGATGACCGGCAACCTGCTCGACAACGCCTGGAAGTTCGCCGAGCGCACCGTGCGGGTCACGGGTCGGCGAGAAGGCGCGCGCGTGGTGCTCGACATCGACGACGACGGTCCCGGCCTGAACGACGAGGCCGCCGCCGCCGCCCTGGTGCCGGGCAGTCGGCTGGACGAGCGCGGCTCCGGACACGGCTTCGGCCTGCCGATCGCGCTGGAGCTGGCCGAGTTGCACGACGGCGCCCTGACCCTGGGGCGGGCGCCGATCGGCGGCCTTCGCGTGACCCTCGCCTTGCCGGCCCGCAGCGGCGAGGCGGCCGAGGCCTGACACGGCCGTTCCCAATCCCGTGATCCGTCGGCCATCCGACCAACGGCTCCGCTCGACGTGCTAGGGTCGCGGCGAGGGCTGTGATGAAAACCTACACGTTCGTCTGTCTGGCCGGAAACCAGGTCGCCACGGCAGTCGATATCCAGGACCTGGCGGACGACGCCTACCGGCGCCATGCCTTGTCGCTGCTGCGTGACCACGCCAGCGCCGAGACGATCGAGGTGTGGCAGGGCGAGGCGGTGATCGACCTCGTCGAGCGGGCAGGGGCCCTTCTGCGGGCGCCCGCGGCCGGATAAGCCGCAAAAACCCGGCCAGCGCCTCGAATCGAGCCGCGCATATCTGCTAGGCTGTCGGGCCGAAACGAATCTGATTGATGAACAAGCCCGTCACTCCTCCCCCCGGCGGTCCCGGCGACGGCGACCGCATCCTCGAAGAGCCGCTGACCGAGGCGCTGTCCAAGCGCTATCTGGCCTATGCGCTGTCGACCATCGGATCGCGGGCGCTGCCCGACGTCCGCGACGGCATGAAGCCGGTGCACCGTCGCGTGCTCTACGCCATGAGCAACATGCGCCTGAACCCCGAGTCCGCCGCGCGCAAGTGCGCCAAGGTGGTCGGCGAGGTGATGGGTAACTTCCACCCGCATGGCGACCAGTCGATCTACGACGCCCTGGTGCGCCTGGCCCAGGACTTCTCCCAGCGCATCCCGCTGGTCGAGGGGCAGGGCAACTTCGGCAATATCGACGGCGATAACGCCGCCGCCATGCGTTACACCGAATGCAAGATGACGGAGGCGGCGACGCTTCTGCTCGACGGCATCGACGAGGACGCGGTCGACTTCCGGCCCACCTATGACGGCCAGGACGAGGAGCCGGTGGTCCTGCCGTCGGGCTTCCCCAACCTGCTGGCCAACGGTTCGGCCGGCATCGCCGTCGGCATGGCCACCTCGATCCCGCCGCACAACCCGGCCGAGCTGATCGACGCCTGCCTGCTGCTGCTGTCTAATCCCGAGGCCACGACCGCCGACATCCTCGAGCGCGTGCCGGGTCCGGACTTCCCGACCGGCGGCGTCATTGTCGAGCCGGCCGCGTCCTTGCTCGAAACCTACGAGACCGGCCGCGGCGGCATCCGCACCCGCGCCAAGTGGGAGCGCGAGGAGACCGGCCGCGGCACCTACCAGATCGTCGTCACCGAGATCCCGTATCAGGTGAAGAAGTCGGATCTGGTCGAGCAACTGGCCGACCTGATCGAGAGCAAGAAGGCCGCCCTGCTGGGCGACGTCCGCGACGAGAGCGCCGAGGACATCCGCCTCGTTCTTGAGCCGAAGTCCAAGAACGTCGAACCCGAAGTGCTGATGGAGAGCCTGTTCAAGCTCTCGGCGCTGGAAAGCCGGTTCTCGGTCAACATCAACGTGCTGGACGCGCGCGGCACGCCGGGCGTCATGGGCATCAAGTCGGCGCTGATGGCCTTCCTGGCCCACCGTCGCGAGGTGCTGACCCGCCGGGCCCGCCACCGCCTGGCCAAGATCGAAGCCCGCCTGCACATCCTCGACGGCCTGCTGATCGCCTACCTCAATCTCGACGAGGTGATCCGCATCGTCCGCTACGAGGACAAGCCGAAGGAAAAGCTGATGGCGGCCTTCGCCCTCAGCGACATCCAGGCAGACGCCATCCTCAACACCCGCCTGCGCCAACTGGCCAAGCTGGAGGAGATGGAGATCCGCCGCGAGCACGCCGAACTGGTGGAAGAGCGCGACGGCATCCTGGCCATGCTGGCCAGCGACAAGAAGCAGTGGGACCTGGTCGGCACGGGCCTGCGCCAGGTGCGCGCGTCCCTGATCAAGATCAAGCATCCGCTGGACAAGCCGCGCCCCACGGGCGTGACCGGCCGCTCGGTCTTCGACGTGGCCCCGGTGGTCGACGCCGACGCCGCCATCGAGGCGATGATCGTGCGCGAGCCGATCACCATCATCCTGTCCGAGCGCGGCTGGATCCGCGCCGCCAAGGGCAAGATCGACGACCCGTCCGAGCTGAAGTTCAAGGAAGGCGACAAGCTCGGCTTCCTGGTGCCGGCCGAGACGACCGACAAGCTCCTGCTGTTCACCTCGGACGGCCGGTTCTTCACGCTGGGCTGCGCCAACCTGCCGTCGGCGCGCGGTCATGGCGAACCGGTGCGGATGATGATCGAGCTGGACGACAAGGTGAAGATCATCGACGTCTTCCCGTTCAAGGCGGGTCGCAAGCGCATCCTGGCCTCCAAGCAGGGCTATGGCTTCCTGCTGCCGGAAGAGGAAGCCCTGGCCAACCGCAAGGCGGGCAAGCAGGTGCTGACCGTCGACTCCACCGGCGCGGCCTTCTGCCTCGAAGCCGTCGGCGACCAGCTGGCGGTGGTCGGCGACAACGGCAAGATCCTGATCTTCCCGCTGGAAGAGCTGCCGGAAATGCCGCGCGGCAAGGGCGTCAAGCTGCAGGCCTACCGCGAGGGCGGCCTGCGCGACGGCCTGTCGTTCAACGCCGAGACCGGCGGCTACTGGATCGACACGGCCCTGCGCCGTCGCGAGTGGACCGACTGGCAGGCCTTCGTCGGCCGTCGGGCCGGCGCCGGCAAGCTGGCGCCCAAGGGTTTCCCGACCCAGAAGCGCTTCCGTCCCAAGTGATGTGATATGGCGAGAGCGGCGTCTTCGGCGCCATGCTCTCGCCAAACCCTCTGTGAGATAAGTCGACCTATGAGCTTCTGGCGCAAGTCCGTCGGGGCCCTGGCCGGGTTCCTGGGCCTGACCGCCGCCCATCCGGGCGTGGCGAGCGCCTTGCCGCGCGCCAAGCCCGAGGCGGTGGGCTTCTCGTCCGAGAAGCTCAAGCGCGTCGACGAGACCATGCAGCGCCTGGTCGACCAGGGCCAGATCGCCGGCGGCGTCACCCTCCTGGCCCGCCACGGCAAGGTCGTCACCCAGACGACCTACGGCAAGCGCGCGCTGGACCAGCCCGAGGCCATGCCGGCCGACGCCATCTTCCGCATCCGCTCGGAGACCAAGCCGGTCACGGGCGTGGCCATGCTGATCCTCTACGACGAGGGCCGCTGGAAGCTGGACGACCCGGTCACCAAGTTCATTCCCGAGTTCGAGGGCCTGCGGATCGCCAACGGCGTCGACGCCTCGGGCCGTCCGATCCTGTCGCCGATCAGCCGCCCGCCGACCATGCGCGAGCTGATGACCCACACGGCGGGCTTCGCCTACGGCATCGCCGACGACCCGGGCAGCCACGCCGACCAGGCCTACTACCGGGCCGGGGTTCTGCAGTCGGACTCGCTGTTCTCGATGGTGCAGAAGATCGCCGCCCTGCCGATGTACGCCGAGCCGGGCAAGCTGTGGCGCTACAGCGTCGCGGCCGATATCCAGGGCCTGATCATCGAGCGACTGTCGGGCCAGGCCCTGCCGGTGTTCATGCAGCAGCGCATCTTCAGGCCGCTGAAGATGAAGGACACCGCCTTCTGGGTTCCCGCCGACAAGACCGCGCGGTTGGCGGCGATCTACGACGCCGATCCGGCCACCGGAAAGCTCGTGCCCGCCGTCGAGGGCGGCTGGCGCGACGTGACCAGGCCGCCCCCGGCCCCGTCGGGCGGCGGCGGCCTGCTGTCGACCGCCGGCGACTTCGCCCGCTTCGCCCAGATGATCCTCAACGGCGGCGACCTGGACGGCGTGCGCATCCTCGAGCCGGAGACGGTGGCGATGATGCGGCTGAACCACCTGCCGCCGAGCTTCCAGGTCACCACCGACGGCACGTCCGGCGTGCTCAAGCCCGGCCAGCAGAAGCCTTTCCCGTTCGCGCTGGGCATGGGCTACGGCCTCGACGTGGCCGTGGCTGTGGATCCGGCCGCCTCGGGCGCGCCGGTCGGTCCGGGCACGATCAGCTGGGGCGGCAGCGCCGGCACCTGGTTCTGGATCGACCCGGCCAACGACCTCTTCTTCGTCGGCATGATCCAGCGCCTCGGCGGGGTCGGGCCCGGCCTCGACGCCGAGACCCGCAAGTGGGTCTATCAGGCCCTCGAAAAGCCGCCCGCAAAGCTGGCTCAAACTCGCGACACGACCAAGCGTTCCTCGCTCAAGTAGTTGATTTTCGGTGATGTTTGTCGACTTTCCGACCCAGGAACGCCTGGGCGGAATGCTCGTTTGCTTCCCGCCGGCGCATCCCGCGCAGGCCAATGATCAGGGAAGACACGACATGGGCGAGACCCCGAACAACCAAGGCCTGCAACAGCAACCCAACGACGCCCGGCGTCCGCAGGTCGAGCAGCAGAACCAGCAGGGCGACAACCGTTCGCCGCAGCAACAGCAGCAGAACCCCCAGCAGCCCCAGCCCGACCAGCAGAACCAGCAGGCCGACCGCCAGCGTCGTGAAGGCGAAGGCGTCGAGGGCGGCGGCGAAGACCAGCTGAACAACGGCGTCTCCGGCGGCGTCGACACCGGCGCCATCGAGCCCGGCCGCACAGGCGAGGGCGGCGCCGAGCGCTGATCCCCTTCGGGAGGCTCCGCGCGGAGCCTCCCGCCTTCATCGCAGCCGTTCAGCTTTTCCGGAGTTCATGATCGTGTTTGGCGGAGAACGCTTGTCGCGCCTGGGCGCCTTCAGCCCGCAGTTTCCCGACGCCGAGGCCCTGCACCGGGGTCTGGCCCATTGGAACCACCGTCGCCTGGCCCCGGCCTTCCCGTCGTCCGACTGGCGCGAGGCCCTGGACGAGGACCTGCGGATGCAGCGGATCGAGGGCGCGCTGATCGAGCAGTTCCGCGGCCACATCGCGCCGCTGGTTGAGAACGCGCCCACCGACCCGGACGGCTTCATCGCCTGGTTCGAGGCTCTGAAGGACCACGGTCCCGGCCAATGGGACCCCCTGTTCGACTGGCTGGAAGGCGAGGCCTCGATGGAGGACCTCAAGTGGTTCCTGACCCAGGAAGCCGCCGGCGAGGCGGGCTTCGACGATCTGGTGGCCATGACCCAGGTCAAGGTGCTGGATCGCGCCAAGCTGGAGTTGGCCCGCAACTACTGGGACGAGATGGGGCGGGGCAGGGCGTCCGGCATGCACGGTCCGATGCTGGCCCGCACCATCGAGACCTTCGAACTGACCCCGGCCATCGACGCCACGCTGTGGCAGTCGCTGTGCCTGGCCAACGTCATGACCGCCTTGGCCACCACGCGGCGCTACGTCTATCAGTCGATCGGCGCGCTGGGCGTGGTCGAGCTGACCGCGCCGACCCGGGTGGCCTGCGTCGACGCCGGCCTCAAGCGCCTGGGCGCGCCGCCCGAAGCCCGCAAGTACTTCGCCCTGCACGCCCAGCTCGACATCGAGCACTCCAAGGCCTGGAACGCCGAGGCCCTGCATCCGCTGGTGTCGGCCGATCCGGCCTGCGCCCGCCACATCGCCGAGGGCGCGGTCATGCGGCTGATCTGCGGCGAGCAGTGCTTCGAGACCTATCGCGCCCATCTGTGGGCCCACGTCCATCCGGTGGTCTACGCCGCCGAGTGAGGAGCAGGGCTCTAGAGGCTTGGAATCCGGGGCTTTCGCCGGTATCACGCCCGCTTCGGCGGGCCAGCCAGCCCGCCCCAGATTTCGAAAGCCGATCCGATGAGCGATACGCCTCCCGACCGCCTGTCCGCCAATCCCGACAGCCCGTACTACAACGCCGAGGCGCTGGAGCGCGGCGTCGGCATCCGCTTCAAGGGCGTCGAGAAGACCAATGTCGACGAGTACTGCGTCAGCGAAGGCTGGGTGCGCGTGACCGCCGGCAAGACCGTCGACCGCAAGGGCAACGCCATGACCATCAAGCTGCAAGGCGAGGTCGTGCCCTACTACCGCGACGCCGAAGCTTCGGCCGAGTAGGCCGCGCGTGAGCGATCCCGACCTGCAGGCCATGGCCGACGACGAGCTGTCGCGGGCCATGACCCTGTCCTGGCGCGAGCTGTCGAAGGTGATTCCCTGGGGAGACACCTTCGACGGCATTTCGCCCGCCGGCCGCAACGTCGAGGTCGAGCGCAACTACCTTTGGGCCGCCCAGGAAGGCGGCGACATCCTGTGCGAAGTCGCCGTCTACGGCGGCGAGAGCCGCTACGACCAGGGCGCCCGCGCCCGAGGCGTGATTTCCCGCCGCTGATCCCAACCTTCACCGTGCAAGCGTCACGCGCATGCGTTAACCATAACGTTGCTCGTCGAACGGCGCATGCGGGAGGGGTGGGGTGTATCAATCAGAGTTTCCGGTCGAGACGCCGGTCCCGATCTTCGATCCGACCCTGCTGGCCGGCATCGCCCTGATCACCCTGGCCGTGGCGGCCCTGGCCTTCTGCGCCGGGCGCTTTACCGGCCGCAAGGGTAGGGACGAGCGCTGGCGCGACGTGCCCAAGACCATTCACAAGGCGATCCTGGCCCGCTGCGTGGCCGCCACCAGCGCGCCGACGGGCGAGCTGCTGCGCCGCGCCGAGGAACTGGTCGCCGAGGTCGAGGCGCGGGTCGGGGCGCTGATCGAGTTCGCCGCCTGCGGCAAGGCGCTCAAGAGCCTGGAGAAGGCCTGCCTGGGCCAGTTCCCCAAACCCGAGGCGAAACCCGAGCCCAAGGCTCACAAGCCCTGCACCTGCGGCCATCAGGCCAAGGGCGAGGAGGCGCATGACCACGCCAGGCCCGCACAGCCGCATGCCGGGGCCTGCAAGGCGCCCGCGCCGTGCCAGTGCGTGATCTGCTGCGTCCCCGTCACCGTCGGCGGGCTGGCCCTGGCCTCGCCTCAGGTGAAGATCAGCAGCAAGCAGACCGTCATCGTCAACGCCACTTGCGCGCCCGTCGCCGCTCCGGGCGCGGGGGTCGCGCCGCACGCCTGCACCTGTGGGGCGGGCGCCCACGGCAAGCCCCACGATGACGAGGGCCACGACAAGCCCGAGCCGCCGCTGGAGTGGAGCGAGCACATGCGTCGTCTGCGCCTGGCCGTGGTCGAGTTCGCCGATGTCTGGAACAGCCCCGACAACCTGCGCCTGCTGGAGCGTTGCCAGAAGCAGCTGACCCACACCGAACCCGCGCCGAAGGCGGGTCATGGCCACGGCGAGGATCACGGCGGCCACTAAAGGCGCCGCTTGGTTGGGCGCGTTTAGGTGCGTATGCTCATGCGACGGGCGAAACGCCCGCTTTCCGCCACGGTCCGGGGCGGGTGATTGAGAGCGTTTTCATCGCGGCGCCAGATCGAGGGGCGCTCGCGGTGGGTTGCCAGAGCGTGATTCGGCGTAGAGACGGCTCCGTCTTCGCGGGCCGCAGGCCGGAGCAGGAGGAAAGGTACGGGCATGGCCGCGACGGTCTCATCTCTGACGCCGGGTTCACCGGACACGGCCAGTGAACAGCTGTCGCTCTCGGACTATGTGCCATACCGCCTGGCGACGGCCTCCAGCGCCGTCAGCCGCCTGATCGCCCGCGCCTACGAAGACCGCTTCGGCCTGTCGATCCCGCAGTGGCGCCTGATGTCGATCCTGATCGAGGGGCCGTTGACCCAGCATCAGGCCGTGGCCCGCACCGCCATGGACAAGGTGCGCGTCAGCCGCGCCGCCCAGGACCTGGTCGAGCGTCGTCTGGTGGCCCGCATCACCAACCGCACCGACCGCCGCTCGCATACGCTGGAGCTCACCGCCGCGGGCCGTCGGTTGTTCGCCGAGATCCGTCCGCTGGCCCTGGCCTACGAGGCGGCCCTGCTGGCCGGCCTGGCGCCGGGCGAGGTGGCGACCCTCAAGCGGCTGATGGGCCGCCTGGAAGCCGCCGCCGTCCAGCTCTACGGCGCCGACGCGCCGCCGGAAGTGGCCCCGGTCACCGAAGACTGAGCTTCGTACGCGCCGCGGGCGATGGCCCGCGCCAGCGTGTCGGCCGCGGCTGATCCCAGTTTCGCCAGGGCGATCGCCCGTCCGGGACCTTCGCCCAGGCTCTGGGCGCCCGAGGCCAGGGCGAAGACCACGTCGCCGTCGAAGGGCGTGTGGACCGGCCGGATGGCCCGCGCCAGCCCGTCCTGGGCCATCATCGCCAACCGCGTGCACTCGGCCGTCGTCAGGTCCGCGGTGACCGCCACCACGGCCAGGGTGGTGTTGGCCCCGGCCTGCAGCCGGCCCAGCGCCGCCAGCTTGGAATCCTCGGGGATCGGCTCGGCCTCGGTCGGCGCGTCGGGCGCGGGCCGGACGCCGCCGAACTCGCCGTCGATCTCCCAGGGCCAGGCCCAGAAGGTCTCGCCGTCGGCCATCCGCACCGAGCCGACCGGATTGACCGCCGCCAGGGCGCCCACGACGAGGCCCTCGCCCAGGTCCAGCGAGGCGCTGCCGATCCCGCCCTTGGAAACGCCCGCCATGGCCCCCAGGCCCGCGCCGATCGACCCCAGCGCGAAGGTCTTGTCGGCCGCCGCCGCGGCCTCGATGCCCAGCCAGCGATAGGGCGGATCCAGGCCCCAGGCCTTGTCGCCGCCGTTGCCCAGGTCGTGCAGCACCGCCGCCGGCACGATGGGGATGGCCGGCGAGGTCGGCGCCAGGCGGATGCCGCGTCCCGCCGCCGACAGGGCCGCCACGACGCCGTCGGCCGCGCCCAGGCCGAACACCGAGCCGCCCGACAGGCAGACCGCGTGGGCCTTGCTGAAGTTGTTCTCGGGTCTCAGCACGTCGATCTCGCGCGTGCCCGGCCCGCCGCCGCGCACGTCCACCCCCGCCGTCCAGGCGTCGGGGCAGAGGAGGGCGGTGACGCCCGAGGCCACGGCCTCGTCCTGGGCGTGGCCGACCAGCAGGCCCTCGACGTCGGTGATCAGGTTGCGCGGACCGGGACGGGGCATGGCGGAGGCTCCGGAGAGAGGATCCCCGTGTTTGAGACGAAAACCCCGTCCTTCGACAAGCTCAGGATGAGGTTTTTCGAGCGCCGAGGCGCCCTCCGGACCGAAAGAGGGAGCTAGACCGCCCGCGCGTAGCTCAGCCGGCACACCGTCCAGCCGTCGATGCGGGCCATGGTGAAGGCGCCGCCCAACTGGCGGGCCATGGCGTGGACGATGCGCAGGCCGAGGCTGGGCGAGGCGGCGGGCTCGAACCCGGCGGGCGGACCCGCCCCGTTGTCGCGGATGGTCAGCACGTGGCTGGCGCCTTCCTGCTCCAGGGCCACGACGATGCGACCGTCGGTCCCGGCGCTGAAGGCGTGTTCCAGGGCGTTGTTGAAGCACTCCAGCATCACCAGGGTCACCGGCGTCGCCTGCTCGGGATGCAGCGGATCCTCGCCGCCCTCGACGCGCACGGCGTGGCGCGCCCCGAAGGCCTGGCCGGCGTCGTCCAGCAGGGCCTCGGCGAAGGCTCGGAACGAGGTCGGCTCGCCCGTCTGGTCGTGCAGCTGGCGCTGGATCTTGGCGATGGTCTCGATGCGGCCGCCGGCCTCGATCAGGGCGTGGCGGGCGTCCTCGTCCTTCATGCCCGACGACTGCAGGCGCAGCAGGGCGCCGACCATCTGCAGGTTGTTGCTCACCCGGTGGTGCATTTCGCGATAGAGCAGGTCGCGGCTGCGGGCCAGCTGCGCCTGGGCCTCGCGCTCGTGGGCCAGGTGGCGCATGGCCTTGCGCATGCCGTCGATGAAGAAGATGTCGACCGCCGCCACGAAGACGTAGAACGTGATCGCCACCGTCGTGGCGAAGTCGACGTGGAAGCTGTTGTACGGCGGAATGAAGAAGTACCAGGCGCACAGGCCCGACAGGGCGGCGCACAGGATGCCCGGCCCGCGGCCCGCGAAATAGGCGGTCAGCACGATGGCCGGAAAGAAGGTCAGGTACGGAAAACCGGGCGGAAACCAGCTGTTGAGCGCCAGGCGCACCCCGAAGGCCGCGCCCGCGGCGACGGCCGCGAGGGCATAGCCCCACGGCGGGGCGAGAGGCGAGCCCGCTCGCGACATGGTTTTCAATGAGCCCCGACTCGGCCGGCGTCGAACCCTCCGTCGCCGCGGGCGAGAATATTTCCCAAAAAGACTTTCGGGTCACGGCAAATCCCCGCGCCGTGCTCCGAATACGGAAAAGCCCGCCCGTCGTGCGACGGGCGGGCTTCCGAGATCATCTGCCGGGCGGTGATCAGAACCGCTTGGAGATGTTCATGTACCAGTAGCGGCCCGTCGAGTTGTGCAGGGCGCCCGAGTAACCGAAGTTGCTCGAGGTGACCGGCGGGGCCTTGTCGGCGATGTTGCGCACGCCGACCCGCAGGGTCGAGCCGTCGAACTGGCCGCTCTGGAACGCGTACTGGCCGTACAGGCTGACCGTGGTCCAGTCCGAGATCGGGAAGTACTGGCCGTTCACCTGGGCGGGGCCGGTGTCGTAGGTCTCGCCGACGTAGTTGACGAACGCGCCCGCGCCCCAGCCGTCCTTGCGCCAGGTGAAGCTGGCGGTGCCGCGGAATTCCGGGAAGCCGTCCATCTTGATCTGGCTGCCGGCCGACGAGACCGTCAGGCCCGCCAGGGCGCCGCTGGCGACGGCCTGCTGCAGGATCTGCTCGATCGGGCTGGCCGACTGGTCGTACTTGGTCAGCTTGGCCACGTTCAGGTTGAAGCCGAAGTCGCCCCAGGGGGTGTCGTCCAGGTCGTAGGCCAGCGAGAAGTCCACGCCCTGAACCACGCGCGGCTGCAGGTTCATGTAGGTGTCGCTGATGTACGAGATGGCGCCGACGGTGTTGGTTCCGACCGGGGCGTCGCGCACCACGTTGGGGTTGAAGCTGCCCTGCTGGCGCAGAAGCAGGTCGTAGGCGATCTGGTTGTAGCCGCCCAGGATGCCGATGACGTTCTTTTCCCGGATCGACCAGAAGTCGGTCGTCAGGGTCAGGCGGCCGTATTCCATCGGGATGAACTTCGGCTGGTAGACGAAGCCGATCGAGGCGTTGTCGGCGTCTTCCGGCTTCAGGTCCTTGTTGCCCTGACGAACTTCCAGCGTCGAGGTGCTGGCGCAGGTCGTGGCCGTCGGGGTGTTGATGCGGCAGAAGGCGTAGTCGGGACGGCCGTTCGAGACGGTCGAGCCTTCGCTGTAGAACTGCGGCAGGTTCGGCGCGCGGAAGCTCTGCGACACCGAGGTGCGGAACGACAGGCCCTGGCCGACCTTCCACAGCAGGGCGCCCTTCGGCTTCAGCACGTTGCCGAAGTCCGAATAGTACTCGTCGCGGGCGGCCAGCTGCAGGGTCACTTCCTCGACGAACGGGATGTTCATCTCGGGCGAGATGATCGGCACGGCCAGTTCGGCGAAGGCCGAGCTGATGACGCGGTCGCCCTTGATGTCCGGCGAGCCGGAGGCCCCCAGGACGTCGCTGTTGTAGGTCACGCCGGTGACGCTGTTGGTGTAGGTCGTCGTGCCGTCCAGGCGGTCGTCACGGTCGTCCTTGTAGGTCTCGCGGCGCACTTCCACGCCCGAGGCGAAGCCGACGTCGCCGCCCGGCAGGCGGAAGAGGTCCTTCTTGGAGACCTTGAAGTCCCACATCGCCAGCGAGGTTTCGCTGATGCGGTAGACGTCGATCAGGAACGAGTTGATCGTCGCCTGGCTGTTGGGGGTGCCGTCTTCGCCCGACCAGTTGGTCTGCGAGCCGCCGTTGAACGGGTTGTAGGCGGTGGAGTCCGTACGGTTCAGCGCCTGCTGGAAGAGCGTGCTGCTGATGGCGTTGTGCGTCTTGTCCTTCGTGCGGGCGAAGGAGTAGAGGCCGGCCGACTCCCACTTCCAGCCGTCGCCGAACGTACCCTTCAGGCCGCCCAGCAGGCGGTAGCTGTCGTCGGTGACGGTGTAGGTGCGCGGACCCGCGTCGACCGGGCGGTAGGTGGTGATGTTCATCGCCACGCCCGAGGCGCCGACGCCGGTCAGGCCCGACAGGCGGTTGGGGTTGACGCTGCCGTCGGCCAGGGTGGTCGCGCCGAAGGGGTTCCAGTAGGCGTTGGCCGCGATGCTGATCGGGGCCGACGAGATCGGCGCCGACTGCTCGCGCTGGCCGGTGAACAGGGCGTGGTAGTAGCCGGCTTCACCGAAGAAGGTCATGCCGTTGTCGAGGTCGCGCTCGACGGTGCTGAACAGATTGGTCCGCTCCAGGCCGCCCTTGAGGGTGCGCTGGGGGTTCTCGTCGTAGCGCAGGTCGCGGTCGGCGGCGCCGGTGATCGTGCCCGACCTGATGCAGAGGTTGCCGGCCAGGACGGCGCTGCTGCAGCCGGCGGCGGTGTTGGCCGTCGGCTCGATGTGGAACACGCCGGACGTGGTCAGGGCCACGCCGTTCTGGCGGGGCGCGGTCGACGACGGGATCAGCGTGAACGAACCCCAGGGGCTGGAGGTCGAGCGGTTGTCGAAGCTGGTGTTGCCGGCCCAGGGCGTGCCGGCGACGCGGTCGCGGTGGTCTTCGCTGGCGGCGTAGTCGCGCTCGTCGGCCATCATGCGGCTGTGGGCGGTGTACGAGCCGAAGAAGGTCAGACGCGTGCCGTCTTCCAGGCGCGTGCCGGCCTTCAGGTTGACGGTGCCTTCGCGATAGCCGGTGCCTTCCGAGCCGCCGACCTGGGCTTCGATGCGCAGACCCTGGAACCTGGTGTCGAGCACGGTGTTGACCACGCCGGCCACGGCGTCCGAGCCGTAGAGGGCGCCGGCGCCGTCGCGCAGCACTTCGACCCGCTTCACGCCGGCCACGGGCAGGGCGTTGGTGTTGACGGTCTGCACCGGCACCAGGTTCTCGGTCTGGGTGCCCGGGTGCAGCACGGCGCGGCGGCCGTTCAGCAGGGCCAGGGTGTTGCCGGTGCCGAGGCTGCGCAGGTTCAGCGAGGAGACGTCGCCGCGGGCGTCGTTCAGGTTGCCGGTGGTGCGGGCTTCCTGGAACTGCACGTCGCCGGCCTGCGGGATCGAGCGGAACAGCTCGTCGCCCGAGACGGCGCCGGTGGCGATGATGTCCTTCTCGGTCACGACCGAGACGGGGAGGGCTTCGGTGGTGCGGGCGCCTTCGATCTGGCTGCCGACCACGATGATGGCTTCGACTTCGGCGACTTGTTCGGAAGCCGCTTCAGTCGCGGCGGCGTCCGACTGGGGGCGGGCGGCCTGCGCCGGGCGCAGGGTGATGGTCTTGCCGTCGTCCGAGGCGACGACCAGGCCGGCGGCGTCGGCCAGGCGCTTCAGCGCCTCGGCGTCCGACAGGTCGCCGGTCACGGCCGGGGTCTTGCGGCCGGTGGCGGCCTCGTAAGGGAACAGCACCTGCTTGCCGGTCTGCTTGGCGTAGGTCTGCAGCGCCGACACCGCGTCCTGCGACGGGATGTTGAAGGTATGGCGCGCGTCCTGGGCGACGGCCTGGCCGGCGAGGGTCAGGACGGCGGCGGACGCCAGCAGCAAGCCGCGGACGGTCCGGCGGCGTTGGGTGTTACGCATGGACAAGTTCGAAAAATCCCCTTCCGCCGCGCCCCCTCGACGCGACGTTCTAATCGCCTCGACGGCGGACCGTGCGGAAACCTCCAGTCGGCGACCGAAATTTTGTGGCGACGGTGTGACGAGTGTGGCGCCGGCGCCACTTTGGGGCAGACGCTCCCCCTGAAGGGGGAGCTGTCGCGGAGCGACTGAGGGGGCAGCCGCAGGCGGCTGCGGCCGCTCCATCCCCGTCCGGTCTATATTCCGTAAAATCCCCGCGAAAGCGGGGACCCAGGCTTTTTCTGAAGCCCACGGCGCTCGACGATAAAACACCTGGGTCCCCGCTTTCGCGGGGATTTTGCGGGTTAGGTAACCTCCCCTGTGAGGGAGGCGATCGCGTGAGCGATCGGTGGGGGGAGTTGGTGCGAGATCGGCCAACGTCCCGGAAGCTGAAAACGGCCCCCCTCCGGCCCTTCGGGCCACCTCCCCCCAGAGGGGGAGGATCTAGAGGCGCCAAGATGCTCCCCCTCTGGGGGAGC
>LNIY01000149.1 GCA_001449105.1 Caulobacter vibrioides | reverse complement strand
GCCGGCCAGCAGCCGCGAGATCTTGCGCGGATCCTTGTCGATGCACGTCACCACGTGACCGAAGTCCGCAAAGCACGCCCCAGACACCAGGCCCACATAGCCCGTGCCAATCATCGCTACGCGCATGGATGTCCTCTTTCCACGGAAGGGGGCGGCCGGTGGAACCGGACCTTGCGACCGCTAATCGGCCAATCGCGCGCGGGAGACAAGCCGTCGGGTGCATGCGCCTTGGGCGCCGAAGTGAAAATGCAGGCCGACATCGCGCCGGCGGCGGATTTCAAACAAACAGTCACGTCGAGGTTGTAGGGTGGGCGCAGCCTGGAGTGGAAGCTTGCTGTTCGCCGCCGTCGTCATCGCCGTCCTGGTCGGTCTGTTGATCTGGCCCAGTCTCGAACGCCCGCTGCTGCGAGAATTACGCCGCTTCACGCGCCGGCGCCGATGACATCCGCGATCGGATCATATGACTGTTTCAGTATAACTTATGGTTGAGTTCGCGAGTTCACTGTCGAGTTCGCTAACAGCAAAGCTTGATGTGGACGAAAATCGCCTGGCCCGCCCAAACTCAAAATATTCGCCAGGAAGGATAGATCGTGCGCCTGACGGGCGAACCTGCCCAGATCATGCTCATGTCGAAAGATTTGATCTGATCCCAAGCACACGGTCATGAAACTGTGCCGCTTATGTGCAAAGTCGCAATCCTGATCGATCCGTTTAGCATCAATAATAGTTTTAGGGCTGGAATACCCCGGGTTTGAGGCCTATAGGGTGCGCGAATTCTTAACAGGGGGTAAGCCATGTCATCGCGTTTCGTAGGCGCAGTCGTTGCGGGCCTGGCTCTCGCCGCCGCGCCGTTCGTGTCGACCGCCGCCGCCGTGCAGGGAGGCGCGACTCCCGCCTCGACCGCCCCGCCGAGCGCCGCCTCGCTGCAGGCGGTGATCGCCGCCGCCGCCCGCTCGGCCGCCGCCGATCCGAGCTTCGCCGCCAAGACGCCCGACCAGAAGCTGGACGCCGTCCAGGCCTCGGTCGCCGCCGCCCTGGCCGCCAGCGGCGCCTCGCCGGAAGTGATCGCCGCCGCCCTGATCCAGGCCGTGGCCTCCAACGTCATCAGCGCCGGCGTGGCCATCAAGGTCGCCGCCGCCGTCGCGCCAGGCATGGCCGCCACCGTGGCCAACGCCCCGGCCGTCGTCGCCCAGCTGAAGGCCACCGGCCAAACCGCCACGGTCACCTCCTCGACCAACGGCGGCTCGGTCAGCGTCCTGGTCAGCCTGTCGGGCGCGACGGGCGGCGGTGGCGACGCGGCCCCGCCGGCCGCCTACGACCCGTGCGCCGGCGTCACCGCAGATTACTGCGGCACCTAAGACCTTACTGTGCGTTAGACGAGCGCCGGCTCTGTCCGGCGCCGGACACCTTTTTTGTGTGTGTCGGGTTTCCGAAGACGACTGAAGTCGTCGAACTGGGGATAGACCATGAAGATACTCGCCTCGGCCGCGATCGCGGCTGTTCTCGTCGCGGCTGCGCCGCAGATCGCTTCCGCGCAGAGCGGAGCGTCCAGCTTCAAGCGCGACAAGCACACCAGCGTGCGCCAACGCCCCCGTCCCGACTATGAAGCGGCCGGCGTGCGCCTCGGCGCGTTCGTGGCCTATCCGCGCCTGACGGTCGACGTCGAGCGCGACGACAACATCTACGCCGTCGCCACCGACGAGACCTCCGACACCATTTGGCGCGTGAAGCCGGAAGTGGCCCTGCGTTCGGACTGGTCGCGCCACGCGCTGACCGTCTTCGCCTCCAGCTCGATCAATCGCTATTCGAGCAAGGGCACGGAAGACAACGAGGAATACACCCTCGGCGTGAACGGCAAGCTGGACGTCGTGCGCGGCTCGAGCATCTCGGGCAGCCTGCAGTACCAGAAGCTGACCGAGCCGCGCTCGGCCCCGACCTCGCCGGTCGCCGCCCTGGCCCCGATCCAGTACGACCTGGTCACCGCCAGCGTCACCGGGGTGAAGGAATTCAACCGCCTGCGCCTGACCGGCGACGTGAACAGCAAGTCCTACGACTACGAGGACGGCCGCAACGCCGCCGGCGAGCTGGACCAGGACTTCCGCGACCGCGACCAGTACCGCTACGGCGTCAAGGCCGACTACGCCATCAGCCCCGACACCGCCTTCTACGTCGCGCTGGCCGGCGACTCGCGCCGCTACGACACCGACTCCGCCCGCGACTCCGACGGCTACATCCTGTCGGCGGGCGTCGACTTCGAGCTGGCCCAGGCCGTCCGCGGCCAGATCGACGCCGGCTACATGAAGCAGACCTACGACAACTTCGTCACCACGACGGGCCGTCGCGTCGACGACATCACCGGCTTCAGCACCAAGACCAAGGTCGAGTGGTTCCCGACCGAGCTGACCACGGTGACCTTCAACGCCACCCGCAACATCGATGAATCCGTCGTCGCCAACTCGCAGGGCTTCGTCACGACCACCGGTTCGGTGGCCGTCGACCATGAACTGCTGCGCAACGTGCTGTTGTCGGGCCAAGCCAATTTCGGCTCTGACGACTACGAAGGCATCGATCGCGAAGACAAGCGCAGCGGCGCCAAGGCTTCGGTCTCGTATCTGATGAACCGTCGCGTCGGGGTCTTCCTGACCTACACTTACCTGAAGCAGAAGTCGGAAGGCGCCAATGCCGCGCGAAGCTTCACCGACAATAAGCTGGCCGCTTCGCTCGCCCTGCAATTCTAGTCCAAAAAAGGTCGCGACCCTCCTCTAGCGGAGGGTCATCGACCACTGAGAGTGCGCATCATGGACGGCTCGACCTTCGAGACCCCGATCGCTCCGGCGTCCGACGCCGGAGCGCCCGCGTTTGACCTCAACGTCATCATCGCGATCTTCCGGCGGCGGCTGCGCCTGTTCGCGGCGGTGGCCCTGGCGGTCTTCGTGGCCGTGGTGCTGTTCACCCTGCAGCAGACCCCGCGCTACTCGACCCAGGCCCAGGTCATGATCGACGTGCGCCAGGAGCAGGTGACGCCGGACATGAACGCCGTGCTGTCGGGCCTGCCCGCCGACAGCGCCGTGGTCGACACCGAGGTCGAGGTGCTGCGTTCGCGGTCGCTGGCCGGTCGCGTGGTCGACCAGCTCAAGCTCGACCAGGACCCGTACTACAATCCGAGCCTGGCCGGCGCGAAGGGCATCCGGGCCTGGCTCCCGTTCCTGAAGAAGACGGTCGCCCCCGCCGCCGCCAACGATCCGGTCGTCGCCCAGCGCCTGCGCGAGCGCATCGTCGACCGCGTGCTCAGCGGCCTCAGCGTGCGTCGCTCGGGCGTCACCTACCTGATCACCGTGCAGTACACGCACGAGGACCCGGCCCAGGCCGCGCGCCTGGCCAACGCCTTCGCCGACCTCTACCTGACCGAACAGCTGGAAGCGAAGTTCGAGGCCACCAAGCAGGCCAACAGCTGGCTCGACACCCGCGTCGCCGACCTGCGCGGCCAGCTGCAGCAGGCCGAGGCCGACGTCCAGCAGTACAAGATCGCCAACAACCTGCTCAGCGCCCAGGGCGCGACCCTGACCGAGCAGGAAATCTCGGGCCTGAACCAGCAGCTGGCCACCGCCCGCGCCGAGCAGGCCGAGACCGACGCCCGCCTCAACATCGCCCGCAACCAGCTGGCCCGCGGCAGCAACGGCGAGGACCTCGGCGAGACCATGAGCTCGCCGGTCATCCAGCAGCTGCGCAAGCAGCGCGCCGAGAAGAGCGCCCAGGTCAACTCGATGGCCGAGCGCTACGACGAGCGCTGGCCGGACCTGATCAAGGCCCGCCGCGAACTGTCGGATATCGACGCCCAGATCCAGGCCGAGATCAAGCGCATCATCTCCAACCTGGAAGCCCAGGCCCAGATCTCGCGCCAGCGCACCGGCTCGGTGGCCGGCAGCGTCGGCACGGCGCGCGGCACCCTGGCCGGCAACAACCGCGCCGGCATCCGCCTGGCCGAACTGGAGCGGAAGGCCGAGTCCGTCCGCACCCTGTATGAATCGCTGCTGGGCCGCTTCAAGCAGACCACCACCCAGCAGGGCATCGAGCAGCCGGACGCCCGCGTCCTGTCGCGCGCCACGATCCCCAACAAGCCCAGCGAGCCCAAGCCCTCGGTCAACCTGATCCTCGGCTTGGTGGCCGCGCTCGGGGCCGGCGGCGCCGCGGTGGTCCTGGCCGAGATCCTGATGGCCGGCCTGTTCACCGAGGACGAGGTCGAGCGCCGCCTGGGCGTGCCCTATCTCGGCTCGGTGCCGCTGCTCAGCTCGACGCTGGACGACGCCCGCGTCGCGCGCGGCCTGGCCCCGCCCGACTACCTGCTGAACAAGCCGCTCTCCAGCTTCGCCGAGAGCCTGCGCAAGCTGCGGGCGGCGATCCTGTTCTCCAAGGTCGGCGAGACGGTGAAGGTGATCGCGGTCACCTCTTCGCTGCCGGGCGAGGGCAAGACCACCACCACCTTCTCGCTGGGCCGCACCCTGGCCGCCTCGGGCGCCAACGTCGTGGTCGTCGACTGCGACCTGCGCCAGGGGGCCATCAACCGCTTCCTGCCCACCGCGCCGAGCGTCGGCCTGATCGAGGTGCTGAACGGCGCGGCCACGCTGGACGAGGCGCTGTACGCCGACGAAAGCGGGGCCAAGGTGCTGCCGCTGACCAAGTCGGCCTACACGCCGCGCGACGTCTTCGGCTCGGCCGCCTTCCTGCGCCTGCTGGCCGAGCTGCGCCAGCGCTTCGACGTGGTGCTGCTCGACACCGCCCCGCTGCTGGCCATCGCCGACACCCGCATCCTGGCGCCGCACGCCGACGCGGTGGTCATGCTGGCCCGCTGGAAGCGCACGCCGGTCAAGGCCATCACCTCGGCCCTGTCGCTGCTGCAAGGCCGCGGCGTGTTCCTGGCGGGCGTGGCCCTGACCCAGATGGATCTGAAGGCCCAGTCCCGCTACGGCTACGGCGACGCCGGCTACTACTACAAGAGCTACCGCAAGTACTATGCGGACTGACGGGCGTCGGACCCGGCGGCTAGCGGGGTCCGAAACCGCCGCCTGCGCGGGCCTGACGGCGCTGGTCTTCGGCGCGGTCCTCGCCTTCGGCGCCAGCGACACGGCCGTGGCGGCCGTGTTCGCCGGGCTCTACGCCCTGTCCCTCGTCATCCTGCTGTCGGCCTGCGGCTGGGCCCGTCGCGACCTCGCCCGGCTCGGCGGCTGGACGGTTCCGGCCGTGCTGGCGGGCCTGCTGCTGGCCGCGGTGCTGGCGCCCCTGACGCCGTGGACCCCCGACGGTCCGCATCCGGTGTGGCGCTTCCTGCCGGACGGCCTGGCGGCCTCGACGCTGGACCGCTCGGCGGTGCTGCTCAACGTCCTGAACCTGCTGGGCCTGTTCTGCCTCTATGTGGCCGCCCGGGTGGTCGCCGCCTCGCAGACGCGCGGCCGCCGGCTGCTGGCCTTCATGCTCTGGGGGCTGGGGATCTACGCCGCCGGCGCGCTCGTGCATCACGTCGGCCTGCGCGGCGAGGGCCGCCTGTCCGCCACCCTGCTGGGTCCCAACAGCGCCGCCACGGTGTTCGCCGCCGGGGTGGTCATGGCCGCCGCGGGCCTGGCCCAACGCCTGCGCCGGACCGGCTCGGCCGTGCTGAAGAAGGGCGACCCGCGCGCCGTCGCCCTGGCCGGTCTCGCGGCCCTGCTGGTCGTCTGCCTGCTGATGACCGCCTCGCGCGGCGGCCTGATCGCCGGGCTCGTCGGGGCCGGGATGTTCACGCTCTGGCAGGTCTTCGCCGGTCGCCGCATGACCCGCACCGGCGCCGTCGTGCTGGGCGGCGCGGCCGTGCTGCTGGCGGCGGTGCTGGGCCTCAACGGCGCGGGCCTGGTGATCGAGCGCTTCGACCTGGCCCAGCAGGACCTCGACATCCGCCGGCAGATCATCGCCCCGCACTGGCGCGCCTTCCTGTCCGCGCCGTGGTTCGGCTACGGCCTGGGGTCGTTCCCGTCGGTCAACCAGATGCTGATGACCGAGGCGACCCTGCGCGAGCTGCACAACGTGCGGGCCGTGCACAATCTCTACGTCCAGTGGCTGGAAGAGGCCGGGATCGTCGGCGCGGCGCTGATGGCGGCCCTGTTCGGCGAGCGCATGGCCCCGGTGGTCCGCGCCGCCTTCGGCCCCGGCGGGGTCGGGATCTGGGCGCGCGGCGCGGTGTGCGCGGCGGCGGTGTTCCTGATCCACGGCCTGTCGGATTTCGCGTTGCAGGTGCCGGCCATCCAGGCCCTGGCGGTTCTCGGTCTCGGCGCGATAGGCGGCCTGGTCTCGCCCCGGCGCGAGACGCGCGGGGCCAAGCCCGATACGGCGCCGGCCCGCCTGGCCCTGGCCGGCGGCGGCGCCTGCGCGCTGGTGGCGCTGTCGATGGCGGCGCCGATGCTGGCGGCCAAGGTCGGCGGCGACCTCGCCGACTGGCCGACCGCGCCGGCCGACGCCCTGGCGGCCGGCATCGAGCGGGGGCTGGCGCGCCGGGACCTGTCGCCGCGGGTCCTGGCCCGGCTCGACAAGCTGAGCCGCCGGGAGCTGGCCTCGCGGCCGGGATCGGGATCGGCCTGGCTGCGTCGCGCGGCGATCGACGCGGCGGCTGGCCAGGACGGACCGTCGGCTCTGGCGCTGGAGCGTTCGTTCACGGTGGCGCCGTTGCAGACCAGCCTGTTCAGCGCCCGGACGATGTTCGCCTACGAGCGCTGGGATCGCCTGACGCCGACGGCGCGCACGCAGACGATCTATCAGCTCAGCGCCGAATGGCGCCGCGCCGATTGGAAGCGGAAGGAGTTCGTGCGGATGGCCAATGCGATCCACAACCCCGCGGGCCGCGTGGGCCTGGCGCTGCAACTGACCGCGCTGCGCCTGCAGCAGCCCTAAGCGGGCCGCGGATCAGAAGAAGCCCCAGCAGCCCTGAATGGGCTGCGGATCAGAGGAAGAAGGTGCGGGCGGCTTCGATGACGGCCAGCCACAGGCCGGCCGAGATCAGGGCGGCCATGCCCAGTCCCACGGCGCGCGGCAGGCGGCGCGTGGCGGCCGGAGCGGCGTCGGCGACGGTGCTCAGCGAGAGGTCGGCATGCGGCATGAAACTCAAGGCCCCTTCAACGCAGGTTCGTCATCTGCGCGAATATAAGCTTAGCTTTTCACCCCTAAGCCCTAGTGAAGGAACAGGGTTTACGCAAAATGACTGTATTTTATGGTTAAGTATCAGTTTCCACGCGACGTCGTGGGAGAGTTGCATTAGGTAGTTAGAGACGAAGTGGGGTGGCTTCGTTCCTTTTTGTGTGTCGTGGGATAGGGGGTTACGCTGTGAGCGGAAGCTCGAACACCGAAACCATGAACGCCGTCGCGGGCGAGATTCTTGCTCGTGTCGCCGTGGACCCCGGCAAGCGCTTCATCGATGTTGTCGTCGCTGGCCTTGCTCTGGTCTTTTTCGCGCCCGTGCTCTTGCTGGCGGCGCTCTGGATCAAGTTGGAGTCGCCCGGACCCGTGCTGTTCCGCCAGACGCGGGGCGGCCTGAACGGGCGCACCTTCACCATCTACAAGCTGCGCTCGATGCGATGCGAGGAGAACGGCGACAAGGTCACCCAGGCCCGTCGCGACGACGACCGCATCACCAAGTCGGGCAAGCTCCTGCGCACCACCAGCATCGACGAGCTGCCCCAGCTGCTCAACGTGCTGAAGGGCGACATGTCGCTGGTCGGTCCGCGTCCGCACGCCATGGCGCACGACGCCTATTACGGCGCGCTGATCTCGACCTACCATATGCGTTTCCAGGCCAAGCCGGGCCTCACGGGCCTGGCCCAGATCCGCGGCCTGCGCGGCGGCACCACCGACGTCGAGGACATGGCGGCCCGCATCAAGGCCGACATCGCCTATATCGACGGCTGGTCGCTGATGAGCGACATCCGCATCCTGCTGCTGACGGTGCCGCACCTGCTGATGGCCGAGAACGCCTACTAGGCGCTCTGCCTGTCGAATACGAAAAGGCCTCGCTTCTGTCCGAAGCGAGGCCTTTTCCTTGACTGGACTGGGTGGTTGCTCAGCCCACCGTCACCCAGGCGGCCGAGCCGGGGGCCTGGCGCTGGATCCAGCGATAGTTCAGCTCGCCCCACGGCGTCGCCCAGGGGGTGAGGTTGTCGAGCACCCAGTCGCCCTGGTCCATGGCCACCACCAGCACGGCGTGGCTTTCGCCGCGGGCGGTGACCGCCACGGCCATCGACAGGGCCGCGGCCGGCACGCCGGCCTCGATCAGGCGGCGGCGCTTCTCCAGGGCGTAGTCCTCGCAGTCGCCGTACATCTTGCCGTCGATCACGCGCGGCAGGCTCCAGTACTCGATCATCCCGTAGAGATCGAAGTCGTCGGCCTTCTGTACTTCGCGATTAACGCGACGATTGATGTCGTTGAGCAGCTTCATCTGGTCGCGGGAAAGGCGCGGCGCCTCGCCCGGCGCCGAGGCCAGGCCGATCGCCGGGCGAGCGGGCGTCGCGACGACGGGCGACAGGGCCTCGGCCATCGCCTGGGCCGGCGAGACCAGGGCGAAGTCCGTCTCCAGGCGCAGCGGGCTCAGGGTTTCCACCGTCAGGGCGTCGACCGCGTCGGCCTCGTCTTCGACGGTGACCGGCAGGGCCTGCGAGGCGAAGGTTAGGCGGCGGCCGCCGCTCCAGGCGGTCGAGGTCGACGAGGTGGCGATGCCGGGCAGGGACGCCTGGCCGGTGAGGGCGGCGATCTCGTGCGGGGCCGCGCCGCAGCTTTCAAGGTCGCGGTGGCACAGGTCGGTGAACCCGGGCGGGGCGGCGGCCGGCGCGCCCATCGGCATGAAGGCCGGAGCGGGCGCGGCGAGGGCCGGGCCGGCGGCGGCCATCAGCCCCAGGCTGGCGGCGGCGGTTCCAAGAAAGGCGGTGATCTTCATGACGGGCTCGCGAAGTTCGTGAGCTCATCATCGGGATATCCATTGAATTCGAGGTCAAAATGCTTGGTGTTTTAACGTCTAATCAATCTGGTTTATTTGCGGTTATTGGTAACTGCGGGTGAATGTTCAGGGTTAAGTTGGCATCGAGAATTTCGGTTTATTTATCGTAAATGCGCAATGCGGCGGTTGAAGCGCCCTTGCGTGTAAGGCATTTTGGAGATCGACCCTTCCGATCCTCCTCCATCGTCTTCAGGTCCATGGTCTTCGGCTTCCTGCGTCCCAAGTCTCGATCCCAGTCCGAAACGGCGTCCGCCGACGGCCGAGTGGTTTACGGCGTGGGCGACATTCACGGCCGCCTGGACCTGCTCGACCAGCTGCTGGACGCCGTGGCGGCCGACTTCGCCGCCCTTGGCCGGCAGGACCGGCCGGTGATCGTGTTCGTCGGCGACTACGTCGATCGCGGTCCGGACTCGGCGGGGGTCATCGACCGCATCGCCGCGCTGAAGGCCGCCTCGGGCGGGACCTCGGGTTTCGAGGTGCGGGCGCTGATGGGAAATCACGAGCAGACCCTGCTTCAGTTCCTCGACAGCCCGGAGGGCGGTCCGGTCTGGGCCGAGTTCGGCGGCGGCGAGACCCTGGCCTCCTACGGCGTGGCGCGGCCGGTGGGGCGCGACCCCGAGGCCTGGCGCGCGGCGCAGGAACAGTTCCAGCGCAACCTGCCCCTGAGCCACCTGGACTTCCTGCGGCAGCTGGAGCTGACCGCCGCCTATGGCGACTACCTGTTCGTCCATGCCGGCGTGCGGCCGGGCCGGTCGCTGGCCGAGCAGGACCCGCAGGACCTGCTGTGGATCCGCGGCGATTTCCTGCACCAGCCGCATGGTCTGGGCATGGTCGTGGTGCACGGCCATACGCCTGACGAGGAGCCGTTCCTGGGCCGTGACCGGATCAATGTCGACACCGGAGCCTATGCGACGGGCGTTCTGACCGCGGTCCGCGTGGGGCAGGGCGCCCCGACCATGCTGCAAGCGCGAAAACGACGCCCCGTTCCGGTGTGAAGCTTGTGGCGCCCGAGTCTCCATGCGATGAGACCAGGGAGGGACGCAGCCGAGAGACGTGACGAGAATGATTACCGTTCGACGCTTTATTCGGGCGGCTTCGATCTGCCTGGCCCTCGCCGCGACCGCGCCGATGGCCCAGGCCCAGGACGCCGCGCCCCCGCCCGCTTCCGCCGCTGCTGCGTCGCAGCAAGCCGCGCCCGTCGCCCCCTCCACGGCGGCCCCCGCCGCGCCCGTCGATCCCGACTATCAGCTGGGTTCGGGCGACAAGGTCCGGGTCACCGTCTTCGGCGAACCCACGCTTTCGGGCGAATTCTACGTCACCGGCTCTGGCCTGGTGTCCCTGCCCCTGCTGGGCGAGGTGAAGGCCGCCGGCCTCAGCGTCCGCCAGTTCCAGGAGACGGTCGAGACCGCCCTGCGCAACGGCTATCTCAAGCAGCCCCGAGTCAGCGCCGAGGTGCTGAACTTCCGCCCGTTCTACATCCTGGGCGAGGTCAGCAAGCCGGGCACCTATCCCTACACCTCGGGCCTGACCGTCCAGAACGCGGTGGCCACCGCCGGCGGCTACACCTACCGTGCCGACAAGAACAAGGTCTACATCAAGCGTCTCGGCGAAGAGAAAGAGACCAAGATGAGCCTGACCCCGTCGACCCAGGTCGCGCCGGGCGACACGGTCCGTATCGGCGAGCGTTTCTTCTAAGAGCTCTAAAGCAGGCGCGGCGACTTTCGTGATCTGAGCCCAGGTAAGGTTCGATTCACCAAGACGTGCGGCTTTAGGCCGCGCCTGCGACTACCGTGCCGCGCAATAGAAACCATTTTTTTGTATCTTTCCGCACAGAGTGGGTAAGACCACTCTGGGGGAACGCCTTTGCTGAAGGTTCTGACCTGCCTGACGGGGCAGCACGACTTCAGGCTCGTGCTTGTCGCGGGCCTCGTCTGCTTCGCCGCCTGCTTCACGGCCTTTCGGCTCTTTTCGCGCCTGCGCGGGGCGCGCGGCCTCGTCCGCGGCGCCTGGCTGCTGCTGACCGGCCTCGTCGCCGGATCGGGCGTGTGGGCCACCCACTTCATCGCCATGGTCGCCTACGACCCCGGTCTGAAGACGGGCTACAGCCCGGCCGGCACCCTGCTGTCGCTGATGATCGCCGTGCTGTTCATGGCCGCCGGCTTCGCCGTGGCCTCGGCCGAGCGCACCCGCACCAACGATTGCGCCGGCGGCCTGCTGCTGGGCCTGGGCATCGGCGCGATGCACTTCACCGGCATGTCGGCCTTCGTCACCCAGGGCTATGTCGTCTGGGAACAGGCCACCGTGGCCGCCTCGGTCGTCATCGGCGTGAGCCTGTCGGCCGTGGCCCTGGTCATCGCCGGCCGCGCCCGCTCGCTGAGCAAGCAACTGATCGGCGGCACGGTGCTGACCCTGGGCGTCTGCGGCCTGCACTTCACCGGCATGGGCGCGGTCACCATCGTTCCCGACGTCAACGTCGTCGTGCCCGACCAGCTGCTGTCGGGCGCCATGCTGACCCTGGCCGTGACCTCGATCACCGGCCTGATCATCCTGGGCGGCCTGGGCGCGGTGACCATCGAGTCCTCGACCAGCCGCTCGGCCCTCGACCGCATCCGTCGCCTGGCCAACGCCGCCTACGAAGGCATCGTGGTGGTCCAGGACGGCCGCATCAACGACGCCAACGCCGCCTTCGCCGAACTGGCCGGCGCGCCGCTGGACGAGCTGGTCGGCAAGCCGCTCTACAACGCCATGCTGACTTTTGACGGCAAGGAAGCAGCCCGCGAGGGCGTGCGCCGCGAAGGTCTTCTTCAGCCTGTTCAAGGCGGCCGCGCCATTCCGGTCGAGGTTTTCTCGCGCCTGATGGACGACGGCGCCCGCACCGAGACATCGGGCCTGACCGTCCTGGCCATCCGCGACCTGCGTGAGCGCCGCTCGGCCGAGGAGAAGATCCGCTATCTGGCCGAACACGACGGCCTCACGGGCCTGCCCAACCGCAACTCGCTGCAGGCGCGCCTGGCCGCGGCCCTGGAGCGCGTCGAGGCGTCGGGCGAGACCCTGTCGCTGGTCTGCATCGACCTCGATCACTTTAAGGAAGCCAACGACCTGCACGGCCACCTGGCCGGCGACGCCCTGCTGGTCGAGGCCGCCCGCCGCCTGCAGGACGCGGTGACCGCCCCGTCCTTCGCCGCGCGCCTGGGCGGCGACGAATTCATCTTGGTGCAGATCGCCGCCGGCGATCAGCCCGCCGCCGCCGCCGAACTGGCCGGCCGCGTGCTCGAGCAGCTGTCGGTTCCGGCCGTCTACGAAGGCCAGGACCTGGCCATGGGCGCGAGCCTGGGCGTCTCGCTGTTCCCCGACGACGGCCGCACCGCCGAGGCCCTGCTGGCCAACGCCGACATGGCCCTCTACCGCGCCAAGGAAAGCGGCCGGGGCGTCTATCGCTTCTTCAAGCGCGAGATGGACGAGACCATCCGTGAACGTCGCACCCTGGCCCGCGAGCTGCGCCAGGCGATCACCGACGAGGAGCTGGTGGTGTTCTATCAGCCGCTGGCCCGCGCCGCCGACGGCGAGGTCTGCGGCTTCGAGGCCCTGGTCCGCTGGAAGCATCCGGTGCGCGGCATGGTCCCGCCGCTGGAGTTCATTCCGGTCGCCGAGGAGAACGGCCTGATCACCCAGCTGGGCGAATGGGTCCTGCGCCGCGCCTGCGCCGACGCCGCCAGCTGGGATCGCCCGCTGCGGATCGCCGTCAACCTGTCGCCGCTGCAACTGAACCAGCCGAACCTGCCGACCCTGGTGCACGAGGTGCTGATCGCCACCGGCCTGTCGCCCTCGCGCCTGGAGCTGGAGATCACAGAAAGCGCGCTCTTCAAGGACTACCAGCGCGCGCTCGACAACCTGCGCCGCCTGAAGGCCCTGGGCGTGCGGATCGCCATGGACGACTTCGGCACCGGCTTCTCGTCGCTGTCGACCCTGCAGTCGTTCCCGTTCGACAAGATCAAGATCGACAAGAGCTTCGTCGAGAACATCCACCGTCACGACCGCGCCACCGTCATCGTGCGCGCCGTGCTGGGCCTGGGCCGCAGCCTGGAGATCCCGGTCGTGGCCGAGGGCGTCGAGACCCAGGAGCAGATCGACTTCCTTCGCGGCGAGTCCTGCGCCGAGCTGCAGGGCTACGCCATCGGCCGCCCGGGTCCGATCGACAGCCTGTCGGCCTGGACCCTGGCCCGCGCCGCGGCGGCCGCCGCGGAGGCCGAGACCAAGACCCGCGGCGCGGCCTGATCGGGGCAGCCTGCGCGGGAACCTCTGCCGTTGGCCGGCGTTAGCACCTCCGTCGCCGGCGGGGGTGCGCCCGGCGACGCGGGGCTAGCGTAATGGGCCAGTTTCTCAGTCGGGCGACGATCCGGTTCGCATCGTCGGTCGACCGCCCTGTTCTTCGGTTCTGCCTGGCCGGCGCCGCCGTGGGCCTGGCCGTGGCCGCCCGTGTCGGCGCGGCGGCGCTGACCGACCACCCCAGCAATTTCCCCTCGTTCTTCGTCGCCGTGATGCTGGCCGCGCTGGTCGGCGGCCTGTGGGCGGGCCTGGCCTCGGTCGCGGCCAGCGCGCTGATCGTGCGCCTTCTGTGGATGAGCGGGCCGCTCGACACCGCCCAGGCCGCCCAGCTGGCCACCTTCGCGCTGAGCAGCGGCCTGATCGTGCTGTTCGTGGCCGCCCTGCGGCTGGCCGTCCGCAGCGGCCTGGCGGCGGAGGAGCGCTTCCGTATCGCCCAGGACGCCTCGCTCGACGCCTTCGTGATCCTGGAGCCCGTGCGGCGCGGCGGCCAGCTGGTCGACTTCCGCTGGACCTACGCCAACCCCGCCGCCCAGGCCCTGCGGCCGCGCGGCGTCTCCACCCTGATCGGCCGCCGGGTGCGCGACATCTTCCGCGACGAGACCGGCGAGCAGATGATCGAGCGCCTGTCGCGCCTGCTCGACGAGGGCGGTCCCGACGACCTGGAGGTGCGGCGGGTGATCGACGGCGAGGAGCACTGGGTGCGCTCCAGCGGCGTGCGCATCACCGAGGGGCTGGCGGTGACCTTCCGGGACGTGACCCGCGAGCGCCGCGCCGCCGCCGCGCTGCGCACCAGCGAGGAGCAGTTCCGGGGCGTGGCCAACGCGGCTCCGGTGATGATCTGGATCTCCGGCGTCGACGGCGCCTGCGTGTGGTTCAACGACGCCTGGCTGAAGTTCACCGGCCGCAGCATGGACGAGGAGCTGGGGCGCGGCTGGGCGGCCGGCGTGCATCCCGACGACCTGGCCGCCGCCGAGGCTGAGGCGGCCGCGGCCATGGTCGATCGCCGATCTTTCCGCGCCGCCTTCCGCCTGCGCCGCGCCGACGGCGCCTGGCGCTGGATCAGCAGCGCCGGCGCGCCGCGCCACGACGCCTACGGCCAGTTCCAGGGCTATATCGGCAGCTGCTTCGACAACACCGAGGTGGTCGAGACCACGCTGGAGCTGGAGGCCCGGGTGGTCGAGCGCACCGCCGCGCTCGAGGCCAGCATCGCCGAACGCGCCAAGACCGAGGCGGCGCTCGCCCAGTCGCAGCGGCTGGAGACCGTCGGCCGGCTGACCGGCGGCGTCGCCCACGACTTCAACAACCTGCTGACGGTGATGGTCGGCGGGCTCGACATGATCCTCAAGCGGCCCGACGACGTGGCCCGCGTGAAGCGCCTGGGCGAGGCGGCCCTGGCCGCGGGCCAGCGGGGCGAACGCCTGACCCGCCAGTTGCTGGCCTTCTCGCGCAGCCAGGAACTGAAGCTGGAGGTCGTCGACATCGCCGGCCTGATCCTGCAGGTCGAACCGTTGGTCCGCCGCGCCGTCGGCGACGCCAAGAGTCTGGTGGTCCAAGCCGACGCGCGGGCCGGCTCCAGCCGCGTCGACGCCGCCCAGTTCGAGGCGGCTCTGCTCAATCTCGTCGTCAACGCCGTCGACGCCACCCCCGACGCGGGGACCATCACCGTCGAGGTCTCGTCCGAGCGCCTGGCCGACGGCGAGGCGGGCGAGGCACCGGCCGGCGACTATGTGCGGGTGGCCGTCTCCGATACCGGCCACGGCATGTCGCCCGAGGTGCTGGGCCGGGTGTTCGAGCCGTTCTTCACCACCAAGGAAGTCGGCAAGGGTACGGGCCTGGGCCTGGCCCAGGTCTACGGCTTCGTGCGCCAGTGCGGCGGGGCGGTGACCATCGACAGCCAGGAGGATCGCGGCACGACGGTGCTGCTGCACCTGCCCGCCGCCGCGTCGGACGGCGTCGCCGCCGAGCGGACCGAGGATGCGCCGATCGCCGACCTCGCGGGCGTGCGGGTGCTGCTGGTCGAGGACGACGCCAGCGTCCGGGCGATCACCGAGGGCGCGCTGTCGGAGCTGGGCTGCGTCGTCGTCACCGCCGAGCACGGCCCCGCGGCCCTGGCCCGGCTGGAGACCGAGCCGGCCTTCGACGTCCTGCTGTCGGACCTCGTCATGCCGGGCGGCGTCAGCGGCGTGGAGCTGGGCCGCATCGTCGCCCAGCGCACGCCGGAGACTGCCGTGCTGCTGACCACCGGCTATGCGGGCGATCGTCTGGCCGCTGCCCTGGAGGGCCTGCCCTGGCCGGTGCTGCGCAAGCCGTTCCGCATCGAGCAGCTGCACCGGGCGCTGGCCGAGGCGGCCGTAAGATCCTCCCCCTCTGGGGGAGGTGGCGCGTAGCGCCGGAGGGGGGCGTTTTCAGCTTCCGCCGAACTTGCTCCTCCCTCGTGAAACGGGGGAGGTGGCGCGGCGCTATCAGCGCCGTGACGGAGGGGGCGAGGGACAGAGCGCCGTGCGGGCCGCCGCCCCCTCCGTCACGGCGCTGATAGCGC
>LNIY01000148.1 GCA_001449105.1 Caulobacter vibrioides | reverse complement strand
AGATGTGTATAAGAGACAGGCGCCGCGTTGATCCCCCATTCCGCAAAATCCCCGCAAAGGCGGGACCCAGGCTTTCTGGAGCGCGTGGCGTTGGACGATAAAACACCTGGGCCCCCGCCTTCGCGGGGGTTTTGCGGGAAAAGTCCCTACGACCGATAATCGCCGTTGATGGCCACGTACTGCTTGGTCAGGTCGCAGGTCCAGACGGTGGACGTGCCCTTGCCGACGCCGACCTCGACGGTGACCTCCAGCTCCTGGTTCTTCATGTAGGCGCTCATGGCGGCCTCGTCGTATTCGGCCGAGACCAGGCCGTCGCGGGCCGCGTAGAGTTCGCCGAAGCGGACGCTGATTTTCTCGCGGTTCACCGGCTCGTCGGCGCGGCCGACGGCCATGACGATGCGGCCCCAGTTGGCGTCCTCGCCGGCGAAGGCGGTCTTGACCAGCGGGCTTTCGGCGATGGTGCGGGCGATCTTGCGGGCCGACAGCGGGCTCTCGGCGCCGTTGACGGTGATCTTGACGAACTTGGTGGCGCCCTCGCCGTCGCGGACCAGTTGCATGGCCAGGTCCAGCAGCACGCCTTCCAGCTTTTCCCGGAAGTCGGCCAGGCGCTTGTCGCCGGGGCGGCTGATCTTGGGCGCGCCCGACTGCCCCGTCGCGAACAACAGGAGCGTGTCGTTGGTCGAGCGGTCGCCGTCCACCGTCACGCAGTTGAAGGTCGTGCGGGTATAGAGCGAGACCAGGGTCTGCAGGGCGGCGGGCGCGATGGACGCGTCGGTGGCGACGAAGGCCAGCATGGTGGCCATGTCCGGCGCGATCATGCCCGAGCCCTTGGCGATGCCTGCGATCTTCACTTCGTGGCCGTCGATCACCGCCGTGGCGTAGGCGCCCTTCGGGAAGGTGTCGGTGGTCATGATCGCCGAGGCGGCCGCCGCCCAGCCGTCCGGCGTCAGGCGGGTCTCCACCTCGCGCAGGTTGGAGGTGATCTTGCTGTCGTCGAGGATGACGCCGATGACGCCGGTCGAGGCCATCATCACGTCGCGCTGGCGGCAGTCGAAGCGCTTGCCTACGGCCGTGGCCACGCGGCGCACGGCGTCGGCGCCGGGCTTGCCGGTGAAGCTGTTGGCGCAGCCGGCGTTGACCACCAGGGCGCGCACGTCGGCGCCGCCGGTGGCGGCCAGCTGGCGCTTGCACCAGTCGACGGGGGCCGAGCCCACGCCGTGGCGGGTGAAGACGCCGGCGCCCGAGGTCCCCTCGGCGAAGCGCATCAGGAGCAGGTCGGGGCGCTCGTGCTTGTAGAAGCCGGCGCGGCCGGTGGCGATCTCGACGCCCGCGATCGGCGGGATGGTCGGGAACGGCACGACCAGCGGCGAGACGGCCAGGCCCGGCTTGCCCGGCGCGGCGGCGGGCGCGGCCGGAGCCGCTGCGGCGGGGGCGGTCTCGCCGGCCGACTTCTGGGCGCGGCGCAGGCCGGCGCGCTTCAGGGCCGAGGCCAGCGGGTCGAGGGCGCGGTCCAGCGCGTGGCCGACGGTGGCGCCGACCTGGCCGACGATCTCGGCGGGCGTGTTGCTGGTCGGAGCCTTCTCGGCGGCTTTCGGAGCGGCCTTGGTCTTGGCTTGCGTGTTGGCGGGCGCCTTGTCGGTCGAGGTCGTGGTGGGCTTGCGGGTCATTTCTTTGCCGAGTTCTGGGCCGGAGCCGAGGCGGGCGGGGCGTTGTCGAGGTCGGAGCTGGGGGCCGCGTCGCCGCCGCCGGGCGGGGCCGAGGCCGGCTCCTGCGGGGCGCCGGGGATGTCCTGGCCCTTGCCGACCAGCATCTCCACCTTGGCGCCGCCGCGCAGTTTCTCCAGCAGGTCGCGGACCTGGTCGTAGGTAAGGAAACGCACGATCTGCGGACGGGCTTCCTCAAGGCTCATCGGCGCTTCCTGGCGCTTGTCCTCGACGCGCATCACCACCCAGCCGCCGCTGATCGCGAACGGGCCGACGAGGTCGCCCTTCTTGGCGTCCTTCAGGGCCACGGCGTAGGGCTCGGGCATTATGTCGACGGTGAAGTAGTCGAGGTCGCCGCCCTTGAAGCGCGTGGCCTCGTCCTTGGAGCGCTCCATGGCCAGGGCGTCGAACGAGGCGCCGGCGGCCAGCAGCTTCTTGACGCTTTCGGCCTCGGCCTGCGTGGGCACCAGGATCTGGCGGGCGCGGATCTCCTCGGACTGCTTGGTCAGCTTCTGCTGCTCGCCGTAGAGGCCGCGGATGTTGTCCTCGGTGACGGCCTTCTCGACCATGCCCTCGACCAGCATGTCGCCCAGGATGCGCTCGCGGGCGGCGGCCAGGCGGCGCTGGGCCACGGGGTCCTTGTCGAGCTTGCGCTCGATGGCCTCGGCGGCCAGCAGCTTCTGGTCGATCACCTCGTCGAGGACGCGGCGGAAGAGGTCGGACGAGACGTCCAGCGGCTCGCCTTCGCCGATCAGCCCTTGCGCGACCGCCTCGCGCTTGACGTCCGAGGCCCAGACGGCGTGGCCGTCGACCCGCGCCACGGCCGTGTCGCCGGGCTCGGGCGGGCGCTCGTCGACGCCGCCGCGGCCGCAGGCGGCGACCAGCAGCGCCAGGCCGAGAACGGCGGCTGTCAGGAACGAGCGAGAATTACGGACGGGGTTCATCGGGCGCGGATCTCCGCTGGTCTTATGAAATGCGCTCTAGAGCGCGTCAGGCCAAAGGGGAAGCCGTTTCGGCGGCTTGGCCCGCTAAACTTCGCGCGCGAGGATAAGGTTCGCGGAACCTATGCCGTCCGCGACGGTTCTGATCGCCGCCGAGCGGGTTTCGCGCAGCGGGTGAAAGCTTGGCCTATCGGGCTTTTCGACGCCGTGGCGGGCCAGGCCTCGCGTTGACACTGGGGGGGGCGGTGCTTAAGTCTCGCGCGCGCGCCGTTTTCAGGGGTTCTGCGATCTCGGCGCACCGTCATTACCGTAGTGAAGGCCGATAAAGCCTTAGCGCCGGCCCACTAAGTTCTCGCTCCGGATCCTTTCTGCATGCTCGGCTTCGCCAAAAAGCTCTTCGGTTCCTCCAACGAACGCAAGGTGAAGTCGCTTCACGGCCGCGTCGCCAAGATCAACGCGCTCGAGCCCGAAATGGCCGCGCTGTCGGACGAGGCGCTGAAGGCCAAGACCCAGGAATTCAAGGATCGCCTGGAAAAGGGCGCGACCCTCGACGACATCCTCGACGAGGCCTTCGCCGTTGTCCGCGAGGGCTCCAAGCGCGCCCTGGGCATGCGCCACTTCGACGTGCAGATGATCGGCGGCATGGTGCTGCACTTCGGCGGCATCTCCGAAATGCGCACCGGTGAAGGCAAGACGCTGGTCGCCACCCTGCCGACCTATCTGAACGCGCTGGCCGGCAAGGGCGTGCACGTCATCACCGTCAACGACTACCTGGCCACCCGCGACGCCGAGTGGATGGGTCAGCTCTACAACTTCCTGGGCCTGTCCTACGGCATCATCGTCAACGGCCTGTCGCAGGGCGATCGCCAGCGCGCCTACCGCGCCGACATCACCTACGGCACCAACAACGAATTCGGCTTCGACTACCTGCGCGACAACCTCGTCTATGACGTCAACGAGATGGTCCAGCGCGGCCACCACTACGTGATCGTCGACGAAGTCGACTCGATCCTGATCGACGAAGCCCGCACCCCGCTGATCATCTCGGGTCCGACCGAGGACCGCAGCGAGCTCTACAAGACCATCGACGTCCTGGTGAAGGAACTCATCAAGGACAAGACCAACTACGACCACGACGAGAAGCAGAAGCAGGTCATCCTGACCGAGGAAGGCCAGGAGCGGATCGAAGAGGTCCTGATCTCCGGCGGCCACCTGGCCGAGGACACCGCGGGCCTCTACGACGCGGCGAACATCTCGATCGTCCACCACGTCAACCAGGCCCTGCGGGCCAACGTGCTGTACACGCGCGACAAGGACTACATCCTCAAGAACGACGAGATCGTCCTGATCGACGAGTTCACCGGTCGCATGATGACCGGCCGCCGCCTGTCGGAAGGCCTGCACCAGGCCATCGAGGCCAAGGAAGGCGCCGCCATCCAGCCCGAGAACCAGACCCTGGCCTCGGTGACCATCCAGAACTACTTCCGCCTCTATACCAAGCTGTCGGGCATGACCGGCACGGCGTCGACCGAGGCCCAGGAATTCGACGACATCTACAAGATGGGCGTCTCCGAAATCCCGACCAACCGCGTCATCCAGCGCATCGACGACGACGACGAGGTCTATCGCACCGAGGCCGAGAAGAACCGCGCCATCCTGGTGCAGATCGCCGACTGCCACGTGCGCGGCCAGCCGATCCTGGTCGGCACCGTGTCGATCGAGAAGTCCGAAGAACTGTCCAAGCTGCTCGACGCCTACGAGTGGGAAGTCGAGGGCAAGAAGCGCAAGGGCATCCCGCACCAGGTGCTGAACGCCCGCTTCCACGAACAGGAAGCCGGCATCGTCGCCGACGCCGGCGTGCCCGGCGCGGTGACCATCGCCACCAACATGGCCGGCCGCGGCACCGACATCCAGCTGGGCGGCAGCATCGACATGCGCCTGTCCAAGTGGAAGATCGAGCAGCGAGGCCTGGGCATCGAGGTCACGCCGGAAGCCGAGGCCGAGCATCGCGCCGACATCGAGTCCGAGATCGCCGACGCCAAGAAGGCGGCCCTGGCCGCCGGCGGCCTGTTCGTGCTGGGCACCGAGCGCCACGAAAGCCGCCGCATCGACAACCAGCTGCGCGGCCGCACCGGCCGTCAGGGCGACCCGGGGCGTTCGAAGTTCTTCCTGTCGTGCGAAGACGATCTGCTGCGCATCTTCGCCGGCGAGCGCCTGGACGCGATCATGCGCACCTTCGGCGTCCAGGACGGCGAGGCGATCACCCACCGCTGGCTGAACGCGGCCATCGCCAAGGCCCAGACCCGCGTCGAGCAGCGCAACTACGAGATCCGCAAGAACCTCCTGAAGTACGACGACGTCGTCAACGACCAGCGCAAGGCCGTGTTCGAGCAGCGCCAGGAGTTCATGGAAAGCAGCGATCTGTCGGAAGTCATCCACGAGATGCGCCACGACGTGATCGACGACCTGGTCGCTCGCCACGTGCCGCCGAAGGCTTACGCCGAGCAGTGGGACATCGAGGGGCTGCACGAGCGCGTCCAGGCCGTGCTGGGCATGGACCTGCCGCTGAAGGAATGGGCCTCCGAGGAAGGCGTCGACGACGAAGCCTTCCGCGAGCGCATCACCAAGGCCGCCGACGAGTACGCCGCCCAGCGTGAAGTGATCATCACGCCCGAGCAGATGCGCCAGGTGGAAAAGAGCTTCCTGCTGCAGATGATCGATCTGCAGTGGCGCGAGCACCTGATGCACCTGGACCACCTGCGCAACGTCATCGGCCTGCGCGGCTACGGCCAGCGCGACCCGCTCAACGAGTACAAGACCGAAGCCTTCAGCCTGTTCGAGAAGCTGCTGGGCGACCTGCGCACCAACACCACCCGCTGGCTGATGACGGTCGAGATCGCCTATGCCGAGCCCGAGCCGCTGCACACGCCGGAGAACCTGATCCCGGTGCACCTGGATCCGCTGACCGGCGAGAACGCCGCCCAGGCCGGCATCCTGCCCGAGGGCCTGTCGCCCGAGCAGCGCGAGGCCCTGCCGGTCTCGGCCCTGCCGGAAGGCTGGGAACGCACCAACCGCAACGGCGCCTGCCCCTGCGGTTCGGGCAAGAAGTTCAAGCAGTGCCACGGCTCGCTGATCTGACGATCGGCGGCTGACCGGCCCGAAACGACGAAGCCCGCCCCGGGAGACCGGGGCGGGCTTTTTCATTGGGCAGCGGGCGGGACCCTAACCGCCCTTCTTGGTTCCCAGGTCCATGCCCAGCGTCGGGCCTATGCCGTCGGGGTGGTCGCCGAAGGGGTTGCGGTGGGCGTTGGCGAGCCGGGCCAGGCGCTGGCGCAGGTCGTCGTCGACACGGACGATGTCGTCGATCGCGGCGGCCTGCTCGGCGTCGGCCTCGGATCCGTCGGGCTCGGCCAGCACGCGCTCGATAGCCGACAGGAAGCGCGCCTCCTCGGGCGAGCCTGACGGCGGCGGGGCCTCCAGCCAGGCCTGCACGGTCTCGAGTGCGTCTTCGAAGGTCTGGGCCATGCGGGCGTCTCCTCTAGCAGGTGCAGCTTGGGCAACGCCCCGCATGGCCGCTTGTTCAACGAAGGCTCAGTGTACCGAGACGCCCAGGCGGTTCCACAGGTTGATCATCGCCACCAGGGTGGTCAGGGCGCTGGCCTCGACCTCGCTGTAGTGCGCGCGCAGGTCGGCGCGCAGCGGGCCGAGGTCGACCTTGGCCGGCAGCTGGGTCAGGGCTTCGGTCCAGGCCAGGGCGGCCTTCTCGGCGGGGGTGTAGTCGGCCACATGCCGCCAGACGGTCAGGCGGTCGAGGCGCTCGTTGGTCTCGCCGTCGTCGCGGGCTTCCTTGGAATGCATCTTCACGCAGAAGGCGCAGTCGTTCAGCTGCGAGGCGCGCAGCTTGAGCAGGTGCATCAGGCGCGGGTCGACGCCGGCGGCGGCCACCGCGCCTTCGGCGGCGACGAAGGCCTGGTAGATGGCCGGAACGTTCTTGTCGTGACGGAAGGCGGCGGTGTCGCTCATGGTCCTGATCCTCGGTCGTGGCCCGGCAGGGGCCGTTCGGGATCAGGACGAGGCGGGACAGGGCCGCGTGACATGGCGGCCGGAAAAAAGCCGCGGGCAGGGCGCTGGGCGCGCTGGGCCGGCCTCAGCCGATCCTGTCGCGGGGCTTGAAGGCCTTCCAGGCGAGGAAGCCCAGGAAACCCACGCCGATGATCAGGCTTCCGACCAGCACCACGGGAGCTGGGGCGGCTTCGCCCAGGACGTCGAGCCCGGCGCTGATCCCGTCGTCCAGGCCGGAAGACGACTTGCGCTTCTTTCCGGCCAGGAAGGGGGGGCGCTTTTTCAGCACCCTTACTGCAGGCCTTCGCGGCCGATGGCGTAGAAGCGTTCGGCGCGCTGGCGCTTCAACTCGGCCGGGGTCAGCAGCGACAGCTTCTTCAGCTCGTCCTCGACCGCGTCGCCGACGGCCTTGATCGCGGCTTCCGGATCGGAGTGGGCGCCGCCCGCCGGTTCCTCGACGATGCGGTCGACGATGCGCAGCTTGATCAGGTCCTGGGCGGTGATCTTCATGTTGGTCGCCGCGTCCTTGGCCCGGGCGCCGTCGCGCCACAGGATCGAGGCCGCGCCTTCCGGCGAGATCACCGAATAGATCGAATGCTCGAGGATCAGCACGCGGTTGGCGCCGGCCAGGGCGATGGCCCCGCCAGAGCCGCCTTCGCCGGTGACCGTGGCGACCATCGGGGTGCCCAGGGTCAGGCAGCGCTCAGTGGAGCGGGCGATGGCCTCGGCCTGGCCGCGCTCTTCGGCGCCCAGGCCCGGATAGGCGCCGGCGGTGTCGACGAAGGTGACGACCGGCAGGTTGAAGCGCTCGGCCATGTCCATCAGGCGCACGGCCTTGCGGTAGCCTTCGGGGCGGGCCATGCCGAAGTTGTGCTTCAGGCGGGTGGTGGTGTCGTAGCCCTTCTCGTGGCCCATCACGACCACCGGCATGCCGCGGAAGCGGCCAAGGCCCCCCACGATGGCCTGGTCGTCGGCGAACTTGCGGTCGCCGCGCAGTTCGACGAACTCGTCGATCAGGCCCGCGACATAATCACGCAGGTGCGGACGCTGCGGGTGACGGGCGACCATCGTCTTCTGCCAGGCGTCGAGGCCGGCATAGGCTTCCTTGCGCAGCACCTGCACGCGCTCGCGCAGGGCGCCGATCTCGCTGTCGAACGCGCCGGGACCAGCCGTCTCGGAAAGCTTTGAAAGCTCTTCGATCTTGGCTTCCAGGTCGGCGATGGGTCGCTCGAAATCGAGATAGTGCGCGGCCATGAGTCTCTTAACGTCGCCGTTTGCGAAAGGTTGGCGAACCTAGTGCGTGATGACGCCCAGGGAAAGCGCATTCACGCGGAATTGGAACCACCGTCTCGGAGACGGATTCCCTGATCACGGGATTCGTCCCCAACTGAGTCCTGTTGAGAAACCGAACCCCTATGGTGAATCGAACGCCGATCACTATATTGGGTTCTCAAGAGCCGGCTGCGGAAGTCAGCTGGCGCTGCGGCCCCGCCCATCGAACATGGACACGGCCCGCCTGATGAGGACGCATCGTTCCCATGCAGGTGTTCACCTTCTTCTGCGTCGAGCGCGACGGCTCGGTTCCCCGCTTCGATGTCACGGCCTGCGCCGACGACCATGCCGCGCGCCTGAGGGCCAACGAGCTGTTCGACATGCATCGCGGCTGCAACGAGGTCGAGGTCTGGCGCGGCGCCACGCACCTGTTCAAGGTCGGGGCCGGCGCGGCCGCCTGAACCTTCACGCGAAGGCCTGTTCGACCAAGCGCGAAACCCCGCGAGGCGCCACAGTGGCGTTCTCGACCGAAAGGGATTCACGCCAATGACCGACATCGCCCGCCCTTCCGCCATCGCCGAGGACAGCGGCCACGGCGGCGTGCAGATCCTGGTCACCGCCGGGCCTTCGCGCCTGGCCGGCGATCTCAAGCCCTCCGAGGGCGGGCTCGACACCGGCCCCAACCCGCATGACCTGGTCGCCGCGGGCCTGGCGGCCTGCACCACCCAGACGCTGCGTCTCTATGCCAAGCGCAAGGGCTGGGCCCTGGGCGCGGTGCGGGTGGAGACCACCTGGCGGCGCCTTCCCGGCCAGGTTCCCGCCGACGTCTTCGACCGTGTGATCAGCCTTTCCGGCGACCTCGACGCCGACCAGCGCCAGCGCCTGCTGGAGATCGCCGAGGCCTGCCCGGTGCACAAGATGCTGACCGCCGGCGTGAAGGTCGAGACGCGGGTGGTCTGAGGGAGTTCCGCCCGCGCTTGCGCGGCTCCCCCAATCGCGATCACATGCCCGCCGAGATTGCATGGGGGCCTGCGTGACCGAAGCCTTGATCGTCCGGGGGCTGGACAAGACCTTCTCCAAGCCGGCCGTCCGCGAGCTGGACCTGACGGTGCACCCGGGCGAGCTCTACGCGCTGCTGGGGCCCAACGGGGCGGGCAAGACCACCACCCTGCGGATGGTCGCGGGGCTGACCAAGCCCGACAAGGGCGCGATCAGCATCTTCGGCATCGACGCCCTGGCCGATCCGGCCGGCGCCAAGGCGATCACCGCCTGGGCGCCGGACGAGGCGATGATCTATGACCGTCTGACGCCGCTGGAATATCTGGAGTTCGTCGCCGGCCTCTGGAACGTCGAGCCCAGGCAGGCCAAGGCCCGGGCGCTGGAGCTGCTGGAGACCCTGGGCCTGGCGTCGGAGGCGCGGCGGCGGTGCGAGGGCTTCTCGCGCGGCATGAAGCAGAAGGTGGCCCTGGCCGGGGCGCTGATCCACGATCCCAGGCTGCTGATCCTCGACGAGCCGCTGACCGGCCTGGACGCGGCCTCGGCGCGTCTGGTCAAGGACATGCTGCAGGCGAGGGTCGACGCCGGCGGCACGGTGATCCTGACCACCCACATCCTGGAGGTCGCCGAGCGCATGGCCGACCGCATCGGCATCATCGCCGGCGGCCGCCTGCTGGCCGAAGGCACGCTGGACGCCTTGCGCACGCAGGCGGGGCAGGGCGGCGGCGACACCCTCGAGGACGTCTTCCTGCAACTGACCGCCGACGGGGCGCCCGCGTGAGCCTGCTGCGCTCAGGTTCGATCCCCTGGCTGCTGGCCCACGAGATGCGGCTTGGCTTCCGGGCCCTGACCGGCAAGCGGGCGATGGGCGGCGTCGGGGCGATGATCGGCCTGTCGATCCTGGCGCTGCTGATGCTGACCGGCGGGGTGATCATCGGCCTGGCCGTGCGCGACCTGGACGTCCCGACGCTTCCGCTGTCGGCCGCCATCGCCCTGGCCTGCTGCGCCACGGCCTTCACCCTGATGCTGTCGCAGACCCTCGCGGCGGCCAGCGAGGCGCTGTACGAGCGCGGCGACCTGGATTTGCTGTTCTCCTCGCCGATCCCGCCGCGCACGGTGCTGTTCGTCCGCGCCCTGGGCGTGGCGACCGGCGTGCTGACGGTGTTCCTGATCTTCGTCACGCCGCTGCTGGGGCCGGCGATCTTCCTGGGCCACCCCGAGTGGCTGGGCCTGTTCGGCGTTCTGGCGGCCCTGGCCCTGCTGGCGACGGCGACGGGCCTGACCCTGGCCATGGCGCTGTTCAAGCTGATCGGCCCGCGCCGCACGCGCACCGTGGCCCAGGTGCTGGCGGCCCTGACCGGCGCGGCCTTCTTCCTGGTCAGCCAGATCCGCACGATCATGGGCGAGAAGGCCAGCGAGAGCCTGTTCCAGTCCCTGGCCCGCGATGCGGCCGAGGGCCGGGTGAAGATCCCGCCGATCGGCTATTGGCCATTGAAGGCGATGCTGGGCGAGCCCCTGCCGCTGCTGGCCATGCTGGCCATCGGGGTGGTCGCCTTCGTGCTGTCGGGCCTGTCGCTGGGCCGGCGTTTCGCCGACGCCGCGGCCGCCGCCCAAGGCGCCGAGGCCTCGGCCGCCAAGCCGGCGAAGGGACGCGACCGGGCGTTCGCGCGCGGCGTCTTCGCCGCCACCCTGGCCAAGGAGATCCGGCTGATCCTGCGCGACGCGGCCCTGCTGTCGCAGGTGCTGCTGCGGGTGCTTTACCTGGTGCCGACCGCGGTGATCCTCAGCCGCAACGCCGGTCACGGCGACGGCGGCGCGGCCCTGGCCGGTGGCGCGGGCGTGGTGGTGTTCCTGGCCGGCCAGGTCGCCGGCAGCCTGGCCTGGATCACCCTGTCGGCGGAGGAGAGCCCCGACCTGCTGGCCGTGTCGCCGGCCGCCACGCGCAGCCTGCGCCGGGCCAAGCTGGCGGCGGCCCTGCTGCCGGTGGTCCTTTTGCTGGCCGCGCCGCTGGCGGTGCTGCTGTGGCTGGCGCCGGTCACCGCGCTGTGGACGGCGCTGGGCGCGAGCCTGTCGGCCTGGTCGTGCGGCCTGATCAACGTCTGGCATCAGAAGCCGGGCAAGCGGGCCGACTTCAAGCGCCGGCGCGGGGCCTCGTGGTTCGCCACCCTGGCCGAGGTCGTGGTCTCGGCCCTGCTGGCCGGCGCGACGGGCCTGGCGGTGGCGGGGCTGGCGCAGTGGGCGCTGATCCCGCTGGGCTTCGCGGGCGTGACGATGCTGGCCCTGCGGCGCAGCGACGCCCAGATCGCCAAGGTGCTGCGGATGGCGTGACCCCCTCAGTCGCTCCGCGACAGCTCCCCCAGAGGGGGAGCATCTTTCTGGCGCGGCGCTGGTAGATCCTCCCCCTCTGGGGGAGGTGGCCCGGAGGGCCGGAGGGGGGACGTTTTCAGCTTCCGAAGCGCCGGGCGGTCATCAGCGACTTCCCTCTCCGTCGCCTTCGGCGACACCTCTCCCTTCAGGGAGAGGGTCTCTGGTCAGCAGTCCAGCAGCGCGGTGATCTGGCACTCCACGCCTTCGGGCTTGAAGTCGATCCTGGCCTCACCGGAGAGTTCCTGGGCCAGGCCGCGCTCGATCAGGCGCGAGCCGAAGCCGCGGCGGGTGGGGGCGACCACCGGCGGGCCGCCGCGTTCGGTCCAGCGCAGGGAAAGGCGCGGCGCGCCGCTGTAGTCGACGCTCCAGGCGATGGTCACCTGGCCGCCCTGGCGCGAGAGGGCGCCGTACTTCACCGCGTTGGTGGCCAGCTCGTGCAGGGCCATCGACAGCGACAGGGCCGGGCGGGGCGACAGGCGCACCGACGGGCCATCCAGCACGAAGCGCCCCTCGCCGCCGTGCAGGGCGACCAGGCGGTCGACCACGTCCAGCAGGTCGGCGCCCTCCCAGTTCTCGCGGGTCAGCACGTCGTGGGCTTCGGACAGGGCGATGATCCGGGCGGTGAAGGCCTCCTGGGCGGCTGGCAGCGAGCGGGCGGCGTGGAAGGTCTGGCCGGCGATGGCCTGGATGGTGGCCAGCGAGTTCTTCACCCGGTGGTTCAGCTCGTTGACCAGCAGCCGCAGGTGCAGCTCGGCGCGCTTGCGGTCGGTGATGTTGACGGTGGTGCCGATCATCCGCATCGGCTTGCCCTCCGCGTCGAAGAAGGCTTTGCCCTTGGCCGACAGCCAGCGCTCGACCCCGTCCTCGCGGCCGACGACCCGGAACTCGACGTCGTAGTCGGCGCGGATGCGGCCATCCAGCGTGCGGCGCAGGGCCTCGCGCACCTCGTCGCGATCGGCGCGGTGCAGGTTGGCGTAGAAGTCCTCCCGCACCACCGGCGTGCCGGGCGCGACGCCGAACATAGCGTAGCAGCGGTCCGACCAGGTCAGGGCGTCGTTGCGGATGTCGAGGTCCCAGGTGCCGACGTCGGCGGCCTCGATGGCCAGGCGCAGGGTCTCCTCCTGCGAGACCAGCTTGCGGGCGGCCTCCTTGCGGTCGGTGACGTCCGAGCCGACGCCGACGAAGCGGGTGCAGACGCCACGCTCGAAATAGGCCCGGCCGAACACCTCGATCCAGCGCAGGGCGCCGTCGGAAGGACGCACGATCCGGTACTCGACATTGATCAGCCCGTCGCCGGCCGGATCGGTGGCGGCCGCCACCGCCGCCTTGACCGGCTCGACGTCGTCGGGATGCAGCAGGGCCACGAAGCTGTCGAAGTCCTGGGGGCCGGGCTCGGCAACGCCGAACATCTCGCACGAGCGCTTGTCCCAGTAGCGCTGGCCGGTGCTGGGATTGTGGTCCCAGCGGCCCATGCCGGCCGCCTCCATGGCGATGTCGCGGTCGAGGCGGGCTTCCAGCAGCTCGCTTTCCATCCGCTTGCGATCTGTGATGTCGAAGACGACGCCGGCGTTGCGATCGGCCGCGCCGTCGGCGTCGAGATAGCAATGGCCGCTGGCCGCGACCCACCGCACCGAGCCGTCGGCCTGGACCAGGCGATACTCGTCGGCGAACGCGCCGCCGGTCTGCATGGCGGCCAGGGCGATCTGGCGCACCCGTTCGCGGTCCTCGTCGTGGACGGCGGGGGTGAAGCGCTGGGCGGGCAGGCCCTGTGAGGCGAAGGCCGGATCGACCTGGTGCAGGCCGGCGTAGCGGGCGTCGCAATAGACCCGGTTGGCCTTGATGTCCCACTCCCAGGCGCCGACCCCGCCGGCGGCGTCCAGGGCCATGTCGTAGCGGGCGCGGGTGGCGCGCAGCTCCTTCTCGGTTTCGATCGCGCCGGTGATCTCGACGGCCGAGATCAGCACCCCGCCCACGCCCGTGGGGGCGGTCTCGTCGGGCACCGGGCTGTAGCTGACCGCGAAGTGGGCCAGGCGCGCCTCGCCGGCCTCGCGCTGCACCTGCAGGGGCATGCGTTCGAGGGCGTAGCCGCCGCTCTCGCCGGAAAGGATGTCCTGGTGGATGCCCAGCAGGGTGGCGCGGAAGGCGTCGGAATGCTGAGTGAACGGCCGGCCCAGCGCGTCGGGATGACGCTCGCGCAGCGCGGGCGCGTAGGCGTCGTTATAGATCAGGATCAGTTCGGGCCCCCAGCGCAGGGCCATGGGGAAGTTGGTCGCCATCAGCATGTCGACGGCCAGCCGCAGGCTGGCCGACCAGGCCTCGCGCGCGCCGAGCGGCGTCGGCGACCAGTCGAAGGCCTTCACGCGCTCGGCCATTTCCCCACCGGCCAGCCGCGTGAACGCAGGCAAGCTCCGCCCTTCGCCCTGCGGCATGGCGTCATGTCCCTCCCACCGGCTCCCCTAAAGCCGGGTCCTGGCCAAGAATGGCCAGACGGGTCAGCGGGTTGCAAGGGACAGGAGCGACCCCTGCGCGCAAGCGTCGCAGCAGGCTCGGCTCAAGGCTGCGGATTTCGCCGGCGAGGCGAGGCGGCTCGACCTTGAGCGGCGTTGGAGCGCGCGGCAAAAAGGCCGCCTCCCGGCGGAAGCGGCCTTTTCGAGGATCGGCTTTAGTCGATCGGGTTCCAGCGGGTCTCGACCTGCTGGACGCCGCCACGCTTGGGGCCGCGGAAGTCGCCGCCGCCGCCGGCGGCCGCCTTGCCTTGGCCCTGAGCCTGGCCGCCCCCCTTGCCGCGACCGCCGTTGCGGCCCTCGCCGCGGCCTTGAGCCTGCTGCCCGCCGCCTTGGCCGCCCTTGCCCGGGGCGCTCTTGCCCTGGCCGCCGTTACGGTTGCGCTTGCGGCGCAGTTCCGACGGGACGTTGTTGCGCGGGTCGGCCTTGCGCGGGTCGACGTACTTCTCGGCCGGGGCCAGCTTGTCGGCGACGGCCGCGGCGGCCGCCAGGGCCTTGTCGTTGCGGCGGTCGAAGGACGGGATCTTCTGGCGGGTGGCCTTCTCGATGTCCTTCAGCAGGCTGCGTTCGTCGTCCGAGCAGAAGCTGATGGCGACGCCGTCCTTGCCCTTGCGGGCGGTGCGGCCGATCCGGTGGACATAGGCCTCCGGCACGTTGGGCAGCTCGTAGTTGAAGACGTGGCTGATGTCGTTGACGTCGATGCCGCGGGCGGCGATGTCGGTCGCCACCAGGGCCTTGACCTCGCCGGCCTTGAAGGCGGCCAGGGCGCGCTCGCGCTGGCCTTGCGTCTTGTCGCCGTGGATCGAGGCGGCCTCGATGCCGGCGGCGGTCAGGTACTTGGCCACGCGGTCGGCGCCGCGCTTGGTGCGGGTGAAGACGATCGAGCGCTCGACGGCCCTGTCGGCCAGCAGCTCGGCCAGCAGCGGACGCTTGCGCTGGGCCTCGATGTAGATCAGCGACTGGTCGATGCGCTCGACCGTGGTGGCCTGCGGGGTGATCGACACCGAGGCCGGGTTCTTCAGCAGTTCGCCGGCCAGCTTGCCGATCTCGCTGGGCATGGTGGCCGAGAAGAACAGGTTCTGGCGGTCCTTGGGCAGCTGGCTGGCGATCTTGCGGATCGGCACCACGAAGCCCAGGTCGAGCATCTGGTCGGCTTCGTCGAGGACGAAGATCTCGACGCCGCCGAGGGTGGCGCTCTTTTCGCCCAGGTGGTCCATCAGGCGGCCCGGGGTGGCGACGACCACGTCGACGCCGGCGGCCAGGGCGCGCATCTGCGGGCCGTACTTCACGCCGCCGAAGATGGTGGCGACCGAGAGGCCCAGGTGCGCGGCGTAGGCCTTGAAGTTGTCGGCGATCTGGGTGGCCAGTTCGCGGGTCGGGGAGAGGACCAGGCAGCGGAAGCCGCGGCGCGGGGCCGGACGGCGGTCCTCGGCCAGGCGGTGCAGGATCGGCAGGGCGAAGGCGGCGGTCTTGCCGGTGCCGGTCTGGGCGATGCCCAGCAGGTCGCGGCCCTTCATGACGATCGGGATGGCCTGGGCCTGGATCGGGGTGGGCTGGGTGTAGCCCTTGTCGGCCAGGGCCTTGAGGATCGGCTTGGCCAGGCCAAGGTCGGTGAATTGAGTCACTGCGGACGTATCTTTCGTACGGTCGCGAGACGGCGCGCGCGGTCCTCGCACGGCTCGCCTGGCGGCGGGTCGGTTGGGGAGCGCCCCGCGTGATACGGGCGGTCTATGAGAAGCTTTCAGGGCGCTCGACAGGCTGAACCCAGTGGGGTCCGTCACGCGGCTGGAGCACCGATAGCGCCAATTGGCGCGGGGCTCATATCGTATATCGCAAGTGCGAAGTCAAGGGAGGCGCTTGAGGGGCAAGGGTTTGCGGGGCGTGGCGTCAAGATGCTCCCCCTGAAGGGGGAGCTGTCGCGAAGCGACTGAGGGGGAAGTGATCGCGGCGGCTCAGCAGCCGCTTCCCCCCCCCGCCCCCCCGGCCCCCCCCCCCCTCCGGGGGGGGGTCTTTCCGGCGCGGCGCCCTCCCCGCTGTCTCTTTTTCCCCTCCGCCGCCGCCGCCGGGGCGGAGGGGCGTGGGGAGCACGGTGCG
>LNIY01000147.1 GCA_001449105.1 Caulobacter vibrioides | reverse complement strand
CCCCTGCCCCTCCCCCATCGAAGGGGGAGGGATCGCGCTTTCTTCGGAGAGGTTCTGCGATGAACATGATCTCCAACCACGACCCCCTCAGCGACTGGGGCCTGCCCGGCTGGATCTACGGCTCGGAGCGGTTTTTCCGCGAGGAACGGGACAAGGTCTTTCGGCCCTCGTGGCAGATCGTCTGCCACCTCAACGACATTCCGAAAGCCGGCGACTTCCACACCTTCGACTTTCTCGATGAAAGCCTGGTCGTGGTGCGCGGCAAGGACGGCGGGGCGCGGGCCTTCGCCAACGTCTGCCGGCACCGGGGCGCGCGCCTGTTGGACGGCCCCACCGGCCGCTGCGGCCGCATAGTCTGCCCCTATCACGCCTGGACCTACGACCTGGAAGGCCGGCTGATCGGCGTGCCGATGCGCGACGACTACCCCGCGCTCGACATGGCCAGGGAGGGCCTGGCCCGGATCGACACCGAGACCTGGCGCGGCTTCGTCTTCGTGCGGCTGGAGGGAGACGGCCCTTCGGTGGCCGACATGATGGCCCCCTACGAGGCCGAGGTCGCCCACTACCGGTTCGAGGAGCTGCAGCCCTTCGGCCGCGTCACCCTGCGGCCGCGCGACGTCAACTGGAAGAACATCAGCGACAACTACTCCGACGGCCTGCACATCCCGATCGCCCATCCGGGCCTGACCCGTCTGTTCGGCAAGGGTTATGGCGTGGAGGCGCAGACCTTCGTCGACAAGATGTGGGGCCAGCTGATCGACGAGCCGTCGGACAACCCCTCCGAGCGCCTCTACCAGCACATCCTGCCCGACGTCCCGCACCTGCCGGACGACCGGAAACGTCTGTGGACCTACTTCAAGCTCTGGCCGAACTTCGCCTTCGACATCTATCCCGACCAGGTGGACTTCATGCAGTTCATCCCGGTCTCGGCCACGCGGACCATGATCCGCGAGATCGCCTACGCCCTACCCGACGAGCGCCGCGAGATGAAGGCGGCCCGCTATCTGAACTGGCGCATCAACCGCCAGGTCAACGCCGAGGACACCGAGCTGGTCGCCCGCGTCCAGCAGGGCATGGCCTCGCGGACGTTCACGGCCGGTCCGCTGGCGACCAGCGAGGTGTCGTTGAGGAGCTTCGGGCGCAAGCTTCGCGCCCTGATCCCGGAGAGCCGCCTGCCCCGGCCGCCGGAGGGGTGGTGAGCGCCCCCTCCGGCCCTCCGGGCCACCTCCCCCGGAGGGGGAGGATTTACTCGCGCCGCGCCAAGCAGATGCTCCCCCTCTGGGGGAGCTGTCGCGGAGCGACTGAGGGGGTTTTCCCCTGATGCGCGCCCCTTTCACCCGCGAAGCTCCCGACGTGCGCCGCCAGGCCCTGGTCGCCGCCGCCGAGGCGGTGCTGGCCCGCGACGGCGTGGCCGGAACCTCGGTGCGGGCCATCTGCGCGCAGGCCGGCGTCTCGGCCGGGCTGCTGCGGCACTATTTCGAGGGCGTCGACGACCTGGTGGCCGCCGCCTATGAGGCGGTGGACCAGCGGATCGACGCGGCGCTGGAGGCGGCGGTGGCCTGCGCCGGCGGCGAGCCCCGCGCGCGGCTGTCGGCCTATCTGGGCGCCAGCTTCGCCCCGCCGGTGCTGGACCCGAACCTGCTGGCCGCGTGGATCGGCTTCTGGGGCCTGGTGAAGACCAAGCCGCGCATCGCCGCCATTCACGCGACCTCCTACGCGGCCTATCGCGTGCGGCTGGAGACCCTGCTGGCCGACTGCGGCGCCCAGAACCGCCGGCTGGCGGCGATCGCCCTGACGGCCATGGTCGACGGCCTGTGGCTGGAGCTGTGCCTGGATCCCAGCACGTTCGACGCGGCCGAGGCGGTGGGCGCGCTGGAGACGACGGCGGGCGCCTGGCTAGGCTGAACCCCAGCTCCTCCCCCGTAACACGGGGGAGTTGGCGCGGCGCCATCGGCGCCGTGACGGAGGGGGCGACGGCCGGCACGGCGCCCAGCCTCGCCCCCTCCACCGGCTTCGCCGGTCCCCCTCCCCCGCAAGCGGGGGAGGAGTAGTCATGCCAACCTCTGAAACAGCCAAAGAAAAAAGCCGCCCCGACGAGATCGGAGCGGCTTCAAGTCAGCCTAGATGGAAAATCGAAGGATCAGGCCGCGACGGCGGCGGCCGCCGCCAGGCCCTTGCGGCCCCAGGTCGGGCGACGAACTTCGGGCTCGGCCACCTGCACCTCGGCGCTGCGGCCCTGGCTCGTCATGTGGCGGGCCAGCAGCTGGGCCAGGGCGACGGCTTCGTGCTGGCTGGGGCACGAGCTGATCAGGTCGGGCGAGTCGTTCCAGGTCACGTGCCAGACGCCGGCGACGGGACGGACGTAGTAGGTGTTCGAGTCGGCCATGGGGAGGCTCCTTCGGCATCGTGCCGGCGCCAGCTTTCCCCCACGGACCGCTTCGCGACAGCTGTTTCAATGCTGCACAGCAACATTGAGTTGCGACGCACAATGCACATGCCGCGCCAACGGGAAAACGGTTAATTTCCCGGCAAGACCTCGTCCTTGTAGATAACTCCGCCCTTCATGACCTTGGCCACGGTCGACAGCACCCCGACATCGGCCAGCGGATCGCCCGCCACCGCGATCAGGTCGGCGAAGCAGCCGGCCTGGACGCAGCCGACGTCCCGCTCCTTGCCCATCAGCGCCGCGGCGCTGGTCGTCGCCGACTGGATCGCCTGCATCGGCGTCATGCCGTAGCGCACCATGTAGGGCAGCTGGCGGGCGTTCCAGCCGTGCGGATAGACCCCGGCGTCGGTGCCATAGGCGATGCGCACCCCGGCCCTGACCGCCTTGCGGAAGCCTTCGCGCTGGGCGTCCGTGGTCTCGCGGTTCTTGCGCAGGGTCTCTTGGGGCCAGCCGTTCTTCGTGCCGATCTCGTCGATGTAGTCGCCGTTGTAGATGTCGGCGACCAGCCAGGCGCCCCTGGCCTTCATCAGGGCGATCCCCTCGTCGTCGATCAGCGAGCCGTGCTCGATCGAGCGCACGCCCGCCCGCACGGCGACCTTGATCCCCTCGGCGCCGTGGGCGTGGGCGGTGGCGTAGGTCCCGCGCTTGGCGGCCTCCTCGACGGCGGCCTCGATCTCTTCCTTGGAAAGCTCCAGCTGGCCGGGCTCGGTGCCGACGGTCAGAACCGCGCCGGTGGCGATCAGCTTCAGGAAATCGGCGCCGTGCACCAGGATGTCGCGCGTCTTGCGATGGGTGTCGGCCACGTCCTCGACCACGCCCCGGCGCATCTCGGCCGGAATGCCGACGTCGGCGGCGATGCCGGTCACCTCCCCGCCTCCGCCGGGCGTCGTGACATAGGCCCCGGCCACCGACATCCGCGGCCCCGGGACCAGCCCCTTGTCGATGGCGTCGCGCAGGGCGACGTCGCCGAAGGCCCGCCAGGTTCCGACATCGCGCACGCTGGTGAAGCCGGCCATCAGGGTCGAACGGGCGTGGGCCGCGCCGATATAGGCCTGCTCGGCCGCCGTGGTCAGCAGCGGCTCGGCGATGTTCTCGGTCTGCTCCTGGTCGACGATGTGGGTGTGCATGTCGATCAGGCCGGGCAGCACGGTCAGGCTCGACCAGTCGCGCACCGGGCCGTCGGTCGGCGCGGCGGTCCAGGCCGTGACCGCCGTGATCCGCCCGCCCTCGATGCGGATCAGCCGGTCGCCCAGCACCTTGCCCGCCGCCGGATCGACCAGCCTGCCGGCCCGCACGTACGATGCCTGGGCCAGGGCCGGAGCGGCCGCCAGCAGGGCTAGGGCGGCGACGCCGGCAGCCAGGATCGGGCGTGGGATCATCGACGCAACCTCATGCACGCGCCGTCCGGCGCATCAGCAGATGGACGGGAAGGCCGGCGGCCAGCAGCACCAGGCCCCACATCACCGCCTCCCTGCCCGCTCCGAACAGGGTGAAGACCGCATAGAGCCCGGCCAGGATCGCCACCAGCGTCAGCAGCCGCGAGCCCGGGACCTGTCCGTCCCGCTGCAGCTTCAGCGCCGCCAGGGCGCAGGCCAAATAGGTGAACAGCGAGGCCGTGGTCGCCAGCAAGGCGATGAAGGTGAAAAGGTCGGCCATCGACTTGGCGTAGTTGATGCCCACCAGCGCCGTCAGGAACACGCCCGAGACCAGGTGTGCGCGGATCGGCGTTCCCCGACGGGAAGACCTGGCCAGAAAGGCCGGGAACACCCCGCCCCTGGCCATGGCGTAGGGCATCTCGCCCTGCAGCAGCACCCAGCCGTTCAGGGCGCCGAAGGCGCTGATGGCGGCGAAGGCGGCCACGGCCATGGCCGCGCCCGAGCCCCAGAACCGGCCGATGAACTCGGCCATCGGCGCGTTGGAGGCCTTCAGGGCGTCGGCGGGCGACAGCAGCACCACCGCCGAGCAGACCAGCAGGTAGACGACGCCGGTGAAGGCCGCGCCGAACAGGGTGGCGCGCGGGATGGTGCGGGCCGGGTCCTTGACCTTGTCGGCCGGCACCGTGGCCGACTCCAGGCCAAGCAAGGCCCATAGCGTCAGGGCCGAGGCGGCGACCAGGCCCGGGCCGCCCAGCTGGGTGGTATCCAGCGGCGCGGTGATCGCGGCCGCGCCGTCGCGGCCCAGCAGCCAGGCCGACAGGCCCAGCACCGCCGCCAGCGGCAAGAGCTTCAGCACGGTGGTCACCACCTGCACCTCGCCGGCCAGCCGCGCGCCCAGGCAGTTCACCCCGATCAGGCCCCAGATCAGGCCCAGGGTGACCAGGGCGTGCAGGCCGGGGGTCTTGGCGATGGCCGGGACCAGCACCGACAGATAGCTGACCGCGCCGGTGGCGATGGCCGCGTTGCCCACCCACAGCGAGATCCAGTAGGCCCAGGCCACGACGAATCCCGCCGTCCGGCCGAAGGCCTCCTGGGTGTAGGCATAGGGCCCGCCCTCGCGCGGCAGGGCCGCCGACAGCCGCGCGAAGACGAAGGCCAGGCAAAGGCCGCCGGCGATGGTGATGATCCAGCCCAGCACGCCGTTCCAGCCGTACGGGGCCAGCGACGCGGGCAGCATGAACACGCCCGAGCCGATCATGTTGCCCACCACCAGGGCGCTGCACATCCAGAAGCCCAGGGCCTTGGGAGACGAACTACTCATACGGCCATGCTTTCACCGCCGCCCCGGCCGCGCAACCATCCCCGTCTCGTGACTGGGACGGCGCGCGATCCGGCCGCGATCAGAACTTCTGGCCGAACTTCAGGCCGAGGGTCCGCGGCTGGTTGGGGATGACGTAGACCTTGTCGGCGCAGACCGCCTCGGCGCACTGCACGAACCGGCTGGTGCTGGCCCGCTCGTCCGTCAGGTTGGTCAGGTAGGCCGACACCGACCAGCTGTCGCGCGAGAAGCCCGCCGACAGGTCGAACGTCGCATAGCCTTCCTGCTTGCCCAGGATCCCCGCCTCCACCGTGCGCAGGTCGGAATAGGACGAGGTCTGCCCCACCACCGAGCCCTGGACGAAGGCGTCGTAGTCGGCCCAGCCGAATTCGTAGCGCGCCGTCAGGTTGGCCTTGAACTTCGGCGTGATCGGCAGGCGCGTGCCCTTGGGCGCCTGCGGCCCGTCGGGGAAGTCGGCCGAGCCGACCGGGCAGTCGGTGATCGGCACGCCGGCGCTGTCGGTGGCCCCGCAATAGTTGGCCGTCAGCTCGGCATGAGTGTAGGCGGCCGCGGCGTTTATCGTGAAGCCCTCGGCCACCGCCAGGGTCAGGTCGGTCTCCGCGCCCTTGATCTCGGCTTCGTTGGCGTTCTTGATCTCGGTCAGGCCGTTGGCCCCCAGGATCGAGAACTGGAACTTGTTCCACTTCTCCAGATAGACCGCGCCGTTCCAGCGGAAGCGGTTCTGGGCCCAGCTGGTCTTCCAGCCGAACTCATAGTTCTTCAGATAGTCCGACAGGTACGGCGGCAGGGTGCCGCGCCGGTTGATGCCGCCCGGCCGATAGCCTTCCGAGTAGGTCACGTAGACCAGCTTGTCGGGGTCGATCTTGTAGGTGAGGTTGACCTTGGGCGTATTGCCCGTCTCCTTCACCCGCTTGTCGAGGTTGGTGCAGGGCGAGCCCGAGATCACCGACCCCTTGAAGCAGGCCGCCTCGCCCGTGCTGCCGCTGTAGCCCGCGCCATAGCCGTAGAAGCCCACCAGCGAGTTGTCGGCCTCGAAGAAGCGGATCCCGGCCGAGGCCGTCAGGTTGGGCAGGATGTCGAACGACACCTCGCCGAACGCGGCCTTGTCGCGGTCGACGCGCTTCTGCTCGGTCAGCCAGATGGTGCCCGGATGGCCGGTGGGCGACAGCGAGGTCCCCAGGGCGTCGATCTGGTAGTCCTGGTGGATGCCGTGCGCCTGGCGCTGGTAGAACAGGCCGGCGACGAAGCGCAGGCGGTTCTCCTGCGGCGAGCTGATCCGCAGCTCGTGGCTGATGCGGTTGTAGCGGTCCTTGCCCTGGATGTACTGCGACGGATCCACCGGGTTGCCGGCGTCGTCGGTCCAGTAGGCGCCATAGCCGTACAGCGTGTCGTAGAAGTACGAGTAGTCGGTGTAGTCCTGCTCGGTGTCGGTCGTGCGCTGCAGGTACGAACCGGCATAGACAATGTCGAGGTTGCTGATCTTGCCCTCGACGGTCATCGCCGCCTGCCACCAGCGGTCGTCCGAGCTTTCCGGATAGTAGTGGCTGACCTTCAGGTCGCCGATGTCGGGATCGTAGCCGAAGAAGCCGCCCGACTTCTGCACCTGGCCCATGACCTGGGGCGTGACCGTCCAGTTCTCGCCCAGCTCGACCTTCACCGCCGCGCGGGCGCCGTGGGTTTCGACCTCGTTGTAGTCCTTCTTGACCACGCCTGCGTTGTCGATGGTCACGCCCGAGGTCGGATAGGTCCGCGTCGAGGCGACGTTGTCGATGTAGCCGGCGTCGCGCTTGCTCCAGCCGACCATGCGCACGGCCACCGTGTCGGACAGCGGCTGGTTGACGAAGCCCTCGGCCACGTAGCCCGTGCCGCCGTGGTCGACCTTGTTGACCTCCAGGCTGTAGCCCGCCTTGAAGCCGGCGGTGCTGGGCTTGTTGGTGATGATGCGGATGGTGCCCGCCTGGGAGCTGGCGCCGTACAGCGTGCCCTGCGGCCCGGCCAGGGCCTCGACCCGCTCGATGTCGTAGACGTGGATGTCGAGCGCGCCCTGGATCGTGGTGATCGGCTGCTCGTCCAGATAGATGCCCACGCTGGGCAGCGAGCCGGAGTGGTTGCCGTCGCCGCCGCTGGCCACGCCACGCATGTAGACCTGGTTGAAGCCCGGCCCCGAGCCCTGGAACGACACGCTGGGCAGGAACTTCACGTAGTCGGCGAAGTCGGCGACTTCCAGCTGCTCCAGCTTGGCCTGGCCCAGCGCCTGGATGCTGACCGGCACGTCCTGCAGGTTCTCCGAGCGCTTCTGGGCGGTGACGACCACCTCTTCCAGCGCCACCCCGCTTTCCTGCGCCAGCGCCGCCCCACAAAGCGCGCTGCTTGACATCAAGGCCGTGACCAGAAGGCCCGACCGCATTGTTTTTGAACGCCTAATCGACACGTGTTGCTCCTTGGCCCTCAGGAGAACGACGTTCTTTCAATGTCGTGAGTCCGACAATCCGGCAAAGCTCGGCGGCCGCGCAATTCACCGGACTGTTGCAAAAACGGCAGCGCCGTCTTCCGGTGGTCAAATAACAGGCGCGGCCGGGTAGGCGGCCAGGACGGGCCCCAGCGCCGCCTTCAGCGGATCGAGCCATGGCTCATAGTTGCGCCACTGGTCCACCCCGTCGCGGAAAATCGGCTGGCGCACCTGCTCGGAGCTGGCGGTGCGCACGGCGCGGTCGTTCTGGTGGAAATCCAGGCACGCCGCCTCGAACGGCAGGCCGCAATGGTCCAGCAGTCGGCGGATCTGGCCTTCCGGATCCTCGACCATCTCCTCGTAGATCACCCGGTGCACGCGCCCCGGCAGCACAGCGTCGAAATGAGCCATCAGGTCCACATAGTCGGCGTAGTAGCGGCCGATGTCCTCCAGGCCGTAGCTGAAGGTCTGCCCCCGCGCGAAGTGCTGCTTGAACCCCGAGAAGCAACAGCCCAGCGGATGGCGCCGCGCGTCGATGATCCTGGCGCTCGGCAGCATCAGATGGATCAGCCCGGCGTGGGCGAAATTGTTGGGCATTTTGTCGACGAAGAACGGCCGGTCGCTCTTCCGCTGCACCCGGGTGCGCTCGACATACTCCTCGCCCAGCGCCCGCAGGGCCTGCGCGTCCAGCCCGGCCAGGGCCTCGGGATAGAGCCCCTCGCCTTTCCGCCCCCCGAGCCGCTTGGCGATGGCGATGACGTCGGGCAGCTCCATCGTGCCCTCCACCTGCGAGTGGCTGGCCAGGATCTGCTCGATCAGGGTCGAGCCCGAGCGCGGCAGGCCGACGACGAAGATCGGATCGGGCGCGGTCGCGCCCCAGCCCTGACGCTCGGCGAAGAAGGCCGGCGTGAACAGCGCCTTGCTGCGCGCGACGTGGGCGTTGGTCTCGTCGGCGTCGTAACGGATCTGGGCCCGGCGCAGCGCCGCGCCCCGGGCGTAGTGCTCGAACGAGGCCTCGTAGCGCCCGGCGTCCTCCAGCGCCTTGCCCAGCGTATAGTGCAGGTGGAAGCGGTCCTCCTCGGCCAAGCCCTCGTCGGCCAGCTGCCCCGACATCACGGCCAGGTCGTCGTCGGAAAAGCGCAGGGTCTTGAGGTTGGCCAGGCTCCACCAGGCCTCGCCCAGCATCGGCGCCTGCTCGACCGCCTTGCGATAGGCCGCCTCGCACTCGGCCCGGCGGCCCAGGGTCTTGAGCGCATGGCCATAGCTCATCCAGCCCTTGGGCTGGTGCGGATGGCGCTCCAGCACCTGGCGATAGATGGCGACGGCCGCCTCGTACTCGCCGATCCGCACCAGGGCGGCGGCGCGCAGGTTGGCATAGGCCGGGTGGCGCGGGTCGGCGGCCTGCAGCAGGTCCAGCTGCGCCAACGCCTCCAGCGTCTTGTTCTGGCGATACAGCAAGGTGGCCAGGTTGTGCCGCGCGGCCGTGAAGCCCGGCGCGAAGGCCAGGGTCTGGGTCAGGATCCGCTCGGCGTCCTCGTAGCGGCCCAGCCGCGCGGCCACCTCGGCCAGCATCCGCAGCGCCGCCGGCTCATCGGGCCGCGCCGTGAGATAGGCCCGAAGGCCGTGCTCGGCGTCGGGCAGCCGCCCCTCGACCAGGGCTGAGGCCGCGGCGATCAGCGCCGGATCGCGCACCGAGGCCCGCACCTGCCGGTCGCCCGCCGCCTGGGCGCCGGCCAGGTCGCCCAGCACCGTCAGTCCCACCGACAGCGCCCGCCAAGCCTCGACGAGGTTGGGATCCAGCCCGGTCGCCCGCCGCAGCGCCGCCACGGCCTCCTGGGTGCGGCCCAGATCCAGCAGGACCAGGCCGTGCTCCAGCTGCACGTCCGGCGCCTGGGCCAGCGCCCGCGACAAGGGATCGATCACCGGCAGGGCGGCGGCCGGCTCGCCCGACAGCCGCAGGGCCGCGGCCAGGATCAGGGTCGCGCCGGGATGGCGGGGAACCGCTTCGAGAATGGCCAGGGCCTGCTCGCGGGCCAGCCCGGGGTCGCGCGACAGCAGCCGCATCGCATGGCCCAACGCGTCGGCCAGACTGCCCGTCGGCTCCGAAACCTGGCCCTGCATCTTACCCCGCGACGCTCGTTACGACGGCCATCGGAGAGCGGCGTTCGTCGGCTGTCAATCGGGGCGAGCCAGATCGGCGCCGAGACGCACGACTTGCCAACGAAGCGGCCGTCGCCGCTTCCTAACCCCTCTCTCCTTGAGAGAGGGAGGGGCCCACGCCGCAGGCGTGGGAGGGTGAGAGGTTACACTCTCACCGGATAGGGCGCGGTCTCCAAACCCGAGTCGCACCTTAAGTCCGCGCTCGGAACCTCAATGCTCGCCGCTCCCGGCCGGGGGACTTCCGGCCAAGGGTGAAACCTCTCACCCTCCCACCGCTTCGCGGCGGGCCCCTCCCTCTCTCCAAGAGAGAGGGTTTCAAGGAACGCCGCCGCCCTCAGCCGCCGGTTTCGTCGACGGCGATGATCACCGGCTTGCCGCGCGACCAGGGCTCCCATCCGGCCGCCACGGCCGAGGCGATCGCGGTCGCCACCAGCTTCCTGGGCACCTGCTCGGTCTTCAGCTGCGGCGCGCCGTAGCGGGGCTGCTCGCCGGGCGGAAACTCGATCACGACCTCGCGCTTGCCCTCCTTGTGATGGACGGCGATGGCCATGCCGTGCCGCTCCGTCGGGTCCTTCGACCAGTGCGGCGTGCGTTGCAACCGCCAGACATAGGTCTCGCCGTCGACTTCGATCTCGAATTCCGGGTTCAGCTTGGTTCGCGCCATGAGGGGGTGTTAGCGCGACGCAGGGGGGGAAGCCAACCGCCGCTTGACTCATTTCGATGATTAGCTAATCGTCTTATCATGAGCCAGGTGTTCAAGGCCCTTTCCGATCCCACGCGCCGCCGCGTGCTGCAGCTCCTGCGCCAGGGGCCGATGAGCGCGGGCGAGCTCAGCGACCAGTTCGACGTCTCCAAGCCCACCATGTCGGCGCACTTCGCGGTGTTGAAGGAGGCCGACCTGGTCCACGCCGAGAAGGCCGGCAAGTCGATCATCTACCACCTGAAGCTCTCGGTGCTCGAAGAGGCGCTGCTGGGCTTCGTCCACTCGTTCGGCGTCGGCGAGCCGGCGCCCGGAGCAGGACCCAGGCCGGAAACCGAGCCGAAACCCAAGACGGAGACCACGTGATGAAGAAGGATCTGATCGTCGACCTCGGCTGGGGCGTCGGCATCGTCGTGCTGGCCCTGGCGGCCAGCCTCGCCCGCAAGCTGGGCTATATCGACACCGACACGGTCAACCGGCTGGTCATGGGCGCCATCGGCCTGATGGTCGCCTGGTTCGGCAACCGCATGCCCAAGCGGTTCGTGCCCAGCGACTGGGGGCGGCGCGTCAACCGGGTCGGCGGCTGGTCGCTCGCCTTGAGCGGCCTCGTCTATGCCGGTCTCTGGGCGTTCGCCCCGGCGCAGGTCGCGGCGATCGGCGGCTGCGGCGCTATCCTGGCGGGGCTGGCGGTGACGATCGGCTATTGCCTGTCGGTGCGCGCCCGTATCAAGGCCCTCTAGCCCAGACCCTCTCGCCAAGGCCTTCCAGCTACAGGCGGTCCCGCAGCGCGTACCAGGACAGGCCCGCCACCGTCAGCGGCCAGCGCAGCAGCCGGCCGCCCGGAAACGGTGGGGTCGGCAGGCGCGACAGCAGCTCCACCCCGCCGGTCTCGCCCAGGGCCGCGTCGGCCAGGAGCTTGCCGAACCACGGCGCCAGCATCACCCCCTGCCCCGAATAGCCGGCCGCTGCCCGCACCCCCGGCGCCAGCTCCCGCACATAGGGCGAGCGGTGGACGGTGATCCCCAGCGTCCCGCCCCAGGCGTGGGTCACCGCCACGTCGGCCAGCTGCGGATATATCTTCAGCATGTGCCGGCGCACGAAGCCCGGCAGGTCCGGCGGAAAGCCCGGACGGTAGTTCTCGCCGCCGCCGAACAGCAGCCGGCCGTCGGGGCTCTTGCGGAAGTAGTTCACCACGAAGCGGCTGTCGGCCACCGCGGCGTTGGAGCGGATGATCGTCTCGGCGCGGTCTCCCAAGGGTTCGGTGGCCAGCACGAAGTTGTTGATCGGCATCACCCGCGCGCGGGCCTCGCCGCCGGCCAACGCATCCAGATAGCCGTCGCCGGTCAGGATCAGTTGGTCGCACAGCACCCGGCCGGCCGCCGTCTCGACCACGATACCGCCGCCCTCGCGGCGCCATTCCCGGGCGCGGCTGCGCTCGTGGACGATCGCCCCCCTGGCCATGGCCGCCCGCGCCATGCCCAGCGCCAGGTTCAGCGGATGCAGGTGGCCGCCGCCGTTGTCGCGCAGCCCCCCGTGATAGACCCCGGTGCCCAGGTCTTCGGCCAGGGCGTCTTCGTCGATCGGCTCCAGCTCGTGATAGCCGTAGCGGGCGGCCATGAACTCGATGTGGTCGAGGTCCTCGCCTTCCAGGCCGCTCTTGTGGCGGGCATGGATCATGCCCGGCGTGAAGTCGCAGGCGATGGCGTGCTCGGCGATGGTCGCGGCCAGATGCGAGCGGGCGTCCAGCGACATCTTCCACAGCAGGAGGGCGTCGTCGCGGCCGACGGTCTTCTCCAGCCAGGCCTGGTCGTTACGCTGGCCCATATGCACCTGGCCGCCGTTGCGGCCCGAGGCGCCCGACCCGACCTGGGCGGCCTCCAGCACCCTCACCGACACCCCGCGCGAGGCCAGCTCCAGCGCCGCGCCCAGGCCGGTGTAGCCCGCCCCCACCACGCAGACGTCGATCGTCACCTCGCCGTCGAGGGCCGGCAGCGGGTCGAACGGCGTCGCCGTGGCGGCGTACCACGAGGTGGGCGGGTGGCCAGTATTCATCTCCCTTCCCCCTTGATGGGGGAAGGGTCGGGGATGGGGGTGACACGGCGACGGCCAAGCCAACGACGCTGCGCGTTCACCCCCCGTCCGACCGCTTCGCGGCCACCTTCCCCCATCAAGGGGGAAGGGCTTGATGGCCCTAAACATTCAGCAGCAGGAACTCCCGCTCCCACGGACTGATGGTGCGCATGAAGGTCTCGTACTCGGCCTGCTTCACCCGCGCATAGGCCGAGCAGAAGGTGGCGCCGAGGATGTCGGACAGCGCCTTGGCCTCCTCGAACAGGGTCACCGACTCCAGCAGGCTGCGCGGCAGCTCGATGCCCCGCGCGCTGGCGTCGATCTCCACCGGCGCGGTCGGCGCCAGGTTCTGGGTCATGCCCAGATAGCCGCAGGCCAGCACCGCGGCGATGGCCAGGTACGGGTTGGCGTCCGACGAGGGGATCCGGTTCTCGACCCGGCGGTTGGCGGGATCCGACGGCGGCACCCGCAGGCCGCAGGTGCGGTTGTCGTAGCCCCACTGGGTGTTGACCGGCGCGCCGCTGTCGCGGGCGATGCGGCGATAGCTGTTCACGTAGGGCGCCAGGATGGCCATGATCGCCGGCAGATAGCGCTGCTGGCCGGCGATGAAGGCGTAGAAGGACGGCGTCGCCTCGCCGGTCTTGGGATCCGAGAACAGGTTTTCGCCGTCCTCGGTCAGGATCGACTGGTGCACGTGCATGGCGCTGCCCGGCTCGCCCGCCATCGGCTTGGCCATGAAGGTGGCGTAGATGTCGTGCTCCATCGCCGCCTCACGGATGGTGCGCTTCATCATGAACACCTGGTCGGCCAGCTCCAGCGGCGTGCCGTGGCGCAGGTTGATCTCCATCTGCGCCACCCCGCTCTCGTGGATCAGGGTGTCGATCTCCAGCCCCTGGCGCTCGGAGTACTCGTACATGTCCTCGAACAGGGCGTCGAACTCGTTGACCGCGCTGATCGAATAGCCCTGGCGGCCGCTCTCGGGACGGCCCGAGCGGCCGACCGGGGGCTTCAGCGGATAGTCCCAGTCGATGTTCTTCTCGACGAGATAGAACTCGATCTCCGGGGCCACGATCGGGCTCCAGCCCTTCTCGCGATAGAGCGACAGCACCCGCCGCAGCACCTGTCGCGGGCTCTCCTCGACCGGACGGCCGTCGGGGTGGAAGGCGTCGTGGATCACCTGGGCGGTCGGGTCCTGCGCCCAGGGCACGGTGGCCAGGGTCGCCAGGTCCGGGGTCAGGAAGATGTCGGTGTCCGACTGCACCGCGTTCACCGCCCCCTCGAACTCGGGGAAGTCGCCGGTGATGGTCTGGTAGAACACCGCCAGCGGCAGGTTCATCGAGGGTGTCCCCAGGAACTTGCGCACCGGCATGATCTTGCCGCGCGCCACGCCGGCCAGATCCGGCACGACGCATTCGATCTCCTCGATGTTCTGGTTGCGGAACCAGGCCTGGGCCTCGTCCAGCGTCTTGACCCCCCGGGTGATCTTCGGACCGTCGTGGTTCTTCTTGTGCTTGGGCTTCATAGGGGCGCTCCTCGCGCTTGCTGAAGTTTGGGCTAGTGGGACAATCTTACGCCAAAAGGTGGCTACAGCTGGAAGCCTTGGCTTGGCGGAGGTTGGGCGGATGGTTCGATCGCGGGACTTCCGGTAGAACTATCGGTACTCATAGACGCGGGTTCATCCGAGATGACGGCGATCAAGGCGATCATGTCCCCAAACGGCGGCGTAACCTTTCCGCCCGACGTTCGCGCGGCGGCCGGCCTGGAGCACGGCGGCCCGGTGGTGATCGAAGTCGTCGAAGGCGAGTTGCACGTGCGCAGCATCAAGCAGGTCATGGATCGCGCCTCAGACTTGGCCCGCAAGCTGCTGGGCGACCAACCCGGCGCCTCGGTAGACGCCTTCCTGGCGGAACGGCGAGGCGAAGCCGAGGCCGAGGATTGACGACCGTCCTCGACGCCTCGGCGCTCCTTGCGCGGTTGCTGCGGGAGCCGGGAATGGACCTTGTCGACGACGCCCTGCCCGACGCCATGATGTGCACGGTCAATCTGGCGGAAGTCGTCAGCTACTTTTCCAAGCGTGGCGTCGATCCCGGTGCGATCCGCATTCTCTTGGCCGACTTGCCGATCATTTACGTCGCGCCGGATGAGGCCCTGGCGTTGGAGGCTGGCCTTATGCGTGCGGCGACGCTCAAGGCAGGCCTTTCGTTGGGCGATCGCTTCTGCCTGGCCTTGGCGCACGCCACCCATTCGACGGCCCTGACCGCCGACCGCGCGTGGAAGGGCTTGGCCGTGGAACTCGGCGTCGAGGTCGAATTGATCCGCTGATGTCGTGGGAAGGCGCATCGGCGATCAAGCTGGCCGTGCGCCTATGGCCCCACCAAAGCTCAAGACACGTCACTCGGCTTCAGCGCCCGGAGCACCGGCTCGGCCTCGTCGAGGGACTTGCGGATGATCCCCACCAGTTCGTCGATCTCGCCCTTGATGATGATCAGCGGCGGGCAGCAGACGATGCTGTCGCGGATGGCGCGCACCATCAGGCCGTTCTTGATGCACAGGTCGCGCACGATCGGCCCGGCCTCGCCCTCCTTGTCGAGGAAGCGATGGTTGGTCCGCTTCTCGCGCACGATCTCGACCGCGCCGATCAGGCCCAGCGACCGCACTTCGCCCACCAGGGGGTGGTCGTTCAGCGAGGCGAGCGCCTGGGCCAGATAGGGACCGGTCTCGTCGCGGGTGCGCTCGACCAGGCCCTCGCGCTCCATGATCTCGATGTTCTTCAGCGCCACGGCCGCCGCCGTCGGGTGGCCCGAATAGGTAAAGCCGTGGATGAAGTCGCCGCCCTTCTCGCGCAGTTCGGCGACGATGTGGTCGGCCACGCCCACGGCGCTGATCGGCAAGTAGCCGGACGACAGCCCCTTGGCCATGGCGATCAGGTCGGGCTTGATGCCGTAGTGCTGGTGGCCGAACCACTGGCCCAGCCGCCCGAAGCCGCAGATCACCTCGTCGCAGACCAGCAGGATCCCGTACTTGCGGCACAGGGCCTCGACGGCGGGCCAATAGCCGTCCGGCGGGATGATCACCCCGCCCGCCCCCTGCACCGGCTCGCCGATGAAGGCCGCGACATTCTCGGGACCGACCTCGAGGATCTTGTCTTCGATGGCCTTGACCGCCCGGTCGCGGAAGGCGGCCGGGTCCTCGCCGAAGCCGTCGCCGAACTGGTAGGGCTGCATCACGTGCTCGACGCCGGCGATCGGCAGGTCGCCCTGCTTGTGCATGTGCTTCATGCCGCCCAGCGAGACGCCGGCCACGGTCGAGCCGTGATAGGCGTTCCAGCGGCTGATGAAGACCGTGCGGCTTGGCTCCCCCTTCAACTTCCAGAAGTGGCGCACCAGACGAAAGACCGTGTCGTTCGCCTCCGACCCCGACGAGTTGTAGAAGACGTGGGAGAGATGCCCTCCCATCTTCTGGGCGATCTTGGCCGCCAGCTCGATCGGCGGCGGCGTCGCGGTCTTGAAGAAGGTGTTGTAGTACGGCAGCTCCAGCATCTGGTCGTAGGCGGCCTTGGCCAGTTCCTCGCGCCCGTAGCCGACGTTCACGCACCACAGCCCCGCCATGCCGTCGAGGATCTGGTGGCCTTCCCCGTCATGGATGTAGACGCCCTCGGCTCGCGTGATGATGCGGCTGCCGCCCTGCTCGGCGATGACCTTGTGGTCGGCCTGGGCCGGCAGATGGTGCGCCAGATCCAGGCGCTTGAGCTCGGCGATATCGTGGTTGCGGAGGGGGGCGGTCATGTGTGGGTTTCCCGTACGTTTCTCTTCTCCCTTCCCCCTTTGATGGGGGAAGGGTCGGGGATGGGGGTGACAGCGGTTCAGGGTCCAGCGCGAGCCGAACCG
>LNIY01000146.1 GCA_001449105.1 Caulobacter vibrioides | reverse complement strand
ACCTGGGGGATCTTCGGGGCCGAGGGGGGACATCGCGAGAGGTGCTCCGGAAACTGGACGGGGCTCCTGCCGCGAAATCGCCGTTCGCGCCTTGATCCGGATCAAGGCCGCCCGCCGCGCGGCATGGGACCTCGCCCGAAAGAGGAGGAGGAACAAGCCCCATGCCCATGGACGTTCGATCGACGCTCGCCCGCCATCACCTCGACATCGGCGCCGACTACGTGCTGCGCAGCGCGGGCCTGCTGTCGTCGGTGTTCGACGGCGACATCATGCGCGGCCTGGTGTTCCTGACCGCCCTGCGGCTGTCGGCCCACGCCCCGCAGGACGCCACGGGGGAACGGCCGGTGCGACTGACGGCGATCGCCCGGTCGCTGGGCCTGCCGATCGAGACCACCCGCCGCCACCTGCTGAAGCTGCAGCGCGACGGCTTCACGCTGCGCGCGCCCGGCGGCGGGGTGGTGGCGGTGATCCCCGAACGCCCCGACATCGCCGAGGCCATGTCTGCCAACAGCGCCAACCTGACCAGCCTGGCGGCGACCCTGGCGGCCTTCGCCGACTGAGCGCGGCAACCTCGCCCGCGCTCGCCCGTTTCCGCCGCATCGACGGCGGCGCGAGGTGACGGATGACGGCCAGGATCGGATCCGCGCGCGGCGGGGCCCTGCCCCTGCTATCAGCCCTGCTGCTGGCCCTGGCCTGGCTGCCGGCGGCCTGCGCGCCCAGCCCGCAGGAACAGGCCCGTCGCTCGATCGAGAGCGGCCAGGCCGTGCGCGAGATCCAGACCTTCTTCGACGCCCGCGCCCAGGGTCTGCCGCTGGGCCAGTGCGCCGCCGTGCTGACCGGCATCGCGCCGATCCGGATCAGCGCGCGGACCGCGCGGCTCGACACCGTCCGCGCCCTGGTCGAGACGGGCCTGCTGGAAGAGGTTTCCGGCGCCCCGGCCGGCGAGGTGCGGCTGGCGCCGACCGCCAAGGCCGCCCACTGGTTCCGCGAACGCCGCCGCAACCCGGCCCAGCCGGCCAGCATCGAGCTGTGCTACGCCCGCCGCCACGTCACCCGCGCCTGGCTGGTGGGCGAGGACGGCAAGACCCTGAACTTCGCCTACCGCCTGGAGGGCGCCCCGGCCTGGGCCAGCGACCCGCGCATGCGGGCGGCCTTCCCGTTCCTGGAGCCGGCCCTGACCCAGGAGATGGTCGCCACTGGCATCGCCCCCTGGCGCGACGGCCGCTGGTTCCTCGACCTCGCCGACGAGGGGATCACCCTGCCCGGCCAGGACGAGGGCTTCTACGCCTGCCCGGACGGCCGCGAGACGCCCGATCCGGGGTGCGGCCGGTAGGGACGGCCGCGCCGCCGGAGCGACGCACCGGGCCTCGCCCTCTCTCGCCCCCTCTCGCCCCGGGGCCGGCGTCCGGCCAGGAAAGCAACGTCGGACGGCTTTACTTGGCGCACCGCCGGCGCGCGGAATCTATGCGCGCCATTAAAGTATAAATTGAATCAAGACTTCGTACTGAGGTATAGTGGGTAAATGGAGAGAGAGAGCACTCCCCATGACCCGTGTCAGCTTACAGCCAACACAGGAGAACAACCCCATGACGCAATAGGAGCATCAACTCATGGAACCCCACCTTCAGCTAACCGCCACCATCCTGGCGACCGGAGTCTTCGTGATCTGCGTCGCCGTCGCCGCCTTCCTTATCCCTGCCTGGGCCAAGAGCTTCGATCGCACCGCGGTCAACGCCATGCTCAAGACTCCCGACATCGAAATGCGGATGAACACGACACCCCCGGCGCCCGGCACGCCGCCGCCCGTCGTCGCCCCCTCGCCCGCGCCGAAGGCCATCACTCACCAGCCCCTGCGTCACGACGCGCTCAGTTGCGAGAAGGCTGACAAGCGCGCCGCCTGATCCCCAGGCGCCGAAAGGCGCCCGGTGGAGGCAGACAACGGGCTGCCGCTCGAAAGAGCGGCGGCCCTTGTCGTGTCGGGCGCCCCCCTATCGCCCCGCCATCACCCGCAGTTCGTAGATCACCGCCGGCTTGTCGCCGGCCTCGATGCGCACGCGGGTCGGGGTCGCGCCGGGCGGCAGGGGGATCTCGGCGGTGAAGAAGCCGTCGCGCTTCTGCGCGGGGGTGGTGAAGGCTCCCGCCTCGGCCCCGTCGGCCAGCACCCTGGCCGACTGCCCGGCGTCGGCGCCCCAGTAGACCAGCTGCAGGGTCAGCGGCCCGGCGCGGCGGGCCAGCGTGGCCTCCAGCCAGCCGCCGCCGGGGTTCAGCCTGCGGCCGCTGCGGCCGTTCAGCTGGATGATCTCGCCGTTACCGGCGGCGACCTTGTGGTCGACCTCGGGCTGCTGCTCGCCCAGATAGACGGTGTCGACGGTGCGGGCGACGGTGTCGATGCGCGCCTGCTCGGCCGCCAGGAAGGCCTGGCCTTCCGCCGCCCAGCGGGCGTTGGTGAACACCGGGGCGTAGACGGCCGTACGGTTGTCGTACTGGGTGAAGAACGGACTGAAGACAGCGCCGCCGCCGTCGGCCAGGTCGGCGGTGAAGACGTGCGAGGCGCCCCTGGACGGCCGCAGCAGCGTCTCGGGCGGGCCCTCGCCGCGCAGGGCCGGGGCGGCGCGCTCGAAGGGCCGGTCGGCCGGACCCATGTCGGCGGCCAGCACCAGGGGCCCGGAGACGAAGGCCACGAGGTTGGGATCGTCCGGCGTCGGCTCGGCCCGCAGCGACATCGGCAGCACGAGGCGCAGGCTGTCGCCGACCGCCCAGCGGCGCCGGATCCGCAGGTAGCCGTCGCCCCCGCGCCGCCCGACGTGCCTGCCGTTGACCGTGACCAGCGGGGTCGCGCACCAGCCGGGCAGGCGCACGGCGATCTCGCGCTCGGCGGCCGGGGCGCGCAGGACGCTCAGGGTCACGGTCCCGTCGGCGGGATAGGCCGTGACCAGGTCGATGGCGAAGTCGTCGCCGGGCAGGTCCAGCCGCGAGGGGATGAAGAGGTTGAGGTAGAGGGTCTCGCCGCCCTGCCACCAGATGCTGTCGGCATGCTTGGCGTGGCTCTCCATGCCCGAGCCGACGCAGCACCAGAAGCTGTCCTCGCGGGTGGAGTAGCTGCGCCGCCCGCCCGCGGCCATCGGCATGAAGTAGACGAAGCGGCCGTCGGCGGGCCGCTGGTGGGCCATGATGTGGTTCAGCTGGGCGCGCTCGTAATAGTCGAACAGGGCGCCGTCCGGCTTCCAGCTCCACAGCTGCCGGGTCAGCTTCAGCATGTTGTAGCTGTTGCAGGCCTCGCAGGTGGTCTCGGCCATGTGGCGGGCGATCTGGCGCGGCTTGCCGAAGTGCTCGCGGTCGGAATTGCCGCCGATGACGTAGCTGTGGTCGCGGGTCACCGCCTGGTGGAAGAAGCGCGCGGCGGTCGCCTCGCCGGGATCGTCGCCGGCCACTTCGTACAGGCGCGCCAGGCCGATCACCTTGGGGATCTGGGTGTTGGCGTGCAGGCCGGCCAGTTCGTCGCGCCGGGCGGCGATGGGATCGAGCACCGCCTTGTGTCGCAGGCGCCGGGCGACCTTCAGCCAGCGCGCGTCGCCGGTCAGGGCGTAGGTCTCGGCATAGGCCTCGTTGATCCCACCGTGCTCGGTGACCAGGATCTTCTGCACCTGCTCGTCTGAGAGGCCGTCGATCACGCCAGCGAAGTAGCCCGCCAACCCGACCGCCACGTCCAGCGCGCCCGGCGTTGCGGCCAGGCGGTGGGCGTCCAGCAGGCCCGCATGCACCTTGTGCCAGGTGTAGACCGGCACCCAGCCGTCGTTGAGGCTGAAGCGCGAGGCGCGGATGTCGCCTCGCCGCAGTTCCTCGAACACCTGCTTGCCGCCGACCGGGTCGTCCTGGTTCCAGCGGGTGGTCCCGCCGACATAACCGTCGCCGTGCGCGGCCTGCACGCGGGCCAGTTCGGACACGGTATAGGCCAGCCGCCTGGAAAGCTCCGGATCGCCGGTGTTGGCCACCTGCAGCGCGCAGGCGGTCAGCCAGTGGCCCAGGGTGTGGCCGGCGATGCTCTGGGCCTCCCAGCCGCCATAGACCGGCGCCTTGACCGGCAGCCCCGCGCCCTTGTGGAAGTTGTGCAGCAGCCGGTCGGGCGACAGCCAGACGAGGTAGGCGCGGTTGGCGTCCCGGGCCTGGGAGAAGATCGACGGCGTCAGCGCCACGTGGCGGGCGGGAACCGGCCGGGCGACGACGCGGGCGGCGTCGAGCACGGCGGGCGCGGCGACCGCGCCCCCGCCGGCGAACGCCAGGGCGGTGGAGGCCAGCAGGAAGGTCCTACGCGTCGCCGCCCCACCCGTCGCGTCGTTCCCCGCCATGCTCCACCCCAAAGCTATTTGTCAGACAATTAGCCGGAAGAGAGCATGGCCAGCGGCGGGGCTCAAGGGGGCGGGCTCGCGAGGAAAGGCGCGATCCCGCCCCAAGGCTCACGCGCAACGATCAAGAAAAAGACGCCCTGATCCTGAGTTGCAATTCGTTAGTTCAAGCTTGGCTAGAGAGGATCGGATCAGATTTGGAGCGCCCGTGTCCGATTTCCGCCTGCTGTCCATGGCCGTAAAACTCAATGGTGAGGATACCGAACTGCGCCTGTCCGACGGCGCCCGCCCCTCTGCGGTGACCGTGATCATCGGTCGAAACGGGGCCGGCAAATCGACCTTGCTGCGCGAGACCACCAACGCCCTGCGCGCGCTCGCCTGGGCATCGACGCGATACCTGCGCATCAATCGGCCCAGGCTTCTTCAAGGCATGACCGTTCGCACCAAGGAGGGCTCAGCCGCCCTGCCGAGCTGGGTCAGCAAGGCCGATGTCATGCACGCCGCGACATCCAGGAACCTGCTTCCGGCCAACGTCATCGCCCTGTCATTCACACCTTTCGACAAGTTCCCGCTGGGCGACGACGTGGAGCGCATCCGGCGCATGGAACGCCTTGCGACCCCGCCGTGGAGGCCGAGCGAAGACGCCTATTTCGAAAACGACCCCTTCTACATCTATGTCGGCCCGAAGGGCGACGCTCGAACGAGCGCCCAGTCTCGCCTCTTCGACGTCATCACCAGGCTGGCCTGGTTCGGCATGGACCCCAGGATCGCCTCCAGCCTGGAAGCGATCGGCTTCACACCCGAGATCAAGATCGCCTACCGCCTGAATCGCAGCCTTCTGGCGCAGCTCAGGCGCAATCCCGATCCAAAAATAGAATACGACCCAACAATAGAAGACAATAGAGTATATAAATTCTTCAACAGCAACCTCAGCAATAAGTTCCCAGAACTTCGCCACGACGAGGTATTCGATCATGATGTTGCCAGGCACGAAGAAGATTTAATATCTCCATCAGATATAGAGCAATTTCTATCCGATCGGATATTGTCTATATCGTCCATAAATCTCACAGACATCCGAACCGAAGAGAAACGCAACCTCATGGAATTGAGCTCCGGGGAGCTCAACATAATTACCGGATTCTTGAATCTTGCGATGTATATAAAAGATGGATCACTGGTATTGATAGACGAGCCGGAGAACAGCCTGCATCCCGCATGGCAGCTGCGCTACACGTCGATGCTCCAGGCCTTCATCGAGCGCCACCCCGGCTGCCACTACATCATCGCGACCCATTCCCCCCTGATCCTCAGCGGGGCGGCCCGGAACGGCGCCACAACCATCCGCCTGGACGCCAAGGGGGCCGAGACTCTCGATGAAGACCAGGCCACAGAATCCCCCGACGCCACCCTGGTGACGGCGTTCGAGGTCGTGACCAGCCACAACAACTATCTACGCCAACTGGTTCTCAAGGCGCTGACCATGGCGCGACAAGGCCTCCTGAACACGCCCGAGGCGCACGAACTGTCGATCGCGCTCAAGACGCTGCTCCCCCAGATACCCAAGAACGACGAAATTCGCGACGTCGTCGCCGCCCTGATCGTGCAGATGGCCAAGCAATGACGCTTTCCCTGTTCCCGTCGGAGATCAAAGAGATCGAACAAAAGAGGCAAGCCCCGCCAGAGGGCGGCTTCATCAAGTGGTTCAACAAGTCAGCGATAAAATCGAGACTGAAAAAGGCGCTTATGGTCACGCAGGAACTGCGATGCGCCTATTGCAACAGTTTTTTCGCCACGGGCGTCAACATGTCGTGGGACATCGACCACATCCTGTGCAGGGCGAAGTATCCGGACCTTTTCCTGGAGCCCGACAACTTCGTTCTGTCGTGCAAGGAATGCAACGGCGCCAAGTCGGACAAGGACGTGCTGCACACCCACCATCCTCGCCCCCTCAAACACGTGCCCCAGCCGACAGACGCCTATGACATCCCGCACGCGCGGAAGACCTCGTGGACGACGCACGTCAGCCACGTGGCCTATCTCGTCTACATGGGCAAAAGCACACAAGGCTGGAATCTGATCGATGTCTGCGACCTCAATCGCAAGGCCGAGATCGCGGCTGGCCAGCCCGTCGGCGCTGTCAAGGTCGCAATCGAAGAAAAACTCTTCGCCTCCTGGGACATCCCCCTGCCGCAAGGGTCGACCGTCACCCAGGAAGTCGCCGCCTATGGGCTCAAGCGCGAAAAGGAAATCGAGCTGCAAGCCGCGCCGATCATCGCCGAGCTGAACAAGAAGACAGCCGCCGCCGAGGCGAAGGCGAGGCGCGCCACGGAGAAACTCGCGCGGGAAACGGGCGCCCAGCCTCCTCCCCCCACTTAACCAAAAACCGACGTTTCGTGGTCATGGTGGAGCCCGACAGCTTCCGGCCGCCTTGGGTCGGAGGCCTGGGGGTTGGTGTCTTGGGTTTGGGCGGTTCCGACATGGCGAGCGATCGCGCGGCGCTGTGGCGTCGCTGGCGGCGGCCGGCGGGGCTGACGGTCGCCTATGTGGCGTCGATGGCCTACAGCCTGTTCCTGACCGGGGCGGCGCAGGAGATCGCCACCATCTGGACGGCCAACGCCGTCATCATCGCCGGCCTGATGACCCTGGATCGCCGGCGCGGCGCGGTGCTGCTGGCGGTGACCAGCGTGCTGCACCTGCTGCTGAGCCTGGCCACCAGCAGCAGCAGCGCCTTCGCCCTGGCCGTGACCATCCTCGACGGCGTGCAGATCGCCGCCACGGCCTTCGCGCTGGGGCTGCTGCGGCTGCCGGGCAAGGTGCGCAACATGCGCGGCCTGCTGGTGCTGACGGCAGTGTCGGCGGTGTTCACGGCGGCGACCTCGATCGCCGTCAACGGCGTGGCCTCGCTGGCCGAGGGCGGCGGCTTCTGGACCGGCTGGAGCGGCTGGACGACGAGCAACGTGCTGGGCGTGGCCATCGCCCTGCCGACCATCCTGATCCTGCTGGACCGCCGCCACGCCGAGGCCTTCCCGGTGCGCGGCTGGCTGGAGCCGGCGGCCGGCCTGGCGGTGATCGCCGCGGTGTCGTGGGCCGTGTTCACCGGCCCGCCGCAGATCCGCGTGCTGGTGTTCGCGCCGGTGCTGCTGGCGGCCTTCCGCGGCGGCCCGCGGGCGGCGGCGCTGTCGGTGATGGCGGCCCTGGCCTTCGCCATTCCCGCCGTGCTGTCGATCGTCGGCCTGGACCCGAAGGCGGCGGCCGAACCGATGCGCCACCTGCTGCTGTTCCACATCGTGCTCTACGCGGTGAGCATGGCCGCGGCCCTGGCGCTGAGCCGCCAGGCGCGGCTGTCGGCCCTGCTGGTGCGCCGCCAGGCCGCCGCCCGCGCGGCGCAAGGCCGGGCGCAGGCCGCCAACGCCGCCAAGTCGGACTTCCTGGCCACGATCAGCCACGAGATCCGCACCCCGCTCAACAGCATCCTCGGCTTCGCCTCGCTGGTGGCCGAGGACGCCGACCTGTCGCCCGAAAACCGCCGCCGCCTCGACCTGGTGGGCCGCGCCGGCCGCTCGCTGGCCGAGATCGTCAGCGACCTGCTCGACTTCGCCAAGGTCGAGGCCGGCCGCCTGGAGCTCGTCCTGTCGCCTGCTTCCCCCGCCGCCCTGCTGCGCGACGCCGCCGCCATCATCGCCCCCGAAGCGGAGACCAAGGGCCTGAGCGTCACCGTCGAGATCGAGGGGCGCGGCGACCAGGATCCCGAGGCGCTGTTCGCGCTGGACGAGACGCGCCTGCGCCAGGTGCTGCTGAACCTGCTCAACAACGCCGTGAAGTTCACGACCCACGGCGGGGTGACCGCCCGCCTGTCGGTCGGCCCCGATGCGGGCCTGCTGCGCTTCTGCGTGGCCGACACCGGCATCGGCATCGCCCCCGAGGTGCAGGCGCGGCTGTTCCAGCGCTTCTCGCAGGCCGACAGCTCGATCAGCCGCGCCTATGGCGGCACCGGCCTTGGCCTGGCGATCAGCAAGGCGCTGGTCGGCCAGATGGGCGGGACGATCTGGGTCGAGAGCGCGCTCGGCCTGGGCGCGGTGTTCCACATCGCCCTGGAGGCCCAGGCCGCCCAGGCCCCGGCGCCCGCGCAGGAGGCCGGCCCCGAGCGCGCCGCCGCCCGCGTGCTGCTGGTCGACGACCATCCGATGAACCGCGAGCTGGGCGATGCCTTGCTGACCCTGGCCGGCTGCCAGGTGTTCACCGCCGAGGACGGCTTCCAGGCCGTGGAGGCCGCCCGCACCGGCGGCTTCGACCTGATCCTGATGGACGTGCACATGCCGGGCATGGACGGCCTGGCGGCGGCCCGCGCCATCCGCGCCCTCGACGGGCCGGCGGCCGACACGCCGATCCTGGCGCTGAGCGCCGACGTGCTGCCCGAGCAGGTGGCCCGTTGCCGCGCGGCGGGAATGGACGGCCATGTGGCCAAGCCGATCCGCCGCGACGAACTGCTGGCGGCGGTCGCGGCTGCGTTGAGCGATCCGCCCGCCCGCGACCGAACGTCGCATGGGGGCGCGACACACGGAAAAAGCGTCGCGCCTTAACCCTTTTTCTGGGCCGGCGTGATGGGTGGTTTTTTCCGGCGGCGCGAGCCTCCGGAGGGGGGACGAGGGGCCTTGAACGCACGCGCCGATCGACGAGCCGAGGAGTCCGGCGCCGCCCGGGCCGGCGTCCGCTGGGGACTGCTGATCGCGCTGGTCTGCGCCTATGTCGGCTCGTTCCTGTTCAGCGACCTTCTGACCCGCGACAGCAACGGCATGCCCTCGCTGTGGCCGATGAACGCCATACTGGCCGCCGGCCTGCTGCGGATGGACAAGGTGGGGCGGCGCCTGCTGCTGGGCATCGCCCTGGCCACCAACCTGGCGGTGCACGCCCTGGCCGGCGATCCGTGGTTCGTCATCGCCGTCTACACCGCCTGCGACATGGCCGAGAGCCTGGCCGTGGCGGCCCTGATCCGCCGGCTGCGCGGACCGCGTCCGTCGATCCGCAGCGTGCGCCACGCCCTGGTGCTGGTGGCGGCCGTGCTGCCGATCACCGTCACCATCGCGGCCATCGGCTCCAGCGTCGCCGCCCCGGCCGCCGGCGCGGACCTGCTGCCGTTCTTCGCCGCCTGGGCGGCCTGCAACAGCATGGGCATGGTCATCGCCCTGCCCGCCGCCCTGGTGATCCTGGACCCGACCAACGAGGAGACCTTCCAGAGGCCGCTGCCGGTGCAGACGGGCCTCTACGCCCTGGTGGCGGCGGCCACGGCCTTCGCCTTCCTCAAGCCCAGCACGCCGATGCCGTTCCTGATCTTCCCGGCGGCGATGCTGGCGGCCTTCCAGCTGGGACCGCGGGGCGCGGCCTGGAGCGCGGTGATCGTCATCGCCGTGACCGCCCCGCTGACCATCGCCGGCGACGGGGTCGCCCGCATCGCCCCGCGCTGGGCCGAGGTCGACCGCATCCGCATGGTGCAGGCCTTCGTCACCACCATCTTCTTCACCTGCCTGGCGGCGGCCCTGTCGCTGTACAAGGAGCAGCGGCTGAAGGGGCTGATGGCCCGCCGCAGCGCCGCGGCCCGCGCCGCCCGCGCCCGCGCCCAGGCCGCCGGCCGGGCCCGCACCGACTTCCTGGCGACGATGAGCCACGAGATCCGCACGCCGCTGAACAGCGTGCTGGGCTTCGCGGGCCTGCTGGCCGAGACCGAGGACGGCCTGACCGACGCCGGCCGGCGGAAACTGGAACTGATCGCCCAGGCCGGCGGCTCGCTGGCCACCATCGTCGACGACATCCTCGACTTCTCGCGGCTGGAGGCCGGGCGCCTTGACCTGCGGCCCGAGGCGGTGGACCCGGCCGCCCTGCTGGCCGACGCCGCCTCGATCATCGCGCTGGACGCCCAGGCCAAGGGCCTGGCGCTGTCGGTCGAGGCCGACCTTCCGGCGGGCGACGACTACGCCCTCGACCCGGCCCGCCTGCGCCAGGTGCTGCTGAACCTGCTCAACAACGCCGTGAAGTTCACCGCCGCGGGCTCGGTGCGGGCCAGCGTGCGGCTGGAGACCGCCTATCCCGGCGGCCCCGAGCGCCTGCGCTTCACCGTCGCCGACACCGGCATCGGCATCGCGCCCGAGGTGCAGAAGCGCCTGTTCCAGCGCTTCTCGCAGGCCGACAACTCGATCAGCCGCGCCTTCGGCGGCGCAGGGCTGGGCCTGGCGATCAGCAAGACCCTGGTCACCCGCATGGGCGGCGAGATCGGCGTCGACAGCGCCCTGGGCCAGGGCGCGACCTTCTGGTTCACCACTCCGGCCGAGCCGGTCTGCGCCGCCGACAGCCCCGCGCCCGAGCAGGAGGCCGCCGCCCGCGTGCTGCTGGTCGACGACCATCCGATGAACCGCGAACTGGGGGCGGCGATGCTGACCCTGGCCGGCTGCGCGGTCGAGACCGCCGAGGACGGCGACGAGGCCGTGCGGGCCGCCGCCCTGGGCCGGTTCGACATCATCCTGATGGACATCCACATGCCGCGCATGGACGGCCTGGCCGCCGCCCGCGCCATCCGCGCCCTGCCCGGCCCCGCCGGCCGCGCCCCGATCATCGCCCTGTCGGCCGACGTCATGCCCCAGCAGATCGAGCGCTGCCGCCAGGCCGGCATGGTCGACCACGTCGCCAAGCCCATCCAGCGCGACGTGCTGATCGCGGCCCTGAACCGGTGGCTGGGGGCGGAGACGGAGGCGGCGTAGGCACCGAGCATCCCTGCGAAGGCGGGGATCCAAGCAGAGCTCGGGGATGATCCAAGGCTTGGCCACGCGCTGAAAGCCAGCTTGGGTCCCCGCCTTCGCGGGGATTGGGCGGTTGGGAGCGGCAAGGCCGTTGAATGTCGATCAGCCCACGGCGGCGGGCTCAGTTCGAACGCTCGCTTATCGCCCCCACAGCGACACAACCTGGAATGTCGCCACCCACCACCACTATCGCAGTGGATTGAAAAATCGATCGGGCCCGGCGCGCGGTTTTCCCTGCGCCGCAAGGAAAACGGCCTGTCGGTCGGATAGTCGACACTATCAAAAGCCATTGCGGCAAAGCGTCACAGAAGGCATTGGTCCAGAAACTGAAACCGTTGTTCGGCGTAGAAACCCCCTGGGGGAACCGGGGCAAACGGGGTCACGAATGACGCGAAGCGCCGCCCTACAGGAGACCCGCCGACAGACGATGCTGCTGCTCGTGCTGGCGGCCGCCTTCGTGGCGACCCAGCTGTTCAGCGACGGCCTGACGCGCGGGGCCACGGGCGTGGCGTCGCTTTGGCCGGGCACCGCCCTGCTGGCGGTGGGCCTGATGGCGCTGGGCCCGCCCCGCCGGCTGATCCTGACCATCGTCGTCGGCGTCCTCCATTTCACCGTCTGCCTGGCCTTCGGCGACAGCCTGGCGCGGGCCGCGGTGTTCACCGGCGTCGGCCTGGTCGAGGCCTGGGGCGCGCGCGAGGCGGTGCGGCGGGCGTTCGGCGGCGCGGCCAAGGTGCGGACCATGCGCCACCTGGCCCTGCTGGTGACGGTGATCGCGCCGGTGGTGGCCGCGACCGCCGCCATCGCCGCCGCCCTGCTGGCGCTGCTGGACGGCGCGCCGTTCATGGCCCTGTGGCGCGACTGGTTCGTCAGCGGCGCGCTGGGCATGGCCCTGATCGTGCCGGCGGTGCTGGTGCTGATCGACGCCGAGCACAAGCGCACCTTCCACCGCTCGATCGGCGAGCGGCTGGGCCTGTTCCTGCTGATGGCCGTGCTGACGGCGGCGGTGTTCCACGACACCCGCGCGCCCCTGCCCTTCGTGCTGTTCCCGGCCGCGATCCTGTGCGCCTTCCGGCTGGGCCCGCGCGGGGCGGCCGAGGCGGCCCTGACCATCGCCGTGGTATCGCTGCCGCTGGGGGTGTGGAACATCTGGCTGGGCCAGTTGCTGGCGCCGTGGAACCCGGCCCAGATGACCCGGCTGATCCAGTGCTTCGTCACGGTGGTGTTCGTCACCGCCCTGGCGGCCGGCCTGGCCCTGGCCCAGCAGGAGCGGCTACGGCGCCTGCTGGTGCGGCGCGAGCAGCTGACCCGCGCGGCGCGGGCCCGGGCGCTGGCCGCGGCCGAGGCCAAGACCGAGTTCCTGGCCACCATGAGCCACGAGATCCGCACGCCGCTGAACTCGATCCTCGGCTTCGCCCAGCTGCTGGCCAGCCGCCGGGACCTGCCGGCCGACGCCCATCGCCAGGTCGGCATGATCGACACCGCCGGCGCGGCCCTGCTGACCGTGGTCAGCGACATCCTCGACGTCTCGCGGGTGGATTCCGGCCAGGTCGAGCTGATGATGCAGCCGGCCTCGGCCGAGGCGGTGTTGCACGACGCGATCGGCATCGTCCGCCCGGAAGCCGAGGCCAAGCACCTGACGGTGGAGATCGACGTGATCGATCCGGTCGGCGGACTGCACGACCTGGACGCCCTGCGCCTGCGCCAGGTGCTGCTGAACCTGCTCAACAACGCCGTGAAGTTCACCGAGCGCGGCAAGATCGTCGCCCGGCTGATCGTCGAGCCCGGCGACGTCGAGGACCGCCTGCGCTTCGAGGTCATCGACACCGGCGTGGGCGTGCCGATCGAGGACCAGGCGCGGCTGTTCCAGCGCTTCGTGCAGCTCGACAGCGGCGCCACCCGGGCCTATGGCGGCGCGGGCCTGGGCCTGGCGATCAGCAAGTCGCTGGTCGAGCTGATGGGCGGCCGGATCGGGGCCGACAGCGCGCCCGGACACGGCTCGTGCTTCTGGTTCGAGCTGCCCGCCGCCGAGGCCGAGCCCCTGGCCGCGCCGGTCCGCGAGGCCGCCCGCGACCCCAAGGCCGCCCGTATCCTGCTGGTCGACGACCACCCGATGAACCGCGAGATCGGGGTGGGGCTGCTGCGCCTGGCCGGCTGCCATGTCGAGACCGCCGAGAACGGCCGCCAGGCCCTGGCGGCCGCCGCGCGCGGTCACTTCGACATCATCCTGATGGACATCCACATGCCCGAGATGGACGGCCTGGCCGCCACCCGGGCCATCCGCGGGCTGGAGGGCGAGGCCGGCCGCGTGCCGATCATCGCCATGAGCGCCGACGCCCTGCCCCAGCAGGTGGAACGCTGCTTCGCCGCCGGCATGGTCGACCACATCGCCAAGCCCGTGCAGCGCGAGGTGCTGTACGCCAAGGTGGGGCGCTGGCTGGAGGCGGGGAGCTAAACCGCCCGCGCCGCGTTCGGGACGAAAGCCCGACAGGATCCCGCCCATGCCCCGCCTATCCCTGGCCGCCCCCCTGGCCGTCGCAGTGCTGGCGTTCGCCGCCGGCCTGTCCGGCCCGGCCGTCGCCCAGGAAGGGCTGACCGTCCTACCGAACGACTTCGTGATGAACGACATCCTCAACCAGCAGCGTGTCGAGGCGGCGATCAGCGCGGGACGGGGAAGCGCGGCGGCCAGGCCCCGGCCCGCGCCCGCCGCCAAGCCCGTCGCCAAGCCCACCGGGGCGAGCGGCGTCACCACCTACCGCGCCTCGCCCGCCGTCAGCGCCAGGGTGCGCAGGCAGTTCGTCGACGTCGTCTCGCGAACCTCCGGCGCCGAGGGCGGCCGCAAGGTCGCCGACGCCCTGGCCCGGCAGGATCCGGTGCGCAGCTGGGCCTCGATCGTCGCGTCCGACGGCCTCAAGCCCGGCGACGCCGCCGACGCCCTGGCCGCCTACTGGATCCTCAACTGGGTGATGGCCAACGGCGCCGACAACGACCGCGCCCAGGCCCAGGCGGCGCTGGCCCAGGTCCGCCCGATCATCGCCGGCAATCCCGCCTACGCCCGCCTGACCGAGCCCCAGCGCCAGGCGTTCGCCGAGACGCTGATGCTGAACTTCCTGCTGCAGCACGCGGCCTATGTGGACGCCATGCGGCGCGGCGACGCGACCGCCCGGCGCCGCCTGGGCGACGCGGCGACGGCCCGCTTCCGCTCGGAGATGGGGGTGGACCTGCGGGCGCTGTCGCTGACCACGGCGGGGTTCGTCAGGCGGTAGGGTTGGCGGAGCGCTTGCCCCGCCCCCAGAGAAGAGGATCCTTGTCGGCGCCACGCCGCCTTGGGACGGCGGATTTCGGATTGCCAAGCTTGGCGCTTTTGCCCGAGGTTACGCCCCTCCGGCCGCAACGAGGACGCCATGCTTCCTTACATCCTGGCGATCGCCCTTATGCACGCCGGCCTCTACGGCCGGAGGCTGCTGGGCGGCCCGGCCTCGATCCTGAAGGACCTCGGCTTCCTCTGCGTGACGGCCAGCCTGCTGGCGGGCGCCGTGCTGGTCAACGCCGGCGCGAGCGTCGCCGTCGGGCTTCTCGCCTCGATCTGCGGCGTGATCGCCGCCGCGGTCGTCATCGCCATGGGCCATGTGCGCGAGACCGGCGGCTGAGCGTCACGGTCAGGGTCCGCAACGACGGGAAACCTTGAAGGGCTTTGCCTACGGGATCGCCCCCGCTAACCTCCGCGCCGCATCGTACCGGGGGATCCGACCATGACCTTTTCGCGCCGCGCCGTGACCGCCGCGGGCCTGGCCCTGCTGGCGAGCGCCTGTTCGCCCGCGAAGAAGGACGCCGCCCCGGGCTTGACCAAGCTGAAGCTGGCCACCGACTGGCGGGCCCAGGCCGAGCTGGGCGGCTACTACCAGGCCGTGGCGACGGGAGAGTTCACCAAGCGCGGGCTGGACGTCGGCATCGTCCAGGGCGGGCCGGGCGTGAACGTGCCGCAGCTGCTGGCCACGGGCGCGGTCGACATCGGCGTCGGCTCCAACAGCTTCATCGTGCTGAACCTGGCCAAGGAGGGCGTGCCGGTCAAAGCCGTCGCCGCCTACATGGACAAGGACCCGCAGGTGCTGATCGCCCACGCGGGCCAGGGCGTAAGCAGCATCGCCGACATGAAGGGCAGGCCCATCCTGCTGTCGGACGCCTCGGTGACGGCCTTCTGGGTGTGGCTGAAGGCCAAGCACGGCTTCACCGACGCCCAGGTGCGCAAGTACAACTACTCGGTCGCCCCGTTCCTGGCCGACAAGAGCCTGATCCAGCAGGGCTATGCGACGTCCGAGCCCTACCTGATCGAGCAGGCGGGCGGGGAGAAGCCGGCGGTGTTCCTGCTGGCCGACGACGGCTATCCGGCCTATGCCAGCTTCGCCCTGGTGACCGACGGCATGATCGCGCAGAAGCCCGCCCAGGTGCAGGCGATCAGCGACGCTATCGCCGCCGGCTGGAAGAGCTATCTCTACGGCGACGCGAAGCCCGGCGACGCTTTGATCCTCAAGGACAACCCCGAAATGACCCAGGCTCTGCTCGACCAGGCCCGGGAGAAGATGCGCTCGTACGGCATCGTGCCCAAGGACGGGATCGGGGCCATGACCGACCAGCGCTGGGCGCAGTTCTTCGACGTCGCCGCCGACCAGGGCGTCTATCCGAAGGGCATGGACTACAAGCAGGCCTATAGCCTGGCGTTCCTGCCGAAATAGGTTCCTCCCCCGCCTGCGGGGGAGGAGAAATGACGCTTATCGCCGCCCTTCATCAGGTCGAGGTCGACTATCCGCGCGGCCGCGCCCTCGGTCCCGTCGACCTGTCGCTGGCCGCCGGCGAGGTGGTGGCGCTGGTGGGGCCGTCGGGGTGCGGGAAGTCGACGGCGCTGCGGCTGCTGGCGGGGCTGGAACAGCCGACGCGCGGCAGCGTGAACCGTGCGGCGGGCAAGGGCGAGACCTCGGTGGTGTTCCAGGCCCCGACCCTGGCGCCGTGGATGAGCGCGGCGGCCAATGTCGCCCTGCCGCTGGAACTGGCCGGGACGCCGAAGCGGCAGGCGCGGGAGACGGCGCGGGCGGCGCTGGCCAAGGTGGGCCTCGACGGGGCGCAGGACGCCCGGCCGGCCCAGCTGTCGGGCGGCATGGCGATGCGGGCGTCGCTGGCGCGTGCGCTGGTCACGCGGCCGCGCCTGCTGCTGCTGGACGAGCCGTTCGCGGCCCTGGACGAGATCACCCGCCGCGCCCTGGCCGACGACGTGCTGGCCCTGTGCGAGGAGCTGTCGCCGGCCGTGGTGTTCGTCACCCACAATGTCGAGGAGGCCGTCTACATGGCCGGGCGCGTGGTCGTGCTGACGCCGGGCCCGGGCGTCGTGGCGGGCGAGGTCGCAGTGGACGGACCGCTGGTGCGGCCGGCGGGGTTCCGGACGACCGTCCAGTTCCGCGAGACGGTCGAGGCGGTTTCCGCGCTGCTGGCGCGGCCCCCTCAGTCGCTCCGCGACAGCTCCCCCAGAGGGGGAGCATCTG
>LNIY01000145.1 GCA_001449105.1 Caulobacter vibrioides | reverse complement strand
CCTCTGGGGGAGGTGGCCCGGAGGGCCGGAGGGGGCCGGCTAAGGCCTGTTTCCCGCCCGCTCGCTCCAAAGGTCGAGATCCGTCTCGTGCCCGATCAGCGCCAGGCCCGAGGCGATCGACTCGAACTCGCCTCCGCTCTCGATCCGTTCCGCTCCGAAACGGCGCAGGAAGATTTCGCGCACCGCCGGCACGAACGAGGAGCCGCCGGTCAGGAACACCCGGTCGACGCCCTGCGCCGTCAGGCCCGAGCGTTCCAGCGCCTGGTCCACGGCCGTCTCGATGGCCTTCAGTTCCGGGGCGATCCAGCTTTCGAACTCGGTCCGCGCCACGTCGCGCTCGATCACCACGGAGCCCGCCTTGAACGAGAACCGCGCCTCGTCCTTGCCCGAAAGCGCCTCCTTCAGGCCCGAGACCGAGCGGTAGAGGGCGTAGCCGTGGTTGTCGTCGAGCACCTCGATCAGGCGGGCGATCTTCTCGGGCTCCACCGCCGTGCGCTCCAGGGCGCGGATGTCGCGCATGTCCTTGGACGCCCGCAGCATGGCCAGCTGGTCCCAGCGGGCGAAGGCCGTGTAGTAGCGCTGCGGGATCGGCAGGCGGCTGGACATGGCCTTGTAGAGGCTGCCCTTGCCCAGCTCCGGCGACACCACGTTGTCGATGATCCGGTAGTCGAAGGCGTCGCCGGCCACGCCGACGCCCGACCGCGCCAGCGGCACCGAGCGCAGCTGGCCGCCATGACGCTCGAACCGCACGATCGAGAAGTCGCTGGTGCCGCCGCCGAAGTCGGCCACCAGCACCGTGGCGTCCTCCTTCAGCTGGCGGGCGAAGAAGAACGCCGCGCCGACCGGCTCGTGGGCGTAGCGGATGTCGGAGAAGCCCAGGCGCTCGAACGCGGCCTCGTAGCGGCGAAGGGCCAGGGCCTCGTCAGGATTGCCGCCGGCGAAGGTCACCGGCCGGCCGACGATCACCCGCGGCGGCAGGTCGGCCATCTGGCCCTGCGCGTGGTCGCGCAGCTTGAACAGGAACGCAGCCAGCAGGTCCTCGAACAGGTAGCGCTTGTCGAGGATCTTGGTCTCGGTGAACGCCGCGCTGGCCGCGAACGTCTTGAACGACTGGACGAAGCGCGTCTCCAGCGGGTCCTCGACATAGGCCTCGATCGCCCACGGGCCGGCCTCGATCACGCGCTCGGTCGGACGCCCGTCCGGACCGGCCAGCGTGTGGAAGCTCAGCGCCGAGCGGAAGGCGAAGATGTCCTTCTCGCCGACGGGAAAGCGCACCAGGCGCGCGGGACCATGGCCGTCGGCGATGGCGACGACGGTGTTGGTGGTGCCGAAATCGATGCCGATCGTCGGCTGGACGGCGGACGTCATGGGGAAAGCTCGGGCCGGGGAGGGGCCGTGCGTCCTACAGCCGTGAGCGCGTGGGTCAAGCGACTTAACGGGGTTTTTACGTCCCTGCCGAAAACCTGTGTTCAGTAACCGCGAGTCCGGCGCGGATTAGACAACAACCGGGGGGAAACGGAACATGAAGCTCGACGATCTCAAGATCGCGTCGAAGGTCGCCCTGCCGGCCGTCGTTCTGGGCGCGGCGGTGCTCGCCTGCACCGGCCTGGGCGTCTGGCAGCAGAAGAGCCTGGACGCGGCCACCAGCCGCCTCGTCGAGCACCGCGCCCCCGCCGAGGTGCAGTCGGCCCGCTTCAGCCGGCGCCTGGCCATGATGGGCCACGCCGCCCACCGCACGGTCACTTACGAGGGCGGCTCCAGCCAGGCCCTGGCCGCCTCCAGGGAGCTCGACAAGGTCTATGCCGAGGGCAAGGACAGCCTCGACAAGATGACCGGCTTCGACCCGGCGATCGCCGACAGGGCCGAAGGCTTCCGCTCCCGCATCGATGCTCTCTACGGTGAGGCGCGCGGCGCGGCGGACAAAGGTTTGTCCAACGATGACACCGGTGCCATGTCGCATCTGGCCGCGATGGATCCGGCCATCGACGCCCTGGCCAAGGACGTGAAGGCCTGGGGCGACGGCTATCACGAGGAGACCGACGCCATGGTCACGGCCGCCCGGGCCGAGGCCGAGCGCGGCGTGCTGCTGACCCTGCTCTTCGGCGTCGCCGCGGCCCTGGGCGGGGTCGCCTTCGCGCTCTGGATCGGCGCGGTGAAGATATCGCGGCCGGTGGCGGGGCTGTCGCGGGCCATGAACGATCTGGCCGAGGGCCGCCTGGAGACGGCCGTGACCGGCGCCGGCCGTCGCGACGAGGTCGGGCTGATGGCCAAGGCCGTGCAGGTCTTCAAGGACAACGCGCTCGCCCTGAAGAGCGCCCAGGCCGAGCAGGCCCGTTCGCGCGCCGCCGGCGACGAGGAGCGCGGCCGCAACGAGCAGGCCCGCGAGTCCGCCGCCCGCGAGCAGGCCTTCGTCATGGAGGCCATCGCGCAGGGCCTGTCGCGGCTGTCGCGCGGCGACCTGACGGTGCGCGTCACCGAGACCTTCCCGAACGGCTATCGCCAGCTGCGCGACGACTTCAACGCCGCCATGGGCCACCTGGACGAGGCCATGGGCCAGATCCTGGCCGCCGTCGACGGCATCGGCCGGGGCTCGGACGAGATCGCCGCCGCCGCCGACCAGACCGCCCGCCGCAGCGAGCAGCAGGCCGCCGGCCTGGAAGAGACCGCCGCCGCCCTCGACGAGATCACCGCCACCGTCCGCCGCGCCTCGCAGGGCGCCGGCGAGGCCGCCCGCGTGGTCGGCTCGGCCCGGGGCGACGCCGAGCGCTCCGGCCAGGTGGTGCGCGGCGCGGTCGAGGCCATGACCGGCATCGAAAGCTCCTCGCGCCAGATCGGCCAGATCATCGGCGTCATCGACGAGATCGCCTTCCAGACCAACCTCCTGGCCCTGAACGCGGGGGTCGAAGCCGCGCGGGCCGGCGAGGCCGGCAGGGGCTTCGCCGTTGTCGCCCAGGAGGTCCGGGCGCTCGCCCAGCGCTCGGCCGACGCGGCCAAGGAGATCAAGACCCTGATCTCGACCTCGGCCCGCCAGGTCGACGAGGGGGTCAAGCTGGTCGGCCAGACCGGCGAGGCGCTGGAAGGCATCGTCTTCAAGGTCGGCGAGATCGACGCCCTGGTCCGCGAGCTCGCGGCCTCCGCCGGTGAGCAGGCCACCGGTCTCAACGAGGTCAATGCCGCCGTGAACCAGATGGACCAGGGCGTGCAGCAGAACGCCGCCATGGTCGAGGAAGCCAACGCCGTCGCCCACGCCCTCAAGAGCGAGATCGTCGGCCTGGTGGAGATGACGGGCCGCTTCCGCGTGTCGGCCGCGAGGGAGGCGCGGGGCTACCGGATGGCGGGGTAGGGCTCAGCGCTCGCGGGCGTGCTTGATACGGGTGACGGCGACTTCGAACGTTCGGATCCGATATCGAATGACGTATCCGGAGTCGCCGAAGCGTACGTTGATGTGACGAAGGCCGGGGTTTTCCGCCGTACGGCCTCGTTCGGCATGTTCACCGAGTGAAAGGAGGGCGCCGTTCAGGGCGTCCATGGCGCGGCTGGCGGCGTCTGGGCTCTTCTCCGCCAGAAAATCTTCGAGTCTCAATAAATCACGGCGGGCCAGCTTGGTCAGCCGTACGGTGCGCTTCATTTCCGCTGGGCTTGCCTGGCTTCGACGTTCGCGCGCAGTTCGGCCATGACTTCCTCGACGGAGTAGGACACTCCGGTTCGGTCGTACTCTTCGAGTGCTGCGATATCCTCTGCCCAGTCGTCGTCGATCGCCTGGTCGATGGCGTTGAGCGCGAAGGCTTCCGGCGTCATGCCGACCGCCTCTGCGGCTACGCGCAGTCGCTCGGTGCGTTCGGGATCGAGGTGGATGTCAGCGCCATCGGCCATGGTTCAAGGATCGCTCCGCTGCGACAGGGCGTCAACGATCGGTTCGCATTGACATTTCCCCCGCGCACCCGTCCTTGGCGCGCTCACTTGAAAGGGCCGGCCTTTGGAACAGTTCGACGTCGTGGTGCTGGGGGCCGGCGCGGCCGGCATGATGTGCGCCATCGAGGCGGGCAAGCGCGGCCGCAAGGTGCTGATCGTCGACCACGCCAAGGCGGCTGGGGAGAAGATCCGCATCAGCGGCGGCGGCCGCTGCAACTTCACCAATATCGGCACGACGCCCGCCAACTTCCTGTCGGCCAATCCGAAGTTCTGCGTCTCGGCCCTGCGCCGCTACCGTCCGGCCAATTTCATCGAACTGGTCCGCAAGCACGGCATCGCCTTCCACGAGAAGACGCTGGGCCAGCTGTTCTGCGACGGCTCCTCCAAGGAGATCATCGCCATGCTGCTGGGCGAGATGGCTGACGCCGGCGTCGTCCTGCGGCTGGAGACCGCGATCCAGGGCGTCGACAGGCAGGGCGAGGGCTTCGTCGTCGAGCTGTCGAGCGGCCCGGTCGCCTGCGCTTCGCTGGTGGTCGCCACCGGCGGCAAGTCGATCCCGAAGATGGGCGCGACGGGCGTCGGCTACGACATCGCCCGCCAGTTCGGCCTGGCCATCGTCGAGCCGCGTCCGGCCCTGGTGCCTCTGACCTTCGAGGCCCGCACCCTGGAGCGGCTGTCGCCGCTGTCGGGCGTGTCGGTCGACGCCGTCGTCGCCAGCGGCAAGACCAAGTTCCGGGAGGGCATGCTCTTCACCCATCGCGGCCTGTCGGGACCGTCGATCCTGCAGATATCGTCCTACTGGCGCGAGGGCGGCGAGATCACGGTCGACATGGCGCCGGGCGTCGACGTGTTCGCCACGCTGAAGGCCGAACGCGCCGCCAACGGCCGCCGCGCGCTGCACACGGTGCTGGGCGAGGTCGTGCCCAAGCGCCTGGCTCAGAAGATCGTCGAGGACGAGGGGATCACCGGCAACATCGCCGACTGTTCGGACAAGGTGCTGGCCCGCGTGGCGGGCGTCGTCAACACCTGGACGTTCAAGCCCGTGGGCTCGGAGGGCTACCGCACGGCGGAAGTCACGCTGGGCGGGATCGACACCGACGAACTGGATTCCCGCTCGATGATGGCCAAGGCCGTGCCGGGCCTGCACTTCATCGGCGAGGTCGTCGACGTCACCGGCTGGCTGGGCGGATATAACTTCCAGTGGGCCTGGGCGTCGGGCTGGTGCGCGGGGCAGAGCGTCTAGGGGTCCTCTCCCCATGGGAGAGGTGTCCGCGAAGCGGACGGAGAGGGGAGTGGCGCAAAGTCGTCCGTATCAGCGAAAGCTGAAACCGTCCCCCCTCCGGCCCGCTGGGCCGCCTCCCCCAGGAGGGGGAGGGGCCTAGATAACTACTTCTTCTTGAACGGCTTCGGCTTGCCGCCGAACTCGCCCTTGGCCTTGAAGGGCTTGGGGCCCTTGAACGCCGGCTTGTCGCCGAAGGCGGGCTTGGCCTTGTAGGGCTTGGCCGGGGCGTCGCCGAACGCCTTGGGGGCGCGGGGCTTGTACTCACGCGGGCTGTCGGCGTTGTCACGGCCTTCGGCGCGCGGCTTGTAGGCCCGCTTCGGAGCACCGTCGCTTTCGATCGGCGAGTACGGACGCGGGGCCGCATCGCGATCACGCGGCTTGAAGTCACGGGGCTTGTCGTCCCGCGGCGGACGGGGCTTGTAGTCGCCGTTCGGCTCCTCGCCGCGACCATACGGCTTGGCGCCGCTCGCGCCGTCGCGGTCGTAGCCGCCCTGGCGCGGCGCGCGGGGAGCCCGCGGCGCGTCGTCGTAGCTGCGGGGCGGACGCGGCGCGCGCGGACCGTCGCCGCGCGGGGCCGGCGCCGTGGTCGGGGTGATCTGGACGTCCTCGCGCACGGTGGTCTGCACCGCCGCGCCGAACTTCACCGCCGCCTCGGCCGAAATCTCGAACTTGGTGTCGTAGTCGAAGATCCGGATCGAGCCGATGTCCTTCTTGGTGATGTGCCCCTGGCGGCAGATCAGCGGGATCAGCCACTTGGGATCGGCGTTGCCGCGACGGCCGACGCTGATGCGGAACCACTCCGAGCCGTCCATGCTGACGCGCGGTTCGCGCTCGGGACGGTCGCCGAAGTCACGCGGAGCGAAGTCGCGGTCGCCGCGCGGCTCGCGCGAACGCGGGCCCGGATCGGCGCCGTGGCGCGGGTCGTCGTAGATTTCTTCCGGAGCCGGGAGCTTGGCGCGGCGGGTGCGGATCAGGGCGGCGGCGATCTCGGTCGGGGTGCGCTTGGCCAGCATGGCTTCCGCCAGGGCCAGGTCTTCCTCGTTCGAGGCCTCGGCGAAGATCGGATCGTCGAGCAGGCGCTCGGTGTCCTTGGCGCGAATCTCGTCGGCGCTCGGGGCGCCGCCCCAGACGCCTTCGACGCCGGCCGCGAACAGCAGCTGTTCGGCCTTGCGGCGGCGGGTGTAGGGCACGACGAGCGCCGAGACGCCCTTCTTGCCGGCCCGGCCGGTGCGGCCCGAACGGTGAAGAAGCGTCGCCTTGTTGACCGGCAGTTCGGCGTGGATGACCAGGCCCAGGTCGGGCAGGTCGAGGCCCCGGGCGGCGACGTCGGTGGCGACGCAGACGCGGGCGTGGCCGTCACGCAGGGCCTGCAGGGCGTCGGCGCGCTCGCGCTGGCTCAGTTCGCCGGAAAGGCCGACGACGTCGAAGCCGCGCTCGCGCAGCTTGCTGTGCAGCGAGCGGACGCTTTCACGGGTGTTGGCGAACACCAGGGCGCCGGGGCTTTCGAAATAGCGCAGCAGGTTGACGACCGCGTGCTCGGTCTCGTTCGGCGCCACGCGCACGGCGCGGTACTCGATGTCGCGGTGCGGTTCGTTGCGGTCGATGGTGTCGATGCGCAGGGCGTCGTTCTGGTAGTTCTTGGCCAGAGCGATGATGTCGCGCGCCAGGGTCGCCGAGAACAGCAGGGTGCGGCGGTCGGCCGGGGCGGCGTCGAGGATGAACTCAAGGTCTTCGCGGAAGCCCATGTCGAGCATCTCGTCGGCCTCGTCGAGGACGGCGACCTTCAGCTCCGAGAGATCCAGGTGGCCGCGCTCGATGTGGTCGCGCAGGCGGCCCGGGGTGCCGACGACGATATGAGCGCCGAAGTTCAGCGCGCGCTGCTCGCGGCGGGCGTCCATGCCGCCGACGCAGTTGACGACGGTGGCGCCGGCCTGGGCGTAGAGCCACTCCAGTTCGCGATTGACCTGCATGGCCAGTTCGCGGGTCGGGGCGATGACCAGGCACATCGGCAGGCCGGCCTTGGGCAGGCGCTCGGCCTCGCCCAGCAGGGTCGGCGCGGCGGCCAGGCCGAAGGCCACGGTCTTGCCCGAGCCGGTCTGGGCGCTGACCAGCAGGTCGCGGCCTTCGGCGTCGGCTTCCAGCACGGCGGCTTGGACGGGGGTGGGCTCGGCGTAACCCTGAGCAGCGAGCGCCCGCTCAAGAGCGGGGTGGGAGGCGGGGAAGGGCATCTTGGTCCAGTTCGATTCTGCAGGCGGCGCGCACACAAAAACACCCGCGGCCTGCGCCACGACCAAATTACGACCCCGTTGTCCCGGACCCGTCTGATTGGTCACTTGTCATGAAAATAAACCTCTCCGGCCGCCAAAACGAGGCGCCCGAGCGATCGGGGAGGTTTGGAAAGGCGCGTTAAGACGCCAAACCGGCGCGAAACGCAAGGGGCGACGGACGATTGGTTCGGACTGCGGCGCTTTCGCCGCAGGGGTCTTCAACGAGAAACGCCCCGCCCGGAGGTCCGGACGGGGCGTCTTTCAATGATCCGATCGAGGCGATCAGGCCTTCGGCGGCGCCATCAGGGTCAGCTTGCCGGCCGTGGCCTTGGCGGCGTCGTGCTGGGCCGGGGGCAGCGGGATCAGGCCGCGGCCCTGCAGGTACCCGCCGCGGCCGGTGGCGGCGTCGGAGACGAACTCGTTCAGGAACTCCTTCAGGCCCGGCGTCACGCCGACCTGGCCCTTCTTCACGTAGATGAAGAGCGAGCGCGAGACCGGGTAGGTGCCGTTGGCGATCGTCTGCGGGGTAGGCTTCACGCCGTTGACGGCCGCGCCCTTGATGACGTTGGCGTTCTCTTCGAGGAACGAGAAGCCGAACACGCCCAGCGCCCCCGGGGTCTTGGTCAGGGTGCCGACGATGGCGTTGTCGTTCTCGCCGGCGTCGATCCAGGCGCCGTCCTTGCGGAGCGGGTCGATCTTGGCCTTGAATTCCTTCTCGTCCTTGTCGTGCAGGGCCTTGGCGGTCGGGAACTTCTTGGCGCCGCCTTCGATGGCCAGCTCGACCCAGGCGTCGCGCGTGCCCGAGGTGGGCGGCGGGCCGTAGACCAGGATGCGGTTGGCCGGCAGGCCGGCGCCGACGTCCTTCCAGGTCTTGTAGGGGTTGGCCACAAACTGGCCGCCGCGCAGGGCGTTCTGGGCCAGGCCGAGGTACAGGTGCTCGAGCTTGAAGTTGTAGTCGGGCGACTTCTTGTCCATCGCGATGACGATGCCGTCGAAGCCGATCTTGATCTCGATGATGTCCTTGACGCCCTTGGCCTTGCAGGCCTCGTACTCGGACTTCTTCATCGGACGCGAGGCGTTGGCGATGTCGGGGAAGCCCTCGCCCATGCCGCCGCAGAACATCTTGATGCCGCCGCCGGTGCCGAGGCTCTCGACCTTGGGCGACTTCTTGCCGGTCTTCTTGGCGAAGTTCTCGGCGACGCGGGTGCTGAACGGGAAGACGGTCGAGGAGCCGGCGGCCCAGACATAGTCGCGGGCGGCGTGAGCGCTGGGAGCCAGGGCCAGCAGGCCGAGCGCGGCGGCGGCTCCGAGGAAGGCTTTCATGGACGACATCCTGATGGTCGGCTTGGGGCCATTTGGAATCTTGGACGTGTCGGGCGGACCCTTCGGGGGAAAGATCTCCGACCTCGTCGACCGCAGATTAGCGGCGGCGAGGTCGGCTATTTGTCACAGTTCGGCGACAGATTTGCGACAGGCGCCGGCTAAACGTCCGACCACGGATCAGGATGCATCCGTCGGCGGGTGACGGTCCAGGACCTCCAGCACCTTTTCCTTCGGCCGCGCCAGAACCGCGCCCTTGGGCGTGGCGACGATCGGGCGCTCGACCAGGATGGGGTGTTCGACCATGGCCGCCAGGATCGCGTCGTCGGTGGCGGCCGGGTCGGTCAGGCCCAGTTCCTCCGCCGGCGTGCCCTTGACGCGCAACAGGCCGCGGGCGCCCAGGCCGGTGCGGACCGCCAGGTCCTTCAGCTGTTCCAGCGTCCAGCCGGCCTTCAGGTATTCGACCACGGTCGGCGCGTAGCCGGCGGCTTCGATGATCGCCAGGGTGTTGCGCGAGGTACCGCACTTGGGATTGTGGAAGATGGTGATCGGGAAATCGGTCATTGCGGCCTCTGGAGACGATGCGAGGCTGATAGCAGGCGACGCGCGGACCGACCATGCCGGGGTCGTCGCTTCAGGATGGTAGTTGCGATTCAATCTCAATAATGCGAGAGGGACGCCCCGCCCGAAGAGGAGCGCCCCATGCGCGACGACCGGGGTCTGGACGACCCGCCGCCCACGCTCGACGAACTGCTTTCCGAGCCCATCGTGCGCCTGCTGATGCGCCGCGACGGCGTGGAGGAGGGCGAGGTGCGCAAGCTCATCGCCCGAGTGGCCTCCAGCCGCCGCTCCTAGCGCCTACAGGCCTCGCAGGACCAGGTTGGGCAGGACGCTGTTGTCCCACTCGGGCGTCTTGGGCGGATTGTCGCCGACCCGCAGCACGATCAGCCGCTTGGACGGCACGATGTAGACCACCTGGTTGGAGTTCCCGCAGAAGAGATACAGGTCGTCTGCGGCATAGGGCTCGCTGTGCAGGATCTTCGGCCAGGGCGTGTCCGGCGCGGCCCAGCCGCGGCGCTCCACGTAGGGCGCGCCGATGTAGACGCCCAGTCCGTAGTGCGGGTTCTGCTCGGTCGGGGTGCGCATCTCTCCGACATAGCCCTCGGGCAGCAGGCGCTTGCCGGCATGGACGCCGTCGTCGATCAGCAGGATCGCCAGGCGCAGCCAGCTTTCGGCCGGCAGCAGGATGCAGCAGCCCGAGTGAGCCAGGCCGCCCGGACGGTCGACCCAGATCTGGCCGCCTGGCGCCTCGATAGGCTTCAGAACCTCTTCGGAGATGAATTCGGCATAGCGGCGGCCGGTGGCGCGCTCGATGACCAGGGCCACCAGTTCGGACGTGGCGTTGGCGTAGTCGTAGCGGCTGCCCGGCGTGTTCACGAGCGGGTAGTCGTTGATCAGGATGTCGTCGTGGCGCGGGTGCAGGTAGGCGCGGTTCAGCACGTTGGCCGGATCGGTGCTGAAGCCCTGCGGCAGGAAGCCCGTCCGCATGTCCAGCGTGTGGCGCACCAGGATCTCGGCCTTGGGCGTGCCCTTCCACTCGGTGATGAAGTCGGCGAGCGACTGGTCCAGCGACTTGATCACGCCCAGGTCCAGGGCCCGGCCGATCGCGACGGCGGTCAGCGGCTTGGCCAGCGACTTGGAAGCCAGCAGGGACGGGCGGGCCGCGCCTGCGAAGTAGGTCTCGCGCTCCAGCACGCCGTCACGCCAGACCATGAAGGCCTTGGCGTTGCTGTCGCGGGCGTAGGCCTCGGCCGAGTCGAGGGCGGCGGCGTCGATCGTCGGCGAGTCGGCGGCGGGGATCAGCGCGCGGCCGGCCGCGCCGGGCACGGGCTCCAGCGTATCGTAGGTCTCCTGGGGCGCATTGGCGGCGGCCTGAAAGCGCTGGAGATACAAGGACTCATCGGCTGACGTTACGGAAGTTTCGACGCTCATCACGCGCTCCACAAGGCTGCGAGCGTGACCCTAGAACTCGGATTTGCCACTTCGTTGACCGCGTGGTCAAATATCCGCCCTGCGAAAGAGCAGGCGACGCACAAAAGACGACTCGAACCGCGGTGGGACTTCGTTGCGCTATCCGGCGACTGGATAGTCGGAGCGTAATTTTCGACCAGGCCCCGCCGCCGGTCTGGAGTTCGCGTGAATCTGGAGGAGGCGTTTCGATGGAAAAAGGTGTGCCGATCAGGGCCATCAGCCGCTGCATCTCGGTGCTGCAGGCGATCAATCGGCGTGGTTCGCTGTCGATGATGGAGATCGCCCAGACCTCGGGCGTTCCCTATCCGACGGCCTGCCGCATCGTGCAGACGTTGCTGCACGAGAAGCTGATCGAGCGGGAGCCGGCGCGGAAGCGCTATCGCCCGACGATGCTGGTGCAGTCGCTGTCGCATGGGTTCCAGGAGAGCGATCGCCTGGTGGCCTGCGCCCGACCGCATATCGTCGACCTGACGGCCAAGGTGACCTGGCCGGTGTCGATCGCGACCCGGGTCGGCCAGCAGATGATGATCCGCGACTCGACGCACACGATGACGTCGCTGACGCTGAACAACTACTATCCCGGCTACACGCTGCCGATCCTGGAGAGCGCGGCGGGCAAGGCCTATCTGGCCTTCGCCAGCCCCGACGAGCAGGCGGCCGTGCTGGAGGCCTATCGCCGCGGCGAGGGGCAGGTCGATCCGCTGACGCTGCAGTATGCGGAGTCCGGCGGGATGTTCGCCGACATCATCGAGGCGGGCGTGGCCACCAAGGGCCGCAACCCCTACACCGCCACCCCGGGCAAGACCTCGTCGATCGGCGCGCCGATCTTCAACAGCGAGGGCGTCTGCGGGGCGCTGGTGCTGGTGTTCTTCAGCTCGTCGATGAAGATGCCCGACGCGCTCAAGCAGTACGGCGACAAGCTGAAGATAGCCGCGGCGGCCATCAGCCGCGACCTGTCCGAGCCCCTGTCTCGCGCCGCCTAGCGGCGCGGGATGGCGGTTCAGACCGTTTCCTTGGGCGTGTTCCATTGCGGATAGCGTCCCATCAGGAGGATCAGCGCGCCGCTGGCGACAAAGCCGGCGGCCGCGATCGCCAGGGCGCGGCCGTAGCCGCCGTCATGGTCGTAGAGCGCTCCGAAACCGATGGCGCCGATCGGCACGCCCAGCGAGATCGCCACCCCGATCAGGGCGTACACGGCGCCGTAGGAGCGCATGCCGAAATAGCGGGCGACGAAGAAGGCGGCGACGTCGACCTCGCCGCCCTGCGCCGCGCCGATCAGCAGCACCGCCAGCACGGCCAGCGGCCACTGGCCGTGGCCGATCGCCAGCAGGCCTACGCCCAACGCGGGAAGGACCAGGGCGATGGCGGCCGGGACCGGCGCCCAGAAGCGGTCGACAGCCCAGCCGACGACGATGCGGCCCAGGGCGACCGAAACGGCCAGCAGCGCCACCAGCCAGCCGGCGGCCTGGGCGTCGAGGCCCTGGTCGGTGAGGATAGGCTGCAACTGGCTGATCACGCCGGTCAGGCCCGCCGTCGCCAGCAGGATGGCCAGGGCCAGGATCCAGAAACGGCCGGTCTTCAGCGCCTGGCCGGCGGTGAGGCCGACCTGGGCGACCTGTCGGGCGGCGGCGATCTCGCCTTCGGCCGCGCCGTGTTTGGCCAGCCAGCGCGGGCGCTCCCACAGGGCGACGAACACGGTGGGCAGGGCGACGAACACCGACAGCGCCGCCAGCGCCGCATAGCCGCCGCGCCAGCCGTGGTGAGTGATGACGAAGTTCAGAAGCGGGGCGGAGAGCGCCGCGACCAGCGACACGCCGGTCAGCGTCAGCCCCAGCGACAGGCCGCGGCCCTTCTCGAACCAGGTGTTGACCGCGCGGGTGTAGCCGATCGGGCCTGTGCCGCTGCCCAGGATCACCAAGAGGGCGAAGAGGCCGTAGAAGGCGCCCAGCGACGGGGGCATGGCCGCCAGCATCGCATAGACCGCCGCCAGCAGGCCGATCGAGACCATCGCCACGGGCCGCACGCCGACCTTGTCGATCAGCCAGCCCAGCACCGGTGCCACGAACAGGGCGGCCAGGGCAGCGCCCTGCGCCTGGGCGATCTGGCCGCGCGTCCAGCCCAGATCGGCCTGCAAGGCCTTCACGAACAGCGAGCCGACATACTGCTGCAGGCTGATGCCGCAGCCGACCCCCACGCCCGCAGCCAGCGCCACGCGCCAGCCCCTGCGGAATTCGTCCCGAACCTCGCTCACGCGTCACATCCCCCGGGCCGCCTGGCCCCAATGTCCCCAGTCGAGCATCCGACTGCCCGCGCGCGGCGCGCCATCGTTTCGCGCGGGCTGATCGACAGGCGGGGAGGGCGCGCGCGAAAGCGGCGGCTCGGCCGCCGCGGCTTCACAACAGCTTCCAGTTCATTCCGACGGAGTTTCCCATGGCGGACGCCAGCGACGCAGCGATCTTCGGCCCCTCGAAGGAGGCCCTGGCCTTCCTCGGCGAGACCCACGGCCAGCTGATCGGCGAGGCCTTCGTCGAGGGGCGCGGGCAGACCCTGATCGAGGTCGAGGATCCGGCTGCCGAGCAGGTGATCGCCAAGGTGCGCGCCAGCTCAGCCGAAGACCTCGACCAGGCCGTCGCCGCCGCGCGCAAGGCCTTCAAGGGCTGGAGCCGCACGTCCGGCGCCGATCGGGCGCGGATCATGCTGCGCTTCGCCGATCTGCTGGAACGCGACGCGGGCAAGCTGGCCGAGATCGAGACGCTGGAGAACGGCATGCCGATCGCGCTGTCGGGCGCGACCATCAAGGGCTTCTGCGCCGACTACGTGCGCTACTACGCGGGCCTGGCGACCAAGCTGGAGGGCTCGACCATCCCGGCCCGGGCCAACGGCCGCGAGGCGCTGGACCTGCTGGTCTACACGGTGCGCGAGCCGGTGGGCGTGGTCGGGGCGATCGTGCCGTGGAACGTGCCGGTGTCGATGATCATCCTGAAGCTGGCGCCGGCCCTGGCCTCGGGCTGCACCCTGGTGCTGAAGAGCGCCGAGCTGACGCCGCTGACCTCGATCCTGGTCGCTCGCCTGTGGCTGGAGGCCGGCGGCCCGCCCGGCGTGTTCAACCTGATCCACGGCCTGGGCCACGAGATCGGCGCGGCCCTGGTCTCGCATCCGGGCGTCGACAAGATCACCTTCACCGGCTCGACCGCGGTGGGCAAGGAGATCGTCCGCGCCGTCAGCCACGATCTCAAGCGCGTGTCTCTGGAGCTGGGCGGCAAGTCGCCGTTCGTGATCTTCCCGGACGCGGATCTGGCCGACGCCATCCCGTCGGCGGCCATGGCCTGCTTCTTCCTGTCGGGCCAGAACTGCATGGCCGGCACGCGTCTGTTCGTGCACGAGAAAGTGCTGGAGCCGGTGCTGGAAGGGCTGGCTCAGACGGCCGCCTATCTGAAGGTCGGACCTGGCCTTGATCCGAGCACGATGATTGGTCCGCTGGTCTCGGGGCGGCAGAAGGGGCGGGTGCTGGAGCACGTGGAGGCCGCCGCCGCCGAGGGCGCGCGCCTGACCTATGCCGGCGGCGTGCCGGCCGGTCCTGGGCACTACGTCGCCCCGACCATCTATGCCGACGTCACGCCCGGCATGCGGCTGGCCCGCGAGGAGGTATTCGGTCCGGTGCTGGGCGTGCAGTCGTTCGGCGACGATGACGAGGCGCTCCTGGCCGCGATCAACGCCACGACCTACGGCCTGTCGGGCTCGGTGTGGACCAAGGACCTGTCCCGCGCCCACCGCATGGCCCGCGCCATCGACAGCGGCCAGGGCGGGGTCAATATCCACGCCGCCCTTAGCCCCGAGCCCCTTTTCGGCGGCAACCGCCAGTCGGGCTGGGGCCGTGAGTTCGGGCGCGAAGGCGTCGACGCCTACCTGAAGACCAAGGCCGTGAGCGTGAACCTGGGCGTGGGCTAGGGCGGGACTTCCTGTCGCTGCGGAGCCCGCGTCTACGGCTCCGCGGCGGCGTGCTTCGGCGCAATCATCCGACAATCTGGCTTCGCCATTCTCCCAATATGTCTTTGTATTGCAGGGAGAGGGGCCGGGTGCGCCTCGATTGACGCTCCTCTCTCCCGAGTATACTCAGACAAATAACAAGGGGCCTCTGTCGCGTCGTACGCGCCAGCATGCGCGCCTGTCCGAGCCGGCGTCGCGCGCACGGCGAGTAGAGGGAGAGACGACGTGAATTCCAAGATGCTGAAGCACGCCTTGATGGGCGGTGTCGCCGCGGCCCTGCTGATGACCGGCGGGGCGTTCGCCCAGACCAAGGTCAGCGGGTCCCTGCGCGCCGACCAGCCGGGCGCCGTGATCCAGCCGGAAGTCTACGGTCAGTTCGCCGAGCACCTGGGTCGGGGCATCTACGAAGGCGTCTGGGTCGGCGAGGACAGCAAGATCCCCAACATCAAGGGCTACCGCAAGGACGTGGTCGACGCCCTGAAGGCCCTGAAGGTGCCGGTCGTGCGCTGGCCGGGCGGCTGCTTCGCCGACGACTATCACTGGCGCGAGGGCATCGGCCCGCGCGACAAGCGTCCCGTGAAGATCAACGTCCTCTGGGGCGCCGTTGAGGAGAACAACGCCTTCGGCACCCACGAATTCATGGACTTCGCCGAGCTGATCGGCACCAAGACCTACGTCGCCGGCAATGTCGGCACCGGCACGCCGCAGGAAATGTCGGAGTGGGTCGAGTACCTGACCTCGCCGACCAATTCGACCATCGCCAACCTGCGCCGCACCAATGGCCGCGATAAGCCCTGGAAGGTCGACTACTTCGGCGTCGGCAACGAGAACTGGGGCTGCGGCGGCCAGATGACCGCCGAGCACTACACCAATCTCTATCGCAACTTCGCCGAGTTCGTCCGCGCCCCGCGCGGCAACCGTCCGGTCAAGGTGGCGTCGGGCGCCAACGCCGAGGACTACAACTGGACCGAGGTCCTGATGAAGGGCGCGGCCAAGAACATGAACGCGCTGAGCCTGCACTACTACGTGATCCCGACCAGCAACTGGACCAAGAAGGGTTCGGCGACGGTGTTCGACGAGCAGGCCTGGGCCGACACCATGGTTCAGGCCCTGCGCATGGACGAGCTGGTCACCAAGCACAGCGCGATCATGGACAAGTACGACCCCGAGAAGAAGGTCGGCCTCTATGTCGACGAATGGGGCGTCTGGTACGACGTCGAGCCGGGCACCGAGCCGGGCTTCCTCTACCAGCAGAACACCATGCGCGACGCCGTGGTGGCCGCCGCTACCCTGAACATCTTCCACAAGCATGCCGACCGGGTGCGCCTGGCCGCCATCGCCCAGATGGTCAATGTGCTTCAGGCGATGATCCTGACCGACAAGGAAAAGATGGTCCTGACGCCCACCTACTGGGTGTTCGACCTCTACAAGCCCTTCCAGGGCGCGACCCTGCTGCCGATCGAGATCGAAACCCCGCAGTACGTCCTCGGCAAGTCCTCGACGCCGGCGGTGACGGCGACGGCCGGCAAGGGGACGGACGGCGCGGTGCACGTGGCGCTGGTCAATCTCGACCCGAACAAGTCGGCGACGGTCACCGTCAAGCTCACGGGTTCGGCGGCCAAGACCGCCAAGGGCCGCGTCCTGACCGGCCCGGAAATGGCCTCGCGCAACACCTTTGAGAAGCCCGATGCGGTCAAGCCGGTCGACTTCAAGGGCGCGACCATCAAGGGCGACACCCTGACGGCCACCCTGCCGGCCAAGTCGGTGGTGGTGCTGGACCTGAACTAGAGGTCGGAAATTCCTACCCTCTCCTTTAAGGAGAGGGAGGGGCCCAGGCGATAGCCTGGGAGGGTGAGGGGTTAGGGG
>LNIY01000144.1 GCA_001449105.1 Caulobacter vibrioides | reverse complement strand
GCGGGGCTATTGGTCCTGCCCGTTCGGGGGACAGGTCGGCGCTTGGGTTGAAACAGCACCCGCGCCCTCGGCCCCTCCGGGAAAAACGATGCGGCGGAGCGGTCGACGAAGCCGAAACGCTAAAACAAACCCACGGTCCCCGGGCTCCGCCCGGCCGCTCCGCGCCTCCCCGACCAGCTTTCGTGAGTTTTCACGGGAGTGCGAGAGCGCATGCCTGCGCCGACCCCCTCCGGCCCTCCGGGCCACCTCCCCCAGAGGGGGAGGATCTATCAGCGCCAGATGCTCCCCCTCTGGGGGAGCTGTCGCGGAGCGACTGAGGGGGCCGCCGTCAGGCGGACACAACCCTCAACCAGTGGAGAAAACCTCATGCCCAAGTCCAAGCCCCCGCGCACCCGCCTGCGCCGCGCCCCGAACGGCAAGCCCCTCAGCGCCTCTCATCAGCGGACGATCTCCGCCTGCGAGGCCTATATCGCCTTCCTCCAGCAGATGCAGCGGCGGGTCGAGAAGGTCGCCCACAGAGCGCCGGCCGAGGAGGTGGCCAATTTTCGCGAGCACACGAACGAAGGCATCCGTTCCTGGACGGCCGTTCGCGACATGCAATACGAGTTTCAGCGCGACCGGTCGCCGGCCTGGCCCGGCATCGCCAAGGCGCTCGACGAGTACGAGGCGGAGGAAGCTCGGCGTAAGCGCGCCTAGCGCTTGCCCAGCCCCGGGAACATCGCCGCCTCGCCGTCGAAGACGCCCAGATAGCCCAGCTCGCCGAGCAGGGGCGTCAGGTCTTCAAGCTTGTCGGCCTGGGCGCGGGCCGCGGCCAGTTCGCTGGGGCGGCCGGACTGGTCGTGCAGGCGATAGACGGTCCACATCTTGCCCTTGGGGGCCGCGGCGCCCGGCGCGAGATAGCGGTGCTCCCAGCCCACCAGGGCGGGAACGCGGCCGATCTCGACGTCGAACGGACGGTCGCGGAAGGCCAGGTCCATCTCCAGCCGCGTGGCCTCGGCCAGGCGCTGGTCGAGCCAGGCCGCGAAGGCTTCCAGCACGCAGGACGCCGACAGCCCCTCGGGGTTGGCGACGACATGGTTGCGGCTGGAAAGGGCTGCGGTCATGGCCGTATCGATAACCCGCGAGGTCTATCGATACGGCTAAAGCTCTTGGTTTACCGGCGTTTACCGAGAGTTGCTTCCAGGCGGCCTCAGCCCTCGGCTTCCGCCAGCTGCTCGGCCAGCTCTATCCACGCCGCCTCGGCTTCGTCGAGCTTGGCCTTGGCGTTGTCGCGGCGCTTCTCCAGTTCCGGAACCTTGGCGGGCGTCTTCACGTAGAGCTGCGGGTCGGCCAGCTGGGCTTCCAGTTCGGCCAGGTCCCGGGTCTTGCGGTTCATCACCTGCTCGGCCGCCTCGACCTTGCGGCGCAGGGGCTCGACGGCGACCTTCTTGCTGGCCGCCGGAGCGGGTGCGGCCTGGGCCTTGGCCGGCTCGCGCGCCACTTGGGTGGGCTTCACGGCCTGCTTGGCGCGCTCCAGCACGAACTTGGCGTAGTCGTCCATGTCGCCGTCGAACGGAACCACCTTGCCGTCGGCCGCCAGCCACAGGCGGTCGGCCACCAACTCCATCAGCGAGCGGTCGTGGGTGATCAGCAGCACCGCGCCCTCGTAGTCGTTCAGCGCATCCAGCAGAGCCCGGCGGCTGTCGATGTCGAGGTGGTTGGTCGGCTCGTCGAGGATCAGGACGTGCGGGGCGTCCATGGCCACAAGGTTAAGCAGCAGGCGCGCGCGCTCGCCGCCCGACAGGTTGGCCACCGTCGTGTCCTGCTTGTCGAAGTTCAGGCCCCATTGCGCCAGGCGCGAGCGGCGCGAGGATTCGCTGGCGTCGGGCATGGCCCGGCGGACGATCTCCAGCGGCGTGTCGTTGGGATCCATCGCCTCGATCTGGTGCTGGTGGAACCAGCCGACCTTCATCTTCTTGTCGCGGTGCAGTTCGCCCTTCTGGACGTCCAGCGCGCCGGCGATCATCTTGGCGAAGGTCGACTTGCCCGCCCCGTTGACGCCCAGCAGGCCGATGCGGTCGTCCAGGTCCATGCGCAGGTTGAGGTTCTTCAGGATCGCGCGGCCCGCCTCGTAGCCGACGTCGGCCTTCTCCAGCCGGATCAGCGGCGGGGCCAGGGGCTTGGGCGGCGAGGGCAGGGTGAACGGCGCGACGCGCTCTTCGATCGTGGTGGCCACCGGCTCCATCTTGGCCAGGCGCTTCATCCGCGACTGGGCCTGGGCGGCCTTGGAGGCCTTGGCCTTGAAGCGGTCGACGAAGGATTGCAGGTGGGCGCGCTCGGCGTCCTGCTTGGCCTTGGCCGACAGTTGCAGGCGGGCCTTCTCGGCGCGGCGCTTCTCGAAGTCGTCGTAGCCGCCGGTGTAGAGCTCAAGCTTGCCGACGGCCAGGTGCAGCATGTGGGTGCAGCTGTTGTTGAGCAGCTCGCGGTCGTGGCTGACGATCAGGGCGGTGTGCGGGTATTTCTTCAGGCGCGCTTCCAGCCAGAGGGCGCCTTCGAGGTCGAGATAGTTGGTCGGTTCGTCGAGCAGCAGCATGTCGGGCTCGGCGAACAGGGCGGCCGCCAGGGCCACGCGCATGCGCCAGCCGCCCGAGAACTCGCTCATCGGCCGCTGCAGGTCGTCCTGGCTGAAGCCCAGACCGGCCAGGATTTCCGAGGCCCGCGAGGGCGCGGAGTCGGAGTCGATCTCGATCAGCCGGCCCCAGATTTCGCCCATCTCCTCCGGATCGGCGGTCTCCAGGCGGGTCAGCAGGGCGTGGCGCTCCTCGTCGGCCTCCAGCACGGTGTCGAGCAGGCTCACGGGCGTGGCCGGGTGCTCCTGGTCGACCGAGCCGATGCGGGCGTTCTTGGGCAGGCTGATTTCGTCGCCGGCGGCGACCAGGTGGCCCAGGATCAGCTTGAACAGCGTCGACTTGCCCACGCCGTTGCGGCCGATCAGGCCGACCTTGGCGCCAGGAGGCAGGCTGACGGTCGCCTTGTCGAAGAAGCGGCGTCCCCAGGCGTCGAAAGTAAGTTCGTTGATCTGAAGCATGTTGGGAACGCGGGGTTGGCGGGGAGGAGGCGCCCGGCTATAAGCCCGCAACCTCCCAATTCACAAACTTTCTCTGTGAGATTTTCGGAATGACCGAACGTACCTTCTCGATCCTGAAGCCCGACGCGACCCGCCGCAACATCACCGGCAAGATCAACGCCGTGATCGAGGAGGCCGGTCTGCGCATCGTCGCCCAGCGCCGCGTCCACCTGACCGAAGCTCAGGCCAAGAAGTTCTACGAAGTGCACGCCGAGCGCCCGTTCTACGGTGAACTCGTCGCCCAGATGACCGCCGAGCCGGTCGTCGTGCAGGTCCTGGAAGCCGAAGGCGCCGTGGCCAAGTACCGCGAAGTCATGGGCGCCACGAACCCGGACAACGCCGCCGAAGGCACGATCCGCAAGCTGTTCGCCCTGTCGATCGGCGAAAACTCGGTCCACGGCTCGGACAGCCTCGAGAACGCGGGCATCGAAATCGCCCAGTTCTTCACGGACGCCGACATCGTCGGCTAAGGCTTTCGAGCCTTAGAACACGTTCTGACGCGATGGCCGGATCGGTGACGATCCGGCCATTGTTGTATTCGGCCTCAACCTCGGATAGCCGGGCTTCGTTGCAAGGCACGCTGGGGATGATGGGCGGATGGCGCGGCTGCGGATGCGTTACGTCGTGCTGTTGGCGCTCGCCGCGTTCGGCGCCGGCTGGCTGGGGCAGGGGCGTCTCACCGCCGCGCGGCAGGCCGACGAAGAGCGCAGGCTCGCCGAGCTGAACCAGTCCCACCGGGCGGGACGCTGGCCGGCCTGGCTGGAGCGGGCGCCGTGTCGCCCGAAGACCGAAGCCGAACAGGCCCAAAGCCAGCTGGCGCTCAACGTGCTCGAGACCTTCGACGTCGACGAGAACCCCATGCAGCGGGCGGCCGTCCAGCACTTCGGCCATCGCTGGAGCCAGCGTCGCGGCGAGCGCCCCGAAGACGAGGCGAGCGAGCCTTGCCCGCCCCCTTTGGAGATGGTCGATCGTGTCGCCGCGGCGGCGGTCCGGGCGCGCATCTTTTCCAGGCCCTTCCTCTACGAGGACAGCCTGGCCCTGGCCGAGCAACTGGGGCCGCGCGACCCGGCCATCGTGCAGGCGGTCGCCCGCAGCGCGTTCAGCGACAGCGAGATCCCCGCCGACCTTCCGCGAACCGATATCCGCCCCTATGCGAGGCTGGTGCTGGCCCAGATGGGAAGCGCCGAGGTGCAGCCCTGGAAGGCGCGGGCGCTGGCTCAGATGTCGGCAAAGGACCAGATGGGAACCGGCGCGGCCCAGGTCGCGGCGGCTTCCGGCGACCCGGCCGCCCTGGCGCGGGTCGAGGCCCTGATGAACGGTCTCCTGGCCGGGGTTCCGAACAACAAGCCGGTCCCGCGGGATACGCGCGATCGCCTCTACGAACTGGCCTTCGGCCTGGGCATGGTCGGCGAGATCGCGCAGCCCTACGCCGCGCCCGTCGAGGCGCTGCTGTCGAGGCAGGTGGAATCCTGGGCGCCGCCCTTCGGCATGATCGAGCGCGATCCGGTGACCCTGTGCCTGGCGGCCCGTCGTATCGGCGGCAAGGTCGCGGCCGCGGCCGACGCCAAGAGCTTCTGCAAGGCGCCGTACGTCTTCGAAGGCTAGCCTGGCCCTAGAAGCCTCGCACGAAGTCCGCCAGCACCGCCGGATAGAGCCTGTGCTCGGCCTGCAGCACCCGCGCGGCCAGGGCGTGGTCGTCTTCACCAGCCTCGATCGCCACGCGAGCCTGGCCCAGGATCGGACCTTCGTCGACACCGGCCGTGACCAGATGCACCGTGCAGCCGGCTTCCGCATCCCCCGCCGCGATGGCGCGGGCGTGGGTGTCGAGGCCCGGATACTTGGGCAGCAGGGACGGATGGATGTTCAGCATCCGGCCTTCCCAGGCGTCGACCAGGAAAGGCGTCAGGATGCGCATGTAGCCGGCCAGGGCGATGACCTCGATCCCGCGTTCGCGTAAGGCGCTGTCGACCGCGCGTTCGTGGGCCTCACGGTCCTTGCCGAACGGCTTGCTCGGCACGGACAGCGCCTCGATCCCGGCCGCTTCAGCCGTCGCCAGGCCGCCGGCGTCGGCCTTGTTGGCCAGGACGAGGGCGATCTCGAACGGACAGGCCGGGTCCTGGGCGGCGCGGACCAGGGCTTCCATGTTGGAGCCCCGGCCCGAGATCAGCGCGGCGACCTTGGTCCTGGTCGACATCAGGCCTTGGCCAGCTGGCCGCAGACGAAGGCGTCTTCGCCCGCGTTCAGCAGGGCGGCCAGCACCGGCTCGACGTCGCTCTGGGCGACGATCAGGATGAAGCCGACGCCGCAGTTGAAGGTGCGGCGCAGCTCGTGGGCGTCGATCTGGCCGACCTCTTGCAGCCACTCGAACACGGGCGGCAGCGGCCAGGCGTTCCAGTCGAACTCGGGGACCAGGCCTTCGGCGATGCAGCGCGGCGGGTTCTCGATCAGGCCGCCGCCGGTGATGTGGGCGCCGCCCTTGACCCGACCCGACTGCAGCAGCGGCAGGATCGACTTCACATAGATGCGGGTCGGGGCCATCAGGGCCTCGGCCAGGGTCTTGCCGTCCTCGAAGGGCGCCGGGGCGTCCCAGGCCAGGCCCGAGCGCTCGACCACGCGGCGCACCAGCGAATAGCCGTTCGAGTGCGGGCCCGACGAGCCGATGCCGATGATCACGTCGCCGGCGCGCTGCTTGTCCAGCTTGGGCAGGACGCCGTCGCGCTCGACCGCGCCGACCGAGAAGCCGGCCAGGTCGTACTCGCCGTCGCCGTACATGCCCGGCATCTCGGCGGTCTCGCCGCCCACCAGGGCCGCGCCGGCCAGCTTGCAGCCCTCGGCGATGCCGGCGACGACGCTCTTGGCGGTCTCGACGTCCAGCTTGCCGGTGGCGAAGTAGTCCAGGAACATCAGCGGCTCGGCGCCCTGGGCGAGCAGGTCGTTGACGCACATGGCCACCAGGTCGATGCCGACCGTGGCGTGCATGCCCGCGTCGATGGCGATCCGCAGCTTGGTGCCGACGCCGTCGGTCGTCGTGACCAGCAGGGCGTCCTGATAGCCGGCCGCCTTCAGGTCGAAGAGAGCGCCGAAGCCGCCGAGGCTGGCTTCCGCGCCGGGGCGGCGAGTCGCCTTGGCCAACGGCTTGATCGCGTCCACCAGGGCGTTGCCGGCATCGATGTCCACGCCCGCCTGGGCGTAGGTCAGGCCGCCGGCTTGGTCGGTCTTCGGATCGCTCATCGGGTCGCTCATCTGTGGTTCCAGGCCCTCGGCGACCCTTGTTAGGCGCTTTGGGACAGAAAAGTGGCTGCTCCGCAACGCTTGACGCTTGCAGACTCGGGGGTGCGCGAGGCTATTAGCAGCCGATGACGCCGATCACCACCACCGCCGAGCTGGCGGAGTTCTGTAATGGTTTGAAGGGGCAGCCCTTCATCGCCGTGGACACCGAGTTCATGCGCGAGACCACCTATTGGCCCAAGCTCTGCTTGATTCAGGTCGCTTCCCCCGTTTCCGACGCGGTGATCGACCCGCTCGCGGACGGCCTCGACCTCGAGCCTCTGCTCGAGCTGATGCGCGACGAGACCCTGCTCAAGGTGTTTCACGCCGCCCGTCAGGACGTCGAAATCTTCAATAATCTGAAGGCGATGCCCACGCCTCTGTTCGACACCCAGGTGGCCGGCATGGCTGCGGGTTTCGGCGAGCAGATCGCCTATGACGCCCTCGTGCGTCAGATGCTGAAGATCGAGATCGACAAGTCGAGCCGCTTCACCGACTGGGCGCGCCGTCCGCTGACCGACGCCCAGCTGGCCTACGCCCTGGCCGACGTGACGCACTTGGCCCGGCTGTTCCCGGTCCTGCGCGATCGCCTCGAAGAATCGGGTCGCCTGGCCTGGGTCGAGGAAGAGATGAAGGCGCTGAGCGATCCGGCCGCCTACGATGTCGACCCGGAAAAGGCCTGGCGCCGCCTGCGTCCGCGCAAGACCCAAGCCAAGTACCTGGCCGTCTTCAAGTCGGTCTCGGCCTGGCGCGAGCGCACCGCCCAGCAGCGCGACCAGCCGCGCGGCCGCATCCTCAAGGACGAGGCCATCGACGAGCTGGCCACCCAGGCCCCGACCTCGCTGGAGGGGCTCAACACCCTGCGCGGCGTGCCCAAGGGCTTCGGCGGCAGCAAGTTCGGTCCCGACCTGATCGCCGCGATCAAGGCTGCACTGGCCGATCCCGAGGGCTACGCCCCCGTGGTCGACAAGCCCGGCCCGCCGCCGCCGCCTTCGGCCGGCGCCGTGGTCGAGCTGCTGAAGGTGCTGCTCAAGGCCCGCGCCGAGGAAGCCGGCGTGGCCTCCAAGCTGATCGCCACCGTCTCGGATCTCGAGAAGATCGCGGCCGACGACGAGGCCGACACGCCGGCCCTGCAAGGCTGGCGTCGCGAAGCCTTCGGCAGCGACGCCTTGAAGATCAAGCGGGGCGAGCTGGCCCTGGTGCTCGACGGGATCAAGGTCCGCGTCGTGGAAGTTCGCCGGACCCCGCGTCCGGCCTGATCGGGTTCTGTCGGCGGTGCGACTCAAAAAGGGTTGCGCCGCCGAAGCCCCTGGCGCGAAGTGCAGGCGTCGTCTTTGTGCAAGACGGCACAGCTGCCTTATGGCCGACATGCTTTGAAAATCGATTGTTGATCTCCGGGCGCTATAAGCGTCGCGGAGATAATCGGCTGTGGGGACGGCCGAAGGCTGGGGACTTGGTCGAGTTGGCGTACGCGGTACAGGATCCGTGGCTGGTCAGGGCCGCGCGTAGTTATGCAAGGCCCGCCAAGGCCCTGCGGCAGCAGATTCCGCTGCGTCTCTTCGTCATCGCGATGGTCTGCGCGGCGATCGGCCTGGCGCCACGCTTTTCCTTCATGCTGCCCTGGGCGCTGGCCTGTCTTTCGGCGCAGGGGATCCAGGCCCTGGCCCTGCGCGCCTTCGAGCACAATCCGCGCCGCTGGGTTCTGGCCTGCCTGGGCGCGGACTTCCTGCTGGCCGTCGCGTTCGGCTGGCTGGCGGTGCCGCTCTGGCGCACGGGCCTGCCCGCCGGCGCGGCGGGCGGCGCCCTGTTGCTGGCCGGCTCGGTGATGACCGCCCTGATGGGCGCCAAGGGCTCGCGGATGGCCTTCGCCGCTACCGCCACGCCGCATCTGGCCTATCTGTTCGCATCCCCGGTCCTGGCCGCCAATCACGACGACGTGGGTGTGAAGGCCTTCCTGATCGGAAGCGGGCTGATGGTTCTGGTGACCGCGCTCGTCTTCGGCTGGTCGCGGCAGACCCTTCTGGCTGAACGCGAGGCGCGGGCCGCCGCCGAGATCCGCCGCGAGCAGGCCGTGGCCGCCGACGCCGCCAAGAGCGCCTTCGTGGCCATGGTCAGCCACGAGCTGCGCACGCCGCTCAGCGCCATCCTGGCCGGGGCCGGCGAGATCGCTCGCGGATCCAGGGGGCACGCCAGGACCAAGGCCGAGCTGATCGCCGACGCCGGCGTGATGATGCGGGCCCTGCTCAACGACCTCCTGGACCTGTCGAAGATCGAGGCCGGCCGGATGAGCGTCGAGTTGATCGATTTCTCGCCCCGCACCCTGATCTGCGACACGCTGCGGTTCTGGCGGGCCGAGGCGCGCGACAAGGGCCTGGCCCTGCGCTTCACCGGCGGCCGCCGCCTGCCACGCTGGATCCGGGGCGACCCGGTGCGCCTGCGCCAGGTGCTCAACAACCTGCTGTCCAACGCCATCAAGTTCACGCCCGAGGGACGGGTCTGCGTCGAGCTGACCATGGCGTCCCGCGCCGAGGGCGGCCTCGTCCTGACCCTGGCGGTCACCGACACCGGGCCGGGCCTTGGGCCCGAGCAGTTGGCTCGCCTGTTCACGGCCTACGACCAGCTGGGCGCCGACACGGCCCGCACCTTCGGCGGCACGGGCCTGGGTCTGGCGATCAGCCGCGACCTCTCGCGCCTGATGGGCGGCGACCTGACGGCGGAGTCTGCCGAGGGGCGGGGCGCGCGCTTCGTCCTGACGCTGCCCGCGCCACAAGGCCAGGAGCCGCCGACGCCGGAGCCGCTCGACGCGCCCGCCGACGGCTTTTCCGACGCGCCGACGGTGCTGGTCGTCGACGACCACGAGATCAACCGCCGCACCCTGGCCCAGGTGCTGGAGGCCTTCGGGCTGGAGGTCGTCCTGGCCGCCGACGGCGAGACGGCGCTGCTGCTGGCCGCCGGGACCCGCTTCGACGCCATCCTCATGGACGTCAACATGCCCGGCCTGGACGGCCTGGACACCACGCGCCGCCTGCGCGCCGAGGGGCTGAACCGGGCCACGCCGGTGGTCGCGGTCACCGGCGCGGTGGGCGAGGGCGACATCGCCGCCTGCCGGGCCGCCGGCATGCAGGATTTCGTCGAGAAGCCGTTCGAGGTCGCCGCCCTGTACGCCGTGCTGGTGCGCGTGCTCGGCGACGAAGAGGCCGCCTAGCCGGCGACGTGGGAGAAGGTCTCGAAGGCCGCCAGGCACAGCGCCGACAGGATCACGGCGTGATAGGCCGCGCCCAGCAGGACCGTCCGCTTCACCGACCATCCCTGCCTGGCGCCGAAGGCGGCGGCGACGTCGCGCTGCAATTGCCTGGCCGGGCTGTCCACCGGCCTGGAGGCGGCTCCCGCCAGCCGGACCGCCTCGGTCCTGTGCGAGGCCTGCGCGGCCGTGTCGACGTCGTCGTGAACCTGGTAGGCGACCTGCTTCTGCATGTCGGTTTTCTCCCCGTGCTGAGGGGAGAAGCTTCGGCGTGGCGTGGCTAACAAACCATGCTGGAAGAACGCCGTTCGCCTGCGGCCCGCTGTCGCGGCGCGAGGCCTGCTACAGCGGCAGGACCTTCAGCTTCAGGCCCAGCACCTGGGCCAGGGTGCTGGCGCGCTTGGCGGTCTGCTCGCCCAGCAGCAGGGCCGCATAGCCGGGCTCGGCCGACAGCTGGACGTCGGTCTTCTCGATCGCCAGCCGCGAACGCGACAGCAGGGCCGGGCTTCGGCCCGAGAGATCGCAGCCCAGGCGGATGGCGGCTCCAAGGGCCCGGGCGCGCTTGAGGCGGGCCGGGGTCAGCAGGCGCTCCAGCACGTCGATCTCGGGCGGATTGAACGGCGTGGAATGGCGAGCGAAGGCGGCGGCGGCCAGGAAGGCGCGCTCCACATGGGTCTGGCCGGCGATCGGAGCGCGCAGCACCTGCTCGAAGACGAGGTCGGCGCGATGGTCCGGGTGCAGTCGTGCGCCGAGGTCGGCCAGCCGGCAGGCGGCCGCCGTCAGCACGGCGTCGCGGCCGTCGAACAGCGGCTCCAGCTTGGCGAAGGTCGGCTCCAGCCAGGCCTGCAGCGCCACGCCAAGGTCGTCGGCGACGCCCTGGCGGGCCGTCAGAGAGGCGCAGCCCTCGATCAGCGGGTCCAGGCCCCGCACGCGCGGCGCCATGGCCTCGAACAGCAGGCCTTCGCGCACGCCGAAGGCCGATATCTCGATGCGCTTGAGGTCCAGGCGCTCGATCAGGCTTTCCAGCACCACGGCGGCGTAGGGCAGGGTCTCGATGCGCTTCTTGGACATCCCCTCGATGCGCTCGAGCGAACTCTTGGACTGATGCGAAACCAGGCGCGCGGCCTCCAGGGCCTCGCTGCGGCCGATCTCGTACTGGTGCACCACCTGCAGCGGGTAGCCGGAAAGCCGCATGTGCAGCAGAGCCAGGTTGCGCCAGGCGCCGCCGACGGCGTGGAAGGCGTCGGCCTTGAACACCTCGGCCACCGGGGCCAGTCGCTGGGCGGCCAGGCGGCGGACGCGGTCGGCGTCGAAGCCCTCGGTCAGGCCCAGGCTGAACGGGCCCAGCGGCAGGGTGACGCCCTGGCCGGCTCCGGTCGGTTCCAGCCGCACCAGCTCCAGGCTGGCGCCGCCCAGGTCGCCGACCACGCCGGTGGCGTCGGGCGCCCCGGCCAGCACGCCGAGAGCGGCGTAGCGGGCCTCTTCCTCGCCCGAGAGCACGCGGATGGTGAGGCCGGTCTCCTCGGCCACGCGCCTGACGAAGGCGGCGCCGTCGGAGGCCTCGCGCACGGCGGCGGTGGCGGCGACGAAGGTCTCGGCCGGCTGCACGGCTTCCAGCACGGCCTTGAAGCGCTTCAGCGCGGCCAGGGTCTGGGAGACGCCGTCGGGCGCCAGGCGGCCCCTGGAGCCGAGTTCACGACCAAGGCCGGCCAGGACCTTCTCGTTGAAGACCGTCCAGATGGCGCGACCTTCCAGCCGGTACACCACCAGGCGGACCGAGTTGGAGCCGATATCGATCACGGCCGCGTCGCGCGGCGCCGAGAGAGGCATGAGGCTGGTTTAACGCATTCCGAACGTCAGGGAATAGGACCAACGGATCGCCATGCGATTGTTTGTGGATGGCGTGTGCGCTGGTTCGTCGGATCAGGACAATCGCTTGGCGTAGCAGACCTTGCGGATCAGGTTGCCGTTGAGCCGCTTGTTCTTACGGTTCAGCGTGTAGATGTCGACTATCGGCTTGATCGTGCCGGACACCGGACCCACGGCGACCTTGGCCACGCTCAGGGTGATTGCGAAAACCTGGCTTGCGATTCCCGCCTCGATCAGCGGCGCAGCGCCGGTCTTGAACAGGGTGATCGAAGGCATCGCCTCGGTGATCTTTTCGCCGAGCTTCTCGAAACAGTCCTTCTCGACCACGTCGAAGCGAACGAGATCCTTCTCGATGCTCTTGCTGAGGCCCTCGATGATCTTGCGCGCGGTCTTCAGGAAATCGGCCCTGGTCGACGGGTCCGCTGGCCGCAAGGCGAGGGCCTGCTCCATCCAGGGATAGTCGCAGAGGTAACGCGCCACGCCCTCCCACACGCTTTCCCACACATAGTCCTGCCGGCCCTCGCAGGAGGCGGCCGATACAGCGCTGAAGTTGCGATTGTTGTAGGAAAAGTTGGAGTAGTTCTCGAGCTTCCCGCGCCTTGACCTGACGACCTTGTCGACCAGGATCTCGCCTGGAAGCGCCTCGATGTTGGTGTAGCCCGCCGATACGCGCTCTGCGAACTCGTGGTGAAGTATGAAATTGATGAGCTGCTCAAGGTCGCCGGTGACCAGATGGCGGTAGGGCGCATAGGATTCGGCTGTGCGCAGAGCCCCACGTCCCGTCAGATTCGGATCATTCGCTATCGCGGCCGTGAAGCTGTCGATGTCGCGGCGGAGTTCCGCGGAGAGCGAGTCTTGAAGCGTAGCCCGGATGCGGGGGGCCGATAGCGCCCCGTGCAGTCGTGCGCCGAAGGTGCGGCGCGGAGGGGCCATGGTTCGACATGGCCCCTGAGCATACGATCGCGCCAGGGCCAGCAGGTCGCCGCCGCGCCGCCCCATCACCTGGCCTACGTCTTTCAGGAGTTGGTCCGAGGCAGGCGCGCCGGCGCGATCGGGAAAGTGCTGGCGGCATATCTCGCTCGCCACCCGCCGAACCCGCGCGGGGTCTTCGGGTCCCTTGTCCAGTTCGACGAACATGCCAGCTGCGTGGCTTTCGTTGAAGCGGTCGAACTGGAAGCCCAGCGGGCCGCGTGGATCTTCGGCATAGTCGAGCGACATCGCGGGCACGAACGGCTGGCGCAGAACGCGGGGCGCGTACCTCCGACCCGTCGCCTGAACGGCGCGTTCGATCTCGGCCACGACGCCGCCCAGCACCCCGCTGAAATACACCGTCTGGGGCACGGCCAGCTGTTCGTTGAAGATCAAAGCTGAGAGCACTTCCAGGCGAAGAAGCTCCAGATTTACCTTCGACGCCTCGCTAAGGGCGTCGCTGAACAGAAAATGGTCGGGAAAGCTGGTAAGGTCGCTCAGGCGCGAATAGCGCGCGCCCACCGCGGCATCGACGGACAGCAAGATATCCTGCAGCGACGTAGCCAAGACGTTCCCCCGAACCTCGACCTGAGGATCGGGGGCGAACCTTCGCACGTCAAGCGCGTGATCCTTGCCGGCGACGACCTTAGCGCTTGCGCTTGGGTCCGACGTGGTCGAACGCCCGCGGCAGATCCTGCACGTGGTGGCCGCGGCCCGACAGGCTGGGATTGGTCATGAAGTACTCGTGGGCCGAGAACGCGCCCTTGCTCTCCCAGGCCGGATCGCGAGTGTAGTGGCCCTCGCGGTCGAGGCGCCAGCTCTGGGCCTCGTCGTTGAGGTTGGCGACCATGATCTGGCTCAGCACCTGCTGGTGCACAGTGGGGTTCTCGACCGGCACCAGGCTTTCCACCCGGCGATCGAGGTTGCGCGGCATCCAGTCGGCCGAGCTGATGAAGGCGCGGGTCTGGGCGCTGGGCATGTCGGCGCCGTTGGCGAAGGCCACGACGCGGCTGTGCTCCAGGAAGCGGCCGACGATCGACTTGACCCGGATGTTCTCCGACAGGCCCGGAATGCCCGGCCGCAGGCAGCAGATGCCGCGCACGACCAGGTCGATCTGCACGCCGTCCTGGCTGGCGGCGTAGAGGGCGTCGATGATCTGCGGGTCGACCACGGCGTTCATCTTGGCCCAGATGCCGGCCGGCTTTCCGGCGCGGGCGTTGGCGGCCTCGGCGGCGATCATCGCCAGCAGGTCGGGCTTCAGCGTCTGGGGCGAGAACGACAGCTTCTCCAGCGCGCCGGGCTGGGCGTAGCCGGTGATGAAGTTGAACAGCTTGCCGCCATCACGACCCATGGCCGGGTCACAGGTGAACAGGCTGAGGTCGGTGTAAACCCTCGCCGTCTGCGGGTGATAGTTGCCGGTGCCGAAGTGGCAGTAGGTGCGCAGGGAGTCGCCCTCGCGGCGGACCACCACCGACAGCTTGGCGTGGGTCTTCCAGTCGACGAAGCCGAACACCACGTGCACGCCGGCCCGTTCCAGGTCGCGCGCCCACTTGAGGTTATTTTCCTCGTCGAAGCGGGCCTTGATCTCGACCAGGGCGGTGACGTTCTTGCCGTTGTCGGCCGCCTCGATCAGGGCCGCCACGATCGGGCTGTCCTTGGAGGTGCGATACAGGGTCTGCTTGATGGCCAGCACGTTGGGGTCGCGCGCGGCCTGGCGCAGGAACTGCACCACCACGTCGAAGCTCTCGAACGGGTGGTGAACCAGGATGTCCTTCTCGCGGATCGCCGCGAAGCAGTCGCCGCCGTGGTCGCGCACGCGCTCGGGGAAGCGGGCGTTGTAGGGCTTGAACTTCAGGTCCGGACGGTCGGGCGGGATCAGCTCGCTCATCTGGGCCAGGCCCAGCTTGCCGTCGACCAGCACCACGTCCTCGGGCTGGGCGCGCAGGCCCTCGATGATGAAGTCGCGCAGGTCGGCGGGCATGGTGGTCTGGATCTTCACCCGCACCACGCGGCCCAGGCGGCGCTTCTTCAGGCGCGCCTCGAACTCGCGCACCAGGTCTTCGGCCTCTTCCTCGATCTCCAGGTCGCTGTCGCGGATCAGGCGGAACAGGCCTCGCCCCTCGACCTCGTAGCCGGGGAACAGGTGGTCGAGGAACAGGATGATGAAGCTTTCCAGCGCCACGATCTTGCGTTCGCGCTTGCGGCCCTTGCTGGGCCCCGCCGACAGTTCCCAGAAGCGCTGCACCTGGTTGGGGATCGGGGCCAGGGCGTACAGGTGCTTGTCGTCGGCGATCCGGCGCAGCTTCAGCGCCAGGCAGAAGCCCAGGTTCGGGATGAACGGGAACGGGTGGGCGGGATCCACCGCCAGCGGCGTCAGCACCGGGAAGATGCGCGACTTGAAGATTTCCTCGGCGCGCTCGCGGTCGGCGCCGACGATGTCCTTGGCGTCCAGCAGCTTCAGGCCCTCGGCCCACAGCTCGGCGCGCACCTCGCGCCAGATTTTCTGCTGCTCGCTCATCAGTTCGAAGGCTGAGGCGTTGATGCGGGTCAGCTGTTCGCCGGGCGTCAGGCCGTCCTGGCTGACAACGCGAACGCCCTCGCGAACCTGGCCCTTCAGACCGGCCACGCGGACCATGTAGAATTCATCGAGGTTGTTGGCGCTGATCGACAGGAAGCGCAGGCGTTCCAGCAGCGGGTGGCGCGGGTTGGCGCTTTCCTCCAGCACACGCTGGTTGAAGGCCAGCCACGAGAGTTCGCGGTTGAAGAACCGTTCCGGCGAGGCCAGCAGGTCCTCGTCCAGCGTCAGGCGCGCGCGATCCTCTGGCGCGGACTCCACCTTGTGAAGGGCGGGCGCGAGGGCGGCGGCGTCAGTCATCGTCTACTCCGGGGCAATGCCCGGCATGGTGGACGAGCCCGATGACAGCCGCAAGACAAACAGGGATTTGTTCAAGAAAAGCCGGGCTTTCGGCCGGGCTTGTCTAGTCCTCGAACGCCTCGTCCTCGCCGAAAGCCAGCACCTGGGCGACGAAGGCGCGGGTGATGCCGCGATTGCCTTCCGAGGCCGCCTCGTCCAGCAGCGCCACCAGGGCCACGGCTTCCGGCGCGCTGCGCGGAATACGGCGCAGCAGGTAGGCGTAGACGTCGTCGGCGGGGCGGATCAGGCGGTCGGCGAAGGCGCGGCGCAGCACCGCCTCCAGCACCACGTCGTCGGGCTCGTCGATGACGGCGGCGGTCATGGCGTTCAGGCGCGAGCGCAGGTCCGGCACGATCGTCTGCCATTCCAGCGGCGCGGTCTGCGCTGTCAGCAGCAGGCTGCCGCCGTCGACGCCGGCCATGTTCAGCAGGTGGAACAGGTCCTCGTCCGACACCACGCCGCCCAGGGCGCGGCGGTCGGCGTTCTCGACCAGCACGGTGCGGCCGCGCAGGGCCGGCAGGTTCAGCGGCGCCTGGTGGGGATCGGTGGCGTCGATGATCACGGCGCCGCCGGCCTCCGCGGCCCAGGCGCGGGCCAGGTGGGTCTTGCCCGAACCCGACGGGCCGATCAGGGCCAGGCGGCCGTTCGGCCAGTCAGGCCACGTATCGATGGCGCGCACGGCGTCTTCGTTCGCCGGGGAGACGGCGAAGTCGGCCCGCTCGAAGGTGGGCAGGCGTTCCAACGGCAATTTCAGCTGGCTCAAGGTCGGGGCGAAGTCACATGGTGAATGGGTAGGCAAGGTATAGGCGGCGGGCCGCTGCACCGCGAGACGGCGGGCGGGCGCGCTTGGGGATATAGGCCATGATAGGTGTGGACGCAGAAAGCGGGTGTGGATGCTCGTGTGGACGCCGGTGTGGACGGTCGTGGTCAAATGATCCACCGGCCTGTTGAGCGTTAATCTTCTGGGGACTTCGACCGTCTCGCCGACTGCGGCATGATCCGGCGGCGAACGCTTAGGCGTCGCCGCGATTCACTTTCGGAGCTTCAACCTGGCCCAGACCGCCGCCACCGCCGACCTCGCCGCCTGGCGCGAGCAGATGACCAGGCCGCCGGGCGCGCTGGGCATGGCCGCCCGCGCCGTCCAGGTGAAGGTCAACCAGATCATCCCGGAAAAGGTCCACGCCGCCATAACCGCGGCGATGCAGGGCATGACCCGGGCGATCCTCACCGGCTCGGACTTCGCCACCGGCGCCCCGCTGGTCCAGGCCACGCTCGACGAGCGGCTGGAGCGCGTGCGCACCGCGATCGACAGCTGGAAGAAGGCCGCCGCCGCCGAGGGCGGGATCGCCGGGGCAGGGGGCTTTGTCCTGGCCGCTGCCGACTTCCCGCTGCTGATGAGCTTCAAGATCAAGCTGCTGTTCGAGATCGCCGCCGCCTTCGGCCACGAGGGCTCGCAGCTGTCGGAGCGCCTCTACATCCTGCATATCTTCGAGCTGGCCTTCTCGGACGCGGCTCACCGCGCCAGGGTGTTCGAGGCCATGGACGGCTGGGACGCGCGCACGCACCCGACCGATCTTTCCGGTTTCGACTGGCGCGCCTTCCAGCAGCAGTACCGCGACCACATCGATCTGGCGAAACTGGCCCAGCTGCTGCCGGTCGTCGGCGCGCCGGTGGGGGCCATCGTCAACTGGCGCCTGGTCGAGAAACTCGGCCATACGGCGGTGATGGCATATCGGATGCGGCTGGAGGCGCAGCCGGCGCTGAGGTGAGCCCCCTCAGCCGGCTTCTCCTACAGCTCCCCCCTCAGGGGGAGCGTCTATTGCGCGGGCACGTCCACCAGCGCCTGCGGGGCGGGCCCCCGCGCCTTGGCCACGAACTCCACGGCCCGCACGATGGGGTCGGCGGACTCGCCGCCGGGCCGGCCGGGTGGGGGGGGGGGGCAGCGCGATCGGCTTGGGGGAAAGCAGGGTGGGGGGGG
>LNIY01000143.1 GCA_001449105.1 Caulobacter vibrioides | reverse complement strand
GCTCTACGCCGTGCCCGCGCCGCAGTTCACGGTCGACAACAGCGCGCCGGATCGGGCTCCGGCGCGCTGTTGTCGACCGTGAACTGCGGCGCGGGCACGGCGTAGAGCGGTCCCTGCACCTGGGCGAGCTTGGCCACGGGCGCGGGCTGGGCGGCGGCCGGCGGGACCACGGGCTCGCGCTGGCGGGCGTCGGCGCGATGGCTCGACAGCCAGGCGAACACGACCACGCCGAACACGCCGAAGCCGGCCATGATGGCGAGGTTGGAGACGCCGCCGCTCTTGCCCACCACGGGAAGGGCCCGGGCGTCGGCGGCGGCCAGGTCTTCTTGGACCTGGGGCGTCAGGCGCGGATCGATGTCGTCGGTCATGGGGTCTTCTCGGAAGAGGCTTGCGGCGTGCGCCATCCGCCGTTGACGACGGTGGCGACCGTCTTGTCGCTGCGCAGCACGAAGCGCGGCGCGATCTGGTCGACGACCAGGAAGCCGCCCTTGACCACGGCGTTGGCCAGGCCTTCGGAGCCGTCGGCGCCGATCACGAAGATCGCCGGCAGGTCGGTCTGCTGCGGCCAGGCGAAATAGGTGGCGCGGCCGTCGTCGAACACCAACGACGGCGACACGGCGGGCGCGCCCTGGATCGTATAGGCGGTGTTGCGCGGCGCCGGGCTCGTCGCCGGCTTGTCCTTGGCGGGACGTTCGGCCGGATAGCGGAAGCGGATCATGTAGACCGGTTCGGCGGTGACCGCGTCGTCGCCGGCCACCGACAGGTCGAACATGTAGCGACGAAGGTTGGTGATCACCGTCAGGTTGGTGGGCGGGGCCAGCTCGATCGGCTTGAGGAACAGCAGGTTGGCGTCCTTGGTCGGCGTCACCTGCCAGCCCATGGCGTCGCCGATCGCGACGTTCTGGATGCGCTCGCCGGGGCCGAACTCCATGATGGTCTGGAAGCGGAACTTGCCGACCAGGCTGTAGATCTCGTCGGGGCTGTAGAGGTAGGTGCGGATACGGCTCGGGATCGTCGCAGGCGGCTGGCCATCGACGGCCGGCGCGGCCGTCTGCGCCATGGCCGGGGCGGTCAGGCCGCAGGCGAGCGACAGGGCGAGAAGCGAGCGCTTCACGGGCGAAACTCCGGTACGGACGGGCAGGGTCACAGGTCTCTCCGGGCCCCTGCGGCGGTGCGGCGGGGCGAGGCTGGGCGGCGGTAGCTGGCGCCGAGCGGAACGGCGGCGACCGCGGACTGGGTGGGCGAAGCGGCCGTCCCGGGGACGCCGCGATCCGACACAACCATGAGTCGGCGAGGTCCGATCATCGTGGCCGAGGCGGCGCTCGCGGCGGCCTGCTCCTCGCGGCGGGCCAGGCTGACGGCGGCGGCGGCCACGTGGGCGGCGCGCGACGGCGGCTCCATAGGCGCGGCGGTCGAACCGCCGGACGCGGAGACGGGCAAGGCCTCCTGGCCGACCTGGCGCTCGCGCGGCAGGCGCAGGCCGGCGGCGATGACGCACACGGCGATGGCGGCGGCCACCAGCACGGCGGCGAAGACGAGGCTCAGCACCAGCACGGTGATGGCCGGACCCATGTCGAGCTCGGCGAACTGCTGGACGTCCTTCATGGCCGCCAGGGCCTTCAGGGACGGGGCCATCATCGCCAGCTCCAGCGACAGGGCCAGGGTGGCGATCATCGGCAGGATGGAAAGGGCGATCATCGCCTTCAGCCAGCCCTCGACCAGGCCGCGTGTGGTCTCGAACAGCAGCAGGCCGGCGACGATGGGGGCCAGGGCCAGCAGCACCGACAGCACCACCTTGCAGGCCAGGACGACGCCCAGGCTGGTCAGCAGCATGACGAGGCCGCCGACATTGGCGGCGAAGGCGGCAAAGCCGGGGCCGCCCTGCAGGGCCGCGTCGCGGGCGCCGGCGCGGGTGGCGAAGTGCTGGGCGGCTTCCTGCAGGCCGTCGAAGGCGAACTGCAGGCGCACATAGGGATCGAGCTTGCCGGCGCCGCCGCCGTCCAGATGGGCCAGCAGCAGGGCGCCGACCTCGGCCGGGGCCTTGAACAGCAGGTCGTAGACCAGGGTCTCCAGCAGCGCCCAGTTGGTGGCCAGGGCCACGACCAGGGCCAGCTTCACCGCCGCGATGGTGGCGTCGCCGATGCGCAAGGCTCCCCGGCCGAGCACCAGGCGGTAGCCCATGAAGGCCACGTACAGGGTCATCAGCACGGTCAGCAGGGTCGAGACCGGCGAGCCGGGCGCCGACAGGGCGGCGTAGCCGGTCTGGGCCAGGCCGTGCACCTGGCAGTCGACCGAGCCGATCAGGCCCTGCACCAGGGCGGCGTCGGCGGCGGGGCAGGCGACGGGGGTCATGCGGCCTCCTTCAGCAGCCTGGCCATCCAGGCCTCGGGCGCGTCGCCCAGGCGCTCGCGCAGGACGTCCAGCTTGCGCACCGTGCTCTCGCGGCCCGACAGCACCGTCAGCAGCTCGGGCGAGCCGGCCAGGTTCAGGCGGGCCACGACGCTGTCGGTTCCGTGCTTGATCAGGAAGCAGCGGGCGGTGTCGGGCAGGCTGCGGACCAGCTCGAACTCGTGCTCGGTCAGGCCGAAGCCTTCGCAGTAGTCGCGGGCCTGGGCCTTGGGATTGGCCATGAATATCTGGGTGGCGGCCTGCTCGACGATGGCGCTGGCGATGCGGCTTTCCAGGGCGTCCTGGGCCGACTGGGTGGCGAAGCCCACCAGGCCGTTGCGCTTGCGCAGGGTCTTTTCCCAGTCCTTGATCCGGGCCACGAAGACGTCGTCGTCCAGCGCCTTCCAGCCCTCGTCGACGACGATCAGGGTCGGGTGGCCGTCCAGGCGCTGCTCCACACGGTGGAACAGGTACATCATGGCCGGGGTGCGCAGGGCCGGGTCGTCCAGCAGCTGCGTCATGTCGAAGCCCAGGGTGGCGGCCGACAAATCGAGGCCGTCCTGGGCGTTGTCGAACAGCCAGGCGTGCTCGCCCGTCCCGTGCCAGGGCGCCAGCCGCGCGGCCAGGTCGGCTGCGTCGGGACGGCGCGCGCCCTTGAACAGCTCGGCGAAGAACCGCAGGCGACGAAGCTTCGGCGCCTGGTCGTAGTTGGCGTCGACCGCGTCCTTGATGCGGGCCAGGTCGTCGGGGGGCAGGGCCTCGCCGGGCTGGGAGACCAGGCGCGCGATCCAGTCGGCGACGAAGCGGCGGTTGGCGGGCGTGTCCTCCAGGGCCAGCGGGTTGAAGCCCGTGGCCTGGCCGGGACGCAGCACCTCGTAGCGGCCGCCGATGGCGCGCAGGAAGATCTCGGCCCCGCGGTCCTTGTCGAAGAAGACGGTGCGCGGCCTGTACTTCTGGGCCTGGGCCAGCAGGAAGTTCAGCACCACGGTCTTGCCCGAGCCCGACGGGCCGATGATCGTGAAGTTGCCCAGATCGCCCTTGTGGAAATTGAAGTGGTAGGGGCCGGCCGAGGTGGTCTCCAGCAGCGTCACCGCCGGACCCCAGTGGTTGCCCAGGGGCTTGCCGACCGGGAAGTTGTGGCCGCTGGCGAAGCCGGCGAAATTGGCGGTCGAGATCAGCGCCCGGCGGGCGACGTCCTTGAAGTTGCCCGGGAACTGCGCCCAGAAGGCCGGCTCCAGGTTGACGTCCTCGCGCACGGCGATGGCGCCCATCTCGGTGAAGGCGCTCATCACCTCTGCGGTGGACTGGTCGAGGCCATCGAGGTTCTCGCCGCGCACCAGCACCGACAGGTGGTGCTCGCCGAAGGCGGCGCGGCCGCTGACGACGTCGTCCTTGGCGCGGATCAGGTCGGCCTTGACGCTGACGGCATCGTCGTCGGCCGCGCGCATGCGGCGCAGGGCCAGGTTCATGCGGTCCAGCGTCGGCTGGCGGTCGACGAAGCCGAAGCTCTGGGTGACCACCATCTCGCACGGCAGGCGCAGCAGGTCGTCGAGCATGCCGGGCGTGGTCTGGGCCGGGTAGTCCTTGACCGAGACGATCGAGGCGAAACCGCGCGCCAGGGCGCCGGCGCGCGACAGCTCCAGCGTCTCGTGGCCGAAGCTGACGCGGCGATAGGGCAGGTACTCGCCCGCGTCGCCTTGCGGCGCCAGCACCGGGCGCATCTCGCCGTTATAGAGGCAGGACAGGAATTCCAGCGGCTCGGAGCAGGCGCCGTTGGCGCCTTGGTACCGGCCAAGCACCCGCGCGCCATAGGGCGTCAGCGCCGAGACCAGCCCATCGCGGGCGGCGTCCAGTTCGCGGCGGTCCTGGACCTTCTGGCCGGCGGCCTGGGCGCGGTCGGCGCCCTGGACGAGGCGCAGGGCCTTGTCGATCAGTCCGCCCTGGCCTTGCAGCGGCCGGCGCACGATCGTCAGGAACAGGTCGTTGACGTAGAGCTTGCGGCCCGAAAGGCGCGCGCTCCACTCGGCGTCGAGGCGGGTGCTGAAGTCGTCGGAGAACGCGCCTTCCGTGCCCACCTTGGCCTCGCGGCGGATGATGTGGTGGTAGACGGCGAAGCGCGAGGAGGCCAGGCCCCGCAGCATCACGTCGCGCACGGCCTTGCGGTAGTTCAGGGTCTCGCTGTCGGCCGTCTCGAACGGCAGGCCGGCCAGGTGGATCACCTGCATCAAGAGGCCGTCGCGCGTCTCGATCGTGCGCTCGTCCAGCAGGCGGGCGTAGGGCAGGCGCTTGCCGGCCGACGCTTCCTTGCTCGCCCTGGGCTTCGGATTCACGGTTGGTAGCTGTTGCATCGCCAGGCCCGGAAGTTGGGAACGCGGGGGCAGCGGCTGACCTTGGTCAGCCACAGGTCGAAGATGCGCGGTTCGCGCAGGCAGGCCGCGTAGCCGATCGCGTGGATCACCAGGGCCGCCAGCAGCGCCCAGAACGACTTGGTGATCAGGAACAGCTCGGTCGTGACCACGCCGTTGACGACGAAGTAGCTGTAGGTCACGCCGGCGAACATCTGGGGCCGGGTCAGGGCCCCGAACACCACGTCGCGATCGAGGGGAGCGGCCATCGGCTCTTACGCGCCCGCCGCCGTGCGGATGCCGCTGACGATGGTGGTGGCGCCGAACAGGATGAAGCAGCCCAGGATGACGGTCGCGCCATAGCGCCAGTTCATCCGGCCGGTCAGCATCATGAAGCCGACGGCGGCCACGGCCATCACCGCCACGGCGGTGGCGACGTTGCCCAGCAGCGTGCCCTGCAGCCACATCACGCCCGACAGCACGGCCGACGAGCCCTGCGGGTCGGCCTGCACGGCCTGGGCGTGAGCCTGGCTGGCGGCGGCGGCGAGGGCGGTCGCCAGGGCGGCGGCGCGGGCTTGTACGAACTTACGCATCAGTTGGAGGCTCCGAGGGCGGGAACGGCGAAGGCGGCGCCCGACACGGCCATGCGGCCGAGGATCGAGGTCACGTAGGCTTGGGTTTCGGCGTAGGGCGGCACGCCGCCGTGCTTGAGGACGGCGCCGGGGCCGGCGTTGTAGGCGGCGAGCGCCAGCTTCACGTCGCCGCCGAAGCGGGTGAGCATCTGGCGCAGGTACATCGCCCCGCCGCGAACGTTCTGGGCCATGTCGGACGGATCCACGCCCAGGTCGCGGGCGGTGGCCGGCATCAGCTGCATGACGCCCATGGCGCCCTTGCGCGAGCGGGCGGTGGGCTTGAAGCGGCTTTCGCGCCAGGCCACGGCCTCGACCAGCTTGGGGTCGAGCGCGTAGGCGGCGGCCGCCACGGCGATCTCGCGGCGAACCTCCTCGTGGCCGGCCTCGACGACCGGCGTCGGCGGCGGCGCGATCGCCTCGACGGACTCGCCAGTATAGACGGCCGGGCCCTCGAAGCGGGTGATCTCGCCCTCGTCGCCGATCTCCAGGACCTGGGCGGCGGCCGGACCAGAAACCGCGAGGATGGCGAACAGGCAGCAGGTCGCTATGGCCGCCAGGCCCATGGCCCGGCGTGCGAAGTCGAACGTCATCGACGCTCCCCCGATCAGCTGTGGTTAATCGATATGCTTAATCGATGTGTATAGGGCGCATCTGACTCGCGTAATGCGTCAGGACAGCGCATCGGTAACCAGTTATTTGTGTCGGAAAGTCTACGTTTGACGGTGCGCAAGCTTCAGCTTGGCGAAGTAAAGGCGCGATATACTTAAGCTGCCTGGCCCCGTGGCCGTCGCCCGACTGTCACGCGTTTGTCGCCCGGCGGTGGCATGGCCGCGCCATGTCCCTTTCGGTTTCCAGCCTGCGCCTCGAGCCGCCCGGCGAAGAGCGCTTCGAGGCCCTGACCCGCCGGCTGCGGGCCCCGCTGCTCAGCTACTTTACCCGCCGCACAGGCTCGCGGGTCGAGGGCGAGGAGTTGGTCCAGGACCTGTTCGTGCGGCTGCTGCGGCGCCGGGGGCTGATGGCGCTGGAGAACGTCGACGGCTACGTCTTCGAGGCCGCCGCCAACCTGCTGCGCGACAAGGCCCGCCGCGATCGCGCGCGTCTGGAGGGAGGCCCGGTCGACCTGGAGCGGATGGACCCGGCCGACGACCTGCCGGGCGCCGAGCAGGTGGTGGGCGGACGCCAGAACCTGGCCCGCATCCGCGCGGCGCTGAAGTCGCTGCCGCCGCGCGCCCGCACGATCGTGATCCTGCGCCGCTTCGAGGACATGAGCCACGCCGAGATCGCCGCGCGCCTGCGCATCTCGGTCAGCGCGGTCGAGAAGCACCTGGCTCGCTCGATGGCCGTGCTGCGCGACGCCCTGCGGGAGGACGCCTGATGGTCCGTCCGCGCAAGCCCGGCGAGGCGGCCGCCGACTGGTTCGCCAAGGCCGAGGACGACCGCATGCCGGCAGGCGAGCGGCGCGCCTTCGACGCTTGGATGGCCGACGCCGACAACGCCCGCGCCTATCACGACGTCGAGGAGGCGTGGGACGTCCTGGGCGAGGCGGGCGGCGACCGCGAACTGCTGCGCATGCGCTCGGCGGCGCTGCGGGCGGCCTCGGGTCCCAGCCGGCGGGCGCTGCTGGGCATGGCCGGGGCGGCCGTGGCCGCGGCCGGGGCGGGCGGCATTGGCCTGATGATGGCGAGCGCCGCCCAGGCCACGATCCGCACCGGGGTGGGCGAGCGCCTGACGGCCCCGCTGCCCGACGGCTCGCGGGTGACGCTGGCGCCGATGTCGAAGATCCGCGTCAGGTTCACCTCGAAGGTCCGCGCCGTGCGGCTCGACGAGGGGCAGGCCTATTTCGAGGCCCGCCGCGCGAGCGATCGTCCGTTCCGCGTCACGGCCGGCGACCAGATCGCCGAAAGCGCCGGGGGGCGCTTCCAGGTGACGTTCGGCGAAGGCGGATCGCAGATCCTGCTCGAGGAGGGGGCCTTGCAGGTGGCGGCCGCGGAGGGCGCGGTCGGCCGCAGGGTCGCGGCGGGCCAGGTGCTGTCGGGACCGGCGGCGGCGCCGCGCCTGGCGACGGCCGATCTCGAGGGGCTGACGGCCTGGCGCAGCGGCCGGCTGGTGTTCGACGACGAGGCGCTGAGCGAGGTGGTGGCGGCCTTCAACCGCTATTCCGGCGACCAGCTGGTGCTGGGCCGGCCCGAACTGGGCGCGATCCGCGTCTCGGGCTCGTTCCGCTACGACGGCGCGCGCGAGTTCGCCGGCGCCATGCAGGCGGCGTTCGGGCTGAACGTGCGGCAGGTGGGGGAGGCGACCTGGCGGATCGAGCCGGGGGCGTCGGGGTGAGCCCTCACCCCGCCGTCGATGAAATTTCTGCGACGGGATGAGGGTTCGGCCGCAGGGCCAGTTCCTGGAGTCGATCGGTCAGGGGCCGGCGGCTGTTTAGGACGATATCGATGACGAGCTTCTCTTCGCGCGCCCGGGTGCTGCGGCGCGGCCTGCTGGCCTGCTGCGCGGTCGCGGCCTTCGGGGCGGCTTCCCCGGTTCTGGCCCAAGGCTCGGCGCCGGCGGCGTTCACCCTCGCCGCCCAGCCGCTGGAGCTGGCCCTGCCGGCCTTCGCCCGCCAGGCCGACGTGCAGGTGCTGTATGCGCCGGCCCTGGTGCGCGGCAAGCGCGCCGCCGCCGTCGCCGGGGCCCGCAGCCCCGCCGAGGCCCTGGAGCGCATGCTGGCCGGCACCGGCCTGAAGGCCGTCGCCACCGGCGAGCGCACCTTCACCATCGCCGCCGAGGACAAGCCCGAGATCAGCCATCTCGACGAGGTGGTGGTCACCGCCCAGAAGCGCTCGGCCGCCATCGAGGACGTGCCGATGGCCGTGGCGGTGGTCGACGGGGCCGACGCCTCGCGCCGGGGGATCACCAGCGTGGTGGATCTCGTCGACGAGGTCGCCGGCCTGTCGGTGAACTACGCCTTCGGCGGCACCAACTACGGCCTGATCAGCATCCGCGGCATCGGCGGGGCCGACGACTACAAGCCCAACGGCAACCCGTCGGTGGCCCTGCACGTCGACGGCGTCTACCAGACCTCGAACGCCTATCTGGGCATGCCGCTGTTCGACCTCGACCGGGTGGAGGTGCTGAAGGGCCCGCAAGGCACGCTGTACGGCCGCAACACCACGGCGGGCGTGATCAACGCCATCACCCGCGGCCCCGGCAAGGAGGTCGAGGGCTCGGCCCGCCTGGAATACGGCTCCTACGACTACACCGAGCTGGAGGCTTCGGTCGGCGGCCCGGTGGGCGACAATGTCGGCGTGCGCCTGGCGGTGCTGGCCCAGAACGGCGGCGGCTTCATGGACGGCGCGGGCGCAGGCCTGCTGGCCGGCTATCGTCCGTCGGTGCGCGGCGTGGTGCAGACCCAGGTGCCGCCGCTGGCCGATCCAGGCCGCCGCGAGGGCTTCGGCGACAAGGACCTGTTCGCCGCCCGCGCCACCATCGACTTCGCCCTCGCGCCCGAGACCGACCTGACCGTCAAGCTGTTCGGCAGCCGTGACCGCGGCGACACCCGCCAGTACGACCGCATCGCCCGCGCCCAGGACGCCACCCTGGCCAACGCCGGCGAGAACAGCGACCCCTACGAGTTCTACTCGTCGGGCTATCCGACCCACGAGATCGACATCTACGGCGGCTCGGCGACCCTGGCCCATCGCGTGAAGGAGAACCTGAACTTCACCGCCGTCGGCGGCTGGCAGGGCTCCAAGCGCTCGGTTCAGGGCAACGGCGACGGCTCGCCCTATCCGGCCTCGTACTTCGATGCGAACGAGAAGCTGAGCCAGGCCTCGCTGGAGCTGCGCCTGGCCGACGACAGCGGCGGCAAGGTCGATTGGATCGCCGGCGCCTTCTACGTCACCGACGAGGTCAAGTTCGACACCAACTGGATCAGCTATTCGGCGCTGACCATCTACGACAACCTGCACAAGCAGAAGCGCACCAGCATGGCGCTGTTCGGCCAGGTCGACTACCGGCCAATCGACAAGCTGCAACTGTCGGCGGGCCTGCGCTACACGCGCGACGACGCCGATTACAAGGGCAGGAACGTCGACCAGAACCCCTGGGGCATCAGCACCTTCACGACGACCTTCGCCACCACCAATCCGTTCGCCTGGGACGAGACCTTCGAGGACGACAACGTCTCGGGCCGGGTGACGGCCAAGTACGAGTTCACCCCCGACCTCAACGTCTTCGTCTCGGGCGGCACCGGCTATCGCGGCGGCGGCTTCGACGGCACCTCGATCTTCACCGTGGCCGAGACCAAGCCCTTCGCCTCGGAGACGGTCATCGCCTACGAGGCCGGCCTGCGCTGGTCGACCTCGCGGGTGCGGGTGTCGCTGGACGCCTTCCGCTACCGGTTCAGCGAGCTGCAGGCCACGACGCGCCTGGCCAACGACACCAACGGCCGGGCGAACGTCGGCAAGGCCCGCAGCGACGGCTTCGAGGCGGCGATCAGCGCCCAGCTCCTCCGCACCGAGCGCCAGAGCCTGCAACTGGACGCCAACGCCACCTGGCTGGACACCGAAATCCTGTCGTTCAGCTCCAACCGCGTGGCCGACGTGCTGCAGACGGTCGGCGACCCGCTGCCGGGCGCGCCGGACGTCTCGGCGACCCTGGCGCTGAACCACCAGCTGTTCCTCAAGGACGGCTTTGCCCTGCGCAGCCGCCTGGGCGTCACCCACCACGGCGAGGAGAGCAATCGCCTCAACGCCGCGCCCGGCAACACGGCCAAGGCCTACACCCTGGTCAACGCCCGGGTGGAGCTGGCCACGCCGTCGAACTGGACGGTCTACGCCTACGGCAAGAACATCACCGACGAGGTCTATTTCCCCGAGCTGAACGGCGCCGCCCGCCTGGTGGGCGCGCCGGCCACCTGGGGCGTGGGCGCGCGCTTCGACTTCTGATCCGAGCAACGAGGCCCGCCCTGGTGGGCCTCGACCCTTCGCCGCCGTTCGCTGTGCGAGCGGTTCGTCCGGGCCCGATGACGTCCCCCCATCGCCGGGCAAGACTGGCCGACCGCATGGCCTCTCCATGCGGTCGGGGCGGGGTGACTATCGATGGGCGGCTTCAGGTACGGCTTTCACCACGGCGGAATCAGCGTTCCCGACCTCGACGCGGCGGTGGACTGGTACGGGCGCGTGCTGGGCTTTTCCCTGGAGCGCCGCTTCGAGATCCCCACCATCCCCGCCCAGGTGGCGATGATCGCCAACGGCGACCTGCGGATCGAGCTGTTCGAGGTCCCCGGGGCCGCGCCCCTGCCGGACGAGCGCCGCGTTCCCGACCGCGACGTCCATACCCACGGCGTCAAGCACGTGGCCTTCGTCGCGCCGGACGTGACGACCCTGGTCGAGGAACTGAAGGAGAGGGGAGCCGACATCGTCTGGCTCAAGGTCATGCCGCACGGCACGGCCTGCTTCATCCGCGACCTGGCCGGCAACCTGATCGAATTCGTGCAGGGACCGATACCGGCCGGCGAGGCGGGAAGCCTCTAGCGCGCATCGAAGCGCTGCCTGAGCAGGGTGGTTCTCGCCGCATTTTTGGAGTGTGGTGGGGACCCAGACTTCCATCTGGGTCCCCGTGGTGCCGCCGGGCAGGATTGAACTGCCGACCTCAGCCTTACCAAGGATGCGCTCTACCACTGAGCTACGGCGGCGGCGAGGAGGGGCGTATAGCCAACGATTTCCGGGATTGCAAAGCCCAAATCGTATTGACCAAGGCCCGCACGCAATTCACCTGTGGACACATGAGTCAGTCATCGAAGCCAAACCCCAGTCAGGACAAGGAAAAAGCCGATCGCGAGGCGCGTTTGGCCCAGGCCCTGCGAACCAACCTTCGCCGTCGCAAGGCGCCCGCCAGCGCTTCGGCCAAGCCGGAATCGCCGTCGGAAAGCGGCGAGTAGGGGAATCGGCGCGGCCTCTTGCATGCCCACTTGCAAGCGTTAGAACCGCGACCTCACATGTGACCCGCGCGAAGGACGTCTTTTTCGCGCGTTCGAGGGATTTTCATTGGATCGCATCGCCATCACCGGCGGCGCGCAGCTGAACGGGACCATCCCGGTGAGCGGCGCCAAGAACTCGGCCATCAAGCTGATGGCCGCCAGCCTGCTCACCGACGAGCCGCTGCGCCTGACCAACATGCCGCGCCTGGCCGACACGCGATTCCTCGGCAAGCTGCTGACGCGCCTCGGCGTCAGCGTCACCGAAAGCGACGACGGTCCCGACGGCCAGCAGACCATCCTGCACGCGCCGGAGATCACCAGCGGCTTCGCGCCCTATGACCTGGTGCGCCAGATGCGCGCCTCGTTCAACGTGCTGGGCCCGCTGGTCGCCCGTTCGGGCCAGGCCAAGGTCAGCTTGCCCGGCGGCTGCACCATCGGCGCGCGTCCGGTCGACCTGCACCTGCAGGCCCTGGAGGCCCTGGGCGCCAAGATCGACCTGCACGAAGGCTACGTCTACGCCCAGGCCCCGCGCGGCCTGAAGGGCGCCGAGATCGTCTTCCCGATCGTCTCGGTGGGCGCCACCGAGCACGCCATGCTGGCGGCCGTGCTGGCCGACGGCGTGACGGTCATCCGCAACGCCGCCTGCGAGCCGGAACTGGTCGACCTGCAGGAATGCCTGAACGCCATGGGCGCCAAGGTCGAGGGCGCGGGCACCCCCAACGTCACCATCACCGGCGTGGCCCGCCTGCACGGCGCCACCCACTCGGTGATCCCCGACCGCATCGAGATGGGCACCTACGCCGTCGCCGCCGCCATGGCCGGCGGTGAAGTGCGCCTGACCAAGGCCCGTCCGGAACTGATCGAGAGCCTGTCGGTCAAGCTCGAGGAGGCCGGCGCCACCGTCGTCCGCACCGAGGACGGCGTCATCGTCAAGCGCAACGGCTCGCGCCTGAACGCCGTCGACCTGGAGACCGCGCCGTTCCCCGGCTTCGCCACCGACCTCCAGGCCCAGTTCATGGCCCTGATGACGACGGCGAACGGCGAGAGCCGCATCCGCGAGACGATCTTCGAGAACCGCTTCATGCACGCCCCCGAGCTGATGCGCCTGGGCGCCGACATTTCGGTGCACGGCGGCGAGGCCCGCGTGCGCGGCGTCGAGCAGCTGGAAGGCGCCGAGGTGATGGCCACCGATCTTCGGGCGTCCGTCAGCCTGGTGATCGCCGGTCTGGTCGCTCGCGGCGAGACGGTCGTGTCGCGCATCTATCACCTGGACCGCGGCTTCGAGCGGCTGGAAGAGAAGCTGGGCGCCTGCGGGGCCCAGGTGCGTCGCATCAAGGGCGACGGCGAGCCGGAGCTGTAAGCATGAGCGCCGCGCCTCTCCGCCTGCTGGCCCAGGAGCCCGCCGACCTCGAGGTGGTCTCGGCCGCCCTGCAGGACGCCATCGCCAAGATCGGCGACATCCGCTGGGACGCCAGCGCCCGCACCCTGACCCTGGCCTGCAACCGCTTCCGCTGGGAAGCGGGCGCCAAGCGGGGCAAGGGCGGCGAGCGCGTGCGTTCGGCCCTGCAACTGGGCGACGTCACCGGCGTCCAGGCCCGCAACCTGCGCCGCGACGCCAAGCAGGCGGTGGTCGAGCTGCTGTCGATCGCCTTCGAGCCGGGGCTGGAAGCTCCCGGCGGCACGGTGCTGCTGACCTTCGCGGGCGGCGGCGACCTGAAGGTGGCCGTCGACTGCATCGAGGTGGTGCTGGCCGACGTCTCCGATCCCTGGGCTACCCCGCGCAAGCCGGGCCACGCCGAGTAGGACCAAGCATCACGCCCCGCGGCTCGGCCCCGGGGCGTGATTGTTTTCATCCGTCAGTTGGCGCGCGGCTTGGCGTACCAGAGCGCGTTGACGATCACCCAGCGATCCCCGAACCGCCCCAGGTTCAGGTGGTCGACGAACCAGGGCGTCTCGACCCGCGCCACCGCCACGTTGCCGGCGACGTCGAGGACCTTCACGCTGCGGTCCCACTTCTCGCGCGGCGTCTTCAGGGCGCCCTGCCGCGTCAGGTCCACCAGCTCGTCTCGGCTCATCCGCCGCAGGCCCAGCACCTCGTCCGGATCGGGGCGCGAGCGCACGGCGCGCTTGGCCAGGTCCGGATGCAGCACGCGGGCGACGCGAGCCGTATCCCCCTCCAGCTGGCCATCGACATAGTCGTAGGCGGCCGCCTCGATCGCCCGCACCGCCGCTGGATCGAACGCCTGAGGCGCGGCCGCGCCGGGCGGCCGGGGATCGGCGACCTGGGGCGGCGGGGCCGAGCCGTCGAGGGCGATGGCCGCGAACAGGGCTGCGATCATGGATGTCTCCGATGTGGACTGGTCGGCCGGCCGTCGATCCCGGCGGGCGCGGCCAAGCTCCACACGCAAAAGTGGCGCTTAATGGACGGGACGCGGTTTCGCGGGCGCCGCTTCGGCGTTAACCAACCAAATCCCTGATTTCCAAACATTTCAAATCGCATCTAGCCTGATACAACTCGCCGAAGTTGAATCGAGCTCGAGTGCGTGATGACCAGGATCGGGTCGCAGGGATACGCCGCCGCCTATGCCTATTCCGGCGCGGCGACTGCCCAGACGGGGACCGCCGCCCAGCAGCAGGCCAAGGCCGCCGAGGCCGCCAGGACGGGCGCGTCGAGCGTCAGCGTCACCCTGTCGGCGGAAGCCCAGGCGGCGCTGGCCGGCAAGGCCGACGGCCGCGACCTCGCCACCGTGGTGTCCGACGCCCGCAAGAGCCTGGACGCCCTGCTGTCGGCCGCCAAGGCGACCAGCGCCCTGAAGGACGGCAAGGCGACGATCGACGTCTCGGGCCTGGATCGCCGCAGCCTCTACGCCATCGCCTCCAACCAGGGCGGAACCTTCCCGATCGAGGAGCAGGTGGTCGCCAGCCTGCAATTGCAGTCGGGCCAGAACGCCGCCCTGGCCGGACCGGCCGCCGACGCCCGGGTCACCGGCGACTATGCCGGCCTCTACAAGGCCGCCCTGACCCGCCACGAGGGCGCGGGGACCGAGGAGAAGGCCACGCTGAAGTGGCAGAACGAGAAGGCCGCCCTGGTCGAGGGCCTGCGCCAGGCGACCGCCAAGCCGGGAACCGCCCCGACGGGCATCGCCGACGATCCGGTCGCCGCCTACGTCAAGCAGAACGGCGGCGTCGTCTCCAATCCTCGTTCGCGCGACATCGACGACGTGGTCGCCGACGTCCGCGTGGCGCTGGACCGCCAGTATTCGCTGGCGACGGGGGAGGGGATGGCCACCGGTCCCGACGCCGGCAAGATCGATTTCGCCCGCTTCGACGACCGCTCGCTGTCGGCCATCGCGCTGAACAAGGGCGGCCAGTTCTCGGACCACGAGGCCAAGGAGGCGGCAGACGAGATCAAGAGCCGCAACCGCGACGGCGTGTCGTCCTACTGGAAGGCAGCCCAGCAGTCGGGCGACGGCGCGGCCTTCGGGCGCACCCTGGTCTCGCAGTACGTCTCGATGAGCAGCGAGGAGCGCGAGGCGGTCGGCTGGACCCCGGCGCTGTACGAGAAGATGGTCGCGACGCAGAACCTGTCGGCGAAACTTTCGTCGATGTTCGGCCCCGACGGGTCGATCAAGACCGGGATGAGCCTGCTCGACTATCTGTAGCCGTCCGTATCTGGAATAAGGGGGCAAAGTTCCGCTTCCACGGATTGCTCATGTCCCTGATTTCGAACACCCCGCGCGCCGTCCTCATGGCCGCGCTGCTTGGCGCCGCCGCCGTCCCGGCCCTGGCGCAGGCCGCGCCGTCCAAGCCGATGGTCGCTCCGCTGTCGACCGCCTCGGACGCGACCGACATCCACTCCTACGCCAAGCCGAAGATCGCCCGCGTCACCCATGTCGACCTCGACCTGACCGCAGACTTCACGAGCAGGAAGATGGTCGGCACGGCCGCCATCGACCTGTTGCTGGCCCCCGGCGCCAAGGAGGTCGTGCTCGACAGCAAGGGCCTGGTGGTCAAGTCGATCACGGACGCCAAGGGCAAGCCGCTGAAGTGGACCCTGGGCGCGGCCGATCCGCACCTGGGCGCGCCGCTGACCGTGACGCTGAACGGCGCCAAGCGTATCGTCATCGCCTATGAGAGCGCCCCGGACGGCGCGGCCCTGCAATGGCTGGCGCCCTCGCAGACGGCGGGCAAGGCCAAGCCCTATCTGTTCAGCCAGGGCGAGGCGATCCTCAACCGCACCTGGATCCCCACCCAGGACAGCCCCGGGATCCGCCAGACCTGGACCGCCCGCATCGTCGCGCCCGAAGGCCTGAAGGCGGTGATGAGCGCCGAGATGCTGACCCCCGACGGCGAGCCTGTCGCCGGCGGCGGCCGCGCCTATCGCTTCAGGATGGACAAGCCGGTCGCGCCCTACCTGATCGCCATCGCCATCGGCGACCTGACGTTCCAGCCGCTGGGCCAGCGCACCGGCGTCTACACCGAGCCGTCGGTGATGAAGGCCACCGCCTGGGAACTGGCCGACGTCGAGAAGATGGTCGAGGCCGCCGAGAAGCTCTACGGCCCCTATCGCTGGGGCCGCTACGACCTGCTGGTGCTGCCGCCGTCGTTCCCGTTCGGCGGCATGGAGAACCCGCGCCTGACCTTCGCCACGCCGACCATCATCGCCGGCGACCGCTCGCTGGTCAGCCTGGTGGCGCACGAACTGGCGCACTCGTGGTCGGGCAACCTGGTGACCAACGCCACCTGGGCCGACTTCTGGCTCAACGAGGGCTTCACGGTCTATTTCGAGAACCGGATCATGGAGGCCCTGTACGGCAAGGACACGGCCGCCATGCTGGCCGACCTCGGCTGGACCGACCTGCACCGGGCGATCGACGAGGCCGGCGGCCCGACCGGTCCCGACACCCGCCTGCACATCGACCTGACCGGCCGCGATCCCGACGACGGCATGACCGACATCCCCTACGAGAAGGGCGCGGCCTTCCTGCGCACCATCGAGAAGGAGGTCGGCCGCGAGCGCTGGGACGCCTATCTGCGCGGCTATTTCGACCGCCACGCCTTCCAGCCGCAGACCGCCGAGGGCTTCATCGCCGACCTGCGCACGCACCTGTTCAAGGGCGACAAGACGCTGGAGGCCAAGATCGACGTCCAGCGCTGGGTCTACCAGCCGGGCTTGCCCGAGAACGCGGTCCACGTGCAGTCCAAGGCCTTCGAGGCCGTCGACGCCCAGGCCAAGGCCTTCGCGGCCGGCGGCGCGGCGCCGCTCGACGCCTGGAAGGGCTGGAGCACGTCCGAGCGCGTGCGCTTCGTCGGCAGCCTGCCGCGCCAGCTGTCGGCCGAGCGCCTGGCGGCCGTCGACGCGGCCTTCGGCCTGTCGGGCCAGGGCAACAGCGAGATCCGCTTCGCCTGGCTGCAACTGGCCGTGGCCAATCGCTACGAGCCGGCCGTGCCGTCGCTGGAGCAGTTCCTGACCGGCCAGGGCCGCCGCAAGTTCGTCGCGCCGCTGTTCGTGTCGCTGTGGGGCCAGGGCGACTGGGGCCAGCCGATCGCCAAGCGGATCTACGCGGAGAGCCGGCCGCTCTATCACGCGGTGACGCGCGAGACGGTCGACAAGACGGTGAAGTAGGGGGCTCGCGAGCGCTCAAAGAAGAAAGGGCGGGACCGCAAGGTCCCGCCCTTTTTCATTCCCCAGTCCCCAAAACCGTAAAACCCCCGCGAAAGCGGGGGCCCAGGCTTTTCTGAAACGCGGGCGCTCGACGATAAAAACGCCTGGGTCCCCGCTTTCGCGGGGATTTTACGGAAGAAGGATCAGGCGCCGGCCTTGACCAGTTCCGGATCCACATCCTCCAGCTCGCCCTCCCACTTGGCCACCACGGCGGCGGCGACGGAGTTGCCGACGACGTTGGTGGCCGAGCGGCCCATGTCGAGCAGGTGGTCGACGCCGAGCACCAGGGCGATCCAGGCTTCGGGCAGGCCGAAATAGGTCAGGGTGGCCATGATGACGACGAGCGAGGCGCGCGGCACGCCGGCGATGC
>LNIY01000142.1 GCA_001449105.1 Caulobacter vibrioides | reverse complement strand
CGCCTGCGGCGCGGGCCCCTCCCTCTCCCCGTGGGAGAGGTTTCAAAACGCGCCCGCCTCCACCCAAGCACAAAAAAAGGCGCGGTCGTTTCCGACCGCGCCAGGCTACACGCTGCGCAGTTGCAGCGGGGACCTCGTCAGCTCCGGGCTTCGGGAGCCGCGCGCAGGGCGCGCATCAGGTTCTGCACGATCGCGTCGCGCTTGGCGTTCAGCTGGGCCTGCAGTTCCGGGCCAGGCTGGAAGGCGTCGATCTCGGCGTTGGCCAGCACGCCGTGACTTTCCAGCACAGCTTCCAGCACGTGGATGCGGTCGGTCAGCACCCAGACCTCGCGGGTCAGGGAGAGGATAGCCTCGCCCAGGTCGTCGATCTGGTCGGCGGACAGCATCCGGCGGTTCACCGGCTCGGAGATCGGGCGCTCGAAGGTCTTCTGGTTCATCGCGTTCATGTCGCTCGCTCGTTGTCGGAAGGATCAGGCGGGCTTGTGAGCGCGCAGCACGTAGTAGGAATGGGTCGGAGCCTGGGTCGCGCCCTCGACGTCGACGAAGCCGATGTCCTTGCAGGTCTGGATCAGGTCCATGCTGGCCGAGGCGCGCCAGTAGGGTTCGCCGCCCCACTTGGCCAGGTAGTCGTAGCGCCACGAGGCCATCTTATCGATCTCGGCGTAGCGCGGCACGTCGGCCATGATGATGTCGCCGCCCGGCTTCAGCATCCGGAACGCCTCTTCCAACACCGCCTTGATGATCCGCGGCGGGGCCTCGTGGAACAGGATGAAGGTGGTCACGAGATCGAAGCTCTCGTCGGCGAAACCGGAGTTCTCGCCGCCCTTGACCATCAGCTTCCAGTTCCAGCCCTTCTCATTGGCCACGCGGCGGGCCTGTTCGAGCATGCGGGCCGACCAGTCGATGCCGGTGATCTGGGCCTCGGGGAAGGTCTCCTGCAGGGCCTGGGTGAAGTGGCCCGAGCCGCAGCCGATATCGAGGATTTCCTTGTAGTCGCGGCGCGGCGCCTGCTGGGCGGCCGCCCGGCGCTGGCCGAAGATGTCGCCGCCGTAGCCGCGCGCCACCAGCTGCTTGTGCACCAGCTCGCCGTGGACGTAGCCGGTGTGGTCGATGTGGTCCCAGCCGCCGGTGGTGCGGTGGAACCAAACCTTGCTCCAGTAGCTGGGCGGGGTCTCGCCGTCGCCGTAGTCCAGCGTCGCGGCGCCTTCGTCGAGGCTCTTCAGGTACGGCTCGATGACCGCGCGACGCTCCTCGAAGGCTTCGTCGCAGTGAGCGCCGTGGGTGCGCGAGGCCCATTCGCCGAACAGCTCGCGGATCTTGAAGATCTTGGAGTCGGCCAGGGTCTCGACGACCAGGGCGTGACGTTCATCCATGTCGTCGGGCATGGTCTGGGCGGTGACGCCCTTCATGGCCAGTTCCGCCTCGGAGGCGAAGTGCAGGCCGAAGGTCGCCTTCGATATGCCCGCCTGGAAATCGAGCGACGCGCGCCCGCGTTGGGCCAGGGCCGGAGCGTCCATGAGGCACCTCTAAAACCTTGTTTCGATGAGGGACTTTAACCCCGGCGCGCCACGCTGAAAGGCGTGTCGGACCCGCTATCCGCACAACGGTCAGCGGGTGGTGAAGCTGGGATCGCTCGACCGCGCCGCGATGCGGGCCACCGCCGAAGCCTCGCCGGCGGCATGGGCCAGCACCAGGTCGGCCGAGACCGCCAGAGCCTGAACGAAGCCCTCGGTCTGCGCCGGACCGGGCAGTTCCGGCCGGCAGATCAGCCCGCCGAAATAGTGGTCGACACCGGGCAGCACCAGCGCGTGGCGGTTCCCCGGAGCCGGGGCCTCATAAGCGATCAGGCGCATGCGCCAGTCGTCGACGAAGCCCGGCAGCACGTCGGCGTCGCCGGTCTGCACCAGCAGCGGCGCGGCGGTGCTGGCGAAGCCCTCAGGCCCGATCAACGGCGGCGTGGCCGGCGGCGGCGACAGGGCGACCACGGCCTTGACGCGCGGATCCAGCGTCGGCGCGCCGGGCGGCGCCAGCACGCCGGCCCCGCCGGCCGCCAGGGCGAGCAGCGCCCCGAACGAATGTCCGGCGGCGGCGAGACCCAGCCCCCCCTGCCCGGCCAGCCAGTCCAGCGTCGCGGCCTGGTCCTCCAGTCGCGTGCGCCAGACAGCGCCTTGGTCGTAAGACGCACGATCAGGATGGTCGGTGCTGTCGACGTGCAGCGGCGCGGCGACCAGCAGGCCCGCCGCCGCCCAACCTTCCAGCAGGGCGGCGTACTTCTCCGGCGCGGAGAACGCGCCGTGCGAGAAGGCGATCGCCGCCCTCGCCTCGGCCGACGGCCGCGCGACGGTCAGCCGGACCGGCCGCTCGCCGACCGTGATCTGGACGGTTTCCATCAGACGACCGCGCAGACCGTCTTCCATTCCAGGTAGCCGTCCAGCGCCACCTGGCCGCTGTCGCGTCCCCAGCCCGAGGCCTTCACCCCGCCGATCGGCAGGCTGTTGTCGTACATCGAGTGGCAGTTGATCCACACCGTGCCGGCCTTGATGCGGCGTGACAGGCGATGGGCGTGCGACAGGCTTTCGGTCCAGATGCTGGCGGCCAGGCCGTACTCGCTGTCGTTGGCCGCGGCCACCACCTCGTCGATCTCGTCATAGGCCTGGACGACCACGACCGGGCCGAACACCTCCTCGCGGACGATGGCCATGTCGGGGGTGACCCGCGCCACCACGGCCGGGGTGACGAAGGTGCCCTCGTCGCCGCCTTGCAGGCCGCCGGTCAGCACCTCGGCGCCGGCCGCGGCCGCACCGGCCACGAAGCCCGCCACGCGGTCGGCCTGCTTGCGCGACACGAGCGGACCCATGTGGGTGGCCGGATCCAGACCGTGACCCAGTTGCAGCCCCCGGGCCTGGGCCGCCACGCCCTCGACCACCCGGTCGTAGATCGAGCGGTGGGCGTAGAGACGCGAGCCGGCCACGCACACCTGGCCCGCGTTGAAGAAGATGGCGTTGGCTGCGCCGGGGATGGCCAGGTCGAGGTTGGCGTCGGGCAGGATCACCACCGGCGACTTGCCGCCCAGCTCCAGGCTGACCTTTTTCAGGTTGCCCTTGGCCGCGTCGAGGATCGCCCGCCCCGTCGGGGTCGAGCCGGTGAAGGCAACCTTGTCGACGTTCTGGTGCGAGGCCAGGGCCGCGCCCGCCTCGCCGCCCAGGCCGGTCACCAGGTTCAGGACGCCCGCCGGGAAGCCGGCCTGCTGCACCAGTTCGGCCAAGCGCACGGCGGTCAGCGAAGTGTCTTCGGCGGGCTTCAGCACCACGGTGCAACCGGCCGCCAGGGCCGGCGCCAGCTTCATGGCCGTCAGCACCAACGGCGAGTTCCACGGCACGATGGCGGCGACCACGCCGACCGGCTCGCGCAGGGTCCAGCTGGCCACCTGCTTGCCGGCCGGCTGGTAGTTGATCGAGCTGTCGATCGTGCGCCCCTCGATGGCCGTGGCCAGGCCCGCGTAGTAGCGGAACTGGTTCACCGCCCCGGGGATCTCGGCCCAGCGGCCGACATAAAGCGGCTTGCCCTGGTCGAGGGTCTCCAGCTCGGCCAGCTCGTCGATATTGGCCTCGATCAGGTCGGCCAGGGTCCACAGCAGGCGCGAGCGCTGCATGGGGGTGAGCGACGGCCACTCGCCGCCGTCGAAGGCCTTGCGCGCGGCGGCCACCGCGGCGTCGACGTCGGCGGCCCCGCCCTTGGCGATCTCGGCCAGCACCACGCCGGTGGCCGGATCCTTGGTCTCGAAGGTGTCGCCGCCGGCGGCGTCGACCCAGGCCCCGCCGATGAACAGTTGCTTGCGACGCTTGGCGAGGAAGGCTTTCGCCCCCTCCGTCTGAGGTTCGACCGAACGGACGACGAAGGTCATGGCGCACTCCCCGGGACGCTGGAATTCCAGGTTCCACGCTAGCCCTCGCGGCCTCGATTCACAGAGGTCGCAGAACGCCTATCCGCTGTGCGGGCGCCCCCGCGCGCGGCGGTTTCGAAAGCGCGCTAAGGCCTAGGCTCACGGGGTTTTCAGTGATGCTTTCCGGGGGCTTGGGATGACGACGATGAACGGACGCGGCGTGGACGAGATCCACGGCTACGCCCCCTTGCGCCCGGTGGCCGGCGCGGCCTTGCCCGACACCTCGCCGGTGGTTCCGGGCGGCGTCTCGCAGGCCGCCCTCGACGCCGCCCAGGCCTTTTCCGACGCCTATGACGGCCTGGCCTTGCTGGTCTGGTCCGGCGGCGCCCTGCGGCATGAGGCCTATGCTCCGCACCTGTCGGCCGACAGCCTGTTCGAGACCTTCTCGATGCACAAGTCGGCGCTGGGCCTGCTCTACGGCGCGGCCATCCGCGACGGAGCGATCGGTTCGATCGACGATCCGGTGGGGCTCTACATCGCCGAATGGCGCGACGATCCGCGCGGCAAGATCCCGCTGCGCCACCTGCTGGGCATGAGCTCGGGCCTGACGGTGCACAGCCTCGACAAGGGCGACCCTGTCGCGCTCGCCCTGATGCTCGGCGACCGCATCAGCGAGACGGCGCTGTCGGTGCAGGCGCAGCGCCCCTCCGGCGAGGTGTTCGACTACTACAATGTCGCCGCCCAGGTGGCGGGCCTGGCCCTGTCGCGCGCCGTCGCCGCCAAGGGCCTGGGCGACGCGGCAAGCTATCTTTCGAAGGCGCTTTGGGCCCCGATGGGCGGCGCCGACGCGCGGCTGTGGATCGAGCGCGAGGACGGCGAGCCGCGCTTCTTCGCAGGCCTGCAGGCCCGGGCCCGCGACTGGCTGCAGCTGGGTCGCCTGATCGCCGGCGCCGGCGCGATCGACGGCCGCCAGGTGCTGCCCGCCGACTGGATCGCGACGATCACCGCGGAGAACCCGCTCAATCCCGCCTACGGCCTACTGGTCTGGCGCGCCGCCCCGATCGAGAACGGCAAGCGCGCCTACGGTCCCTCCACGGCCTACGCCGCGCCGCACTCCGCGCCATTCATCGCCGACGATCTGGTCTATTTCGACGGCTTCGGCGGCCAGCGCGTCTACGTCTCGCCGTCGCGCGACCTGGTCATCGTGCGCATCGGGCGGCCGCGTCTCGATTTCGACGACGCGATGCTGCCGAACCTGCTGGTCGAGGGACTTTCCTGATCCCTCGCCGCTCGGCGAAACCCTAGGCGGTCCCGCCTGAACGCCGCGCGATGGCGGCGCGGGTGTCGTCCTGGGCCAGGCCGACGAGCCGTTCCATGGCTTGGCGGGCCTGGTCGGGCCGGCCGGCGGCGATGGCGTCGAAGACCTTCCAGTGGTCCGGGATCGGATCGCGGGCCAGTTCACGGTCGCGCTGCTTGAAGATCGTGGTCCAGCGCACGGCCGCGCCGATGCTGCTGGACAGGGTGCGCAGCGGTTCGTTGTCGGTGGCCTCGAGCACGGTGTCGTGGAAATCGCGGTCGGCGGCGCGTCCGGCTTCCGTCGACAGGGTGTGCTGCTGCATCTGGATCAGGGCCGCGCGCATCCGCTCCAGCTGCTCGTCGTTGCGGCGCTCGGCCGCGAGAGCCGCGGCCGAGGGTTCGACGATCATCCGCAACTCGTGCAGGCTGGTCAGGAACGCCTCGCTGGGCTCGGCCTCGAAGAACCAGGCCAGGACCTCGGGGTCCAGCAGGCTCCAGCGCGAGCGCGGGCTGACGCGGGTGCCGGCCTTGGGGCGGCTTTCGACCAGCCCCTTGGCCGCCAGGATGCGGATGGCCTCACGGTAGGCGCTGCGCGAGACGTTCAGTTGTTCGCTGGCGTCGATCTCGTTGTTGAGCACGTCGCCCGGCGCGTACTGGCCCGAGACGATGGCGATGCCGAGCGTGCGCGCGATCGAGCCGTGGATGCGGCCGGAAAAGCCCTCTTCGCGCTCGAACTCGCCGTCCGCGCCCGTACTCTTGCCCTTGACCACACCGCCTCCACAAATCACCGAACGGCGTCGCCGCCGGTTCACCGGGCGACTCTAGCGAGACTAATTGTCTGACGACAAGGAAATTCACCGATCGGCCACCGAACGGGAGCCGCGCCGGTCGCGCTTAAAAGTATGATAAATCAGGTGATAGAAGCGATCACGGAGTTCGGCGCAGCAGCCCGAGCGACATCGCGGCGCCCGTGCCCTCGCCCACGATCCGGGTTTGACAGGCTCGCGCCGATCGCTATTTGTCTGACTAATTATAGACGAGAGGATCCTCCCGATGTCCCTGCGGTTCGTGCAGCTCAAGACGCCTGACGGCGCCCGCGCCCTGGCGGCGGTGGACGAGACGGGCGCCGCCCGCAAGGTCGGATCCGCCGACACCCTGTACGCTCTGGGGCAACTGGCCATCGACAAGGGCGTAAGCCTGGCCGACGCGGCCCAGCCGCTGGGCGAGGCGATCGACGTCGCCGCGGCCCTGGCCGAGGGCCGGGTGCTGGCCCCGATCGACCACATCGACCCGGCCCACCTGATCCTGACCGGCACGGGCCTGACCCACCTGGGGTCGGCCGAGGGCCGCGACAAGATGCACAAGGCCGCCCAGAGCGGCGAGAACCTGACTGACTCCATGCGGATGTTCCTGATGGGCGTCGAGGGCGGCAAGCCGGCCGACGGCCAGGAAGGCGTGCAGCCGGAATGGTTCTACAAGGGCGACGGCAGCCAGCTGGTCGGCCCCGGCCAGCCCCTGACCTCGCCCTCGTTCGCCAAGGACGGCGGCGAGGAGCCCGAGATCGCCGGCGTCTACCTGATCGGTCCCGACGGCGCGCCGCACCGCCTGGGCTTCTGCCTGGCCAACGAATTCTCCGACCACGTGATCGAGCGCGGCAACTACCTGTGGCTGGCCCACTCGAAGCTGCGCCAGGCGGCGCTGGGTCCGGAGCTGCTGAGCGGCGAACTGCCCGCCGACGTACGCGGCGCCAGCCGGATCGTGCGCGACGGGCAGACCGTGTGGGAAAAGCCCTTCCTGTCGGGCGAGGCCAACATGTCCCACACTATCGCCAATCTGGAGCACCACCACTTCAAGTACGCGCTGTTCCGCCGCCCGGGCGACGTGCACGTGCACTTCTTCGGCACGGCCACCCTGTCGTTCTCGGAAGGCTTCCAGACGCAGGTCGGCGACGTGTTCGAGATCGAGGCCGCGCCGTTCGGCCTGCCGGTGCGCAACCCGCTGGCCCAGGACGCCGCGCCCGCCGAGGCGACGGTGGTCGTGAAGACGCTCTGACTTTCGGGAGGCGAAAACCTCGCCCTTCGACAAGCTCGGGGTGAGGTTTTCCACCAAGCCGAACAAGGTCCTCATCCTGAGCTCGTCGAAGGACAAGGACCACGCACAGCAAGAAGGCCTCGCACCGCAGGGTGCGAGGCCTTCTCTTTTGCGCGAAAGGCTGGGAGCGGCGAACCGCTCCCCTCTCCTTACTCGGCGGCCGTCGCCGACTGGGTGTCGAGCGGCACGGGCTCTTCCTCGACCGTCGTCTTGCTGCCCCACAGGGCGTAGAACAGCACGTAGAGTTCGCAGACGGCCGTCAGCAGGAACGAGATCTGCAGGCCGAACTTGTCGGCGAGCATGCCCTGGACGACCACGAGGGCGCCGCCGGCGATGGCCATGACCAGCAGGCCCGAGCCATCCTCGGTCAGCGCGCCCAGGCCCTTGATGCCCAGGGTGAAGATGGTCGGGAACATGATCGAGTGGAACAGGCCCACGGCGATCAGGCTCCACATGGCCACCGGGCCGCTGGCGAAGACGGTGATGATCATCACCACGAAGGCCAGGCTGGAGAAGATCGCCAGCACCTTGCCCGGATCGACCTTGCGCATCCAGAAGCTGCCGACGAAGCGGCCGACCATCATCCCGCCCCACAGCAGGAACAGGTAGTTGGAGGCTTCCTTGTGGGTCAGGCCGCCGATGTCGGGCGACGAGACGAAGTTGATGAACAGGTTCGACACGCCGATCTCGGCGATCAGGTAGATGAAGATCGCGGGGATACCGAGCAGCAGATTGCGGTGCTTCAGCAGCGAGTGCTTCTTGCGGTCCTCCGCGGCGGCGCGGCGGGTCGAGGCGCCCAGGTCCGGCAGCTTGTAGCGGGCGATCACCACGGCCAGGATCACCAGGACCACGGCGACGATGAGATAGGGCAGCTGCACCGACTGGGCGTCGGCCATGCGCTCGGCCTGGGTCAGCACCTTGCCGGCCTCGGCGTTGCCCGAGGCGCTGCGGCCCAGGATCAGGTAGCCGCCGAACAGCGGGGCCAGGGTGGTGCCCATCGAGTTGAAGGCCTGCACCAGGTTCAGGCGCGAGGAAGCCGTCTCCGGCGGGCCGACCACGGCCACGTAGGGGTTGGCCGCGACCTGCAGCAGGGTGATGCCCGAAGCGACGATGAACAGCGCCGTCAGCACCACGCCGTAGGACGGGATGCGCGCGGCCGGGATCATCAGCAGCGCCCCGAAGGCCATGATCAGCAGGCCCGTGACCATCGACTTCTTGTAGCCGATCGCCTCGATCAGCTTGGCCGAGGGGATCGACGCGAAGAAGTAGGCGATGAACCACACCGACTCGATCAGCGTCGTCTGGGTGTAGTTGAGGTCGAACACCGAGCGCAGGTGCGGCAACAGGGTGTTGTTGATGACCGTGATGAAGCCCCACATGAAGAAGAGGCTGGCCAGCAGGGTAAGGGCGGAGCGCTGAGCGCGGGCGTCGCCCACGCTGGCCGCGCCGGCTCCTGGGGGCGTGGTGATCGGTGCGGGCATTCCCGGGTCTCCCGTGTGAGCCCCGCGACGTCTTGGCGTTGCGTGGCGGTTTTTTGTCTGAGTATATGGCGGCCTATTGGCCGTCAACGCCGACAGAGAGCGCGAACGGTCCGCCTGAGAGGAAACCCGATGAAGACCTGGCGCCACGCTCTGCCGAGCCTTGCCCTGTTCGCCGCCGCCGCGGCTGCTCCGCTCGCCGCCCAGAGCGCCGAAATCAGCCGCAAGTCGTTCGGTCAGACGCCCGACGGCCAGGCGGTCGAGGCCATAACCCTGACGAATGCCAAGGGCGTCAGCGCCACCGTCATCACCTACGGCGCGACGCTGCAGTCGCTGGTCGCCCCCGACCGCGCCGGCAAGAAGGCCGACATCGTGCTGGGCTACAAGGACGCGGCCGAATACGTGAAGGCGGCCAACTATTTCGGCGGCTCGGTGGGCCGCTTCGCCAACCGCATCGGCAAGGGCAAGTTCGTCCTCGACGGCAGGACCTATCAGCTGGCGCTGAACAACAACGGCGTGGCGGCGCTGCACGGCGGCGTGAAGGGCTTCGACAAGGTGGTCTGGACCGTCACCGAGGCCAAGCCCGGCCCGGTGGCCTCGGTGACCTTCCAGCACGTCAGCCCGGACGGCGAGGAAGGCTATCCCGGCACGCTGACGGCCACGGCCACCTACGCCCTGGACGAGCAGAACCAGCTGACGGTGACCTACGGCGCCACGACCGACAAGCCGACCATCGTCAACATCACCAACCACGCCCTGTTCAACGTCGCCGGCGAAGGCTCGTCGGACGGCGCCATGGGCAACGTCCTGACCATCCCGGCCGACGGCTACAGCCCCGTGGACGGCGAACTGATCCCGACTGGCGAGACCACGCCGGTGACCGGCACCGTGTTCGACTTCCGCAAGGCGACCGCCGTTGGCGATCGCATTCGTGATGCGAGCGATCCCCAGATCGTCGCTGGACGCGGCTACGACCACAACTACGTGCTGACGGGCAAGTCGGGCGGAGCGCTGCGTCTGGGCGCGCGCCTTGCCGATCCCAGGAGCGGCCGCGTTCTGGAGATCCTGACCGACCAGCCGGGCATCCAGTTCTACGCCGGCAACTTCATCGACGGCACGACGATCGGCAAGAGCGGCAGGATCTATCGGCAGGGCGACGGCATCGCTCTGGAGCCGCAGCATTTCCCCGACGCGCCCAACAAGCCGCAGTTCGCGCCGGTGCGGCTGGACCCCGGCCAGACCTACAAGAACAAGATGATCTTCCGGGTCACGACCGAGAAATAGGCCCGGCGACAAGCGAGCAAAAAAGAAGCCCGGCGGTTACCCGCCGGGCTTAGTTCATTAGGGAGGAAACGCCCAGGAAGGGCAGAGGCGCTCGCGCCTCACGGGGCTGTAGTTAGCGCTACCAGCTGGGTTTTCAACCCCCAACCGTACGAAAGTGACGCTTTGTCGCAGAACATGTTCACTGAGCGCGCTCGGTAGCCACTTTCAGCGACGCCTTGCCCGCGACAAGACCAGGCGCGGTCGCGCTGACCGTCAGTAAAGCCCCCTCGCCCGCCCCGCGCACGAGGGCCACGGCCTTGCCCTGCCAGGCCTTGCGAGTCGGCGAAGCGAAGGCTGTGTGGTCGGTCGGGGCGGCGTTGTCGGCGGCCACGAAGGCGCCCGCGCCCGAGACCTGGAAGGTGATGGCGGTGTCCGCCGACGGCACGATCACGCCCTTGGCGTCGACCACGTGGGCGCGGACGAAGGCCAGGTCGTCGAAGCCCTTGCCCACCTTGTCGGTCTCGGCTGTGAGCTCGATGCGAGCCGGCTTGCCGGCGGTGCGCAGCGTGTCCTCCAGCTTCACCCCAGGATCGCGGCAGGCGGCCTTCACTTCGCCGGGGGCGAAGGTGACGGTCCACTGGCGCGGCGAGGCGTCGGCCGGAAGGGCCTTGGCGCCCAGCCATCGGCCGTTCAGCGCGACGTCGACGCTGGCGCAGTTGGAATAGACCTCGATGGTCTCCTCGTGCGGGGTCAGGTCCTGCGGGGTCCAGTCGTCGAAGATGGCGACCTTCGGCGGCGGGGTGGCGACGGCGACCATGGTCGGCAGGGCGGGCGCCGGACCAGCGCCGTCCGACGGCGGCGGCGGAGCGGCCGGCAGGGCGTTGCGCACCACGTGCAGCACGGACTTTTCCGCCCACCACGAGGCCCGCTGCATGCCGACGATCTTCAGCGCCCCGGTGCGGTCGACGATGCCGGCCGGGTTGTCGATATTGGGCCAGCCGCTGCGGTCGGCCTCGCCCAGATAGTCGATGCCGGTCCATAGGAACATGCCGGCATAGGCCGGGTAGTCGCGCACCGCGACCCAAGAGGTGCGGGTCTTGCTGTTCTCGGCGCCGACGATGATCCGCGCCGGGTTCTGCTTGTGGGCCGCGATCAGCTCGTTCTCGCGATAGTTCTGGCCGACCACGTCGAGCATGTCGGCGAAGCCGTTGTTGTAGTCGCCGGTCACGTTGGGACGGAACAGGCCCATGGTCACCGGCCGGGTCGGGTCGGTGGCGTGCATGACGTTGAGCAGGCTGGTCAGCGCGGCCTTGGCCTGGACCGGATAGGCCGTGTCGTGGATCTCGTTGCCGGCGCTCCAGATGACGATGCTGGGGTGATTGCGGTCTCGGCGGACCATGTCGCGGGCGTCGCGCTTGTGCCAGTCGCTAAAGAACAGGTGGTAGTCGCCGGGGGTCTTGGAGACGTTCCACTGGTCGAACAGCTCGTCCATGACCACGAAGCCCATCTGGTCGCAGAGATCCAGGAACCCGGGCGACGGCGGATTGTGGGCGGTGCGGATGGCGTTGACGCCCTGGGCCTTCAAGGCCGCAAGGCGCTGGCGCCAGACGTCCATCGGCACGGCCGCGCCGACCGCGCCGCCGTCCATGTGCAGGGCCACGCCCTTGAGCTTGATGTTCCTGCCGTTCAGCCAGAAGCCGCTGTCGGCCTTGAAGGCGGCCTCGCGCACGCCGAAAGGCACGGTCTCGCCGTCGAGCCCCTGCCCGCCTTCGCCCACCACGCGGACCTCGGCGCGATAGAGGTTGGGCGTCTCCAGGTCCCAGCGCCTGGGCGAGGCGATGTCGAGCGAGAGCTTCAGGGTCTCGGTGCGGGCCGGGTCGATGGCGACGGCCGGAACGGCGCCGCGGGCGACCTCCTTGCCGGCCGGGTCTCGCAGGACGACCTCGATACCGGCATTGGCGGCGCGGTTGGCGTCATTGATCACGTCGACGGCGATGTCGGCGGTGGCCTTGCCACCGGCGATCTTCGTAACGCTGACGAAGGCCCCGCCCTGCTCGACGTGCTGGGCGGCGCTCTCGATCAGGCGGACCTTGCCGTAGACGCCCGAGCCCGCATACCAGCGCGAGGACGGGGCGTGCTCGGTGTCGGCGCGCACGGCCAGCACGTTGGGTCCGTCAGCCTTGATGAAGTCTGTGATGTCGTAGCGCAGGCCCACATAGCCGCTGGGGCGATGGCCCAGGTGGTGGCCGTTGATCCAGACGCCGCTGCGCTCCATCACCCCGTCGAGCTCGACATAGATCCGGCGGCCCGGCGCGGGCGGCTTGACGTCGAGGGTCTTGCGGTACCAGCCGATGCCGGTGGGCAGGAAACCGCCCGCCCCGCCCGCGCGGGCCTTGATGTCGAACGGCCCGCTGATGGCCCAGTCGTGCGGCACGGAGACCCTGGTCCAGCCGCTATCGTCGAAGGCCGCCGTCTCGGCGCCCTCGGGGTCGCCCTGGAAGAAGGTCCAGCCCTCGGCCAGAGGCGTGGTCACCCGGTCGGCGGCGAAGGCCGGCAGGGCGCAGAGGCCAAGAACGGCCGCCAGGGCCAGGCGCGAGACGCCGCGCGTCAGGGAATGAGCCATCGTTTTCTCCCTGGAATCCGCGTCGAGGCAGATCCCATATTTTGATACTTTATATCATTTTATGAAAACTCAGACAAAATGCCAGCCCCTGGAAATACTTCGTCGCAAATAGGGTGAACGCCGCGGTGAACCCTTTGGCCAGGGCGGCGTTTGGCAGCCCGAGTTCAGCGTATCGAAGGGGTACGACATGCCAGGGGTCGTCGATGTCGTTCCGTGCGAAGGGGGCTGGTGCGTGAGGGTTCACGACACCGGAGAGGTCCTGCACTTCGCCGGCGGCGGCGAGGCCGAGCGGCGCGCGCGCAAGCTGGCGGCGGATGCTTCGGAGCCCGTGGAGGTGCGGATCCACGATCGCGGCGGCCGCCTGGTCGGCCGCTGGGTGGCCCAGGGCGCGGCAGCCTGAAGCCTGATCGACCTCATCTAGCCGCCATCCAAACACTCCGCCCTTCCCCGCGAAGGCGGGGACCCAAGCTGACTTCCAGAATGAAGCGCCGCCGCGGTTCAATCGCGAACGCGGCTTGGATCCCCGCCTTCGCGGGGACGCACGGTTGAAACAAGCCAGAAGCCCGCCGCTGCGGGCCGACGCCTTAAGCCCGCTTGGGCTTCAGCTCTACGACCTGAACCCCGCTCTCGACCTGTGCCGAAGCGGCCTTTGCCCTGGCGGCGGCCACGCTGCGACGCGAGGCGGCGAAGCGCCAGGCGACGACGACGCCGAGCACGGTCAGGGCCACGCCGGCCGAGATGGCGAGACCCAGCTCCAGGCTGACGCCCGACAGGCTGCGAGCGGCCAGATAGCCGGGGGCCAGCAGGCTGGCGATCCAGACGATGGCCGACAGGAAGTTGGCGGTCTGGAAGGTCCAGGACTTCATCTGCAGGATGCCGGCCATGATCGGCACGAAGGCGCGCAGCGGACCAAAGAAGCGGCCGATGAAGATCGATGCGACGCCGAAGCGGCGGTTGAACAGCCGGGTGCGGGCGATGGTGCGGCGGTGATCGCGGAAGGCCGGGATGCGCAGGACGCGCGGACCCAGGCGCCGGCCCAGGGCGTAGGACACCGCGTCGCCCAGCACGGCGCCGATGGTGCACCACAGCAGCACTTCGAAGGGATCGAGCACGCCGCCGCCGATCAGGGTGCCGGCCAGCAGCATCAAGGCCGTCGCCGGCACGAAAGCGCCGATCAGCACGAGGGATTCAGCGAAGGTCAGAGCCCCAAGGATCAAGCCCGCCCAGCTCTGGTGCTCGGTGACGAAAGCGGCGACGGATTGAAGCAAGTTGTCCATGGGGGTCCTTCGAGCCCCCACATGGAGATCAAGCCGCTGCGCCGCCAGAGCGTTGCGCGCCGCAGCGTCAATTAAACCCGACTGTGCCCCGGATGTCGCACCTTTGGGGACAACTTCGGGAGGAGCCGTTTCGAAAAGGCGCCATCCCGAAGCCTCCTTCAAATCGTCATCCCGGGCGAAGGCGCAAAGCGCCGCAGACCCGGGACCCAGGGGCGACCGCATTGCGTTGGCGACCGCGATGGTGCGCTGTCATTCGCCTAGACCGGTCCCCCTGGGTCCCGGATAAGCGCTTCGCGCTTTCCGGGATGACGAGAGTTTGGAATTGGGGCGCTTCGATAATCCCCTAGAACCGCACCCGCAGGTTCAGGCCGGCGGCCTGGTTGCTGGTGCGGTCGCCGAATTCGGTGGTGTAGTTGAACTTCACCGAGACCTTGTCGTCGCCGATCACCTGGAAGTCGACGCCCGCGCGCCAGCCCGAACGATCGAGCGCGGTGCGGATGTCGGCGGGATCGGACGAGGCGTTGGCGCCCATCAGCTGGAACGGCATCTGGATCCTGTCGGTCGAGTTGAACAGCCCGCCGACGGTGAACGACACCGCCGCCTGGCTGCGCGCGGTCTCCTTCATCACGAAGCCCAGGGTCAGCTCGGGATTGGCCGTCCAGATCACCTGGGTGTGCGAGAGACCCCGCGCGCCCATGCCGTCGAGACCGCGCTCCTCGAACCGCCGCTGGTGCAGGCCCGTGCCCCACAGGTTCAGCGCCGGACGCACGAACAGGCGGCCGTTCTCGACGACGTAGGCAAAGCGCGTGTCGGCGCGGATGTAGCCGCTTTCCGGATCGGACTCCGCGCGACCGATGGTGAAGAGGTCGACGAGGCGCGCCGTCTCCATCCACTGCCAGCCGCCCGACAGCGAGAAGGCCATCTCGGCGCCGCCCGAGCGGTGCTTGAAGCCCGCGCCGGCGCTGAAGCCCTGGCCCTGCGACCAGGACCGGCCGCCGTCGACGATGACCCTGTCGAGGCGCTCGTAGCCCACCGCCGTGGCGAACGACCAGCCGTCGTCCAGGGTCTGCTCGAAGCCGCCGCGCAGGCGCCCGCCCTCGGCCTTCACGGCCAGGGTGTCGGGATCGCGCTCGCCGTCGGCGACGGCCCGCTCGATGGTCGCCCACGAACACTTGCCGTCGACCCGCAAGGTCGGATTGGCGCAGCCGAACATCGACTGCGAGAAGCCGTTGGCCGAGGCCAGCTGGCTGCGCAGCGGGGCCAGGTGCGGCTCGGGGTTCAGGCTGGCGAAGATCGCCTTGTAGGCGCCCTCCTGGCCGACCTGCAGATTGCCGATCAGCGCCATCAGGCGGCCGATGCCGCCGCTGTCGCCGACCGTGATCGCCGAGTTCATGTGCTTGCCCAGCGCCCGCTCGTTCAGGGCCAGGAAGCCCTGGTCGAAGTGGGTGTCGAAGGCCAGCTGCACCGCGCCGCCGCTGGTCTGGACGCGATAGTCCATGGCCAGGCTGTCGGTGACCTTGAAGCCATTGTCGGTGACCGTTCCGCCCGCCGTGAACAGGGTCACGGGCTTGGCGTCCTGCAGCCAGGTCAGGGTGACGTCGCCGGTCCCGGCCAGGGCCACGTCGCCGGTGACGTCGACGCGGTCCGAGGCGTAGGGGCCGAAGGCGACGTCGAAGACCGAGCGGCCGGTCGCCGTCTGCACGAAGTGGCCGTCGAGGGCGACCGTGTTGATCACCCGCGCGCCGTAATAGGCGTTGGTCTTCGGATCGCCGACGGCGTCCAGGTTGGCGAAGGTCGCGCCGCCGGCCAGGTCGATCGGCACGCGCGAGGCAGACAGGCCGACGAGGAAGTCGCCGCTGTTGGTGAAGGTCGCAGCCCCGTTGGGCACGGCCAGGGCCGACACTCCGAAGGTCGAGATCCCGCCGCCGCCCGCCGACAGCGGTCCGCTTCCGGCCGGATCGCGCAGGTCGATGGTCCTGAAGGCCATGAAGGCCCCGCCGGACTGGTTGTCGAAGGCGTTGGTCCCCGCGCCCAGGTCGATGTCGCCGATGACGACGCCGCGGTTGTCGACCCGCTCGTCGCCCTGGCCCGAGACGATGGCCTTGCCCGACACGGCCGAGATCAGCCCGGTGTTGGCCAGGCCGTTGGCCGCGCCGCCGCTGATCTGGACGCCGGCGCCGGTTCCCGAACCGCCGCGCACCGAACCGGTGGTCCGTACGGCGATGTTCCCCGCCCCGTCCGCGCCCAGGCTCTGGGCCAGGACGGCGGTGGAGTCGGCGCCGCCGGCATAGACCTGACCCGAGAGCACGAGGTCGATCGCCCCGCCCTGCCCCTGGCCGCCCGCCGAACCGGCGAACTTGCCGTCGACCCAGCCGCCGCCGCCGCCCAGGCTCTGGGCGACGACGCTATAGGCGCCCGCGCCGGTGGTGACGATGTCGCCGGCCTGACGGAAGTCGATGTGGCCGCCGTCGCCGACGCCGCCGGCGTTGAGCGTCACGGCCGAGGCCGAGGAACCGCCGAAGGCCGCGCCGCCGCCGCCGCCGATCGACTGCAGGAAGACGCCGTGGGCGCCCGCGCCTGCCGTATAGACCGCGCCGGTGTTGGTCAGGGTCACGTCGCCGCCGTCGCCGGCCGCGCCGCCGGTTGCGCCGAGGGTCACCGAAAGCTTGGGCGAGCCGGTGACGTGCGCCTCGCCGCCGCCCGCGCCGATCGACTGGACCATCAGGCCCAGGGCGTGGTCGCCCACGGTGGCCAGGCCGCCGGTGAAGACGCCCGTGACGTCGCCGCCGGAGAGGCCCGAGCCGCCTTGCGCGCCCAGGGCCGCGACCACGGTCGCGCCGCTGGAGCCCGCGCCGGTCAGGTTGACGCCGGCGGAACCGCCGCCGCCGCCGATCGACTGCAGAATCGCGCCCGTGGCGCTGGCCGCCGTGGTGGTGACCGCGCCGCCCTGGATGCGCGTGACCGCGCCGCCGACCGCACCGGTCTGGTTCTGGCCGCCCAGGGTCAGGGTCACAGCGCCCAGCAGGGCGCCGGCCGGAACGGTGATGTCGCCCGTCGCGCGGCCGCCGCCGCCGCCGATCGACTGGGCCAGCACGCCAGCGGTGTTGACGCCGGTGGTGACGATCTGGCCGGTGTGCTCGCTGACGAGGGTTCCGCCGCCGACGTCCTGGCCGCCCGAACCGCCGAGGCCAAGCTGAACCTTCGTGGCGACCGGGGCGTCGACATTGACCTCGTCGAGCTGGCCCGAGAGCAGCAGCTTCAGGTCGATCGCGCCGCCGCCGCCGCCCACCGACTGGGCGAACGAGGCCACGCCGTTCTTGCCGGCCGCGCCGAACGTGCCGGTGGTCTTGACGGTGACGAGGCCGCCGGCGGCGCCGGAGACGTTCTCGGCCCCGGCCTTGGCGACGACCATCGGGTCCACCCGACCGGTCGAGCCGTCGGGCTTGAGGTAGGGCTGGCCCGGCAGGCCGGTGATCCCGGAAAAGTCGAGGCCGAGCGTGCCGCCGCCGCCGTTGATGCTCTCGGCCTTGATGGCCATGGCGCCGTCGCCGAGCACGGTGATGTCGCCCGAGTGGTTGACGGTGACCGCCCCGCCCTGCCC
>LNIY01000141.1 GCA_001449105.1 Caulobacter vibrioides | reverse complement strand
TGTATGTGCTTCGAGTGATGACTTCGAGGGGAGTTTTTTTTTTTTTTTTTTCAAGGCAGAAGCGGGCAAAGGAGTTCTAGTCCGGTCTGGGGGGCGGGGAGATGTGTAAAAGAGCCAGCCCTGGGGGGAGGACCTGCAGCGCGCAAACAAAAACGGCGGGTCTTGCGGGCCCCGCCGTGATCGTTTTCGCTCCCGGCGACCCGAAGGCCGCCGGGGTGAAGGTCGCCTGGATTAGAAGCGGGTCTTCAGCGAGACGTAGTAGCGGCGGCCGAGCACGTCGTAGGTCGACGGGTCGGTGTTGGCCTGGATGTTCGACGAGAAGACCGGCGGTTGCTTGTCGCCGACGTTGAAGACGCCAGCGCGCACTTCAACCATGTCCGTGACCTTCCAGGCGCCGTTCAGGTCGAAGTAGTTGAACGACTTGATCTTCTCCGAGCTGTCGCCGGCGTCGACCATCGAGTCGATGAAGCGCCAGCGGACACCGATCTCTGCCGGGCCGATCGAGTAGGTGGCCGACGACATGACCTTCCACTCCGGCTTGGCCACGGCGACCGAGCTGACCGAGGTGTTGCCGATCGTGCCCTTCAGCTTGTCGAGCGGTTCGCCCGGCAGGCTCTGGACGTCGAACTTGTCGAGGTAGTTACCCACGACGTTGAACGACAGCGAGCCGTAGTCATCGCTCAGGCCGATCGCGCCGAGACCGAAGCCCCAGTCGATCTGGAAGTCGACGCCCGAGGTCTCGTAGGTGGCGAGGTTCAGGTTCGTGAGCTGCAGGGTCTGGATTTCACCCGTCGCGCTGCTGCGGTTGAAGAGGCCGCAGTAGAACGAGGAACCAGCGCTGCCGTCATAGCACTTGGTGAGCGCCAGGCCGGCGTCGACGGTGCCGATCGCGTCCTTGATCTTGATCGAGTAGTAGTCGACCGAGGCCGACAGACGCTCGAACAGCGGGTTGTCGAAGCGCGGGGTCCACACCACGCCGACCGAGTAGGTGTCGGCGGTTTCTTCCTTCAGGTCCGGGTTGCCGCCGATCAGGGCGTTCACCTGGGTGTTCGGGTAGGTGTAGGTGTCGATGATCGCCGACGGCACGCCTTGCGACAGGCAGAGCGAACGCACGGCGGCGGCATTGGCGCCGGTGCGGGCGCGGCTGTCGATGGCGCACGGATCGTCGATGATCTGCGGGAAGCCCTGGGCCTGCGGCGAGTAGAGTTCGCCGATGCTCGGGGCGCGAACGCCGCGCGAGTAGCCGCCGCGGAAGCGGACGCCGTCGACGACTTCCCAGTCACCGTCGACCTTGTAGGCCGAGACCGAACCGACCGTGTTGTAGTCCGAGAAGCGGTAGCCGCCCGTGACGTTCAGGGCCTTGATGAACGGCAGGTCCTTCAGGACCGGCACGAGCACTTCGCCGTAGAAGTCGTAGACGTCGGCCGAGGCGACCATGGCGTCGTTGGCGTTGAAGCCGATGACGTCGCCGGTCGAGAGCAGCGAGTCCGGAACGTAGGTGTACTTGTCCGAACGGTAGCTGGTGCCCACGGCGGCGCGCACTTCACCGGCCGGCAGGTCGAACAGGCCGCCCTGGAAGTTCAGTTCGACGGCGCGTTGCTCGTAACCGGTGTAGTTCTTGGTCACGCGGCCGATGTAGCTGGCGCATTCAGCCGACAGCGGCTGCAGGCCGAAGGGGTTGTAGCCGCCCGAGCAGATGCTCGCGCCGCCGTCAGCCGCGTCGAGCAGCGAGACGACCGCCGCACGGCTGACGTTGCCGCGCTGGATTTCGTTCTGCTCGGACTTGCCGTACGAACCGAACAGATCCCAGGTCCAGTCGCGGAAGCCGGTCTGACCGCGCAGGCCCGTGCTCAGCTGGAACACGTTGAACGTGGTTTCCGAGATACGCGGACCAAGGTCCGTGAAGCGCTTGCGGAACAGGAAGTCGGCCGTCGGATCCGGGCGGCTGGCCAGCAGGGTCGCCAGGTCGGCCGGGATGAACGGGTTGTTGTAGTTGACCGAGAAGCCGGTCGCCGCGGCGGCCGGCGACGGGGCCAGCACGGTGCGCGAGTCGTAGTGCGTGAAGTTGAACGAGCCGTAGGCTTCAACGTTCTCGGTGATGTTGTAGTCCATCGCGCCGAACGCCGAGTAGCGGGTCAGCGGCAGCTGGAGCAGGTTCAGCGGGCCGGTGTTGTAGTTGCCGGTCGTCGGGATCGTCGAATAGTCGATCGCGGTCGAACCACGGTAGTTGGTGCCGTTGCGGAACAGCGTACCGTCGTTGTTGAAGCCGAGGTTGGAACCGTTGGCCACGGTGCCGGCGGCGATGCCGTACTTGGCGAACACGGTGTTCATGGCCGCCTGGGTGGGCAGGTTGGTGCCCGAGGCGTCGTAACGGCCGTACGGCGAGGTCGCCGAGGCGCCCGACACCGACGAGAACTCACGAGCGGCATTGAGGATTTCGCCGCGCTGCGAGTAGCTCAGCGACATGATCGCGTGGCCCTTGTCGTCGGCGAACCGCGAACCACCCGTGATGCTGATCGAGCTTTCCTCGCCGTCCTTGGCGTCGGTGATGCCGTATTGGGCGTCGACCTGCAGGCCTTGGAAGCGGCTGTTGAGCTTGAAGTTGACCACGCCGGCCATGGCGTCCGAGCCGTAGGTCGCCGAGGCGCCGCCGGTGATCACTTCAATGTTCTGGATGATCGCGCTGGGGATCAGGTTGACGTCGACCGTGCCGTCCGAGTTCGACGGAACGATGCGGTGACCGTCCATCAGGACCAGCGTGCGGTTCGACCCCAGACCGCGCAGCTGGACGTTGGCCTGACCGCCGTTCGACGGGTTGTTCGAGGTGCCCGAGACGCCCGGCACGAACTGCGGCATCTGGTTCAGCAGGGTGTCGACGGTCACCGAGCCGGTCTTGGCCAGTTGTTCCTGGCCGACCGAGACGATCGGGCTGTTCGACACGTAGTCCGGACGCGCGATGCGCGAACCGGTGACGACAACCGCTTCGATTTCGGTGCTGTCGCTTTCCGGCGCGGTCTGAGCGACCGCGGCGCCGGCCGAAGCCATGGCCAGACCACCGATGATCGTCGTCGCAAGCAGGCGCTTACGCGTCATCTGAATATTCAAGATGGAATCCCTCCGAGAATGGACGGCGGGCGGTCGGTTTCGCCGCCGCATGTCCACATCACAATCCCAGGCTGTCCAAAGCCCGGTTGGCGGGGACGTTAGGTGCGGCCAATGAACGCGGTCAATTCCGAGTTTCTCTCAGGTATCGCGAAGTCTCACCCCTGTCGCAAAATCAACACACAATGACCCCCTGTGAGGCAAGTTCGTGCGCACTTCGTGCCGATCTAGTTACCAAGCTTGACTATGGATATCGGCGAAATGCCAATCGCTGCAAAAGATGTTCGGCCTCGAAGAACATCGTTATCGAATATTTTTGCAAGGCTGCAACATATGCACCGCAGTTTTTGCCACACATCGACACAAAGCAGCCTCAATCGAGACACAATCAGAGGGTGCATCCACCTGGATTGAGTTGAAGGGCTTTCTTCCATAAGGAGAAAGCCGTTGAAAAAGCAGGAAATTCCCATGCGCCGCTTCGGACCCTCGCTCGCCCTGGCGCTGACCGCCGCCCTGATGGCCTCCCAGGCCCTGGCCCAGTCGGCGACGCCGTCGAAGGCCGCGCTGGACAAGCTGGCGGCCTGTCGGGCGCAGGCGGATCCGACCGCGCGACTGGCCTGCTACGACGAAACCGTGCCTGGCCTGCTGGCCGCGGAGAAGTCCGGCGACCTGATCGTGGTCGACAAGGAGACCGTGACCAAGGTGCAACGCGAGTCGTTCGGGTTCAACCTGCCCAGCTTCTCGTTCGGCCAGAAGAAGGAACAGGCGATCGAGCAGGTCGAATCGACTCTCCGCGAGGCGCGCAAGACGCCGGCCGGCTGGCGCTTCGTGCTCGAGGACGGGGCGCGCTGGGACCAGATCGACACCGAGAGCCTGCCCCTGCCCCCGCGCCCCGGCGCCAAGGTGACGATCCGGCGCGCCGCGATGGGCAGCTATCTGCTGTCGGTGAGCGGACGGGCCATTCGGGTGTCGCGCGTCAACTAGGCGCGCTTTCGGCTGTTCGACGGACGGGGCTTGCCCTGGCCGCGCGGGCCGCGCATCTGAGGAGTCTTATAAAGACATCTCTCAAGAGAGCCCGACGCCATGACCGATTTCCGCCGTGTGACCGACACCCTGTCGGTCAGCCCCCAGATCACCACCGAGGACGTGGCCCGGGCCAAGGCCGAGGGCTTCTCGCTGATCGTCAACAACCGCCCGGACGGCGAGGACCCCAGCCAGCCGACCAGCGCCGAGATCGAGGCGGCGGCCAGCGCCGCCGGGCTCGACTACCTGCACGTGCCGGTGCGCGGCGGGCCGACCCAGGAGCAGGTGGATGCGGTGCGCGAGGCCGTCGAGGCCGCCGGCGGCCCGGTCCTGGCCTTCTGCCGCTCGGGCACACGCTCGATCGTCACCTGGTCGATCGGCCAGGCCCTGTCGGGCGCGGCCGATCGCGAAACGCTGGTGAAGCAGGGCTATGAGGCCGGCTACGACCTCTCCGGCGTCCTGCCCCACTAGCTCGACTTCGGATCAGCGCACGGCAGGCGCCGAAAGCGCCTACACTTTCGGCCGCCGTGCCTAGGCCTAGTAACCGCCCAGCGTGCTGACGCGGGCGGCCATCGGGCTGGGCTCGGGTTCGCACGAGGCCAGCACGAACTGCGCCGCAATGAGACACAGGATGGCGAAGGCCGCGCGCTGGAGCCGTTTTGAGACAAAAATCGCCGTGTCGGCCGCCATGATCCGTACTCCGCAGGGTTTACGAGTCGTTAAGCGCAAGACCGGCGCCGCTCCGGGTGGACCGCGATGATCCCCTTCGTCCGCGAGATCGAGTTCGAGTACGGCCGCTGCGACCAGGTCTCGCCGCTGATCCGGCGGGTGATCGCCGACAATCCGGGGCCGTTCACCTACACCGGCACGGGGACCTACATCGTCGGGCGCGGGACGGTGGCGGTGATCGATCCCGGCCCCGACATCCCGGCGCACCTGGACGCCCTGCTGGCGGCGATCGAGGGCGAAACGGTGAGCCACATCCTGGTGACCCACCACCACGCCGACCACTCTCCCCTCGCCGGCCCGCTGGCCCAGCGTACGGGCGCGCGGATCTGGGGTCGGCCGGCGCCGACGGCCCTGGTCTCCGAGGAGACCGGCGTGAAACTCGACGCCGAGGACGACGGCCACTTCCGCCCCGATGTCGAGATCGCCGACGGCGACGTCTTCGAAGGCCCCGGCTGGACGCTGGAGGCGATCACCACGCCCGGTCACACCTCCAACCACGTGTGCTTTTCACTGAAGGAGGAGAACGCCCTGTTCTCCGGCGACCACGTCATGGGCTGGTCGACGACGGTGATCACCCCGCCGGACGGCGACATGGGCGACTATTTCGCCAGCCTGGCCAAGATCCAGGCGCGCGACTTTACGACCCTGTGGCCGACCCACGGCTCGCCGGTGCGCGAGGTCGCCCCGTTCCTTGCCGCCTATGTCGACCACCGCCGGGCGCGGGAGGCGCAGGTTCTGGCCGCGCTGGCCGATGGCCCCGCGCGGATCAAGGCGATCGTGCCGGTGCTGTACGCGGCGGTGGACCCGCGCCTGCACCCGGCGGCGGCGCTGTCGATGCTGGCCCACCTGGTGCTGCTGGTGCGGGAAGGCCGGGTTACGTGCGACGGCGAGCCGGGGCTGGAGAGCGAGTATCGCCTGGCGGGGTAAGGGCGCTGCCTCCAATCGTCGTCATCCCGGAAAGCGCGCAGCGCTTATCCGGGACCCAGGGGACGGGGCGCTACGCCGAGATTCACCGCCAAATCGGCAGCCAACGCAATGCGGCGGCTCCTGGGTCCCGGCTCTTCGCTACGCTACGGCCGGGATGACGAGCTTTGGGAGCTTGAGCCCCTACAGCCGCGCCTTCACGCTGGCCCGCAGCGTGCGCGGCGCGCCGGGGAAGATCCACACGGGGCTGTAGGAGCTCTGGGCGTAGTGCTCGTCGAAGAGGTTGTCGACCTCCAGCCGCACGTCGATCTTCGGGGTGACCGCGTACTCCGCGGCCGCCTTGGCCTTCCAGTAGGACGGCAGGATCAGGCCCGAGCCGTCCAGCGCCCCGGCCCGGTCGCCCATGTAGGACGCGCCGGCCGTCAGCTTCCACCGCTCGAACGTCCCGACCGCGAAGACGCCGCCCGAGTGCTCGGGCACGTTCAGCACCGCGTCGGAGGCGAAGGCTGTGTCGTCGGCCACCGCGTCGGTCCAGGCGTAGTTGACCACCACGCGCCAGGCGGCGCTGACCTCGAACGAGCCGTCGAACTCCACGCCCCGGCTGGTCAGCTTGCCGACGGGGGCCAGGAAGCTGGCGTCGACCGGATCGTTGGCCAGGATGTTCTGCTTTTCGATGTCGAACAGCGCGACGGCGAGGTCGACGCCGGGCCAGCGGCCCGACAGGCCCAGCTCCCAGCCCTTGCCCCGCTCGGGCGCGAAACCCTCGCCGGTGCGACCGGTGCCGGAGTTGAGCAGGAACGAGCGGCCCCAGCTGGCGTGGGCCGTCAGGGCGTTGGTCAGCTGGTAGCGGGCGCCCAGGCGATAGTCGACCGGCGAGCCCTCGCCACGACCGACCGCGCCGGTGCGGTTGTTGCGCACGGTCTGGCGATAGTCGTCGACCCGGACGCCGGCCAGCAGGCTCAGGCGCTCAGTCGCTTGCCACAGGTCCTGGGCGTAGAGGGTGGTGACGCGGCGGGTCTCGCGATTGTCGGTGAACGGCAGCAGCGGCAGGGCCGTCCCGCCATAGACCGGGGCGTCGATCGAGATGGCGTGCGGCGCATCGGCCGTCGGGTTCCGGCGCAGCAGGAACTCGCTGTATTCGAGAGTATAGCCCTTCACGCCGACATTGAGGTGGTGAGCGCCGATGCGGCCGTCGAGCTCGATGCGGCCCGAGACGTCTTCCACCGCGTAGTCGCGCTCGCGCCGCTGTCGCCACAGCTGGCGACCGACCAGCCGCGACTGGTCGCTGGAGAAGCCGTGCATATCGCCGGTGCGGTAGGCGAACCCGGCCGTCAGCCGCCAGTCGGGCGACAGCTCGTACTCGCCGGTCAGCTGGTGGCGCTCGTTGCGGAAGCGGGTCGTGCCGTCGCCCGGCTCGCCGAAGAAGCGCGAGCGCGGAATGGCCAGGGCGTCGCCGTTCACCGCCGGCACGCCGCGATCGAACGGCGCGTCGAAGACGGTGAACTCGCCCACATAGGTCAGGCGCAGGGCGTCGGTGGGCCGCCAGGTCAGGGACGGGGCGATGGCTCGGCGGTGCAGGTCGACATGGTCGCGCCAGCCGTCGCTGCGCTCGTCGGCGATCACCAGGCGCGCGGCCAGGGTTTCGGAGAGCGGGCCGGTGAAGTCCAGCTCGCCCCGGCGCAGGCCGAACGAGCCGACCGTGGCCGCCACATGGCCGGCGCGGACGAACTGCGGGGTCTTGGAGACGATGTTGACGCGGCCGGCCGGGTCGATGTCGCCGAACAGGGCGCCGGCCGGGCCCTTCAGGATCTCGATCCGCTCGGCCGTGGCCGGATCGCGGGGCGGCGCCAGGCCGCGATTGGCCAGGAAGCCGTCGACATAGTACTCGGCGCCGCCGTCGGGCGTTCCGAGAAAGCCGCGGATGGCGAAGTTGTCGAGGAAGCCGCCGCGGTTGTTCTGCTGCGAGACGCCGCTGGTCAGCTCCAGCGCGTCGGCCAGGCGCCCGGCCCCGACCGCGTCGAGCAGGTCGCGCTCGACCGAGCGGCTGGACGGCGAGGTCGCTTGCGTGATCTCGCCCGCGCCCAGCGTGACGTCGCGGGCCGCGCCGCGACGGCCCAGGATGACGATCTCGCCCACGGCGTGGGGCTCCGTCTCGGCGGCCGGGACGGTTTCCGGCGGCTCGGCGGCGGACAGGGCCAGCAGGCATGCGCTGACGCAGCTCCACGACAGGGGCAAGAGATCAACTCCGTTTGTAATGTTATTTCATATCAGCTATGCCGCCCGGGTGATGCTGTCAACCAACGCCGCCGCCCTGCCCGCCCCCGGCTCGAACCGGATCGCCGCCATCGACGCCCTGCGCGGCCTGGTCATGCTGCTGATGATGGTCGACCACGTGCGGGAGTTCTTCTTCATCCACGCCCAGGTCTCGGACCCGATGGACGTGGAGGCGACGGCGCCGGCCCTGTTCTTCACGCGGCTGGCGGCGCACCTGTGCGCGCCGGTGTTCGTGGCGCTGACGGGCCTGGCCGCCTGGCTGTACGGCCGCAAGCAGGGTGGGAACGATCCCCGCGCCATCGCCCGCGCGGCCTCCGGCTTCCTGTTCAAGCGCGGCCTGTTCCTGGTGTTCCTGGAACTGACCTTCGTCAGCTTCGCCTGGAGCTTCGACCTGACGCCCAGGACCTATTACCTGCAGGTGATCTGGGCGATCGGCCTGTCGATGATCGCGCTTTCGGCCCTCGTCCACCTGCCGCGCGCGGCGCTGGTCGCGGTCGGCCTGGTCATCGTGCTGGGCCACAACCTGCTGGACCCGATCAGCATCGCGGAAGGCCAACCGGGCCACGCGGCCTGGGCGATCCTGCACGACCGCGGCTTCATCGACCTGCCCTGGGGCGCGCGGGCCCGGACCTCCTATCCGCTGCTGCCGTGGATCGGTGTGGCGGCCCTGGGTTTCGGCGTGGGCCCTTGGTTCGTCGCGACCTGGCGCGATCGCAGGAACCGCCTGCTGCTGACGGGCGTCGCCGCCCTGGCGCTGCTCGTGATCCTGCGCAGCCTGAACGGCTATGGCGAGGCGCCGTGGGTCGTCAGCTCCAGCCCGATCCGCACGGTGATGGGCTGGCTGAACTTCACCAAGTACCCGCCCTCGGCCGACTTCCTGCTGCTGACGCTGGGCCTCGGCGCCCTGCTGCTGGCGGGGCTGGAGAAGGCGCCGGCGCGGCTCGTCTCATGGCTGGCGGTGCTGGGCGGCGCGCCGCTGTTCTTCTACCTGATCCACCTCTACGCCCTGCACCTCTTGCAACTGCTGGCGGTCGCGGTGCTGGGCGCGAACCAGGGCGAGGTCTGGAGCCTGCCCGGCGTGGCCTCGATCTGGCTGCTGGCGGCGCTGGTCGCGGTTCCCTGCTGGTACGCCTGCCGCTGGTTCGGCCCGGTCAAGCGGGCCAGCCGGCAGCCGTGGATGAAGTATCTGTAGCGCCTGGGATGTCGTTGTGGCGGAACGACCTAAGTCCGCTCTTGAAAGAGCTGCGGTCATCATGACCTACAGCACTATCGAGAGTGAACTGAAAGGACGACGACATGGCTTTGCTCGACGAGCTCAAGGCTGACCAACTCGCGGCGCGCAAGCTGGGCGACCGCCTGAAGGCCGACGTGCTCACCACCTTGATCGGCGAAGCTACGCAGATCACGACCGAGGAATTCAAACGCGGCGTGACGGAGGTCACCGACGACAAGGTCGTGGCGACCGTCGCGAAGTTCTCGAAGAACACCAAGCTGACGCTGGAAAATCTCGCGACCGAACGCGCGCGCCTGAGCGAAGCCGGTGGTGATGTGTCGAAGGTGGACGAGCGGACCAAGGCGGCCGAAACCGAACTGGCGATCCTGTCCTCGTATGGCCCCAAGCAGATGACGGAAGCCGAACTGCGCGAAGCCATCGACGACTTCCGGGCCAAGAACCCCGACGCCAACGTCGGGGCGATCATGGCCCACCTGAAGACCAGCTTCGGCGGTCAGTACGACGGCAAAACGGCCAGCGCGTTGGCCAGGGCCTAGATCGCGAGCGACTGCGCAATCTCGCAGCGGGACTGCGCAGCGCCGGCAATGGTCCGATACTCGACACAGGCCGCCGCCCTTGCTGAAATGGCGGCGGCGCTCCCCCCGCGCCGAGTTCGAGCAGCGTAAGACTTCATGTTCACCAGCGACGAGACGGCCCGGCTGGCGGCCCTGCACGAATACGGCCTGGTGGGCACCCCGCCCGAGGCCGCGTTCGACCGGATCACGGCCCTGGCGGCCGAGCTGTTCGACACCCCGATCGCCGCCGTCACCCTGATCGACGCAGACCAGCAGTGGATCAAGTCGATCGTCGGGCTGGAGCCGGGCGGCACGCCGCGCGAAGACGCCTTCTGCCACTACACCATCGAATCCGACGAGGTGATGGAGGTGCTGGACCCCGAGGGCGACGACCGCTTCCGGGAAAACCCCTTCGTCACCGACGATCCGAATATCCGCTTCTACGCCGGCGCGCCTCTGCGCCTGCCCAGCGGCCATCGGCTGGGCGCGCTGTGCGTCATCGACCAGCGGCCGCGCCCGCCGCTGACCGCCGAGGAAAAGCGCCGGCTGAAGGCCCTGGCCCAGATCGTCGTCACCGAGATGGACCTGCGGCTGCTGAACGCCCGCAACGAACTGCTGACCCGCCGGGCCCAGGCGGCGACCGAGGCCAAAAGCGAGTTCCTGGCCAACATGACCCACGAGCTGCGCACGCCGCTGACCAGCGTGATCGGCTTCAACGGCCTGCTGGCCGCCTCGCCCAACCTGCCCGAGCGCGAGCGGATGCTGGCCACCAAGGCCAAGTCGGCCGGCGAGAAGCTGCTGACCATCGTCAACGACGTGCTGGACCTGGCGCGGCTGGAGGCCGGGGTCGTCGACCTGAGCAACGAGCCGATCGACGTGGCCGAGGTCGCCCGCTCGGCCGTCGAGCTGTTCGCCGAACGGGCGCTGGCCAAGGAGATCGTGCTGAACGCCGAGATCGCCGGCGCCCTGCCGACGGTGCGCGGCGACGCCTCGCGCCTGCGCCAGATCCTGGTCAACCTGCTGGGCAACGCCCTGAAGTTCACCGAACTGGGCCAGGTCTCCCTGCGCATCGCCGCCAGCGACGGCGCGCTGGTGATGACCGTCACCGACACCGGCGTGGGTATTCCCGCCGACCAGCTGGAGCGGATCTTCGAGCGCTTCGAGCAGGCGCCCGGCGCGGCCAGCCGCTTCGGCGGCACGGGCCTTGGCCTGGCGATCTCACGCCGGCTGGCGCGGCAGATGGGCGGCGATATCACCGTGAGGAGCCGCCTCGGCGAGGGCTCGACGTTCACCGTGACCCTGCCGGGCCGCTGACGCCGCCGAGCACAACTTTACATGGAGGGGGAAATCACCATTTCCTGGCCTCGGGGAGCGCTGGCGATGGCCAATGGCTCGATGTCGAGGAGGCCGCCTTGCTGCTCAAAGGAACCCAGATCGCGATCGACGCGACGGCGTTCAAGCCTATTGAATGCTTCCAGGTCGGCGACCCGGTCTCGACGGCCGGGCTGAGCCTTGTCTGGAACGAAGAGTTCGTCCAGTTCTCGAACGGGACCGGCGACGCCGGACCCTCGAGCGCCATTCAACTCCATGCCGGAAACGATAGCGAGCTGATCGGCTCGCCGGAGCAATACCTTCTCACGTCGAGGGGTCTGGTCCCGATGAAGGATATCAGCCCCGGCGACACGCTGATCCAGGCCGATGGCCAAGACGCCGAAGTGTTGGCGGCCACGATGGAGATGCTCGATCTGGGGATGTGGTCGATCGCGACTTCGCAAGAGTTCGCTGTGTCCATCGACAGACACCTGCTGGTCGCGAACGGGTTCGTCGTCGCCGACTATGCGCTGTGCCTGGCTCTGCAAGCCGGCATGCTGCCGACGACGATCAGCTCGGCTGGCCAGATCGCCTGACGCCCGATCACAGGCCGGAGGGACCCTCCCCTTCGCCCCCGACCTGGTTGATGCGGTTGTAGAGGGCCTGCAGGTGCGAGAAGTCGACCGAGAACAGGTCCTCGATCACCTTGGTGTTGACCATGTCCAAGGTCCCGAGCCTGACGATGACGCGGCTCAGCACGATGATTGTCAGATAGGCCGGATTGGCCTGCACCCGGTGGTCCTTGAGCGGCAGGATCTCGTCGCCGGCCGTGGCCAGGCGCATGACGCCCTGCCTGTGCAGATTGCCGTCGGCGTCGCGATAGCCGACCGGCAGCGTGAACTCGAATTCGGTCGCGAACGATTTCATAGCGACGCCTCCCCCTTACTGAACTGAACCCGGCTTTCGGCGTACCGGGCCGCGGACGCCATCAAGATCGCGCATGGGTTGACGCACCGTTACGCCTGGAGCGGCGGGATCAGGGCGACCCCACCCTGCCCATCAGATGCTCGGCCAGGCGGATCGACAGGGTGATGATCGTGAAGGTCGGGTTGGAGATCCCCGTCGAGGCGAACACCGACGAACCGGCGACATAGAGATTGTCGAGGCCGTGAACCTTGAGGTCGGCGTCGACCACCCCCTGCGTCGGATCGGCCGACATGCGGGTGGTGCCGATGTGGTGGCCGTTGACGGTGAGCCCCTCCTTCACGCTGGCCCAGGACTGGCAGTAGACGTCGGCGCCCAGCTCCCCCACCGCGGTTTTGAACAGCTGGGTCGTCTGGTTGTAGGTCGCCTCGTCGCGGTCGCTGAGCAGCCAGGTGATGTGCGTCTGGCGCTGGCCGAACACCGGGTCGACGGTGTCGGCAAGGGTGACCCGGCTGTCGGGATTGGGGGCCATCTCGAAATAGTACTGGCCGTAGTTGGCCCAGAACCAGCAGCTGCCGATGCCCAGGCGCTTCTGCTCGTCGGCACTGGGTGAAAAGCGGCCCGACACCCGCACGCCGTTCTCGTCCTGCCAGGTGATGGGACGGTTGCCCACCAGGGTCTGGCCGCCCATCAACCGGGTCTGGGGGTCGGTGAGATACGAGCCGCCGACGCCGATCACCTGGCCGTTCGACAGCGGGTGGCACATGAAGTAGCGGCCGACCTGGTCGTGGTCGTTGCCGACATCGGAAAGCAGCAGCTGGCGGGCGTTCTCGACCGCCCCGCAGGCCAGGACGACGATATCGGCCTTGATGTTGAACTCGGTGGCCTTCTTCGGCGGGCCGGCGCCGTCCATGCTGGCGACCCGCAGGCTGCGCACGCTGCCCTGGTCGTGGTCGATCTCCAGCAGGGTGGCGTTGACGATCACGTCGGCGTCGCTGTCGCCGATCGTCACGCCGTCGAAGGTGCGGGTGGCGAAGTTCAGGTAGTTCTTGCCCAGGTACTGGTAGATCGTGGTGTCGAAGCCGGTCAGTTCGGGGACCTCCGCGCCCAGGATCTCGGCCCAGGTCTGCGGGCTGAAGTCGTCGCCGTGCAGCAGGCACAGCTGCGCGGCCTTGGCGTAGTAGGGATCAAGCTCGGCGCGATCGATCGGCCAGCCGGGAAAGCCCGGGCGGGCCTCGAAGTCGATGGGGTCGAGGGGACGCGACTGCCCGCCCCAGTGGGCCGAGGTGCCGCCGAACATCCGCTCGCGCTCCCAGGGGCCGCCGGCCCGGTTATAGGGCCGGATCAGGAAGTCGGGCTCGGTCTCGGCGAACTGGCCGTCGGCCGTGCCGGCGTAGAGCACGCTCTTGGCCGGCCAGGTCGGATCCAGGGCGCCGCCCGGGCTGTCGGGACCGCCCTCGATCAGCGTGACCCTCACCCCGGCCTTCTGCAACAGCCAGGCGGCCGTGATCCCGGCCGGGCCGGAACCGACGATACAGACCTGCGTGGTGATCACCGCGCCGTCTGCGATGTCCTTGCCATTGCGGAGCATGAGAGCCTCCCCCGTTCGCTCTCATGCAACTTGCGTCACAAAACGTCCGAAGGTTGTATCAAATCACACACCCGGATGGGTGGATGAGGCATCTAGGGCTGATCGACGCTCCTGCGCTCGGGCCGATTTCTCACCGAGCATCCCCGCGAAGGCGGGGATCCAAGCCGAGCTCGGAGATGATCCAAGGCCTAGCGACGCCCTGAAAGCCAGCTTGGGTCCCCGCCTTCGCGGGGATTGGGCGGGTTGGGAGCGGCAAACCCTTGAATGTCGATCCGCCCTAGCCCTCGATGGCCTTCAGCACGCCGGTGACGCGGCCGCAGTTGCGGCCCAGATCGCCGCCCTCGTCGCGAGCGATCGAACGCACGTCGACCCGCGCGCCGCCGGCGTCGGGGCGGACGCGAACGACCAGGTCGTCGCGCAGGCCGTACCAGAAGCTGGCGCCGGTCGCTTCCAGGCGGCCCTCCGCCGGATCGTCGGTGACCAGCTTCAGGCCCTTGGCCTGGACGGCGGCCTTGGCGGCCTCGTAGGCGTCGCCCGGCGAGCGGGTCAGCAACAGGGTGCGGGCGGCCGGGCAGGTCTCGGCGTTGACCTCGGCCACGCGGCGGCCGGCGAACAGTTCCGAGCCGACCGGCAGGCTGGGCTCGTCGAGCACCGGGGCGGCGGCCTCGCCACGCGCGGCGATGGCGTTTTCCGAGAAGCCCAGCGGGGCCTTCCAGTCGGTGGCCACGTCGCCGACCGGCGCGGCGCGGGCGCTCGTGCCGGTGGCCAGGAAGAAGACGCCCAGAGTGGCGACGGTGATGGCCAGGGCCAGCAGGGCCCGCCGCCAGTGACGCCGGACGCCGCCGATCATGGCGACGATCACGCCCAGCATGCCGGTGCCCAGGCTCAGCCAGGCGATCATCGGCGCGAGATCGCGGGTCAGGAGATCATAGGCCACGGCCTTGTCGAGCAGGCCCGACTTGGCCCCGAGCGCGCCGACCAGCACCAGCACGGCCGGCGCCAGGGCGATCGCCACCGCGCCGATCAGGATCGGCGCGGCCCAGCCGCCCTTTTCGCCAGACGAAGCCGCCTTGGCCTTGCGCGGCTTGGCGCTGGAAAGCGGCATGGCCAGCGGCGCTTCCTCGGCGACGAACACCGGCGGGGCGTCGAAGGCCGCTTCCGGGGTCGGGTCCAGCGGCTTGGGCGAGGGATCGACCAGCGGCGCGTGCGGGAAGACGTCTTCCGGTTCGGGCGCCGCAGCCTGCGCCACATGAGCGACAGGAGCCGGCTCGGGATCGGGCAGCGCGGCGGCCAGGGCCTCGACGCTCAGCGGCTCGGGCGTCGGCTCGGGCATGGCGGCCAGGGCGGCGACCACTTCCGGCTCGTGCGCCGGCTCGACCGGCGCCTCGGCCTCGGCGGCTTCGGGCGCCTCGTCGATCACGTCTTCCGGCGCCTCGACCGGTTCGGGCGCATAGAGCACGGCGGCCTGCGCGCCGTCGGCGGCCGCCAGGGTGGCCGCGCCGGTCGCGGCCGAACCGAGGGTCGGCAGCACATAGTCCTTCATGCGCTGGCGGATCAGCTTCTTGTCGATCTTGCCGGTGGCGCCCAGCGGGATCTCGTCGACGAACACCACGTCGTCGGGCATCCACCACTTGGCGATCTTGCCCTGCAGGAAGTCGAGGAACTCCTCCTTCGTGGCGGTCTCGCCTTCCTTCAGCTTGACCAGCAGGATCGGCCGCTCGTCCCACTTGGGGTGCGGCACGCCGATGACGGCGGCGAGCGCGGCCTTGGGGTGGCCGACGGCTATGTTCTCGATCTCGATCGTGCTGATCCACTCGCCGCCGGACTTCACGACGTCCTTGGCGCGGTCGGTGATCTGCATGAAGCCCATCTCGTCGATGGTCGCCACGTCGCCGGTGTCGAAGAAGCCCTCCTCGTCGAGGATCCTGCCGCCGGCGCCGCGGAAGTATTCGGCGGCGATGATGGGCCCTCGGATCTTCAGGTGGCCGAAGGCCTTGCCGTCGTGCGGCAGGGCCTTGCCGTCGTCGTCGGTCAGCTTCAGCTCGACACCCATCGGCGGGCGGCCCTGCTTGAGGCGGTAGGGGATCTGCTCGTCGTAGGACAGCTTCTCCAGCCGGTCGGTCATGGTCGACAGCGTGCCGACCGGCGAGGTCTCGGTCATGCCCCAGGCGTGGACCACCTCGACGCCGTACTTCTCGTGGAAGGCGCGGATGATGCTTTCCGGGCAGGCCGCGCCGCCGATCACCACCTTCTTCAGCGTGGTGATCTTCGAGCCGGTGCTCTCCAGGTGCTGCAGCAGCATCTGCCAGACGGTGGGCACGGCGGCCGAGAAGGTGACGCCCTCGGTCTCCAGCAGCTCATGGATCGAGGCGCCGTCCATCTTGGCGCCCGGCATGACGATCTTGGCGCCGGTGGCCGGGGCCGAGAACGCCACGCCCCAGGCGTTGGCGTGGAACATCGGCACCACCGGCAGGATCACGTCGCGCTGCGACAGGCCCATCACGTCGGGCTGCATGGTGATGAAGGTGTGCAGGAAGTTCGAGCGGTGCGAGTACATCACCCCCTTGGGGTCGCCCGTCGTGCCCGAGGTGTAGCACAGACCGGCGGCCGTGCCCTCGTCGAACCCGCCCCAGACGCAGTCGGCCGACTGCTCGGCGACCAGGTCCTCGTAGCAGAGCAGGCCCTTGAAGTGGGGAGCCTCGCCGGCCAGCTGGAAGTCCTTGGGCATGTGGTCGCGGTCGGTGAAGACCACCACGTGCTCGACGTTGGGCAGGCGGGGAATGATCCCCGCGATGATCGGCAGGAAGGTCAGGTCGGTGAAGATCACGCGGTCGCCGCCGTGGTCGGCGATCCAGGCGATCTGCTCGGGGAACAGGCGCGGGTTCAGGGTGTGGCACACCGCCCCGATGCCCATGATCCCGTACCAGGTCTCGATGTGGCGGGCGGTGTTCCAGGCCAGGGTGCCGACCCGGTCGCCGGGCTTGATCCCCAAGGCCAGCAGCAGGTTCGACACCCGCTTGGCGCGGCCGTGGATCTCGGCGTAGGTCGTGCGGACGACGGGCCCCTCGACCGAACGGGTGACCACCTCGCGGCCGCCGTGCCACTGGGCGGCGTGGTCGATGATCTTGTCGAGCGTCAGAGCGCCGTGCTGCATCAATCCTTGCATCGAAACCGCTCTCCCGCGTCCTGCTTATCGTTGTTCAGGAGAGGCTAGCGGCGCCCGCCCTGCGGCGCAACGCATGGCGCGCCCCAGGCGAGCATCGGTTGCGCCGCCGACTTTGCGTGTCTCTGCACGGAGGCGTAGAGTGTGCGCATGTACACACGGCCGCGCTGATCGGCCGCATGGCCCGTTCACTCCCAGAACGCCGTTTTGCGGTTAGCTTCAGCGCTGCCTGGTTCGCTCCAGGTGCGGGACGGGGTGCACGGCCATGAACTGGCTCGATGCTCTAGGCGCCGACGAACGGCTGGACGAGGTGGCGAACGACACGCGCCGCCTGACGGCCGCGCGCCTGGTGTCCGCCGCTCTGGTGGCCATGGTCGTCGGGATCGCTCTGGGTCCAGCCATGGCCGCCGGCTGGTTCGGGGCCCTCGCCGCCGGCGAGGCCCTGGCCTCGCTGGTCATCCGCCGCTTCACGGGCCCGACGAACGACCGCCTGCGGGCCCTGTTCGTCCTGGCCTCGATCCCGATCAACATCGTCTGGTCGTGGCTGTCGGTGGTGCTGTGGATGTTCCCCGCCCAGGACCTGCGGCTGGCGGCCCTGGGCGTCTGCGCCGGCCAGATCATCTTCACCCAGAACTTCCGCCACCAGCCGATCAGCCTCTTGGCGATCACCACGGCCCCGCCGCTGGTCTGCCTGGTGGTGTTCCCGTTCCTGACCGTCGCGCCGCACGGCATCGGCCACCTGACCAACCGCTGGGCCATGCTGATGCTGGTGGCGACCACCATCAACGCCATGCTGCTGAACCGCGCCGCGGCCAAGCGGATGGACGAGCTGACCCGCGGCCTGCGGCAGGAGAAGGAACGGGCCCTGGCCGCCTCGCGCGTCAAGTCGGTGTTCGTGGCGACCATGAGCCACGAGATGCGCACGCCGATGAACGGCCTGCTGGGCCTGGCGCACGCGCTGAAGGCCACGGACCTGGACGAGCGCCAGCGCGACTATGTGGAGCTGATGATCCATTCGGGCGACAGCCTGATGCAGCTGCTCAACGACGTGCTCGACATCGCCCGCCTCGACGCCGGCGACGCCGAGCTGACGCCCTGCGACTTCGACCTGCACGACCTGGTGCACGCCGTGGCCGACACCTGGCGCGACATGGCCATGGTGCGGGGCCTGTCGGTGGACGTGCGCATCGACGCCTCGGCGCCCGATCGCCTGCACGCCGACCCGGCCCGGATCCGGCAGGTGCTGGGCGGCCTTCTGTCGAACGCCCTGAAGTTCACCCGCGTCGGCGGCGTGACCATCGAGGTCTCCAGCCGTGGGATGGCGCCCGACGGGCTGGAGACCGTGGCGATCCGCATCACCGACACCGGCCCGGGCATCGACCCGGCCTTCGCCGAGCGGATCTTCGAAAGCTTCACCCAGGCCGACGAGAGCGTGTCGCGCGCCTATGGCGGCATGGGATTGGGCCTGACCATCGCCCGGGCGCTGGCCCGCCGGATGGGCGGCGACCTCAGCCTGGAGCCGGCCGAACGCGGCGCGCGGTTCCTGCTGCTGCTGCGCGCGCCCCGCCCCGAGGCCC
>LNIY01000140.1 GCA_001449105.1 Caulobacter vibrioides | reverse complement strand
CCCTCTCCTTTAAGGAGAGGGAGGGCCCCAGGCGATAGCCTGGGAGGGTGAGGGGTTAGGGGCGGTAGCCGTTCCTGACCCCTTTTCTATTGAGGTTGGGTGATGGGACCGCCGAACGGCGTAACCCCCTCACCCTCCCACGCCTGCGGCGCGGGCCCCGCCCTCTCCCTATGGGAGAGGGTTTCCGGGGCGCGGCTCGGCCGGCTGCACAGGGGCCGCCGGGACCACCGGAGCCGGAACCTGCGGCGCCGGAGCCGTCGGATCGGCCGGGGCCTCGCCCTCGACCGGCATGGCTTCGGGCGGCAGGGGCAGACCATCGGGGCCGAGGATCGGTTCGGCCAGGCTGGCGTCCTCAGCCGCACTGAGCGCGTCGTCCTCGGCGGGCTTGGGCGCGCCGCCGGTGGCGGCCAGGGCGAACGACTTCCAGATCTTGGCCGGCAGGCCGCCGCCGACCACGCCGTTCATGGCGCTGTTGTCGTCGTTGCCCACCCAGACGCCGATCACCAGGTCGCCGACATAGCCGACGAAGATCGCGTCGCGGTAGCCTTGCGTGGTGCCGGTCTTGCCGAAGGCGCCGGGGATGGCGGCCTCGACGCCGGTGCCGCGATGCACGGCCGAGCGCAACAGGTCGCGCATGCCGGCCAGTTCCGCCTTCGAGAGGGCGCGCGACTTCCTGGGCGCCTTCCAGTCGGCCAGGCCGTGCGGCGTCACGGGCGTCTCGCCGGCGGCGATGGCGGCGTAGGCGCCGGTCAGTTGCACCAGGCTCATCGGGCCGGTGCCCAGCGCCAGGGTTAGATCGTCGGGGATCGGCTCGGTGACGCCCAGGTCGCGCGCGGTGTCGACGATCGCCTTGCGGCCGACCTGCTGGGCCAGGCGCACGGCCGCCACGTTGGACGAGCCGGCGAAGGCGGTGATCAGCGGCACTTCGCGGCCTGCGTACTTGCCCTCGTGGTTCTTCGGGCTCCAGCCGCGCACGTCGACCGGCGCGTCGAGGATCGGCGAGGTCGGGGTCATGCCCTGGCGGATGGCGGCCAGGTAGACGAACAGCTTGAAGGCGCTGCCCGGCTGGCGACCGGCGTCGGCGCGGTTGAACTGGCTCGTCTTGTAGTCGCGGCCGCCGACCATGGCCACGACGCGGCCGTCGGTGCGCATGGCCACGATCGCGCCCTGGGTGACGTTCAGCACCTTGCCGTCGCGCTCGATGGCGTCATTGAGGATTTTCTCGGCCTTGGCCTGCAGCTTGGCGTCCAGCGTCGTCTTGACGATGGTCTCGCCATAGCGGGCGTCGTAGGCGGCGCGGGCCTGCGGGAACACCCAGTCGGCGAAGTACGAGCCGGTCGGCAGCTTCTCGCGTTCCGGGATCGGGTGCATGTCGCGCTTGGCCTGATCGGCCTGGGCCTGCGTGATCACCTCGGTCTCGACCATGGCGCCCAGCACTACGTCCATGCGCTCGCGGGCGCCTTCGAAGTTCTCGGTCGGGGCCAGGCGCGAGGGCGCCTTGACCATGCCGGCCAGCATGGCGGCCTGGCCGACGCTCAGCTTCTCGGGCGTGGTGTCGAAATAGTGCCGGGCGGCGGCGCGCAGTCCGAAGGCGCCTTCGCCGAAATAGACCGCCGACAGATAGCGCGACAGGATCTCTTCCTTGGAAAGCCGGGCCTCCAGCCACAGGGCGATCAGCGCTTCCTGGGCCTTGCGCCGCAGGTTGCGGTCGCTGCTCAGGAACGCGTTCTTGGCCAACTGCTGGGTGATGGTCGAACCGCCTTCGGAGACGCCGCCGGCCTTGGCGTTGGCGCCCAAGGCCCGGGCGATCGCCTTCGGGTCGATACCCATGTGCTTGTAGAAGCGGCGGTCCTCAATGGCGATGAAGGCGCCCGGCACATAGGCCGGCAGCTTGGAGGCCTCGATCGGAGCCTCCTTGTACGAGCCGCGACGGGCGATCGGCGTGCCGTCCGAGGCCAGCAGCACCATGGTCGGGTTGTTGGCCGGCTCCAGCGCCCGGCCCAGCGGCAGCGACCACAACAGCCAGGTCACGATCGCCACGATGGCCAGCACCACGACGCCGGCGCCGATCTGCCAGGGGCGCTGCTTCCAGATGGGAACCCGCCTGGGCTTCACCGGCTCGTCGGCGACCGTGGCCGCCGTTTCCGGCGCGGTCTCGGCCATGGCCTCGGGGACCTTGTCTTCGGCGTCGTCGGGACCGGTTTGCGGAGCGGCGGGATCGGACATGCGCGATGGGACTCGAAAAGGACGCCGAGGGAGGCGAGGCGCGTCAATACCACAGGCCGGGCGGCCGCCCAGCCCACATGCTCCATTTGGGGAAACGCCGGTTCAGGCCGGAGCGCTCCGTCGCTTCTCCATCAGGAGCAGCGTCAGGGCCGCCAGGAAGCCGAAGCCCAGCAGCAGCGCCGACAACTGGTGGGCCTTGTCCCATTCCAGGCTTTCGACCAGGCGGTAGATCTCGATCGACAGCACCTCGGTTTCACCCGGAATGCCGCCGCCCAGCATCATCACCACGCCGAACTCGCCGATGGTGTGGGCGAAGGCCAGCAGCGCCGCCACCGCGTAGCCGGGCAGGGCCAGGGGCAGGGCCACGCGCAGGAAGGTCGCCGCCTTGCCCGCGCCCAGGGTCGCGGCTGCCTCCAGCGGCTCGTCGCCGATGGCCAGGAAGGCGTTGCGCAGCGGCTGCACGGCGAAGGGGAGGGAATAGACCAGCGAACCGATCACCAGCCCCTCGAAGGTGAAGGCCAGGGTGCGAACGCCCAGCGGCCGCAGCAGAGCCATCAGCGGGCTTTCCGGGCCCAGCGCGATCAAGAGATAGAAGCCCAGCACGGTGGGCGGCAGCACGATCGGCAGCGCCACCAGCGCTCCCACCACCGGTTTCAGGCCCGAACGCCCGCGGGCCAGCCACCAGGCCAGGGGCGTGGCCAGCAGCAGCAGCAGGACGGTGGTCACCGCCGCCAGCTTCAGGGTCAGGCCGACGACCTCGAGCATGGCGCTCAGCGCACCTCGTAGCCGTAGCGGCGGATGATCGCCTTGGCTTCGCGGCCCTTCAGGAACGCCAGGAACGCCTTGGCCGCTTCGCTGTTCGACCCGGTCTTCAGCAACACGGCTTGCTGGTCGATCGGGGTGTGGTTGCTCTTGGGCACGATCCAGCGCGAGCCGCCCTTGTCGTCGACCACCTGCGACAGCGCCACGAAGCCGAGTTCGGCCGCGCCGGTCTGGACGTACTGATAGGCCTGGGTGATCGACGAGCCGGTGACGATCCTGGGCTTGAGGCCGTCATAGAGCTTCAGCTTGGTAAGGGTCTCGACCGCCGCCAGGCCGTAGGGCGCGGCCTTGGGATCGGCGATCGACAGCTTCTGGAAATTGCCCTTGGCCAGCACCGCGCCGTGGCCGTCGACCAGGCCGGGGGTCTTGCTCCACAGCACCAGGCGCCCGGTGGCGTAGGTAAAACGCGAGCCGGCGACGGCCAGGCCGTCGGCTTCCGCCTTCTGCGGCCGCTCGACGTCGGCCGACAGGAATACCTCGTAGGGCGCGCCGTTGGCGATCTGGGCGTAGAACTGGCCGGACGAGCCGAAGCTGAGCGTCGCCTTGTGGCCGGTCGTCTTCTCGAACCGGGCGGCGATGGCCTTGGCCGGTTCGGTGAAGTTGGCCGCCACCGCCACCTTGGTCTCGCCCGCGAAGGCCGCGCCGGCGACGAGCGACAGAGCCGCCGTCAGGGCGGCTGCGAGCAGGGGGCGGCGGGCGAGGGTCATCTAAGGCTCGGTCTGACGGTTATGCAGGTCGAGTACATAACGAGCTTTGGCTCACTGTCAGGCTGTTTTTTCGGCGCGCGGCGGGCGACAAGCGGTCGAACGGAGTCGAAAGGCGATCTCGATGAGCGGCGATCTTAGCGCCAGCCTGATCCTGCGGCGCGGCGCCCTGGCCCGTGTCGGTCTGGAGCGCATGGCGCTGATCGAGGCGGTGGCCGAGCTCGGCTCGATCAGCGCCGCCGCCAAGCGTCTGGACCTGTCCTACAAGGGCGCCTGGGACGCGGTGCAGGCGCTGAACAATCTGTTCGACGCGCCGCTGATCGCCGCCGGGGCCGGCGGCCGTGCGGGCGGCGGAGCCCAGGTCACGCCGCGCGGCCATGCCGTCGTGCGCGCCTTCCGCGATATGGAGCGCGAGGTCGGCGCGGCCTTGGCGCGGCTGGAGGCCGGGCTGGCTTCGGAAGTCGGCGATGACCTGTTCTGGAGCCTTGGCCTGCGCACCAGCGCCCGCAACGCCCTGCGGGGCGCGGTGTCCGCCCTGAGCCCGTCCGGCGTGACGGTCGAGGTGCGGTTGGCCCTCGGCGACGGTCTCTCGATTGTTTCGATCATCCCCCGCCGCAGCGCCGAGGAATTGGGCCTGGCCGTCGGCCGCCCGGCGGTGGCGCTGATCAAGTCGAGCTTCGTGCGGCTGGCGGCCGACGCGCCGCCTGGCGGCGCCGACAACGTCCTGGCGGGGCGGGTGCTCGACCGCGAGGACGGCGAGGCCGCCAGCGAGGTCGTGATCGCCCTGGCCGAGGGCAAGACGCTGGTCGCCACGGTCCCTGGCGCGCAGGCCGGGGACCTGGAGCCGGGCGCCTCCGTCCGCGCCCTCATCAGCCCGTCCGACGTCATCCTGGCCGTCGACTAGCCGGGCGCCGCTCTTGGTCGCAGGGGCGCGGCCGCTCGCATGCCCTAGCAATATGCAGCGGCGCCCGCGGATTGAGCGGAACGGTGTTCGAGCGTGGCCGTGGCTGCAAAACGCTCCCCCGGGGCGTCGAGGCTCCTTAGGGCGTTGGGCATGCGCGTTCTCGTCATCGATCCCGATCCGGCCCGTGCCGCCCTGGTGGCGGAAGGGCTCGAGGGCGTGCATCCGCTGGAGGTCCGCCGCTCGGCCCGTTTCGACGAGCGCGAGGCGGCCGAATTCGCGCCCGACGTCGTGGTCATCGCCGCCGAGAGCCCTGATCGCGACACGCTGGAAAGTCTGCGCGAGGCCAGCCAGTCCAATCCACGCCCCGTGGTGATGTTCGTCGACCGCTCCGAGCCGGGCCTGGCCGAGCAGGCCGTCCGCGCCGGCGTGGCCGCCTATGTGGTCGACGGCCTGGCGCCGGCCCGCGTGCGCCCGATCCTCGACGTGGCCATGAGCCGCTTCGCCTTGACCCAGCAGCTGCGCGGCGATCTGGCCAAGGTGAAGGCCGACCTGGAGGCCCGCAAGACGGTCGAGCGCGCCAAGGGCCTGCTGATGAAGGAGCGCGGCCTCGACGAGGACGGCGCTTATCGCCTGCTGCGCAAGCTGGCCATGGATCGGGGCAAGCCGATCGGAGCGGTGGCCGCCGACCTGCTGGCCTTCGCGGGGGTGCTTAAGGGAGACGCGTCGTGAGCGGGCTGGCCGATCTGAAGCTGGGCTTCATTCCGCTCACCGATTGTGCGCCGCTGGTCGTGGCCAAGAGCCTGGGCTTCTTCGCCGAGGAAGGGCTGGATGTTTCGCTCAGCCGCGAAGCCTCCTGGGCCACCATTCGAGACAAGGTCGCCGTCGGCGCCCTGGACGGCGCCCACATGCTGGCGCCCATGGCCCTGGCCGCCGCGGCCGGCGCATCGGGCGGGCTGACGCTGGACGTCGGCCCTTCGCTGATCGCGCCCATGGCGCTGAACCGCAACGGCAGCGCCATCACCGTCTCGAAGGCGCTGGCGCAGGCCATGCGCGCGGCCGACCCGGAAGCCATGGCCGAGCAGCCGGTCTCCGCCAGGGCGCTGGCCAAGGTCATCGCCGAACGGGCGGGGCAGGGCGCTGCGCCCCTGACCTTCGCCGTGGTCTTCCCGTACTCGATGCACAATTACGAGCTTCGCTACTGGCTGGCCGAGGCGGGCGTCGATCCGGACAGGGACGTGCGGCTGGTCGTCACACCGCCGCCGCGCATGGTCGAACAGATGCGGGCAGGCGACATCGACGGCTTCTGCGTCGGCGCGCCCTGGAACGCCGTGGCCGAGCGCGAGGGGCTGGGCGAGATCGTCATCGCCGCCTCCGCCTTCTGGCCTGGCGGTCCCGACAAGGTGTTCGGCGTCACCGAGGCCTGGGCCCACCACTATCCCGACGAGTTGCGCGCCGCGCTGCGGGCCCTGATCCGCGCCTCGGCCTGGGCCGACGATCCGGCCAACCGCGACGACCTGATCGCCCTCTTGGCCCGGCCCGAGCACGTGGGCGTTTCGCCCGAGGCCCTGGCCCGGGCTCTGGCCGATGAAATCGTCTTCCACCGCGACGGCGCGGGGGTGCCTCGGCGCGAGCACGCCCTTTGGTTCCTTTCGCAGATGGTCCGCTGGGGGCAGGCGTCGGTCGATATGGATCTCGAGGCGGTCGCCGATGCGGTCTATCGCCCGGACATGTTCCGGGCGGCGGCGCTGTCGGCGGGACCGATGCTCGAACCGGCCCAGGTCTTCGCCGACGGGCCGGGCGAACTGGCGCCGCTGTTCGAGGGGCCGGCCTTTGATTCCACCCTCGCGGGCCGCTACGCCACGGGGTTCTCGATCGGTCGCGCGCGCGCCTGAACGGCTTTCCGGCCGGGCTGCCACTTCGCATCTGCACAATTGGAGGGCGCCGGTGGCGCCTTTTTGCTGAGCAATCATGCTGCGCGTGCGTTGTGCAGGGCTCGCCCTCTGACGAACCGTGACATCCGTCCCCGGACCGATGTTCAGTGATCTCAAGCCTTCGGACAACGGCGTCCGTGGCTGCAGAGACGACCGCTCGGATGCGGTCACCCGACGAGGCGACGACGCCTCGCTCTTGCAGACACGCAACACTCCGAGGCGCATCATGATTTCTCGTGACTTCCTCAAGGCCGGCCATACGCCGACCCTGTTCGCCGCGTTCCTCTATTTCGACCTGTCGTTCATGGTCTGGGTGATCCTGGGCCCGCTGGGCGTGGCCATCGCCAAGGACTTCGGGCTCGACCCGGCCCAGAAGGGCCTGATGGTCGCCATCCCAGTCCTTGCCGGCGCTCTGCTGCGGCTCGTCAACGGCATCCTGGTCGACCGCATCGGTCCCAAGAAGACCGGCATGATCGGCCAGCTGATCGTGCTTACCGGCCTCGCCGCCGCCTGGGTGCTGGGGATCCACAACTATCACCAGGTTCTGGCGCTGGGCGTGGTCCTGGGCGTGGCCGGCGCTTCGTTCGCCGTGGCCCTGCCGCTGGCCTCGCGCTGGTATCCGCAGGAGCACCAGGGTCTGGCCCTGGGCATCGCCGGGGCCGGCAACTCCGGCACGGCCCTGGCGGCTCTGTTCGCGCCGATGCTGGCCAAGACCTTCGGCTGGCAGAACGTCATCGGCCTGGCCGCCATCCCCCTGGCCGTCGCCTTCGTCGTCTACATGTTCCTGGCCAAGGACGCTCCCGAGCAGCCCGCGCCCAAGAAGCTGGCCGAGTATCTCGACGTGCTGAAGGTTCCCGACGCCTGGTGGCTGATGCTGCTCTACGCCGTCACCTTCGGCGGCTTCGTGGGCCTGGCCTCGTCGCTGACCATCTACTTCAACGCCGAGTACGGCCTGGACCCGGTGACGGCCGGCTTCTTCACCGCCGCCTGCGTCTTCGCCGGCTCGTTCATCCGCCCGGTCGGCGGAGCCCTGGCCGACCGCCATGGCGGCGTGCGCACCCTCAGCGTCGTGTACGCCCTGGCGGCCTTGGGTCTCGGGATCGCCAGCTTCAAGCTGCCGACGGCCTGGTTTGCCCTGGCGGCCCTGATGTTCTCGATGCTGGCCCTGGGCGCCGGAAACGGCGCGGTGTTCCAGCTGGCCCCGCAGCGCTTCCGCAAGGAGATCGGCGTCATGACCGGCTTGATCGGCATGACCGGCGGCATCGGCGGCTTCTACCTGGCCTCGACCCTCGGTCTCGCCAAGAAGATGACCGGCGACTACCAGATCGGCTTCCTCGGCTTCGCGGCCCTGGCGCTGTTCGCGCTGCTGGCCCTGCACGGCCTGAAGGCCCGCTGGCGCGCCGTCTGGCCGACCCTGCACGGCGACGCCGCTCCGGTCCGCGTCTGATCCCCCTCTCACCGCAACGAGCTAGAACCATGACCAAGGAAAAGCTGGTCGTCATCGGCAACGGCATGGCCGGTTGCCGGGCGGTCGAGGAAGTCTTCAAGCGCGATCCCGAGCGCTACGAGATCGCCATCTTCGGCGCCGAGCCGCGCGTCAACTACAACCGGATCATGCTTTCGCCGGTGCTGGCGGGCGAGAAGACCTTCGACGACATCGTCATCAACGACGAGGCCTGGTACCGCGACAACGGCATCACCCTGCATGCCGGCCGCTGGGTCACCGGGGTCGACCTGGAAGGCCGCAAGGTATTGGCCGAGGGCGGCCTGGAAGTCGCCTACGACAAGTTGATCCTGGCCACGGGCTCGGATCCGTTCCGCCTGCCGCTGCCGGGCGCGGACCTGAAGGGCGTGGTCACCTTCCGCGACCTCGACGACGTCGACGCCATGATCGCCGCCTCGGCCAAGCCCGGCGCGCGCGCCGTGGTCATCGGCGGCGGCCTGCTGGGTCTGGAAGCCGCTTATGGCCTGGCCCGTCGCGGCATGGCCGCCACGGTCGTCCACCTGATGGACGTGCTGATGGAGCGTCAGCTCGACGAAAGCGCCGGCTACCTGCTGCGCGAAGCCCTGCTGGAACGCGGCGTCGAGACCGTGCTCGGCGCGCACTCCGAGGCCATCGTCGGCGAGAACGGCCAGGTGACCGGCCTGAAGCTGAAGGACGGCCGCACCCTGCCTTGCGACATCCTGGTGATGGCCGTCGGCATCCGCCCCAACGCAACGCTCGCGAAAGCCAGCGGCCTGCAGGTCAACCGCGGGATCATCGTCGACGACGCCATGCGCACCTCCGATCCGGCCGTGTTCTCGGTCGGCGAGTGCGTCGAGCACCGCGGCAACTGCTACGGCCTGGTGGCGCCCATCTGGGACATGTGCCGGGCGCTCGCCGAAGAGCTTACTGACGGGGAGGGAGCCTATCAGGGCTCGGTCCTGTCGACCCGCCTGAAGGTCTCGGGCGTCGACGTGTTCTCGGCCGGCAAGTTCGCCGGAGGCGACGGTTGCGAGGACATCGTGTTCCGCGACGCGGCGCGCGGCGTCTACAAGCGCGTGGTCATCGAGGACGGCAAGGTCGCCGGCGCGGTGCTGTTCGGCGATGCGGCCGACGGCGGCTGGTACTTCGACCTGATGAAGGCCGGGACCGATGTCGCCGAAATCCGCGACACCATCATCTTCGGCCAGGCGATCACGGAGGGGCTGTCCGGCCTGGACCCTAGCGCGGCCGTTGCGGCCATGCCCGACACGCAGGAAATCTGCGGCTGCAACGGCGTCTGCAAGGGTGCGATCACCTCGGCCATCACCGCACAGGGCCTGACCACCCTGGACGACGTGCGCGCCGTCACCAAGGCCTCGGCCTCATGCGGCTCGTGCACCCCGCTGGTCGAACAGGTCATCCGCGCGACGCTGGGCGACGGCTTCAAGGCCCAGACCGGCCCCAAGCCGATGTGCAAGTGCACCTCGCACCCGCACGGCGCGGTGCGCGAGGCGATCCTGGCCCAGGACCTGAAGTCCATGCCCGCGGTCATGCAGGCCATGGAATGGACCACGCCCGACGGCTGCGCCTCGTGCCGTCCGGCCCTGAACTACTACCTGCTGTGCGCCTGGCCCGGCGAGTACAAGGACGACAGCCAGTCGCGCTTCATCAACGAGCGTGTCCACGCCAACATCCAGAAGGACGGCACCTACTCGGTCGTGCCGCGCATGTGGGGCGGCATGACGACGCCCGACGAGCTGCGGGCCATCGCCGACGTCGCCGACAAGTACGCCATTCCGGCGGTGAAGGTGACCGGCGGCCAGCGCATCGATCTCCTGGGCGTGCAGAAGGACGACCTGCCGGCGGTATGGGCCGACCTCAACGCCGCGGGCATGGTCAGCGGTCACGCCTACGCCAAGGGTCTGCGCACGGTGAAGACCTGCGTCGGCAGCGACTGGTGCCGGTTCGGCACCCAGGACTCCACGGGCCTGGGCATCAAGCTGGAGAAGTTCATGTGGGGCTCGTGGGCCCCGGCCAAGGTCAAGCTGGCCGTGTCGGGCTGCCCCCGCAACTGTGCGGAGTCGACCTGCAAGGACATCGGCGTGATCTGCGTCGACAGCGGCTACGAGATCCATGTCGGCGGCGCCGCCGGCCTGCACATCCAGGGCACCCAGCTGCTGACCAAGGTCGCCACCGAGGAAGAGGCGATCCAGCTGATATCGGCGGTCATGCAGATGTACCGCGAGGGCGGCTGGTACCTGGAGCGGATCTACAAGTGGATGGCCCGCATCGGCCTGGAGACCATCCACGCCGCCACGGTCGAGGACCTCGACAACCGCGCCGCGCTCTTCGCCCGCTTCGTGAAGTCGCAGGAGACCGCCCAGGTCGACCCGTGGGCCGAGCGCGCCACGGGCGGCGTCGAGGCCGGTGAATTCAAGCCCATGGCGACGCTTCCGATGGGGATGGCTGCGGAATGACGATCCAGACTTTCGACATCGACCCCGACTGGCACGACGTCGGCGCCGTCACCGACATCCCGGAGCGTGGGTCGCGTCGCGTGGCGACCGCGCAGGGGGACGTGGCGGTGTTCCGCACCAGCGACGGACAGGTCTTCGCCCTGGTCGACCGCTGTCCGCACAAGCACGGTCCGCTGAGCCAGGGCATCGTCCACGGCCACGGCGTGACCTGCCCGCTGCACAGCTGGGTCATCGACCTGAAGACCGGCCATCCCACCGGCGCCGACGCCGGCAAGGGCTGTACGCCGGTGGTGCCGGTGCGCGTGCAGGACGGCCGCGTCCTGCTGGCCCAGCCGGTGATGGCGGACTGACCCCATGGCCGACGGCTCCGGCGTCATCACGACGGTCAGGACCACCTGCCCCTATTGCGGGGTAGGCTGCGGCGTCGCCGGCGCGGCGGGACCCGACCGGGCCCTGGCCGTGTCGGGCGATCGCCAGCATCCGGCCAATCTGGGCAGGCTGTGCTCCAAGGGTTCCGCCCTCGGGGCCACGGTCGGCCTGGGCGGACGCCTGCTGGAGCCGTCGATCAACGGGCGCATGGCGAACTGGGGCGAGGCCACCGCCCTGGTGGCCAAGCGCTTCCGCGACACCATCGCCCGCCATGGCCGCGATAGCGTCGCCTTCTACGTCTCCGGCCAGCTGCTGACCGAGGACTATTACGTCGCCAACAAGCTGATGAAGGGCTTCATCGGTTCGGGAAACATCGACACCAACAGCCGTCTCTGCATGGCTTCGGCCGTGGCCGCCCACAAGCAGGCCTTCGGCGCCGACCTGGTGCCTGGCTGCTACGAGGACCTGGACGAGGCCGACCTCGTGGTGTTCGCCGGCCACAACGCCGCCTGGACCCATCCGATCCTGTTCCGCCGCCTGGAGGCCGCCAAGGCACGCGGTCAAAAGCACGTGGTCATCGACCCGCGTCGCACCGACACCGCCGAGGGCGCCGACCTGCACCTGGCCATCGCCCCCCAGAGCGACGTGCGCCTGTGGAACGGGCTGCTGGCCGAACTCGACCGCCGGGGCCTGCTCGACCTCGACTACGTCGCCGAGCACGTGAACGGCATCGACGCGGTGCGCGAGGCCTTGGCGGAAGGCGACCAGTCGCTCGCCGCCGTCGCTGCGGACTGCGGGATCGCGCAGGCCGACCTGCTGGCCTTCTACGACCTGTTCGCCGCCCATCCCAGGACCGTCAGCCTGTTCTCGATGGGCTCCAACCAGTCGGCCCAGGGCGTGGCGAAGGGTCTTGCGATCCTCAACGTCCACCTGGCCACGGGACGCATCGGCAAGCCCGGGGCCTGCCCGTTCTCGATCACCGGCCAGCCCAACGCCATGGGCGGGCGCGAGACCGGCGGCATGGCCAACACCCTGGCCGGCCACATGGACTTCGCCCCCGAGGACCGCGACCGCGTGGCCCGGTTCTGGGGCGCGCCCAACACCGCCCGCGCGCCAGGCCTCAAGGCCGTCGAGATGTTCGAGGCCGTGCGGTCGGGCAAGATCAAGGCGATCTGGGTGATGGCCACCAACCCCGCCGTCAGCCTGCCCAACGCCGGCGCGGTGCGCGAGGCGCTGGAGAAGTGCCCGTTCGTCGTCGTCTCCGACTGCGTCGAGACCGACACGACCGCCTACGCTCACGTGAAGCTGCCGGCCCTGGCCTGGGCCGAGAAGGACGGCACGGTCACCAATTCCGAGCGCCGGATCTCGCGCCAGCGCGCGCTGTTTCCGGCCCCCGGGCAGGCCCGCGCCGACTGGCGGATCATGGCCGACGTCGCGCAGGGCATGGGCTTCGACGGCTTCGGCTGGCCTTCCCAGGCCTCGATCTTCCGTGAGTGGGCTCGCCTGACGGCCTACGAGAACCAGGGCTCGCGACTGCTCGACCTTTCGGGCCTCTCGGGCATGACTCCCGACGACTACGCCGCCCTGGCACCGATCCAGTGGCCGGTTCGCGCCGACGGCGAAGGCACGCCGCGCCTGTTCGTCGATGGCCGCTATCAGACACCCGACGCCCGCGCCCGCATGGTTCCGGTCCGTCCCAAGGGGCCGGCCGACGCCGTCAGCGACGCCTTCCCGATGTCGCTCAACACCGGCCGCATCCGCGACCAGTGGCACACCATGACCCGCACGGGTCTGGCCCCCGACCTCTGCCGCCACGCGCCCGAGCCCTTCGTCGAGATCCACCCGCGCGACGCCGAGGCTGCCGGCATCAAGGACGGCGCCCTGACCCGGGTCGCCACCGCGCGCGGCGAGGCCGTGGCCCTGGCCAAGGTCACCGATCGCCAGCGCCCCGGCGGCCTGTTCATGCCGATGCACTGGACCGACGCCTTCGCGCCGTCGGGCAAGTCCAACCACCTGATCGCGCCCAACCTCGACCCCGTCTCCGGCCAGCCGGAGTTCAAGCACACCCCGGCCCGCGCGCGGCCCTATCGCGAGACCTGGAAGGGCTTCTTCATCAGCCGCGACAGCATCGTCGCGCCGGCCAGCCTCGATCTCGTCTGGCGGCGCATCCCGCAGGACGCCGCCCAGCTGCACGAGTTCGCCGGCCGGGGCGACGCGTCCGAGCGCGAGGCCTTGCGCAAGCGCCTGACCAAAGGCCTGGCGGGCGAGACCACGGTGTTCGAGGACGCCGGCGCCGGCTCGCGACGCGAAGCCTGGATCGAGGACGGCAAGCTGGTCGCGGTGCTGTTCTTCACCGCCGCCGGCCGCCTGCCGCCGCGCGACTGGCTCGCCGACCTGTTCGCCCTCGACACCCTGACGGCCGAGGCTCGCTCGTCCCTGCTGATCGGCCGTCCGCCCGGCGCGCCGGTCGACAAGGGGCCGATGGTCTGCGCCTGCCTGAAGGTGGGAGCCAAGGTCGTCGACGCCGCCATCGCCGCCGGGGCCGCCACCGCCGACGCGGTAGGCGCGGCCACGGGCGCCGGAACCAACTGCGGCTCGTGCCGTCCGGAGATCGCCCGGATGATCGCCGCCGCCGCTTCCCTCAAGGCCAAGGAGACCGCTCATGCGTGACGCTGCTGCTCTAGGTGACGTCCTGCTGGTCGGCGCCGGTCCCGGCCCGGTCGACCTGATGACCCTGCGCGCCGCCCGCGCGGTAGAGAGCGCCCAGGCGCTGCTCTACGACGCCCTGGTCTCCGACGAGGCCATCGCCCTGGCCCCGGCCGGCTGCGTGCGCATCCTCACCGGCAAGCGTTCGGGCCGGCCCAGCATGAAGCAGGAGGCGATCAACCGCCTGATGCTGCGCCTGGCCCGTCGCGGGCTGCGGGTCGTGCGGCTGAAGGGCGGCGATCCGTCGGTGTTCGGACGAGTGGGCGAAGAGGCCGAGTTCCTCCGTGCGCATGGCGTGTCGGTGGAGGTGGTGCCCGGCGTCACCGCCGCCAGCGCCGCCGCCGCCCAGTTCAACTTTCCGCTGACCCATCGCGGCGAGGCCCGGCGAGTGATCTTCACGACGGCCCGGGTCGGAAGCGGCGACGTCATCGAGGACTGGGCCGCCGCTTCGGATCCCGAGGCCACGGTCGCCGTCTACATGGGCGGGGAGGCCGCCGCCGAACTCGGCCGTCGCCTGATCGCCGCGGGTCGCGCGCCGAGCACGCCGGCCCTGGTCGTGGAGCGCGCCGGCGACCCGGCCGCGGCCCTGCGCACCGGCCGTCTGGACGACCTGCCGCGCCTGCTGGCCGGCGGGACCGGCGGTCCGGTGCTGATCGTCATCGGCGCCGTGGCTCGCCGCGCCCAGGATCTTCGCTGGACGCCGGAACTGGCGCAGATCGACGCCGCCGCGCGAAGGGCGTGATCCCTCAGGCCGTCGCCATCGCCGTCGCCCCGTCCTCGTCTTCCCGAACGCGCGGTTGCGGACCGGCCGGGCGGCCGTAGGCCTCGCGCAGCAGCCGCGAGGGCGACAGCTCGCACGGCGCGACCAGAAGCCCGCGCCGGCGCAGGGCCAGGCCCCAACGGGCGCTGCCGGTGAGCACCGAGGCGGCGGGGGCGATCAGCAGGCCGATGGCGGCCGGCAGGATCCAGACGCCCAGCGACGGCCCGGCCAGCGCGGCGCAGGCCAGCAGAACGCAGCCGGCGATGATCTCGGGCGCATGGCGCTTCAGGGCCTCGCGCCACAAGGTGCCTTCGGCTTCGCGGCGCTGGGCCGCCCAACCGGAATCGCGGCCGGCCAGGATGTCGACCAGGCAGCGGGCGTGGCCGAACAGGATGGCTGGGGCGGTCAGGGTCGAGTGCAGCGTCTCCACCGCCACCGAAGCCAGCAGCGGCCCGACGCCGCCGAAGCCCTCGGCCTTGCCCTCCTTGCAGGTCAGGATCACGGCCAGCAGCTTGGGCGCGAACAGGAAGCCCAGCGAGACGGCGAAGGCCGCCGCCGCGCCTTCGACCAGGAAGAGCTCGGCCCGCGCGCCGCCCAGAACGGGGAAGGCGGCCAGCATGGCGCTGAGCACCACCAGCAGCAGCCACACCGGCGCCAGCGCATAGGCCAGGGCCCCGCGCAGCAGGTGCAGGCGGCTGACCGGGTGCAGGCCCTTCACGCCCAGTATGCCCAGGTGCTGAAGGTTGCCCTGGCTCCAGCGGCGGTCGCGCACCAGCATGTCCGACAGAGTGGGCGGGGCTTCTTCGTGCACGTCCTCCAGCGACGGAGCCATGCGCACGGCCCAGCCGCCGCGCCGCATCAGGGCGGCCTCGACGAAGTCGTGGCTGAGGATCGCGCCGCCGAACGGCGCCTTCCCCGGCAGGTGCGGCAGGCCGCAGCACTCGGCGAAGGCCTTGGTGCGGATCATGGCGTTGTGGCCGAAATAGTTGGCCTCGGCGCCGCTCCACCAGGCCAGGGCCCAGGTGGCGAGCGGACCGTAGACCCAGCTGGCGAACTGCTCGGCGCGGCCGAACAGGGTGCTGCGGCCCACGATCGTGGTGCCGGCCTGCAGCACGCCCAGGGTGGCGTCGGTCTCCATCGCTCCGGCCATGCGGCGCAGCGACTTGGCGCTGATCAGGCTGTCGGCGTCCAGCACCGCCATGCATTCGTAGGCCCCGCCGAAGCGGCGCACCCATTCGGCCAGGTTGCCGGTCTTGCGGTCGGTGTTCTGCTCGCGGCGGCGATAGTAGAGGCGGGTGGGCGAGGGACCCGAGCGGGCGGCGATCACCGCCAGGCGCTCGGCCTCGGCGATGTCGGGATCGCGCGTGTCGCTGAGCACGAAGACGTCGAAGGTCGACGACAGGCGCTCGCGGTCGAGATCGGCGCGCATGGCCTCGATCCGCGCGAACACCGCTGCCACGTCCTCGTTGTAGATCGGCGCCAGCAGGGCGACCTTCTTGCGCAGGTGCGGGGGCGGGTCGTCCAGCCGCCGCTCCCAGGTGTAGGGATTCAATGCCAGCTGGAAGCCGCCCAGCGCCGCGGCGCAGGAAAAGCCGGTCCAGGCCAGCAGCACCGCCACCAGCAGGGCGTCGATCCACTCCAGCAGGGTGACGCCCCCGGCCGTGAAGGCGTCCAGCATCGTCGTCAGGCCGAAGGCGAAGGCCAGGATCGTGAAGGCGCCCAGGGCCAGCCGCCGGCGCTGCCGCGAGCGGGCCAGGCGACGCCAGCCGACGTCCGGCGCCGACAGCTCGCGAACGGGCATGTCCATCGCGGACTCGGCGGGGAGCCAGGCGGCCGGCGGCGCCTTATCGGGAACGTTGCAAGGCGGAAGCCGGTCGGCGATGCGTATGTCCATCAAGGGTCCTTTCGCGCGAAGAACCCTCACGGCGACGATCAGTTGCGATGCGAAGGAAATATAACCATGGTCAAGTTTCCTTAGCCGTGGCCGCGCGTATGTACTGCTGAATAACTTCGCATATTCAGCCGTTTGGGCATAATCTGGCCGCGCTTGCGGCGAGGATGTGGCGCCGTGTTGCGGTGCGGAAACAGTTCGTTTCGCCGGCCGCAATGCACCGCCTCGGCGGCTTTCCGGTCAGGCCGCCGCCAGGGCCCGGAAGCCGCGTTCCAGGTCGGCGATCAGGTCGATGGGGTCTTCCAGGCCGATGTGCAGGCGCAGCAGCGGGCCTTCGAAGTCGACCGGTGTCGAACGGCTCTTCAGCTGCGGGTCGCAGTGGATCGCCAGGCTTTCGAAGCCGCCCCACGAGAAGCCGAGACCGAACAGGGTGAGCGCGTCGAGGAAGGCGTGCACCGAGCGCTGGGTCGTGGGCTTCAGCACCACGCCGAACAGGCCGCAGGCGCCGGAGAAGTCGCGCTTCCAGATCGCATGGCCCGGATCGTCGGGCAGGGCGGGGTGCAGCACGCGGGCGATCTCGGGGCGCTGCTCCAGCCAGCGGGCCACGGCCAGGCCGTTCTGTTCGTGGCGCGGCATGCGCGTGGCCAGGGTCCGCAGGCCGCGCAGCATGGTGTAGGCGTCGTCGGGCGAGACCGACCAGCCCACGTCCCACATGGCGTTGCCCAGTTCGTCGCCGATCACCGGGTCCATGGTGGTGGCGCTGCCCATGAAGCAGTCCGAATGGCCGCCGACATACTTGGTCAGGGCCTGGACGCTGATCGTCACCCCGTGCGCCAGCGGTTTGAAGAGAAGGCCGGCCCCCCAGGTGTTGTCGATCAGGGTCAGGATGCCGCGCGCATTGGCGGCCGCGGCGATGGCCGGCACGTCCTGCATCTCGAAGGTCAGCGAGCCCGGGGCCTCGAGCAGGATCAGCCGGGTGTTGGGCTGAGCCAGGGCCAGCAGGGCGTCGGCGTCGAGGGCCGGGTCGTAGTAGCGGGTGGTGACGCCGAAGCGGGTGAGAAAGCGGTCGCAGAACCGCCGCGTGGGCTTGTAGGCGCTGTCGACGACCAGCACGTCGTCGCCGGCCTTCAGCACCGCCATCATCGCCCCGGTGATCGCCGCCAGGCCCGAAGGATAGAGCGTCACGTCCGGCGAGCCTTCCAGCTCGGCCAGGGCCGACTGCAGCGCCGCGGGCGAGGACAGGCCGGTGATGCCGTAGGTCAACTGGCCGTCGTCGTACAGCGAGGCGGCGTTGGGCATCAGCACGGTCGAGCCGCGCTGGATCGGCGGATTGACGGTCCGCGCCAGCGACGGGGCCTGCAGGCCCGAGCGGATCAGGCGGGTCTTTTCGTCCATGGCGGCGGGGACTCGTGCGTACGGATGGAACCTGTCGTTTAAGGGCGCGGACGGCAGGGGTTCAAGCGTTCGATCAACGTCCTGGCGAGCAGGGCGGGGAATCGGCCATTCAGGGCAGCGCGCGTCGGCGGGGGCCGGTGTCATCGGGGGACCACATGAAACATCCAGCCTTGCTCCTGGCGGCCTTGTTTCCGGCCTGGGCGCCGCTGCTTTCCGCCGGCGCCGCCCACGCGGCCGAAGATCCGCCGCCGACTCCGCCTCCCGCGCAGGTGCGGGCCCTGGCCGGCTGCTGGAAAGGCGAGGGGACGGTGATGGGCAAGCCGGTGGCGATCGCTCTGGCGGCCAGGCCGGTCGCGGGCGAGGCGATGTTCCTGGTCGAGGCCGACAGCGCGGCCAAGGCCGATGCGGCCGACGTCTATGCCGCCCATCTGCTGTTCGGCGGCCGCAAGACCAAGGCGGCCGAGCCGGCCGGTATCGTCGGCCTGTGGGCCGACAGTTTCGGCGGAGACGGGGCGTCGATGGGGGCGGGCCAGGTGACGGCGAACGGCTTCGAGGTCAGCTATCCCTATGGCGAGGCGGCCTTCGTCAATCGCTGGGTTCAGGCCGGAGAACATCTGAGCTGGTCCATCGTCATGCGCGGGGCGGGCGGCAAGGAGCACGGCTTCGCGGCGTATGAGCTGAATATGGTGGAATGCCCGAAGGGTTAGGGCTCGCCTGTCGGCGAGACCCCCTCCGGCCCTCCGGGCCACCTCCCCCAGAGGGGGAGGATCTGGTCAGCAGGATGCTCCCCCTCTGGGGG
>LNIY01000139.1 GCA_001449105.1 Caulobacter vibrioides | reverse complement strand
CGGGCCACCTCCCCCAGAGGGGGAGGATCTTGGCGCGCCGGCGGCGGGAAACAAAAACGGCGGGCCCTTTCGGACCCGCCGTTCTTGTTTCAGCTTGCGTCGCCGGCGTTTAGGCCGAGGCGGCGCCGCCCTTCTTTTCGGCGTAGATCAGCAGCGGCTGGGCGCGGCCTTCGACGACCTCGGCGTTGACCACCACTTCCTCGACGCCCTCGTAGTTGGGCAGTTCGAACATGGTCTCCAGCAGGATGCCTTCCATGATCGAGCGCAGGCCGCGGGCGCCGGTCTTGCGGGCGATGGCCTTCTTGGCCACGCCGTGCAGGGCGTCCTCGGTGAAGGTCAGGCCGATGTTCTCCATCTCGAACAGGCGCTGGTACTGCTTGACGAAGGCGTTCTTCGGCTCGGTCAGGATCTTCACCAGGGCGGCCTCGTCGAGGTCTTCCAGGGTGGCGATCACCGGCAGACGACCGATGAACTCCGGGATCAGGCCGAAGCGCTGCAGGTCGTCGGGCTCGACGCCACGCAGGATCTCGCCGGTGCGACGGTCTTCCGGATCGGCGACCTTGGCGCCGAAGCCGATCGACTTGGCCGAGCCGCGCGCCGAGATGATGCGCTCGAGGCCGGCGAACGCGCCGCCGCAGATGAACAGGATGTTCGTCGTGTCGACTTGCAGGAATTCCTGCTGCGGATGCTTACGCCCGCCTTGCGGCGGCACGGAGGCGACAGTGCCTTCCATGATCTTCAGCAGGGCCTGCTGCACGCCTTCGCCCGACACGTCGCGGGTGATCGACGGGTTGTCGGACTTGCGGCTGATCTTGTCGATCTCGTCGATGTAGACGATGCCGCGCTGGGCGCGCTCGACGTTGTAGTCGGCGGCTTGCAGCAGCTTCAGCACGATGTTCTCGACGTCTTCGCCCACATAACCGGCTTCGGTCAGGGTCGTGGCGTCGGCCATCGTGAACGGCACGTCGATGATTCGAGCGAGCGTCTGGGCCAGAAGGGTCTTACCCGTGCCGGTCGGACCGACCAGCAGGATGTTCGACTTGGCCAGTTCCACGTCGTTGTTCTTCGAGGCGTGGTTCAGGCGCTTGTAGTGGTTGTGCACCGCGACCGCGAGCACCTTCTTGGCGTGACCTTGCCCGATCACGTAATCGTCCAGGACTTCGCAGATCTCGCGCGGCGTCGGGACGCCGTCCTTGGACTTCACGAAGGCGATCTTGTGCTCTTCACGGATGATATCCATGCAAAGCTCGACGCATTCATCGCAGATGAACACGGTGGGTCCGGCGATGAGCTTGCGCACTTCATGTTGGCTCTTTCCGCAGAAAGAACAGTACAGGGTGCTCTTGGCGTCGCCGCTGGCGGCTTTCGTCATGGTCGCTTCTCACGCTAGGGCGGATACGGCGAAAGCCGCTACCGCCGACTCCCAACGCGTATCCCGCCACCGAAGCAACAGGATACCCAACGGGAGTTGTCTAATCCTTGACATTCCCCGATCCGAACGCGCGGCACAAGCCTTGGAGCCCGTTTCCGGCGCCAAGTTCGTGGATGTTTCGGTTCTGATCATGGGATTCCATCCCTAGATGGGACGACTGTAGGCCAAAGCAAGCGATCAGTGGGCTGCGGAACATCGCCGCAGCCTCTAATCTTTCTGCAGGTGACCGGAATCGTGCTGCAAGCGGCGCCGCAAGAAGGAGTTCGCCCGGTGGGCGGAGAAGAAATGGCCGAGATCCACGAGGCGTCGGAAGACGCTCACGCCCCGACCCACACCGAAGCCAGCCCGCCGCTGGTGGCCTTCGACTTCGACGGCACCCTGACCGTGCGCGACAGCTTCACGGCCTTCCTGAAGTGGCGGGTCGGCGGCGGTCGCTGGACCATGGGCATGATCCGCCTGGCGCCGGCCGCCCTCTCCTACCTGTTCCACCGCGATCGCGGCCGCATCAAGGCCGCGGCCATCCGCGAGTTCCTGAAGGGCGTGCCGCAGGAGCGGCTGGAGGCCCAGGCCCGCACCTTCGCCGAGACCCACGCCCAGAGCCTGTTCCGCCCCGACGCCCTGGCGGTGTGGCGGCGCTGGCGGGCCCAGGGGGCCAAGATGGTGATCGTCACCGCCTCGCCCGACGTGGTGGTCGCGCCGTTCGCGCGCGGCATCGGCGCCGACCTGCTGATCGGCACCAAGCTGGCCTACGACCTGAACGGCAAGGTGATCGGCGGCCTATCCGGCCCCAACTGCCGGGGTCCCGAGAAGGTGGTGCGCCTGCGCGAGACCTTCGGCGAGCCCGTGAAGCTGGCCGCCGCCTATGGCGACACCTCGGGCGACACCGAGATGCTGGCCATCGCCCAGGAGCGCGGCTACCGCATCTTCAAGGGCAGGCCGGTCTAGGATCCCCCCTGAAGGGGGAGGTGTCGCGGAGCGACGGAGGGGGATGTGATCGCACCCGCCGACGGCCGCCTCCAACTCAACAGTAACTTCCCCCTCCGGCCCTTCGGGCCACCTCCCCCTTCAGGGGGAGGATCTTATTCGACGCTGGCGCCGGCCGAGGCGAAGCCGGCGGCCTGGGTGCTGACCGACAGACTGCCGATCGCCGAATAGGCCTGGTCGAAGACGGCGCGCTGGTCGTCGTCCAGGGCCTTGTAGAGCCGCGCCATCGCCTTCACCCGCCGCTGCTCGACGGCCAGCTGCTCGCGTTGCAGGGAAAGGCCCGCGCGGGCCTGGGCCAGGGGCGTCTCGTCCTCCGGCGCGGCCACGGCCAGGACCATGCCGGCGGGCTTGGCGCTGGACGCCAGGATGAACTCGCGCCAGCGGGCCTGCTGGGGCGGGGTCAGGGCGAGGTTCTGGCGCAGCGTGGCCAGGCCCGCGGTCACGCCGTCCTGCAGCAGGCGGTCGGAGACGATCTGCTGCACCTGCTCGGGGCTGACGCCGACGCGCAGGGTGGCGATCCCGTGACGCGGGGCCGGATCGGACAGGCCCTGGGCGTTGGCGGCCGCGCCGGCCAGGGTCAGGAAGGCCGCGAGGGCCGAGAACAGCGAAAGGCGGCGACGCAGGGTCATGGCCGGGCTCCGGAGCGTGTGGATCGTCATGCGATCCTTGTCGCCGCCCCGCCCGGCCGATCTGGGGCCGGTTTGTTTCGCCTCTCCTCGCGCTGCGGCCCAACTCGGCCATAAACGCCGCCGTGTTTTGCCGACGGGCGACCGAGGCTACAGGAAGCGCTGGAAGAGATTGGCCTGCCTGAGGTTCACCTTCGCGGCCGAGGCCTTGCAGATGTAGCTGCCGCCGGGGGTCTTGCCGAACTTCTTCCAGCCGGCCTTGTGGTAGACGCGCTTGTTCTGGGCCCAGACGACCTCGTCGCCCTTGCACCCGGCCTGGGCGCGCTGGACCGTCGAGAACTCGGTGATCAGCGCGTCGCCCGTCTCGGCGCCGCCCGGGCACCACATGGCGCACTGGGCCTGAGCCGACGCGCCGACCAGAACCCCGCCCAGCAGCGTCGCCGAAGCCAAGGCGGCCGCAAGTTTCCTTGATCGATTTCGCATGATGATCCCTCCCCGAAAGCGCGACCTTAAGTCGAGCTTTGACACCATGCAACGCGCACGAAAAAGGCCGCCGGTCGCATGACCGACGGCCCTTCTTCGTCTCGTGGAGAGACCGCTTACGCGCCGGCTTCGGCGGCTTCGCGGGTCTCGTAGACCTGGTCGACCAGGCCCCAGGCCTTGGCTTCGTCGGCGCTCATGAAGTGGTCGCGGTCGAGCGTACGCTCGACCTCTTCATAGGTGCGGCCGCAGTGCTTGACGTAGATCTCGTTCAGGCGGCGCTTGGTCTTGATGATGTCCTCGGCGTGGCGCTCGATGTCCGAGGCCTGGCCGCGGAAGCCGCCCGACGGCTGGTGCACCATGATGCGGGCGTTCGGCAGCGCGATGCGCTGGCCGGCGGCGCCGGCGGCGAGCAGCAGGCTGCCCATCGAGGCGGCCATGCCCATGCACACGGTGCTCACCGGGCTCTTGATGTATTGCATGGTGTCGTAGATCGCGAGGCCCGACGTCACCACGCCGCCCGGCGAGTTGATGTACATGGCGATTTCCTTCTTGGGGTTCTCGGACTCCAGGAAGAGCAGCTGGGCGCAGATCAGCGAAGCCATGCCATCCTCGACCGGACCGGTCAGGAAGATGATCCGCTCCTTGAGCAGGCGCGAGAAGATGTCGAAGGCGCGTTCGCCGCGGCTGGTCTGCTCGACCACCATCGGAACCAGGTTCATCGCCGTCGAAACCGGATCGTACATCATGTGGGGTTCGCCCTTCTCGAAATGTCTTTGCGGGCGCGAATCACCGTCGCGCCAGCGCTCCTGACGCATATCGCGTGGCGCTTAACAGGTTGCAAGGTGCAGGCGGCCGCGAGCGTCGAAGGTGTGCCGTCGCGCACAGATCGCATAACGACGATATATCAACTTGCGATTGTCCGCACCCGGCCGCCATGAGGGACGGCCGCCGGACGGGGAGCAACGACAATGACAGACACGCTGGAAGCCCTGCAGATCGTCGAAGGCGCCGCCGCCGAGCTGGCCTGCAACATCGTCCTGACCACCGGTCCCTACGCGACCATCGACGTCGATCCGAACGGGCGCCCGTTCGTGGCCCTGTCGGCCGGCCCGCTGCCGCAGCCGATCTGGCAGCTGCAGATCCTCAGCTGGAACGGCCCGATGGCCAAGGCCTACATCAGCAACAGGTCGGGCAAGGCCTTCTGGAACACCGACGCCGGCCGTTCGCAGCCGAGCGCCATCTACGTCCAGCCCGGCCAGCCCTCGACGATCATCCTGACGCTGCAGCCCAACCGGACGAGCTTCCTGCTGCAGACCGCCTACCAGCCGGGCGGGAACATCGCCCCGGCCGACGGCCCGGGCTTCGCCTACCTGTCGACCGGCGCGGACGCTCCGGTGGAGGTCGTGTTCATGTCCTGAGCTTTCGCCGGGCCGAAATGAAAAGGGCGCGGACCTTTCGGCCCGCGCCCCAATTCTTCAGTCGGATGGACCGACGGCTCAGCCGCCGTAGCCTTCCGGCAGGTCGTCTTCTTCAAGGAGCTCTTCCTTGGAGACGGCCTTTTCCTCGATCTTGGCCTTGCCGAAGATCAGGTCGACGACCTTGTCTTCGTAGATCGGGGCGCGCAGCGAGGCCTGCAGGTCGGCGCGCTGGCGGTACATGTCGAACACCTGCTGGGCCTGGGCGCCGTACTGGCGGGCTTCGCGGACGATCGCTTCGTTCAGTTCCTGGTCGGTGACGACGACGTCGTTCTTGCGGCCGATCTCGGCGAGCACCAGACCCAGGCGCACGCGGCGCTCGGCGATCTTCTTGTACTCGTCCTGCAGCTGCTCTTCGGTCTTGTCGGCGTCTTCCGGCGGCAGGCCGCCCTGGGTCTTGTCGGCCTGGACCTGCTGCCAGATGCCGGCGAACTCGGCGTCGACCATGCGCGGCGGCAGGGCGAAGTCGTGCTTGCTGTCCAGCACGTCCAGCAGGGCGCGCTTGAGCTTGAAGCGCGAGCTGTTGGTGTAGCGGCCTTCCAGGTTGGACTTCATCAGCTCCTTCAGGGCGGCCAGATCGGCCAGGCCCAGGCGCTTGGCCAGCTCGTCGTCGGCTTCGGCGTCGACCGGGGCGCGGACTTCCTTCACCGTGGTGGCGAACTCGGCGTCCTTACCGGCCAGCTCGGCGGCCTGGTAGTCTTCCGGGAACTTCACCTTCACGGTGACGACGTCTTCCGGCTTGGCGCCGACCAGTTGCTCTTCGAAGCCCGGGATGAACTGGCCCGAACCGAGCACCAGCTCGGCGTCGCTGGCCGTGCCGCCGGCGAAGGCGACGCCGTCGATGGTGCCGACGAAGTCGATCAGCAGCTGGTCGCCGTCCTTGGCCTTCAGGCTCTTGCCCTTGCGGGGCTCGTAGGTGCGGGCCTGCTTGGCCAGCTCGGCCAGGGCCTCGTCGACTTCCGAATCCTCGATCTTGTAGACCGGCTTGACCAGCTCGATGGTCGACGGATCGATCGGCTCGAATTCCGGCATGATCTCGACGGCCAGTTCGAAGGCCAGGTCCTCGCCGCCGGCGATGACCTTGTCCATGTCGGACGTCGGCTTCAGGTCGGGCTGGCCGGCCGGACGCAGCTTGTTGTCGTCCAGGATCTTCTGGGTGGTCTCGTTGAGCGCCTGCTCGATGACTTCGCCCATCAGGCCCTTGCCGTACAGGCGGCGCACGTGCGCGGCCGGCACCTTGCCCGGACGGAAGCCCTTGACGTTCATCTGCGGGGCGACTTCGGCGATACGAGCCTCGAGACGCGTGGCCAGCTCACTCGCGGGCACCGTAACGCCGTAAACCCGGCTGAGGCCTTCGCCCGACTTTTCAACGATCTGCATCGACATTCTTAGCTTCTCGGATCCGGGCGCCCGCGCCCGTCGTCCGCCCCAGGGGTCAAAAAATCATAGCCGCCCACGTCACCGGGGCGGCGAAAGAGCGCCCTTATGTCACGACACTTCGCGTCGATCAAAGGGTATGGCGTCGCCGCGCGCAAAACGCTGCGCGCGGCGACATGGTGCGGATGAGAGGACTCGAACCTCCACGCCTCTCGGCGCTGGAACCTAAATCCAGTGCGTCTACCAGTTCCGCCACATCCGCGTGGGGGCGAGCCTTAGCCGTCGTCGCAGGAGATTTGAAGTCTCCGCGAAGAATTTTCACAACTTGCGGAACCCCATCAGAGCGACGTCGTTTTCTCCGTGTCCCGTCGAGCGTAACGCCACGAGACATTAACCGGCCCGGGCCTTGCCCCCCCGACTGACGCCCGGGCCGGTTTTCCCTCTCCCCACGGACCAGAATCGACGCGTCTTTCCGTCGCGCTTGAACTTTGGTGGATTCGCACGCAACCATTCGCCATCAGCGACGGTTAACTGCGCCACGGCGCGGGAGAACAGCGTATGCGGACGATCGAGGTCAACGAGACCGAGGCTGGCTGGGAAGTCACCTGCGACCACCGGGTCGTGTTCAGCGATTCCCTTGAGCAGAGATCGTTCCAGGCCGCGCTGGACTACGGCAGCCGGCTGTTCGACGAGGGCGTGCGCGCCGAGATCGTCCTGCACCGCCTGGAAGCCTGATCGCCCCTCCCCGGCTGTCCGAAGCGCGAGCGCGACATCGCGCGCCCTTGCGATCGCGCGCCGGTCTCTTTAAAGCCAAGCCTGCATCAAGAGTTGGGCTCGCCCAACGCCAACCTGCTTCCCGAGCAAGGTGGCGCCCCGTCGGGGGGATGCGGCCGCGACGGCAACGAAACGGGTGATCCCTAAAGCCGTCCCGAGTCTTGTTTTTTCGACGGACGGACGCTGCGCATGCCCATCAAGATTCCCGACAACCTGCCGGCCCGCGCCTCGCTGGAAGCCGAGGGCCTGTCGCTGATGGCCGACGCCGACGCCGCCCGCCAGGACATCCGCCCTCTTCGCATCGGCCTCCTGAACCTGATGCCCGACAAGCCCAGCACCGAGCGCCAGTTCGCGCGCCTGCTGGGCGCCAGCCCGCTGCAGATCGAGCTGTCGCTGATCCAGCTGTCCAGCCACTCGCCCAAGACCACCTCGGCCGAGCACATGCTGGCCTTCTACCGCCCCTGGGACGATGTGCGGCGCGAGCGCTTCGACGGCCTGATCGTCACCGGCGCCCCGGTCGAGACCCTGCCGTTCGAAGAGGTCGGCTACTGGGACGAACTGACCAGCATCTTCGACTGGGCGCAGACCCACGTGCACGCGGGCCTGGCCGTATGCTGGGGCGCCCAGGCCGGCGTGAAGCACTTCCACGGCGTGCCCAAGCACGTGCTTTCGGCCAAGCGCTCGGGCGTGTTCCCGCACGCCAACCTGGCGCCCGCCTCGCCCTACCTGCGGGGGCTGGCCGACGAGATCGACATTCCGGTGTCGCGCTGGACCGAGGTGCGGCCCGAGGACCTGCCGGCCGACGGCAGCTTGCGGGTGCTGCTCGATTCGGAGGAATCGGGCCTGTGCCTGCTGGAGGACGCCCGCCGCCGCTGGCTCTACATGTTCAACCACCCGGAATACGAAACGGGCACCCTGGCCGACGAGTACGCCCGCGACCGGCTGATCGATCCGTCGACGCCGCCGCCGGCGCACTACTTCCCCGGCGACGACCCGACGCGCGCGCCCCGCAACCGCTGGCGCAGCCACGCCCACCTGCTGTGCGGCAACTGGCTCAACGAGGTCTACCAGACCACGCCGTTCGAGCTGGAGGCGATCGGGGCGATCTAGAAACGCCTCTCCCGTGGGGGAGGGAGGGGCCCGCCGCGAAGCGGTGGGAGGGGTCGGGCGTACGCCGTCGGCGGTCAGGCCCTGCCCGTCCGGATCAAGGTGTAACCCCTCACCCTCCCATGCTGCGCATGGGCCCCTCCCTCTCCCTATGGGAGAGGTTTTTCACGGGCTTCCCACAGCCTTCTGAGCACCGCTGGCGCCAAGCCCGGCAGGTCTTCCGCGATCAGCCCTGGCCCATGCGCGGCCCCGCACTCGGCATGGATCCACGCCCCCGCGCAGGCGGCGTCGAAGCTGTCCATGCCCTGGGCCGCCAGGCCCGCGATGAAGCCGGCCAGCACGTCGCCCGAACCGGCCGTGGCCAGCCAGGGCGAGCCGTTGAGGTTCACGGCCGTGCGGCCGTCGGGGGCGGCGATCACCGTGTCGGGCCCCTTGAGCAGCACGATCGCCCCGGCCCGACGGGCCGCCTCGCGGGCGGCGGCGATGCGCTCGGGGGCCGACTTCAGCAGGCCCGGGAACAGTCGCTCGAACTCGCCCGGATGCGGGGTCAGCACGTCGTCGCGGTCGAGGCGGGCGAAGAGCTCGTCCGGCGCATGGGCGAAGCTGGTCAGGGCGTCGGCGTCGACGACCAGCGCCGCGCCCGTGCCGGCGAGCGCCGTGAGGTTGCGCGCCGTCGCCTCGCCCACCCCGGCGGCCGGGCCGATGACGGCGGCCGCGGCGCTGGCGGCGCGGTCGGCCAGCTCGGCGTCGGTCTCGAACGGCGCCAGCATCACCGCCTCCAGGTGAGCGGCGTTGACCGCCAGGGCGCCGGGCGGCGACAGCAGCGTGACCACCCCCGCCCCGATCCGCAGGCCCGCCCGGGCCGACAGCCGCGCCGCCCCCGTGCTCCAGGCCTCGCCGCTAACCACCACCAGGCGGCCGCGCGCATGCTTGTGGGCGTCGTTGGAGGGCCACGGAAAGCGGGCGCCCCACAGGGCGGGGTCGTTCTCGGCCAGAGCGCCGGCGCCGGTCTGGGCCAGGCCGATGTCGACCACCTCGACCTCGCCGCAGGCCGCGCGGCCCTGGGCCAGTACGTGGGCCGGCTTGCGGCGATGGAAGGTGACGGTGAGCGCGGCCCTGAACGCCGCGCCGCCCAGCGACCGGCCGGTGTCGCCATGGACGCCGCTGGGCGTGTCGATGGCGACGATGCGGGCAGGCAACCCTTCGGCCGCCCGGGCCAGTTCTTCGGCCGGGCCTTCCAGCGGCCGCGAGAGGCCCGCGCCGAACAGGGCGTCGACATAGAGTTCGGCCGGCGAGACGGCCGGGTTCAGCGGATGGACCTCGCCGCGCCAGCGCTCGGCCGCCCAGCGACACGAGGGCGAGGCCGGCGGCGCCAGCGCCTCGACCCGCACGGGCCAGCCCCGACGCTTCAGGCAGCGGGCGATGACATAGCCGTCCCCGCCGTTGTCGCCCGGACCGCACCAGATCACCACCGGACGGCGCGTCCAGCGCGCGCGGATCGCCTCGGCCGCGCCCTTGCCTGCCCGCTCCATCAGGGTCGTCGCCGGCGTTCCCGCAGCCACCGCCGCCGCGTCGGCCGCCTTCATCTCCTCGACGGTCATGATCTGGCGGAGCGACACGGGGGTCTCCATCAAAGAACGCCGGTGGAGGCTTCCCTGCCTTTCTCGACCAGCCGCAGGCGGTTGTCGACGACTTCGAAGACGGTGACGCTGACGTGGTCGGGCCGAAAGGCCATCACCGCGCTCGTTCCCTGCGCCGCGGCGACGGCGGCGTTGAGGGCGACAAAGTGGCTGAAGACGGCGCATCCCTCGTATCGCGCCAAGGCGCCGGCGACCTCGGCCGTCCAGGCCTGGTAGTCGCGGTCGCCCTCGATGTCGGCCCAGTCGCCGGCGAAGGCCTGCCTCAGCCAGACCGGACGCTCTTCGGGCGCCAGAGCCGCCGGCGTGGGGATCTCGCCGACGGCCGGTTCGATCTCGACCGGAACGCCGAGGATCTCGGCCAGCGGCGCGGCGGTCTCGCGGCAGCGGCGCAGGGGCGAAGAGATCACCCGCGCCGGACGCTGCTCCGGCGACAGGGCGGCGAGGATCGCCGCGACCGCCCTCGCCTGCTCCCGCCCGGTCTCGTCGAGACCGGGATCGTCGTCGTGGCCGCCCCAGGTCGCGGCCGGCTTTCCGTGGCGGATGACGTGGACGTAGGCCATCAAGCGGCGTCCGGCGTGAAGAGGTTGCGCGCCCCGTCGGGATGCGGCCCGACCGTTCCCGTTCGCCCGACGCCCTCACGGCCCTCAAGGTCGGCCAGGGTCGCCGGATCGTCGGGGGTATTGGCGACGAACCGCGCCCCGTCCTGCGTGCGACCGATGACGACGCCCATACGGGGTCCCTGGCGGGCGTGGACGACGGTGTAGGTCTCGATGGTCGCGCGGCCCTCCGGCGTCTCGACGATCGGCGGATGCGGCAGGGCGTCGATCTCGTTCTGGATCACGGCCGGATCCTCGCGACGCCATTCGCCCTCCACCGGACGCGTGGAATAGACGCCCACCGACTGCTTGGTCAGGAACCAGCCGTTGGCGGTCGACAGGCCGTAGGCGCCGGGCCGCTCGCGCAGCCGCTCCATCAGCCGCGCCACGGCGTGAAGGCTGTAGTTGTTTCCCGGTCCGCCGAAATAAGGCAGGCCGCCGGTGACGGTGAGCCCGCGCGGATCGTCGAGCGCCAGGCCCAGTTCCTCGGCCGCCACCTGCACCGCCGAGGGGAAGCAGGAATAGAGGTCGATCAGGGAAAGGTCGGACAGATCGATCCCGGCCATCTCCAGGGCGCGCCGGCCGGTCAGGCGGATGGCGGGACTGGAATGGAAATCCTGGCGCTGCAGCGGGTACCAGAGGTCGGCGGCGTCGGCGCAGCCGTGCAGGAACACCCAGCGGTCCTGCGGCACGCCCAGTTCGCGCGCCATGCCGACGCTGGCCACCAGCACGGCGGCCGACTGGTCCACCTCCATGATGGCGTTGAGGTACTTGGGGTACGGATAGCCGACCATGCGGTTGCGCTCGGTCACCGTGACCAGCTCTTCGGCGGAGCGCTCGACCGGGAACCAGGCCTCGGGATCGGCGGCGGCGACCCTGGTGAAGGGCGAGAACAGCGCGCCGAGCCGCGCCTGGTGATCGGCCAGGGATCTGCCGTCGCGGGCCCGCAGCGCGTTCTCGAACAAGGGATAGGTGTTGACCGGATAGCCCAGGCCGTGGGCGGCTTCCTGCCTGGTGACGCCCGGGCGCGGGTCGCCGATCCGTCTGGGCTTGCTGTCGATGTCGTCGGCCCAGCCATCCAGGCCCAGACCGTTCTTCATCCGCTTCATCAGCGAGCCGAGGAATTCCGCCCCGGTCACAAGGCCCAGCCGCGACTCGCCGCGGGCAATGCGCTCGGCCAGGATGTTGATCGCCTGCTGGGGGCTGTTGCCGCCGGTCTCGGTGTAGACCGACCAGGCCGGATCGGCGCCGATCGCCCGCGCCAGGCTGGCCGGCGGATCCGACAGGCGAGGAAGCGGCAGTTTCGAAAGACCGCCCGGGGCGTCGATGCTGAACGCTACGACCGCAAGAGCGTCCAATCGCGCAAGAACCGTCCCTTCCAGCCCCGCGTCGGCGACAGCTCGTTTCGCCGCAATCTTCAGCAATTCCAGCGGCGGGAGCGAATTTTCAGCGGGACCGCGAAATGTGAACTGGCCCGCGCCGATCAAAACCGGCGTGTCGTCGCGCATGTTCACCCCCGTTCAAACGATCGTTTTCCCGATCCTAGGCAGCTATCGGGGCGCGACAAGGCCGTTTCCGGTCGCAATTCCGAAATGCGCATTTTTCGATCAAACGACGCTCAAGATTTGCTCATATGCCTGAATGCGCGACGGAACCGCGACAATCGCTGGAACCCCGACTTGTAGCGCTCCGGGCGGCGTGATCCTTGCCGCTCAAAGTCAGAGGCCATGCGCCGTTGGGCGCGGAAGAGACCGATGAAAAAGATCGAAGCCGTCATCAAGCCGTTCAAGCTGGATGAGGTCAAAGAGGCGCTCCAGGACATGGGCGTCCAAGGGATGACCGTTCTGGAAGCCAAGGGCTACGGACGCCAAAAGGGCCACACCGAGCTCTATCGCGGCGCCGAGTACGTCGTGGACTTCCTGCCCAAGATCAAGCTGGAGGTCGTCGTCGAGGACAGCCAGCTCGACGCCGCCCTCGAGGCGATCACCAACGCCGCCCGCACGGGCCGCATCGGCGACGGCAAGATCTTCGTCTCGGAGATCACCGAAGTCATCCGCATCCGGACCGGCGAAACCGGCCCGTCGGCCGTCTAGCCCACGGCTCCTCTCCTCAGACTTTCTCGCTCAAAGGGGATATCAATGAGCACCGCCAAGGAAATCCTGGACCTGATCAAGGAAAAGGACGTGAAGTACGTCGACGTCCGTTTCACGGACGTTCGCGGCAAGATGCAGCACGTCACCTTCGACATCGACCTGGTCGACGATGAGTTCCTGAACGACGGCACCATGTTCGACGGCTCGTCGATCGCCGGCTGGAAGGCCATCAACGAGTCGGACATGAAGCTGCGTCCGGACCTGACGTCGGCCATCATCGACCCGTTCTACCAGCAGACCACCCTGGCGCTGTTCTGCGACGTCGTGAACCCGGACGACGGCACCCCCTACAACCGCGACCCGCGCTCGATCGCCAAGGCCGCGCTGAACTACGTGAAGTCGGCAGGCGTGGGCGACACCGTCTACTTCGGCCCGGAAGCCGAATTCTTCATCTTCGACGACGTGCGCTGGTCGACCGCCCCGCACGACACCAGCTACTCGTTCGACTCGACCGAACTGCCGGTGAACTCGGGCAAGGCCTATCCGGAAGGCAACATGGGTCACCGCCCGGGCCCCAAGGGCGGCTACTTCCCGGTGAACCCGGTCGACTCGGCCCAGGACCTGCGCGGCGAAATGCTGGCCGTCATGGGCGAGCTCGGCATGAAGCCGGAAAAGCACCACCACGAAGTGGCGCCCGCCCAGCACGAACTCGGCCTGAAGTTCGACACCATGGTCACCATGGCCGACCGCATGCAGCTCTATAAGTACGTGATCCACAACGTGGCCCACGCTTATGGCAAGACCGCCACCTTCATGGCCAAGCCGATGTTCGCCGACAACGGCTCGGGCATGCACGTGCACCAGTCGATCTGGCAGGACGGCAAGCCGCTGTTCGCCGGCGACAAGTACGCCGGCCTGTCGCAGGAATGCCTGTGGTACATCGGCGGCATCATCAAGCACGCCAAGGCCATCAACGCCTTCTCGAACTCGACCACCAACAGCTACAAGCGCCTGGTGCCGGGCTACGAAGCCCCGGTGAAGCTGGCCTACAGCTCGCGCAACCGCTCGGCCTCGATCCGCATCCCGCACGTCGACAGCCCCAAGGCCAAGCGCATCGAAGCCCGCTTCCCGGACCCGATGGGCAACCCGTACCTGACCTTCGTCGCCCTGCTGATGGCCGGCCTGGACGGCATCATCAACAAGATCGACCCGGGCGCGGCCGCCGACAAGAACCTCTACGACCTGCCGCCCCGCGAGCAGAAGAAGATCCCGGAAGTCTGCGGCAGCCTGCGCGAAGCCCTGGAAAGCCTGGACAAGGACCGCGCCTTCCTGAAGGCCGGCGGCGTCATGGACGACGACTTCATCGACAGCTACATCGAGCTGAAGATGGAAGAAGTGATGCGTCTGCAACTGCACCCGCACCCGGTCGAATTCGAGATGTACTACAAGTGCTAAGCCGAAAGGCCTGAGCGCTTAAGCGAGGCCCGGGGCGAAAGCTCCGGGCCTTTCTCTTTGGAGGATGCGAGATGATCAGCGCCAGCTGCCACTGCGGCGCCGTGGCCTTCGCGATCGAGGCCCCGCCGGCAGAGGTGACGCAGTGCAACTGCTCGATCTGCCGCCGATACGGGGTGCTGTGGGCCTATTACCCTCTGGGCGCCGTGCGCCGCGTCGAGAGCGGACCGACCGACACCTATGAGTGGGACAACCGCTCGATCGCCTTCCACCGCTGCCGAACCTGCGGCTGCGTCACCCACTGGAGCTCCAACGACCCGGCTCGCGACAAGATGGGCGTCAACGCCCGTCTGATGGAGCCGCAGGTGCTGGCGGCCGCGCGCGTGCGCCACTTGGATGGAGCGATGACGGAGCGGTACGTGGACTGAGGAGCGCCCGGCTCCCCAGTCCATTGTTCAAGGCCGGATCAGGCGTCGGCTTGGGCGATCCCGTCGCGGAACTCGTCGGCGGGGATGAACGAGGCGCCTTCCTCGTCCAGCACCCACGCGCCCTTGAAGGCGGCATGGGTCGGGTCGAGATCCGCATCGAGAAGGTCGCCCTCGTAGAGGCCGACATTGGTGTAGTCGAAGTCCAGCGACAGCTGGCTGGCGAGATCGAGCATCTCGTCGGCCATGCGGCGGGCGTAACCCAGGGCTTCGCTCTCGTTGGAGAACTCGTCCGTCAGGGTGTTCACCTCCGCTGAATCGCTGCCTTGGGTCGCGCTGGTGGTGACGATGGTGAAGGCCGGCATGATCATCTCTCGAAGGTGTTGAACCCCACACCTAATCCCATTCGCCAGGAAGAGCGGCCATATTTTGAAAAACCTTTCCGCCGGCGCGACCGAGCCTTCCGCTCAGGCGCCGCCGCGAGCGTCCTTCCTCGCGGCGCGATAGGTCTTCTGGGCCTTGCCCAGGCGCCTGCGTTCGGCGTCCTTGGAAGCCCGCGCGGCCTTCTCTTCCACCGCGGCCAGTTCCTGGGCGAGCTTGCGAAAGTGCTCCCAGCGCTTGGGATCGAGATCCCCGCTCAGTATGGCGCCCTGCACCGCGCAGCCGGGTTCGTTGGCATGGCTGCAGTCGCCGAACTTGCAGGTTTGCGCCAGGCGCTCGATGTCGTCGAACACCTGGTTCACGCCCTCCTCGGCCTCGACCAGCCCCACTTCACGGACGCCGGGGGTGTCGATGATCAGCCCGCCGCCGGGCAGCAGCGCCAGTTCGCGGTGACTGGTCGTGTGGCGGCCTCGATCGTCGGCCTCGCGGATCGCCTGGGTGGCCATCCGCTGCTCGCCCAGCAGCGTGTTGACCAGGGTGGACTTGCCGACGCCGGACGAGCCGATCAGGACGCAGGTCTCGCCGGGCGCCAGGTGCGCCAGCAGGGCGTCCAGGCCCCGCCCCTCGCGCGCCGACACGATGACGACCGGACAGCCGGCGGCCAGGGCCTCGACCTCGGCGGCGAGCGACATCGCCTCGGCGCAGACGTCGGACTTGGTCAGCACGACCACAGGCCGGGCGCCGCTCTGCCAGGCGGCGGCCAGGTAGCGCTCGATCCGGCGCGGATTGAGATCGCCGTTCATGGACGTGACGATGAAGGCCAGATCGACATTGGCCGCGACCACCTGAGGGGTCTGCACGCTGTCGGCCGCCCGGCGAACAAAGGCGGTGCGGCGCGGCAGCACGGCCTGGATGACGGCGGTGCGCTCGACCAGGTTCATCGACAGCGCCACCCAGTCGCCGACCGCCGGGTGGCCGGCTTCCTGGGCTTCGTGGCGCAGGCGGCCCGAAAGCTTGGCGCGCACCTCGCCCTCGTCAGTGATCACCAGATAGCCGTTGCGCTGCTGGACGATGACGCGACCGGCCGCATGGCCCGCGCGCTCATGCGGCTTGAAAGCCTGGGCCAGCAGGTCCGACCATCCGTATTGCTCGATCAAGTTAGGCTTCCATATCCATCGCCGCCCCGCCTAGCAGCAAAACGCCACACGCCGGAAGCAAGATCGCGACAGGTCGAAGCGTACGACCGTTCCGGCTGGGGACCTACAGCCCCACCCCGCCCACCGGCGTGGTCTCGAAACGATGGCCGAAGCCGGCGATGATCGGCCGGGCCTTGGCGATGGCGGCCTGGACGGCCGGCAGCTTCAGCGAGGCGGCGTGAGCATCCTTGTCGGTCCAAACCTCGGTGATCCAGAGGGCGTCCGCGTCGGCGGGATCCAGCGCCAGGATGTAGGACAGGCAGCCGGGCATCGCGTCCGTGCCTTCCTTGAGGATGGCCACCAGTTCGTCCCGCTTGCCGGGGGCGGCCTTCATCTGGCCGATCAGTCCGTACATCGCTTTTTCTCCCGCGTGTGCGAGCGACGGCGCAAGAGCCGCCGCCGCGCCGCCGATCATGGCTTGCCTGCGGTCCATTCCTGTCAGGAGGCCTTGCATTCGCCCTCGTGGGCGACGCTGACGCCCTGGCCGGCGGCGCTGCAGGCGTTGCCGTAGGTCTTGCCGTCGCAGCCGCAGACGGGCCGGTAGTCCATGGTGCAGATTTGCGGACGCTTGCGGCAGATCCCCGAGGCGTCGGCGACGGTCTTGCAGGCGCCGACCGGCATCACGCAGGACAGTCCCTCGCCGCACTGGAAGCCGGCGATGCCGCCGCACATGCCGCCCTCCGCCACGGGGGCGCGCGACATCGGCGGTGGAGCGCCGGTGGACGGGCCGGCGGGCTGGCCCGCGCAGGCGCTGATCAGGAGAGCGGCCGCCAGGCCGAGCCAGGGACGCAGGCGCATCGTGTTCCTCCCACGCGGATTCGACCGCAGGTCGCGATCCTCGCACGAAGCACGCGCGACAGACAAACGCCGCGATCGGGGAAAAATGGGGCGCCGCGCTGCTTGATCAGGGGTCTGAATTAGTCTGTCCTCGCGGCCTCTTCGAGAGTCGGGGAATATTTGATGACACGATGGGGTAAGACGGCCGCGGCCGTCAGTCTGCTCGCGCTGGGGCTCGCCGCCTGCGCCACGACCGGCACCACGGCCAAGCCGCAAGCCGGCGCCAAGCCCACCGAGAAGGCCGAGGCCAAGCCGCTGCCCAAAGGCCTCGATGGCGAAGCCTCGTCGGGCTTCCCCTCGACCTACGCTCCCCTGCCCTCGCGCCCGACGGCCTTCGTCGGCGCCACGGTGCTGACCGCCACCGGCCAGCAGATCGAGAACGGCGTGGTCGTCGTGCAGGACGGCAAAATCCTGGCCGTGGGCGGTCCGGAGACCGCGATCCCGGCCGGCGTCACCACCATCGACGCCAAGGGCAAGTGGATCACCCCCGGCATCATCGACTCCCACAGCCACCTGGGCGTCTATCCCTCGCCCGGCGTCTCGGCAAAGTCCGACGGCAACGAGGCCACCGACCCCAACACCGCCCAGGTGTGGTCCGAGCACTCGGTGTGGCCGCAGGATCCGGGCTTCAACCGCGCCCGCGCCGGCGGCGTGACCACCCTGCAGATCCTCCCCGGCAGCGCCAACCTCTTCGGCGGCCGCTCGGTGACGCTGAAGAACGTGCCCTCGACCACCATGCAGGGCATGAAGTTCCCGGGCGCGCCCTACGGCCTGAAGATGGCCTGCGGCGAGAACCCCAAGCGCGTCTACGGCGGCAAGGGCCGCACGCCCTCGACGGCGATGGGCAATGTCTTCGGCTACCGCAAGGCCTGGATCGACGCGGCCGACTACGCCCGCAAGTGGGACGACTACCGCACCAAGAAGGACAAGGGCGAGAAGGCCGACGCTCCCAAGCGCGACCTGCAGCTGGAGACCCTGGCCGGCGTGCTGAAGGGCGAGATCCTGGTGCAGAACCACTGCTATCGCGGCGACGAGATGGCCGTGATGATCGATGTGGCCAAGGAGTTCGGCTACAAGATCACCATGTTCCACCACGCGGTGGAGAGCTACAAGGTCGCCCCGCTGCTGGCCAAGGAAGGTATCTGCTCGGCCACCTGGGCCTCGTGGACCGGCTTCAAGATGGAAAGCCTGGACGGCATCGACTCCAACGCCGCCATCGCCTGGAAGGCCGGCGCCTGCGTGGTCATCCACTCCGACGACCCGATCATGACCCAGCGCCTCAACCAGGAGGCCGCCATCGCCATGACCGCGGGCAACAAGATCGGCTACGGCATCACCCGCGCCGAGGCCATCAAGTGGATCACGGCCAATCCGGCGAAAGCCATGGGCATCGCCGACAAGACCGGCAGCCTGGAAGCGGGCAAGGCCGGCGACATCGTGGTCTGGAACCGCGATCCGTTCAGCGTCTACGCCCAGGCCGAGCAGGTCTATGTCGACGGCGCCCTGACCTACGACCGCAACGACAAGCGCTATCAGCCCAAGTCCGACTTCGAGCTCGGCCAGCCCGGCCAGGGAGCGTTCAACTGATGATCCGGTCTCCTCTTCTCCTTGGCCTTCTCGCCGGCGCGGCCCTCTGCGCCGTAACGACCGGCCCGGCTTCGGCCCAGACCTTCGCCATCGTCAACGCCCGCATCGAGCCGGTGTCGAGCGCGGCGATCCCGTCGGGGACGATCCTCGTCCAGAACGGCAAGATCGCCGCCGTCGGCGCCGGCGTCGCCGTGCCGGCCGGCGTGACGACCATCGACGCCAAGGGCGGGGTCGTGACCCCGGGCCTGGTCGCGCCGTCGTCGAACATCAGCGCCTCGGAGATCGGCGGCGTGCGCGAGACGCGCGACGACGGCACTGGCGCCGCCCTATCGGCCGGCTTCGACATCGCCTACAGCGTCAACCCGTCCTCGCCGATGATCGGCCTGGCCCGCGACGGCGGCGTCACCAGCTCGGCCGTGACCCCGATCCTGTCGGGCGTCGTCGGCGGCGGCCACGAGCATGCCGACGACGGCGTGGTCGAGGAGATGACCGCCGGCAAGGACGGCGGCGGCGATCCCCCGCTGTTCGGCGGCCAGGCGGCGTTCGTGCGGCTGAAGGCCGGCGAGTCCGACATCGTGTCGAAGTCGAAGACCGCCGTGACCCTGTCGCTGGGCGAAGCCGGGGCCCGCGCGGCCGGCGGCTCGCGCGGCGCCGCGATCGTGCTGGTCAAGTCGGCCCTGCAGGACGCCCGCGCCTTTGCAAAGAACCGCGCGGCGTTCGAACAGGGCGCCACGCGCGACTACGGCCTCTCGCGCCTCGACCTGGAGGCCCTGGTCCCGGTGGTGCAAGGCAAGACCCCGCTGCTGATCCGCGCCCACCGCGCCTCGGACATCCGCCTGGCCCTCAAGCTGGCGGCCGAGGAGAAGATCAGGATCGTGCTGGAAGGCGCCGAGGAAGGCTGGATCGTGGCCGGCGAGATCGCCAGGGCCGGCGTGCCGGTGATCGTCGACACCCAGGCCGACCTGCCCGACAGCTTCGAGACCCTGGGCTCGCGCCTAGACAACGCCGCCCGCCTGAACGCGGCCGGCGTGACCGTGGCCATCAACGGCGCGCGCGACTTCAACAACCTGCGGCAGGAGCGCCTGAACGCGGGCCTCGCCGTGGCCAACGGCCTGCCCTACCCGGCGGCCCTGGCGGCGATCACCCTGACCCCGGCCAGGATCTGGGGCATGGCCGACCAGATCGGCTCGCTGGACGTCGGCAAGACCGCCGACCTGGTGCTGTGGACCGGCGATCCGCTGGAAACCACGACCTGGGCCGACAAGGTCTTCATCGGCGGCGTCGAACAGCCCGCCGACAGCCGCCAGACCCAGCTGCGCGACCGCTACGCCGGGCAGGACAACGGCCTGCCCCCGGCCTATCGCTAGAACGACCAGGCGGCCTGCTTCCCTCAAGGAGGCGGGCCGTCGCTTTTCGAGGGAAGAGATGGAAGCCGCCACCATCGTCATCCGCCCCTATCGGACGGACGATGCGCCCTGCATGGCGCGGCTCTACTACGAGGCCGTTCAAGCGCTGGGCCCACGGGCATATTCATCGGCCCAGGTGGCGGCCTGGGCGCCCGCGCCGCTGGCCCCGATCGACGTCCTGACCCGCGCCGCCGACGGCCGGACCACCTTCGTGGCCGCAGATGCGCTCGACCAGGCCGTGGCCTATGTCGACCTCGAGGCGGACGGCCACGTCGACCACCTTTACTGCCATCCCGATTTCGCCGGCCGGGGCGTGGCCTCGCGCCTGCTGGAGACGGTGATCCGGCATGCGGCCGAACAGGGCGTCGCCGCCCTGTATGTCGAGGCCAGCGAACTGGCCCGGCCGGTCTTCGAGCGCCAAGGCTTCACGGTGACCGCGCGGCGGGACTTCGAGGTGCGCGGCGTGCCGATCCACAACTACGCCATGCAGCGCGACCTGACCTGAGCCATGCCCGTCTTCGTCCACCTGACCTCGCACGACAACCTGCCGGCCATTCGCCGGGCGGGCATCGCTCCGGCCAAGTGGAGCAAGCGGGTCTACGCCATGCCGGTGACCCGCAATTTCCAGGTCTCGCACCAGTGGCTGCGCGAACTGCGGCGGAGCCGGAGCGGCACGATGGTCGCCGTCTACTTCCGCGTGCCGGACGACGAGCCCGTCGAGATCGGCCATTACAGCTCGCCGCATCGGTCGGTCACGGCGGCGGAGGCCGCGGCCATCATGATGTCGGTCGAGGCGGCCGATCCCGTCGCGGCTCGCCAGGCGGACAACGCCGACAAGACAGCCAAGGCGATCCGCGCGGGTCGCCGCCTGCCGAGCTCGCCGCAAGGCTACCAGGTGCTGCTGGCTCGACGCATCCAGCCCTCGGAAATCCTGCGGGTGAAGGTTCCGCCCCAGGTGGTGGGCTGGCGCTACCAGCCCGGTTCCAACGGCATGCCGCCCTGCACCTGCATCTGCTGCGCCAAGGGGGTCTGGGGCGTCGGCAAGCTGCTGCGGGCGGTCGAAGAAGCCGAGGCCGCCGGTCGCCCCACCAAGATCATCGTCGGCGGCCGCAAGGACCGTTCATACGATCGGGTCGAGCGGCTGAAGGCCCGACTGGCGAAGAGCTGAGCGGTTCCCGCCGGAGGTCTGCCCTAGGGTGGATCGACATTCAGTAATGTGGGTCGCTTCTCACCGAGTTTCCCCCGCGAAGGCGGGGATCCAAGCTGCATTTCAGAAGACGGCGCAGCCGCGAGCGACCCGCAGCCTCCGCTTGGGTCCCCGCCTTCGCGGGGAAGAACGAATTGAGGAGACGCCGTCGACGAATGTCGATCCAACCTAGACCTAGGTCTAGCCGCCACCTCCCCATGCCTTCGCGCGGCAAACCCATGGATGGATACCGATCCAGCGTCTTCGCGCCGACAGTCCTGACGTCGCCCGGCCAAGCATCCAGCGCCTCGGGCAAGCTTTCGACGACAGGAGACGGCAATGTCGGACATCATCATCACGGACAAGCAACTGTCGGCTTCGGCCTATACCGCGACCATCAACGCGCCGATCGAGACGATCGACATCGCTGACTGGCTGTTCAACCTGCCGGAGGCCGAGTACCAACGCTGCTGTCCGCCCGACCACATCTCGGCCGGCGCCACCTTCACCGACGACGGCCGGCGCATGTCGATCAACGTCGAGATGATCGGCCAGACCCTGATGGTGCAGCACTATGTGGCCGAGATCGCCACTCCGACGCTGTGCAAGATGGTGTCGACGTCGGACGCCTTCACCCCGAACGGCCGCACGCGGGTGCAGGTGATCTGGACGCTCAGCGCCAGGAAGATCGACGAGCGTACCTGCGAGTACACCAACAGCGTGGTCGCCCACCCAACCCAGGCGTTCCTCGACTTCATCGACAAGCACGGCACGCCGTTCGAGGACGCCGCCGACGCCCGCCAGCGCGACGGCGGCGACCACAACAGCCGCGAGACGCCGCTGTTCGCCGCCAGCATCGAGCGTCGCGCCCTGGCCGGGGCGGCGGCCAAGGCGGCCTGAGGACCGCGAGGCCCCGGTCCCCGCCGCGCGGGGGCCGGGCCCTTCGACAAGGCTAAGGCCAGACGTTGTTGGAGGTCACGCTGTCGCCGCCCGTCGGCACGTCGCAGTCGTTGAAGCTGATCGCCACCGACTGCCCCCAGTTGGCGGAGTCCGCCTGGACCTGGAAGTGCAGGTGCGGGCCGGACGTGCGGCCGGTGTTGCCCGAGGTGGCGATCGGCTGGCCGCGCTGAACCACGTCGCCTACATTCACCAGCACGCCGTTCTGCTGGATATGGAAGTACCAGCTGGTGAAGCCGCCCGGATGGCGGATGCGCACGGCGTTGCCCCAGTTCTGCAGGCTGCCGCCCGGGAACGGCGTGTTGCTGGGCGTGGTGGGCGCGTTCGGGTTGTAGGCCGTGCTCTGGCTTTCCTGCAGCCATTCGACCGTGCCGCCGCGCACCGCCCGGATCTGCGTGCCCGCCGGCATCGAGAAGTCGAAGGCGAAGGCCTGACTGCCGTTGTGCGAGCCGCCGGGATTGTTGTTGCCCTGCCCGACATTGCGGCTGTCGCCGGCCTTCCACGGATAGCGATAGGCGCCGACCGCGTCGTCCTGCTGCTCGATGAACTCCATGCGCAGGCCGCGGCCGAAGTAGGCCGCGTCCTCGGTCTTGAAGTCGACCGTGCAGCGGCGGTGGCTCCACCACTGGGTTCCCGAACCGGGGCGCCAGACGGCGGCATAGGCGTCGCCGTCCACCGACAGCGCGGCCAGCCTCAGGCCCTGGTTGAAATAGGTCTGGTCCTGGGCCTCGGCCTGGCCGCCGGTCATGCCCGAACGCCACCACTGGGCGCCCGCGCCCGGCCGCCAGACGGCGGTGTAGCGCCCGCCGTCGACCTCCAGCAGGGCGATGCGCAGGCCCTGGTTGAAGTAGGTCGTGTCCTGAGCCTTCATCTGGTCGACCGTCATGCCGGTGCGCCACCATTGGGCGCCCGAACCTGGACGCCACACGGCCGTGAACCGGCCGCCGTCGAACTCCAACGCCGTCAGGCGAAGGCCCTGGTTGAAGTAGAGGGTGTCCTGGGCCTTCAGCTCGTCCAGCGTCATGCTCGAGCGCCACCACTGGGCCCCGGTCCCCGGCCGCCAGACAGCGGCGAACCGACCATCCTTCACCGACAGCGAATGGATGCGCAGGCCATTGTCGAAGTGGGTTTTGTCCTGGGCCTTGAACTGGTCGAGGCTCATGCCCGAACGCCACCACTGCGCGCCGCTGCCGGGACGCCAGGCGGCGGCATAGCCGGTGTCAGCCCAGGCCAGACCGGGCGCGGCCAAGGCCAGCAGGCCGGCGCAGAGCGCCGGCGCCAGGATCGCACGCATCAAACCCTCCCATTCGGGCGCGTCGCCACGGAGCGCCGCTCGAAAGCCGGAAACCGATGAAAAGCTTGGAACCGTGCGCCGATCGCCGGTCAGGACCGGACGCCGCGCACGTCAAGCTTAGGCGCTCCGGCCCGCTCCAGGAAGGGCGTATGGGCCTCGCCGGACAGACAAGGCCCACGAGGCGTCAGGTCGCCCAGGTGATCTTCACGATCGAGGGCCGATCGCTGTTGTAGGAGACGGTGTGCTGCTCGCGGCGGCTGGAGGTGATAGCCAGCTTGTAGGTGTCGCCGGTCTGGTCGGTGAAGGCCAGGTTGATGCTGCCCGAGAAGATCCCCGACGGCCCCTGGGCGTCGACCTGCACCTGATAGCTGTAGATGCCGGCGTTGGGCACCAGCTGGATGCCGTACACCTTGCCCTCGCTGTTGCCGACGATGCACGAGCTGAGGTCCGTGCTGCCGTTGATCGAGACGGCCGAGCCGACCGGCAGCAGCCCGTTTGCCGTGCCGCTGGTGTCGCCGCAGTCGGTGGTGGTGAACTCGGCCGTCCCAGCCTGCGCAGTCGCAGTCGTCATGACGCTTCTCCCTCTTCCGATGGGCCGGCCGCCGCTCGGGCCGGTGGAAGGGAGCATCCGCTCAACCCAGAGCAACATCAACGAGAATGCTCGTGAAAATTGTCACATTCGTGTATACACACTGAAGCTGCAGGCCGATCGCCAGGCAGCGCTTTCCTTGGGGGCGAGCTCGGGTCATACGGGGCGGGACACCCGAATCGCCGCAAAATCACCCGATGTCTTCCAAAGACCCCAACCCGCTGTTCTCGCTGTTCGACGACGACGCCCTGGCGCCGCCGAGCGCCCCGCCTCTGCCCGCCCGCGAACCTCATCCCGAGCCCAAGCCGCAGCCGCCGCCTCCCCCGCCTCCGGGCAAGGTCGAGGCCGCCGCGCCGCCTTCTTCGGGCGGCTACGACGCCAGCTCGATCGAGGTGCTGGAAGGCCTGGAGCCCGTGCGCATGCGTCCGGGCATGTACATCGGCGGCACCGACGAGCGGGCCCTGCACCACCTGTTCGCCGAAGTGCTCGACAACTCGATGGACGAGGCCGTGGCCGGCTTCGCCAAGTCGATCGAGGTCAAGCTCGACGCCGACGGTTACCTGTCGGTCAAGGACGACGGCCGCGGCATGCCCGTGGACCCGCACCCCAAGCACCCGGGCAAGTCGGCCCTGGAAGTGATCATGACCGTCCTGCACGCGGGCGGTAAGTTCAGCGGCAAGGCCTACGAGACCTCGGGCGGCCTGCACGGCGTCGGCGCCAGCGTCGTCAACGCCCTGTCGGAACTGGTCGAGGTGACGGTCTGGCGCGACGGCTTCGAGCACCGTCAGAGCTTCGCCCGCGGCAAGCCGCTGGGCGGCGTCGAGAAGATCCAGCCCAGCCGCAAGCGCGGCACCATGGTGCGGTTCAAGCCCGACGAGCAGATCTTCGGCGAGGGCTGCGCCTTCAAGCCGGCGCGCCTGTACCGGATGACCCGGTCGAAGGCCTATCTGTTCCGCGGCGTGCAGATCAAATGGTCCTGCGCGCCCGAGCGCATCCACGACCAGACCCCGCCCGAAGCGGTGTTCCACTTCCCCAACGGCCTGGCCGACTTCCTGGCCGAGCGCACCAAGGGGCTGGAGACGGTCACCCCGACCAGCTTCTCGGGCCGCATCGAGCGCGAGGGCGAGGCCGGCGCGGTCGAATGGGCCGTCACCTGGACGCCGCGGGGCTTCGGCGAGCACGACGGCTTCATGCAGTCGTACTGCAACACCGTGCCGACCCCCGAGGGCGGCACGCACGAGAGCGGCTTCCGCGCCGCCCTGACGCGCGGCCTGAAGGCCTATGCCGACCTCAAGGGCGAGAAGCGCGGCACGATCATCACCGCCGACGACGTGGTGGCCCAGGCCGGCGCGCTGATCTCGGTGTTCATCAAGAACCCCGAGTTCCAGGGCCAGACCAAGGAAAAGCTGTCGACGACCGAGGCCCAGCGCTTCGTCGAGAACGCCCTGCGCGACCCGTTCGACCACTGGCTGACCGGCAGCCCCAAGGCCGCCCAGGCCCTGCTGGAGTTCGTGATCGAGCGCGCCGAGGAACGCCTCAAGCGCCGCAAGGACAAGGAAGTCTCCCGGGCTTCGGCGACGCGCAAGCTGCGCCTGCCGGGCAAGCTGGCCGACTGCGCCGGCGGCGCGGTCGACGGCGCCGAACTCTTCATCGTCGAAGGCGACTCGGCCGGCGGCTCGGCCAAGCAGGCCCGCAACCGCAAGAACCAGGCGATCCTGCCCCTGCGCGGCAAGATCCTGAACGTGGCCTCGGCCAGCGGCGAGAAGTTCACGGCCAACAAGGAACTGTCGGACCTGATGCTGGCCTTGGGAGCCCAGGGCGGGAACAAGTACCGTGAAGAGGATCTGCGCTACGAGCGGATCATCATCATGACCGACGCCGACGTCGACGGCGCGCACATCGCCTCGCTGCTGATCACCTTCTTCTACCGGACCATGCCGGACCTGATCCGCGCCGGCCGCCTGTACCTCGCCTTGCCGCCGCTCTATCGCCTGAGCCACGGCGGCAAGACCGAGTACGCGCGCGACGACGCCCACAAGGACGAGCTGCTGGCCACCATGTTCAAGGGCAAGAAGCCCGAGATCGGCCGGTTCAAGGGCCTGGGCGAGATGATGGCCGCCCAGCTGAAGGAAACCACCATGGACCCGGCGGTCCGCACCCTGGCGCGCGTGACCCTGCCGCGCCACGAGGAGTCGGTGGAAGACCTGGTCGAGACCCTGATGGGCCGCAAGCCCGAGCTGCGCTTCAAGTTCATCCAGGACAACGCCGCCTTCGCCGCGGACGACCTGGATCTGTAGCCGCTGCGCGGCCCCCTCAGTCGCTACGCGACAGCTCCCCCAAAGGGGGAGCAACTTGATCTGCTGACGTGCGAGATCCTCCCCCTCTGGGGGAGGTGGCCCGGAGGGCCGGAGGGGGTCTGCGCTAGCCGATCAGCGCCCGCGCCGCGGCCCGCGCCGCCTCGGTGACTTCCGCGCCCGACAGCATCCGCGCGATCTCTTCCTCGCGCTCGGCCGGCGACAGGGGCTCGACCCTGGTGCGGGTCGAGGTGTCGTCGCCGGACTTGGAGATGCGCCAGTGGGCGTCGCCGCGGGCGGCGACCTGGGCCGAGTGGGTCACGACCAGCACCTGGGCATTGGAGGCCAGGCGCTTCAGGCGCAGGCCGACCGCATCGGCCACGGCCCCGCCGACGCCCTGATCGACTTCGTCGAAGATCATCAGCGGCTGAGGACCGCCGCCCTTGCCCGCCAAGGCCGCCTTCAGGGCCAGGGCGAAGCGGGCCAGCTCGCCGCCCGACGCGATGGCCTCCATCGGCCCGAACGGCGCACCGGGGTTGGTCGATATCTCGAAGGCGATGCGGTCCAGGCCCGTCGGGCCGGCCTTGTCCTCGTCCAGCGGCTCCAGGGCGACGCGGAAACGCGCCTTCTCCAGCTTCAACGGGCCGAGCTCGGCCTCGACGGCCTTGGCCAGGCGGTCGCCGGCGGCGCGGCGCTCGGTCGACAAGGCCTGGGCGGCGTAGAGATAGGCCTCGCGGGCTTCGGCGGCCTGGGTTTCGGCGGCAGCCAGGGCCTCGGCCGAGGTCTCGACGGCCTGCAGGCGGGCGGCGAAGTCGGCGCGGACGGCCGGCAGGTCCTCGACCAGCACGTTCAGCTTGCGGGCCATGCCGCGCAGGGCGAACAGCCGCTCCTCGGTCTTCTCCAGGCGGTCGGGCTCGAACTCGAAGCTCTCGGCGGCGATGTCGATGGCGGCGCTGGCCTCCTGAGCCTCGACCAGGGCTCGGTCGACGGCGTCGCAGGCGGCGGCCAGGCGGGTCATCGCCGGACCGTCGGCGGGCGCGCCGGCGTTGGCGGCGCGATCGCGGGCCCGTTCAAGTGCGCGGAAGGCCGAGGCCAGCTTGCCGGACAGGTTGTCGCCGCCCAGGGCGTCCTGCGCGGCGGCGATGTCGGCCAGGGCCTTCTCGGCCGAGCCCAGCAGCGCCCGCTCGTCGGCCAAGGCCGCCTCCTCGCCCTCGCGCGGGTCGAGACGGTCGAGTTCGGACAGGCGGAGGGTCAGCTCCTCGGTCTCGGCCGCGGCGCGGTCGGACAGGGCCTTCAATTCGGCCGCGGCCTCGCGGGCGGCGCGCCAGCCGCTCCAGGCCGAGGACACGGCCCCGACGCTGACCTGGCCGTAGGCGTCCAGCAGGGTGCGGTGGGTGCGCGGGTCCAGCAGGCCGACCGTCTCGTGCTGGCCGTGCACCTCCAGCAGCAGGCCGCCGAGATCCTTGAGCACGCCGACGCTGGTGGCCTGGTCGTTGACGAAGGCGCGCGAGCGGCCGTCGGGCGAGAGCTGGCGTCGCAGGACCAGGTCCTCGTCGCGGGCGTAGTCGAGCCCCTTGTCGTCGAGATAGGCGAAGGCCGGATGGTCGGGGGCCAGGGCGAAGATCGCCGTGGCGCTGGCGTGGCCGGCGGCCCCTCGCCTCACCAGGCCGGCGTCGGCGCGGGCGCCGGTGGCCAGGCCCAGGGCGTCGAGAATGATCGACTTGCCCGCCCCGGTCTCGCCGGTGAGCGCGGTCAGGCCCGGCCCGATGGCCAGGTCGAGGCTCTCGATGAGCACCACGTCGCGGATGGAGAGACCGATCAGCATGGCCGGAAGGATCACCGGGAATCGGGCTTTTTCAAAGAGGAAGCGGTAGCGACTTGAGAACAAAAGAAAAACGGGCCGTTTTGCAACGGCCCGCTTTCGCTTACATCCCCAGGACGCTCATCACGCCGCCCTTTTTCTTCTTCTCGCCGGGAGGCGCCAGCGCCCCGCCCTTGTCGCGATTGAGGGTGCGGTCGATCAGGTTGCGCTTGTTGCCGGCCTTCAGCGGCTCGACGGCCGGCTTCAGGCCCGCATCGTTCAGCAGCTTGTAGGCGTCGGCGTACCAGCGGTCACCCGGGAAGTTGTAGCCCAGCACCGCGCCGTTGCGCTTGGCTTCCTCGGTGAGACCCAGGGTCAGGTAGGCCTCGACCAGGCGATAAAGGGCTTCCGGAGTGTGCGATGTGGTCTGGTGACGATCGACCACGGTCTTGAAGCGGCCGATGGCGGCCAGCGTCTTGCCGTCGCGCAGGTACCAGCGACCAATGGCCAGCTCCTTGCCGGCCAGCTGGTCGTTGACCATGTCGATCTTCAGGCGGGCGTCCTGGGCGTACTCGCTGTTGGGATAGCGCTGGACGACGTCGCGCAGGGCCGCCAGGGCCTGCTCGGTGGCGGCCTGGTCGCGGTACACGTCGACGATCTGCTCGAAGTAGCAGATGGCCTTCAGGTAGTAGGCGTACGAAGCCGACGGGTTGCCCGGATAGAGCGAGATGAAACGGTCGGCGTCGCCGATGGCGTCGGCGTACTGGTTGCCCTGGTAGTGGGCGTAGCCCGTCATCAGGATCGAACGGCGCGACCATTCCGAATAGGGGTGCTGACGCTCGACTTCGCGGAAGTAGTCGACGGCCTCGTTCCAGCTGCCGCGGTCCAGGCGATTGGCGCCGGTGGCGTACAGAAGTTCGACCGGACGCTCCTCATAGGCCAGCGTCGGCTTCTTGGGCTTGCCCGCGCAGGCGGTCACCGACAGAGCGGCGAGCACGGCCACGATGGAAACGGCCGAACGTCCCGAGATTTTGCGAAGCACGGACTCTCTCACCCTCGAAGCAACCTTGCGCGCCCCCGCGCCGAACCAAGGCTTCTACACCACGTCGATGCGGGCGCAAACGAAAGCCGAGCGGCGGGAGCTTCCCCCTGTGAAGCTATGACGTGGCGCGCGCCGAAACCGGCCGCGCCGCCGCCTTAGACCGCCTCGGCCAGTTCCGGCGTATAGGCACGCCAGCGCCAGGCGCGCGGTTGCTCCATCAACGCACGAACAGCGGCGTTATTGAGGCCGTGTCCGGCCAGAATTCCTTCGAACCTGCCAAGGATCGGAGCGCCGACGACATAAAGGTCGCCGACGGCGTCCAGGGCCTTGTGGCGCACGAACTCGTCCGAGCGGCGCAGGCCTTCGGGGTTGAGCACGCGGTCGCCGTCGATGACCACGGCGTTCTCCATCGAGCCGCCGCGGGCCAGGCCGATATCGCGCAGGGCTTCGACCTCGCGCAGGAAACCGAAGGTGCGGCAGTTCGACAGCTCTTCGCGGAAGCTTTCCTCGTCGACGACCAGATCGACTCGCTGGCGGCCGATGGCCTTGCTGGCGAATGCGATCTCGAAGGCCACCTCGAAGGATTCGGCCGGGGTCAGGGTCGCGCGCTTGTCGCCCTCGATCACCTCGATCGGCGACAGGATCTCGATGTAGCGGCGAGCGGCTTCCTGGCGACGGCGGCCGGCGCGGTCGAGGATCTGGACGAAGGGCTCGGACGAGCCGTCCATGATCGGCACTTCCGGACCGTCCAGCTCGACGACGCAGTTGTCGACCGACAGGGCGGCCAGGGCGGCCATCAGGTGCTCGATGGTGGAGACGCGCACGTCGGCGGCGTTGGCGATGACGGTGCCCAGCTGGGTCTGCACCACGGCGTCGCCGCGAACCGGCACGCGGTTGTCGCGGTCATGGACGTCGGTGCGCACGAAGACGATCCCGCTGTCGGGAGCGGCGGGGCGCACGGCGACGCGCACGTGCGCACCCGTGTGCAGGCCGATCCCTGCGAAGATCACCGGTCCTGCGACCGTGTGCTGATGATAAGGCGAAACCGACACGAGAAACCTTTGTAAACTTGGGAGCGGCTCTGCGGCCGCCTATTCGTCCCCATTTACCGTCTACGAGCTTCGCCGCGACGCAGCAATGCAAGTCCTGTTTCGGATTGTTACCTTCATAAGTCGTTGTCCGATATGGCATTTTGGACACGCGAAGGGCCCAATTCCGCCACCTTCGCTAACGGCGCCGCAGCATGAAGCAAAGCTTGCCCTTCGGGCTGGCCTGACCGGCACGGCCCCGCTAGGCTCGCGCCGCTTTTTGGCATCCTTGCCGCCTGGACTCGACTTCCATGACCAAGACCTTGCGCCTCGCCGCTTCCGCCCTCGCCCTTTCGCTGGCCGCCTTCGCGGTCGTCCCGGCCGCGCACGCACAGGGTCGTGGCTTCACCGCCAAGGACATGGTCACCCTGGACCGCGTCAGCGAACCGAAGGTGTCGCCGGACGGTCGTCAGGTGATCTACCTGGTGCGGACGATGGACCTGCCGGCCAACAAGGCGTCGTTCTCGCTGTGGGTCGCCGACCTGAAGGCCAGGATCGCCCCGCGTCGCCTGGCGGTGTCTGACGGCGGCGTCTCCAGCGCCCGCTGGTCGGCCGACGGCAAGAGCATCTACTTCCTGTCGGGCCGCGCGGGCTCCGACCAGGTGTTCCGCACGGACGCCTCCGGCGAGACCGCCGTCCAGGTGACCAAGGCCCCGTTCGACGTCGGCGCCTTCAAGGTGTCGGCCGACGGCAAGACCGTGGTGGTCAGCCAGGCCGTCTTCCCCGACTGCCCCACCCTCGCCTGCACCCAGGAGCGCCTGGACCAGAAGAAGGCCCAGAAGACGACCGGCGTCGTCTACGACAAGCTGTTCATCCGCCACTGGGATACGTGGAACGACGGCACGAAGAACCACCTCTATGCCTATGGCCTGGACGGCTCGGGCGTGGCGGCGGGCGAACCCGTGGCCCTGATGGCCGGCTTCGACGGTGATTCCCCCACCAAGCCGTTCGGCGGCGACGAGGACTTCACCATCAGCCCCGACGGCAAGACCGTGGTGTTCTCGGCGAAGGTCGCCGGCCGCGACGAGCCCTGGCAGACCAACTACGACCTGTGGTCGGTTCCGGTCGACGGTTCGGCCAAGCCGGCCAACCTGACCGAAGACAACAAGGCCTGGGACGCCCAGCCGACCTTCTCGCCCGACGGCCAGACGCAGGCGTGGCTGGCCATGAAGCGCCCGGGCTTCGAGGCCGACCGCTTCGGCATCATGGTGCGCGAGAACGGCAAGGTGCGTGAGGTGGCTCCCGCCTGGGATCGCTCGGCCCAGTCGATCACCTTCAGCGCCGACGGCAAGACCATCTACACGACCGCCGAGGATGTGGGTCAGACCAAGCTCTTCGCCATCGACGTCAAGACCGGCAAGGCTGCGGCCCTGACCGGCGAGGGCCACGTGGGCGCGTTCAGCGCCGCCGGCGGCTCCACCGTGATCGTCCAGGACAACCTCAAGACCCCGGCCCAGCTCTACGCCCTGGCCCCGAAGGGCGCGCCGATCAAGCTGACCGGCTTCAACGCCGACAAGCTCGAGGGGGTGGCCATGGGCGAAGCCGAGCAGTTCAGCTTCAAGGGCTGGAACGACGAGACCGTACACGGCTATCTGGTGAAGCCCGCCAACTTCGATCCGTCGAAGAAGTATCCGGTGGCCTTCCTGATCCACGGCGGCCCGCAAGGCTCGTTCGGCAACCTCTTCCACTATCGCTGGAACGCCCAGACCTACGCCGGCGCCGGCTATGCCGTGGTGATGATCGATTTCCACGGCTCGACCGGCTACGGCCAGGGCTTCACCGACGCCATCAGCCAGCACTGGGGCGACCGCCCGCTGGAAGACCTGCAGAAGGGCTGGGCCTTCGCGACCCAGAAGTACGGCTTCCTCGACACCGACCGCGCCTGCGCCCTGGGCGGCTCGTACGGCGGCTTCATGATCAACTGGATCGCCAGCCAGTGGAAGGAGCCGTGGAAGTGCCTGGTGAACCACGACGGCATCTTCGACAGCCGCTTCATGGGCTACTCGACCGAGGAGCTGTGGTTCAGCGAGTGGGAGAACGGCGGCACGCCGTGGCAGCCGAGCACCACTTATTCGAAGTTCAACCCGGCCGACCACGTCGCCGAATGGACCGTGCCGACCCTGGTCGTGCAGGGGCAGAACGACTTCCGCGTGCCGCTCGAGCAGGGCATCGCCACCTTCACGGCGCTGCAGCGCAAGGGCGTGCCCAGCAAGCTGCTGTACTACCCGAACGAAAACCACTGGGTGCTGAAGGCGCAGAACTCGGTCCAGTGGCACGACGAGGTGCTGGGCTGGCTGAACCAGTGGACGGGGAAGTAAGGCTCTCGACTAAACTCCTCCCTCGCATAGCGGGGGAGGTGGCGCGCTGCGGATACGTGACGGAGGGGGCGAGTGACAGAGCGCCGAGCCCAGTCTCGCCCCCTCCACCGCTTCGCGGTCCCCCTCCCCCGCAGGCGGGGGAGGAGTTTCAATCAAATGCGGCCCGTCGCGACCGACCAGGTCAGGCGGGCCTTTTTTTCGAGCTCGCTCATCTCGCGGCCCCTGGCCTGCCGGGCGGCAAGGGCGGCGGGCGCGACGGCCGGGAAGGCCGCGATCGGCAGGCGCCTGAGTTCGCCCGCGGCCGCCTTGCGCTGCGCGGCCACTCGGGCCTGGACGTCGGCGGCGGTCCAGGCGAGCGGCAGGCGCGAGCGGCCGGCCAGCTTCAGCCGCCACAGACCGGCGAGGCCGTAGGCGCGCGCGGCGGCGCGGACGGCCGAGGCGTCGGCGGCGGGATCGAGCCGCTGGCCCGTGAGCGCCGCCAGGGCGCCGGCGGTGGCGTCGACATAGGCCAGAACCGCGGCCTCGTCGGCGAACGGCTCTTCCTCCAGATCGGCCAGGCGGGCCTCAGCCGTGGCGGCCAGGGCCGCGGGATCCAGGCCCGAAGCGGCCAGGGCCTCGACGGCGGGATGCTTGCGCGGCGGCTTGCCGGCGGCCAGCTCCTCCATCGCCTCGCGCCACCAGGTCAGGCGGATCTCGCCCATCAAGGCGCTGGTGACGCCGCCGGCCACGCGGGCCAGTTCGTAGTTGAAGGCGACCAGGGCGACGACGTCGGTCCGCGCGGCCGGGTCGGAGACGAAACGGCTGGCCAGCCACCGATCGTTGTCCATGCGGCGGACCAGGTCGTCGAGGCCGGAATCGTAGGGGTTCTCGGGGGCGGCTGACATGGCGCGGCTTATGCCCCCCTCTCGCCCGAAGCTCAAAGAAAAAGGCCCGCCGTTTCCGGCGGGCCCTGATCCCGAAGGCTCGGCCGATCAGCCGAACAGCGTCTGGTACATCGTCATGGTCACCAGCATCGGAATGCTGAGCAGCATGTTGATGCGCGAGAACAGCATGGCGATCTTGCCTGCCTTGGCCTTGGTCTCGTCGTCCGCCGGAACGAGGCCCAGCGCGCGCTTCTGGTTCGGCCAGATCACGCCCCAGACGTTGAAGAACATCACCGTGGCCAGCCACATGCCCATGCCGATGAAGGTGAAGCCCATGTCGACGCCGCGCTGATAGCCCTGCCAGGCGCCCAGGGTCATGGCCTCCATCAGGTAGCCGCGGTTGAAGGCCACGATCATGCCCATCAGCCAGGTGGCCAGGGCCGACCAGCGGAACCAGAACAGCGCCTCGGGAGCGATGTACTTGGTCACCGCCGGCTTCAGCTCGGCGGGGGTGGTCGGCATCACCCGGATCTGCACGAAGTTGAAGTAGTAGAGCAGCCCGATCCACAGGATGCCGAACAGCACGTGCAGCCAGCGGAACACCGCCTGCCAATAGGCGCCATGGAAGCCGTTGGGGCTGTGCCCGAAACCGAACACCATCACCAGGGCCAGCACGAAGCTGACGACGATGGTGCTGCGGAAGTTGGTGAGAATCCCAGTCAATTCAGCCCCCTGAGCCGTGTCTTGGCGTGCAGGATAGGCGGTGTGGGAGAGTCGGGGAAGCAAACTGCTCCTCCCCCGTGAAACGGGGGAGGTGGCGCGCTGCGGATACGCAGCGTGACGGAGGGGGCGAGTGACGGAGCGCCGAGCTTGAACTCGCCCCCTCCACCCCTTCGCGGTCCCCCTCCCCCGTTTCACGGGGGAGGAACTGGAGCGTCAAACCGCGATCAGGGCCGCGGCGAGCCGGCGGCCTTCGCTGGCCAGGACGTTGTAGGTACGGGCGGCCGCCTCGGTGCTCATGAACTCCAGGCCAAGGCCCGCGGCCTTCAGCGCATCGCGCACGGGGCGCGGCGGGAGGGCGTTGGCCAGTCCCACGCCCAACAGAACGAACTCCACCGCGCCACCGGCGGCGAACACCGGGGCGAAGGCCTCCGGCGTCAGGTCGGCGAGGCTCGTGGCGGTCCAGTCCTGCGGCTGGTCGTCGATGACCAGCAGCGAACCGGGCCGCCAGAGACCGGAGACCCGAAATCCGCCGCCGCCCCAGGCGTCGATCGACGGGGGCTGGCGCGGGGTCAGCCCCTGGCTCACGGCTGGCTGGCCGCGCCGAGCTTCACCGGCTTGGCTTCCTCGTCGCCGCGCTTGACGCCCCAGACCAGGATCAGGGGCAGAGCGATGTAGATCGACGAGTAGGTGCCGATGGCGATGCCGAACACCATGGTGAAGACCAGCGGGAACAGCACCGGACCGCCGAAGATCATCGTGCCGCCCAGCGCCAGCAGCGCGGTCGAGCCGGTGATGATCGTCCGCGACAGACGCTCGTTCTCCGACAGGTCGATGATCTCGCGCAGCGGCGTGGTCTTGTACTTGCGCAGGTTTTCCTTGAGGCGGTCGAAGGTGATGACCTTTTCGTTCATCGAATAGCCGATGACCGTCAAAAGGGCCGCGACCGAGGTCATCGAGAACTCGATCTGCATCACCGACAGGATGCCCAGCGTCAGGATGATGTCGTGGAACACGGCCACGACGGCGCCCACGGCGAACTGCCACTGGAAGCGAAACCAGATGTAGCCGAGCATCAGCAGCAGGGCGATGCCGAGGGCCTTGAAGCCGCCCAGCAGCAGCTCGCCCGAGACCTTGGCGCCGATGACGGTCGGCGCCGGCATGGTCATGCCGGGGAACTTGGCGATGATCTCGGTCTTGATCCGGTTGGCCTCGACGTTGGCGTTGACGCCTTCGGTCGGCAGGAAGCGGATCATGGCCGAGTTGGCCGAGCCGAAGCCCTGCACCTGCACGTCATGCGCGCCGGTGGACTTGGCCACCTTGCGCAGGTCGTCGAGGTCGATGGCCGTGGGCATGCGGGCTTCCAGGGCGACGCCGCCCTTGAAGTCGATGCCCAGGTTCAGCCCCTGGGTGAAGAACGACACGCCGGAACCGGCGATCAGGATGAGCGAGAAGATCGCGGCGACCGGAGCCCAGCGCACGAAGCGATAGTGGGTCGAGCGCGGGATCAGGCGGATGAGGGGCCAAGCAGCCATGAGCTTTGATCCTTACGCGATCGGCAGCTTCTTCGGCTTGGCGACCTTGAACCACCAACCGATGAGCACTTGAGTGATGATGATGGCCGTGAACAGCGACGTGAACACGCCGATGGCCAGGGTCCAGGCGAAGCCCTTCACAGGGCCCGAGCCGAAGCTGAACATGATGCCGGCCGAGATCAGGCTGGTGATGTTGGCGTCGAGGATCGACACCAGCGCCAGCCTGTAGCCGGTATCGGCCGCCGACATCGGCGACTTCCCGGCCGCCGCCTCGTCGCGCATCCGCTCGTAGATCAGCACGTTGGCGTCGACGGCGACGGCGAGCGTGAGGATCAGGCCGGCGATGCCGGGGAAGGTCAGGGTCGCCTGGCTGAACGACATGATGCCGACGATCAGCAGCACGTTGGCCACCAGGGCGATGGCCGCGAACACGCCGAACAGGCCGTAGGCCAGGATGATGAAGACGAACATCGCCGCAGCCCCGATGGCCAGCGAGATGGCGCCGGCCTTCACGGCGTCCGCGCCCAGTTCGGCGCCGACGGTGCGTTGCTCTTCGATGTTCAGCTGGGCCGGCAGCGCGCCCGAACGCAGCAGCAGCGACAGTTCGCTGGCGCTTTCGACCGTAAAGTTGCCGGTGATCTGGCCCGAGCCGCCGAGGATCGGCGTCTGGATGGTGGGAGCCGAGATGACCTTGTTGTCGAGGACGATGGCGAAGCGCTTGCCGAGATTGCGGGCGGTGGCGTCGCCGAACTTGCGGGCGCCCGAGCCGTTGAAGCGGAACGAGACCACCGGGCGGCCGCTCTGGCCGTCGAAGGCCTGCTGGGCGTCGACCAGTTCCTCGCCCGAGACGACGGCGCGCTTCTTGAGGGCGTAGTAGGGCTGAATGTCATCGCCGGCCACCAGCACCGTGCCCGGAGGCATGCGGCCCGAAGCCATCTCTTCCTGGGTGACGGTCTCGTCGACCATCTGGAAGGTCAGCTTGGCGGTCTTGCCGATGACGGCCTTCAGGCGTTCCGGATCGCTTTCACCGGCGGCCTGGATGACGATGCGGTCCGCGCCCTGGCGGGTGATCGTCGGTTCCTTGGTGCCCAGGCTGTCGATACGGCGACGGATGGTCTCGATCGACTGGTCGACGGCCTTGGAGGCGTCGGCGCGGGCGGCTTCCGGCGAGAAGGTCAACTCGATCCGCTGATCGGCCTTGGTCGAGACGTTGACGTCGGTGCCCACGCCGCTCGGCAGGGGGCTGCCCAGCTTGCGCAGTTCGGCGGCGGCGGCGTTGACCTTGGAGGCGTCGTCGATGCGAACGCCGATGACGCCGTTGGCCTGGGCCAGGCCGTTGAAGTCGATTCCCGCGGTGCGCAGGGTGTTGCGAACGTCCTCGACCAGGTTGTCGAGGCGCTCCTTGCGCAGTTGAGCGGTGTCGACCTCATAAAGGAGGTACGACCCGCCCTGGAGGTCGAGGCCAAGGTTCAGCTTCTGCTTGGGAACCCATCCCGGCAGGGCGTCTAGCGTCTTCTGCGGCAGAAGATTCGGCAGTGTGAAGACGATGCCGAAGATCACCGACAGGGTGACCAGGATAATCTTCCAGCGGGATAGGCTCAGCATGGACTACGAGGCTCTCGACGACGCCGGGGGCGCCAGGGCGGGCTAGATACGAACTGTACTTAGGCTCAGTTCTTCGGGTCGTTGGCCGGGGCCGGTTCGCCCTTGGCCGTGACTTCGGTGATCATGCCCTTGCGGACCTTCACCGTGACGCCTTGGGCGATCTCGACGCCGACTTCCTTTTCTTCCACCCGCACGACCTTGCCGATCACGCCGCTGGACAGCACGACATTGTCGCCGCGCTTGATGTTGTTCAGGGTCGCGAGGTGTTCCTTTTGGCGCTTCTGCTGAGGACGGATCAGCATGAAGTAGAACAGCACGACCATGAGGATGATCGGCGCGATGCCGATGAGCTGCTGCTCCAGGCCACCAGAGGGGTTCATAACGTCTCCACGAATTTCTGCGGGCGGAGCGCCTGAAATAGGGTCCCCGCCAAGTCGGCGGAAGCTATGCGTTCACCTCCTCTTTTGCAATGAGGGCGCGAGAGCGTTAGGAGCGTGGCCATGACCGAAGCCGCCCTGCCCCTGCTCGCCCGCATCGCCGACGCCCTGGATCGCCTGGCGCCGCCCGCCACCGTCGCCCCCAGCTTCGACGGCGCGCGACTGTTCCGGCACGAGCCCGTATCGGGCGCCTTCGTGCCGGCGCCCGACTACGCGATGGACATCGAGCTGCTGGTCGGGATCGAGCGCCAAAAGGACCGCTTCCTCCAGAACCTGCGCCGGTTCGCCACCGGCCTGCCCTGCAACCACGTGCTGCTGTGGGGCGTGCGCGGTACGGGCAAGAGCTCGCTGACCAAGTCGGCCTTCATGGCCCTGGCGGCCGAATATCCCGACCTGAAGCTGGTCGAGGTCGATCGCGACGAGGTCGCCGCCCTGCCCCCGCTGTTCGACGCCCTGCGGGTGCGCACCGAGCGCTTCGTGGTGCTGTGCGACGATCTTTCCTTCGAGGACGGCGCGGCCGCGGCCAAGGCGTTGAAGTCGGCCCTGGAAGGCGGCGTGGCCGGTCCGCCGGAGAACGTGCTGTTCGTCGCCACCTCCAACCGCCGCCACCTGATGCCGCGCGACCACGCCGAGAGCCAGGGCGCGATCGCCGCCGCCGAGGACGCCGAGGAGGAGATGAGCGTCTCCGACCGCTTCGGCCTGTGGATCGGCTTCCCGCCCATGGACCAGCCGACCTATCTGGCGGCGATCAACACCTATGCCGAGTGCTTCGATCTGCGGGTCGAGAACCTCGAGCGCCGGGCCCTGCAATGGTCGCAGCTGCGCGGCGCCCGCTCGGGGCGGGTGGCGTGGCAATTTGTCCGCGACCTGGCCGGCGAACTGGGCGTACGCTTGCCCGAATAACACTAATCCGGGGGGAAGCGTGGCCGACGGCAAGCCGTGGTTCAGGGTCAAGCGTCATGGCTATGGCGCGGGCCCGCCTTGCAGTTGGGAAGGCTGGGCCGTCGTCGCCCTCTATATGGGCTTGCTGCTGGCTTCGGCCGTCCTTTACGGCAAGGCCCATCCGCGCCTGGTCGGCGTGTTCGTCGTGGTCATGACGCTGGTGGTGATGTTCGTCGCCCGCTGGAAGAGCGACGGCCCCTGGCAGTGGCGCGACGGCGACGAGGACTAAGCCGGATCGCCCGAGGTCGCGGGCGGCGTCTTCTTCTCGGTCAGGGCGACCAGGGCCACGCCGACCATGGTGGCGCCGCCGCCGATGACCAGCTGCGGCGACAGGGCATCGCCCATGAACAGCACCCCGATCGTGCACGAAACCAGCGGCGTCAGCAGAAAATACGGCGTCACCCGCCCCGGCTCGCGCCGCTGCACCAGCCAGAACAGCAGCGCGCTGGCCCCGATGGTCGAGACGACGCCGGCGAACACCACGCAGGCCCAGGCCAGCGGCGGCGCGGCCTGCACCCTGGCTGCGACGTCGTCCTCGAAGGCGAAGGACATGGCGATCAGGATCGGCGCGGCGACGAAGGCCGTCAGCCCCTGCACCTTCAGCGGCTTCACGCCGGGCGACTTGCGCACCAGCACCGTGGCCACCGCCCAGATGGCGGCGGCGGTCACGCCCAGCGCGATGGCCGGCAGGTCGGCAGCGCCGTGCGGGTCGAGGCTCATCCAGGCCACGCCGGCGAAGGCCACCGCTAGGCCGACGACGGCCGGGATACGCATCGTCTCGCCCAGCATCCGCCAGGCGAACAGGGCCGTGAACGGAATCCAGAGCTGGGTGGCCACCACCAGCGGGCTCAACGACCTGGCCATGCCGAAGGCGATGTAGATCAGGGCGAAGTGGATCGGCCCCGACAGCAGCACGATCAGCAGCAGCCGCTTCCAGTTGGGAAACGGCGGCCGTACGAACGGAAACAGGAAGGCCAGCGCCAGCAGGAAGCGAAGGCCTCCCACCATCATCGGCGGCAGGGCGGCGGTGGCGAACTTGGCCGCGGCGTTGTTCAGCCCCCAGGTCAGGATGATCGCCAGGATCGCCAGGCGTTCTATCGTCGTCAGGGGGCCGGTGGACGCGGACATGGGCCGCTTGGATCAGACCCCGCCGCTTCCTTCAACCCCACCGGCTCCGATCACGTCGCGAATGGCCGACAAGAGGATTTCCAGGTCGCCGTCGGGCGTCGTGAAGGCCGGGGTCAGGTACACCACCTTGCCCATCGGCCGGATCCAGGCGCCCTTCGCTGCGAAGGCCTGGCACAGCGCGCCGACGGCCACCGGCGAGGCGAACTCCACCACCCCGATCGCCCCCAGCACCCGCACGTCGACCACGCCCGGCGCGCTGCGGCACGGCTCCAGCCCTGTGGCCAGAGCGGCCGAAATCCGCGCCACGTCGGCCTTCCAGGTTCCGGCCTCGAACAGGTCGAGCGAGGCGTTGGCGGCCGCGCAGGCAAGCGCGCTGCCCATGTAGGTGGGGCCGTGCATCAGGGCCGCGCCGGCATCGTCCGACCAGAAGGCCTCGAACACCTTGCGCGAGGCCACGGCGGCCGACAGCGGCAGCGTGCCGCCCGTCAGGGCCTTGGATAGCGTGACGATGTCGGGCTCGATCCCGGCCGCCTGCATGGCGAAAAGCTCGCCGGTGCGGCCAAAGCCGGTGAATATCTCGTCGAAGATCAGCAGCACGCCGTGCTTGTCGGCCAGCCGGCGCAGGCGCCGCAGCACCTCGGGGTCATGGAACAGCATGCCGCCGGCGCCCTGCACGAGGGGCTCGGTAAGCATGGCGGCGATCTCGCCGCCCCGCTGCGCCAGCAAGGCGTCGAGCGCGGCTTCGGAGTCCTCGTCCAGCGGCAGGTCGGCGATCACCTGGCTCGGCATCACGCCCGAGAACAGGCTGTGCATCCCCTCCTCCGGATCGCAGATCGTCATCGTCGCCAGGGTGTCGCCGTGGTAGCCGCCGCGGAACGACAGGAAACGCGTGCGCCCCGTCTCGCCGCGATTGATGTGGAACTGCAGCGCCATCTTCATGGCGATCTCGACCGAGACCGAGCCGGATTCGGCGAAGAACACGTGATCCAGCTCGCCCGGAAGGATCGCCGCAAGCCGCGCGGCCAGCCGATAGGCCGGCGCGTGCGCCAGGCCGCCGAACATCACGTGCGGCATCGCCTCCAGCTGCTCGCGCACGGCCGCGGCGATATGGGGGTGGTTGTAGCCGTGGACCGCCGTCCACCAGCTGGCGATGCCGTCGACCAGCTCGCGCCCGTCCTCCAGCACGATCCGCGAGCCGTGGGTCCGCACCACCGGAAGCGGCGCCGGGGCCGTCTTCATCTGGCAGTAGGGCCGCCACACGTGCTTGGCGCCTTCGGAGAGCCAGTCTGGAGTGGTCATGGCGATCCTTTCGTTGCACCGGAGGGGCGCCCCGCCTAGACGGGCTCGCCCCCCAGAGCAAATGGGAATCTGGGCGAACAGGAATTGGAATGCACAGTCTGGACGCCTTCGCGAGCGGCAAGCTCGCGGCCCTGGAGGCCATGAGCCTGCGCCGCCGCCTCAAGCCGACCCGCCGGCTGCCCGGCGCGGTCGTCGAGCGCGACGGCAAGCGCCTGCTGTCCTTTTCCTGCAACGACTATCTGGGCCTGTCGCAGCACCCGGCCGTGATCGCCGCCGCCCAGGCCGCCGTGGCCGAGCACGGCGCGGGCTCGGGGGCCTCGCGCCTGGTCACCGGCGACAACCCGCTGATCGAGGAACTGGAAACGCGCCTGGCCCGCCTCAAAGGGACCGAGGCCTGCGTGGTGTTCGGCTCGGGCTACCTGGCCAACACCGGCGTGATCCCGACCTTCGCCGGCAAGCAGGACGTCGTCTTCGTCGACGAACTGGCCCACGCCTGCATCTGGGCCGGCGCGCAGCTTTCCGGGGCCAAGGTCGTCAGCTTCCCGCACAACGACAGCGACGCCCTGGCCGAACTTCTCGCCGAGCACCGCTCGAGCTTCCGCCACGCCATCGTCGCCACCGACGGGGTGTTCTCGATGGATGGCGACGTGGCGCCCCTGGACTGGCTGTCGGCGGTCTGCGAGGCCAACGACGCCTGGCTGCTGGTCGACGACGCCCATGGCGTGGGCGTGCTGGGCGACGGCAAGGGAACGGCCGCCCTGTTCCCCGACGCCGAGATCCCGCTGCAGATGGGCACGCTGTCGAAGGCCCTGGGCTCGTACGGCGGCTACCTGTGCGGCTCGCAGGCCGTGGTGGAGTTCCTGAAGACTCGGGCCCGCACCGTCGTCTACACCACCGGCCTGCCGCCCGCCTCGGCCGCCGCCGCCATCGCCGCCCTCGACCTGATCGAGGCCGACCCGGCCTTCGCCGCCCAGCCGCTGCGCAAGGCGCGACTGTTCACGGAGGCCGCGGGCCTGCCGCGTGCCGAAAGCCCGATCGTGCCGGTGGTGATCGGCGAGGCCGACGCGGCGCTGGCCGCCTCCGCCGCCCTGGAGGCCGAGGGCTTCCTCGTCGTCGCCATCCGTCCGCCGACCGTGCCCGCCGGCACGGCCCGCCTGCGTCTGGCCTTCAGCGCAGACCATCCCGACGACGCGGTCCTGCGCCTGGCGGCCCTGGTCCGCCCCTATGTCGAGGCCTGGTCGTGAGCGCCCTGTTCGTCGCCGGAACCGGCACCGACATCGGCAAGACCCACGTCGCCTGCGCCCTGACCCGGGCGCTGAAGGACAAGGGGGTCGCCACCGCCGCCTTCAAGCCGGTGGTCAGCGGCTTCGATCCCGCCGATCCCTCGGGCAGCGATCCGGCTCGTCTGGCGCAGGCCCTGGGCGACCCGACCGCCCTGCCCCGCATCTCGCCGCGCCGCTACCTGGCGCCGCTGGCCCCGAACCTGGCCGCCCGCCTGGAGGGCGACGTGCTGAGGCTGGGCGACCTGGTCGCCGACTGCCGCGCGGCCCTGGCCGGCGCGCACGACCTGATGCTGGTCGAAGGCGCCGGCGGGGTGATGTCGCCGCTGACCGACGAGGCGACCAATCTCGACCTGATCGCCGCGCTGGACCTGCCGGTGCTGCTGATCGCCGGCTCATACCTGGGCACGATCAGCCATGTGCTGACGGCGCTGGTCGCCTTGCGCGCACGGGGCGCGAGGATCGCCGCCATCGTCATGAGCGAAAGCCTCGACGCGCCCGACCTCGTGCAGACCGCCGACGCCCTGCGGGCGTTCGAGCGCGAGACCCCGATCTTCCTTGCGCCGCGCGACGAACATTGGGACGCAAGCGACCTGGCGGAGCATTTGGCCAAGGAGCTCTAAGACCATGCGCGTGGCGATGATCGGCCTGGGCGACATCGCCCGCAAAGCCTACCTGCCGGTGCTGGGCTCCCGCGCCGACGTACAGCTGACCTTCGTCACCCGCAGCACCGCCACGCTGGACGAGCTGGGCGCGGCCTGGCGGGTCGACCGCCTGCACACCGATCTTGAAGAGGCCTTGGCGGAAGGCATCGACGCGGCCTTCGTCCACGCCGCCACCGAGGTCCACCCCACGATCGTCGCCCGCCTGATCGAGGCCGGCGTGCCCACCCTGGTCGACAAGCCGATCGCCGACACGCTGGAGGCTTGCGAGAGCGTGGTCGATCTGGCCGAGACGCGCGGCGTGTCGCTGATGGTCGGCTTCAACCGCCGCTACGCGCCCGCCCAGGCCGAGGCGGCGGCGCTGAGAGCGCCGTTCGTGCTGATGCAGAAGAACCGCACGGGCCATGCCGACGCCGTGCGGCGCACGGTCTTCGACGACTTCATCCACGTGGTCGATTCCCTGCGCTTCCTGGCGCCCGGCGCGAGCGAGGCCCGTATCTCGGGCCGTGTCGCGGGCGGTCTGCTGCAGCACGTGATGCTGCATCTGACCGGTCCTGGTCTGGACGCCGTCGGGATCATGAACCGCCACAGCGGCGCCAACGAGGAGGTGCTGGAGGTGATGGGCGGCGGCGCCAAGCGGCGGATCGTCAACCTGGCCGACGTGACCGACTTTTCCGGCGGCGAGCGCCTGACCCGACGCGGCGACTGGACCACCGTCGCCCGCCAGCGCGGCTTCGAGGCGATGATCGAGGCGTTCCTGAGCGCAGTGCGCGAGGACCGACGCCTGTCGGCCCTCGACGCCCTTGAGACCCACCGCCTGTGCGAGCGGGTGGTGGCGGAACTCTCGGCCTAGGTTGGATCGACATTCAGCGATTTTAGTCGCTTCTCACCGAGCTTCCCCGCGAAGGCGGGGACCCAAGCGGAGGTTGCGGGTCACTTGCGGCCGCGCCGTCTCCTGAAATGCAGCTTGGATCCCCGCCTTCGCGGGGAAGAACGGACTAGGGAGACGGCCGTCGATGAATGTCGATGCGGCCTAGAAGTCCGCCGACAGCGTCACCTGGAAGGTCCGGTGCGAGCCCGGACGGAAGGTGGCGGCGGTGTTCACGGTGGTGCTGATCGTGCCCAGGTAGTCTTCGTCGAAGATGTTGTCGACGTTGATGCGGGCCTTCACCTGCTGCAGCGGCCCGACGCCGAAGCCGTCGCCGAGGTCCACATAGGCGTTCCAGACAGTATAGCCGTCGGTCTTCTCGGTGTTGGTGAAGTTGGTGTAGCGGTCGCTGAGGTGACGGGCCGAGACGTTGACCAGCGCCCAGTCGGTCGGCTCCCACGTCACCCCGCCCTGGAACAGCCAGGTCGGGAAGTCCGGCAGCGTGTTGCCGGCGATGAAGTTGGTCCCGAAGTTGTTCTCGAACTCGGCGCGGTTGTACGACAGGTTGGCGTTGAAATAGACCTTGCCGCCCAGCAGCTCCGGCTTCCACTGGCCGCTGAACTCGGCGCCGTGGGCCTCCACCCCGCCGACATTCTGGAAGAAGGTCTCGGTCGTCGTGCTGCCCGGCACCACCGAGGCGTACGACTGCAGCCGGTTTTCGAAGGCGGTGTAGTAGGCCACGAACGAGGCGTTGAAGGTCGGCCGGTTGGCGCGATAGCCAATCTCCAGGTTCTGTGACGTCTCCGCATCCGGGCCGGGCACGGTCGGGCTGGCGGCCGAGTAGATGTCGTCGGCGCCGCGCGGCAGGGCCAGGTTCTCCGAATAGGAGGCGAACACCTGGTCGCGGCTGTTGATCGAATAGACCAGGCCCACCTGCGGCAGGAAGCTGTCCTTCCAGTTGTCGGTGATGCGGGGCCGGCGCTGGGCGATGTAGTCGGCCGGATTGCGATAGCCGGCGATCTCGTAGTCGATGTCGGTGGCCTTGAAGCCCAGTTCCACCTTCAGCTTGTCGTCGAGCAGCCGCACCGTGTCCTTCAGGAAGAACTGCGTGGTCTCGCGGGTGGAGGTGTAGTTGCGCTGCAGGTGCACCGGCTCGTTCAGCAGCGCCGCGCCGTCCGGGTGGCCGCCCACGGTGTTATAGCGGGCCTGGGTGCGGTGGTAGTCGTCCTTCTCCAGCCACACCCCGGCCTGGACGGTGTGGCTGCCCGCGCGCCAGGTTCCGCCGACCGTGATCCCCTTGCGCGTGCCGTCGACGCCCGAGAGGCCGTACTGCACGCCCTTGGGCGCGGTCAGGCCGGCCACGATCAGCCGCTCGGCGTTGTAGCTGGACAGCGAGGTGGCGTAGGCCTCGGGCGAGACGCCGTAGCCGCCCTTGTCCTCGTAATAGGCCGTGGAACGGATCTCGAAGGTCTCGCCTATCGGCTTGTTCAGCGACAGGCCGTAGAGGTGGTCCTGCCGAGCGTTGACCGCGAACTTGTAGTACTGGTTGTAGGCGGTGTTGGAGTACGGCACCCCCGCCGTCGTCACCGGCAGGCTGGGCACGTAGCCGAGATAGGCGAAGTCCCTGCCCTTGCGCCCGAACAGATCGCCCGCCGTCCCGTCGTACTGGGCCTTGGTGATCGACGGGGAGTCGTAGTCGAAATAGTCGTTGTGCACGGTCTGGAACGTCAGGTTCCCGCCGCTCTCGAAGGCGTAGTCCAGCTTGCCCTCGTAGTGCTCGCGCTTGATGAAGCCCGGCCCGCGCCACAGGTCGCCCTTGATCCAAGACCCGGCCACATAGCCCGACAGCCGGCCGATACGGCCGCTTTCCAGGCGCAGGAAGCTGCGGCGCAGGTTGTCCTCGCCCAGGGTCTGGCTGATCGAGCCGCCGGCCTGTGCGTCCGGCGCCTTGGTGAAGTAGTCGACGATCGGTCCCAGCGAGGCGTAGCTGGGCAGCGAGACGTCGCCGGCCCCGGCCGAGGCCGTCACCCGCGCCAGGTTCTCGTTGTCGACATAGCGGTAGATCGGGCTGCCGCCGAACTGGTCGCTGCGCCCCATCGGAATGCCGTCGAGCAGAAAGCCGATCTGCTGGAAGTTGAAGGCCCGCACCGAGACCGAATTGCCGAACTCGTACATGCCCAGGGCGTCGTTGGCCTGGACGTTGAAGCCCGGCAGGCTCTCCAGCATCTTCAGGCCCGTCACGCCGGCCGGGGCCGACAGCAGGGCCTCGCGTGTGATCGAGACGGTGGCGGTGGCCTGGTCGGTGCCGATGGCGACGCTGGCCTCCGACACCCGCTTGCCGGTGACGACGACGGCGTCGACCGTGTCGGCCGATCCCTTGGGGTCTTCCTCGGCCAGGGCCGGCGCCCCCGCCCCCATGACGCTGGCCGCCAGCAAGGCGGCCTTCAGACGACGAAACGCACGACGGTTCGACTTGACTTGGATCACGGCTATCCCCTGCTTTCTGATCCCCCGACGAGACTGGCTCCCGACCGCAGGTCAAAAAACAGAAATCGCCGTTACAGAAGCCCACTTTTCTTCGTGGTTCCGCCAACGACAAACGAGATCATTTAATATGCACCAGCACCGTTACTCGACAGCGTGAGGAAATACGTCTCCCGGCCGCCGCGCATACTCTTCGTCGCGGCGGGCTTGCTGGACCTGAATTTGATACGCTCCCAACCTGCGGGACGGCGCATTCCCGCATCCCATAGCCCGGCGAGGCGCGCGTCAAACCCAAGGCCGTCGCGAACCGACGAGGCCTGACCGGGCGCCGCGCGCTCCGGCGCCGAACGCGCAAAGAAAAGGCGGCGGCCCCTCTCGGAACCGCCGCCTTTCGCATTTCATCCGATGACGGACGCTTAGAACGGGATTTCGTCGTCCAGGTCGGCCGAGAAGCTCTCGCGCGGGCCGCTGGGCTGGCTGCGCGGCGCGCCGCCGCCGAAGTTGCCGCCGCCCTGACCGCCGCCGTAGCCGCCGCCACCGCCGCCCTGGCCGTAGCCGTCGTCATAGCCGCCGCCCGACGAGGCGCCGGCGCCGTCGCCGCGACCGCCCAGCATGGTCAGTTCGCCGCGGAACTTCTGCAGGACGATTTCGGTCGAGTACTTTTCCTGGCCCTGCTGGTCGGTCCACTTGCGGGTCTGGATGGCGCCCTCGATGTAGACGGTCGAGCCCTTGCGCAGGTAGCTCTCGGCCACCTTCACCAGGTTGTCGTTGAAGATCACGACCCGGTGCCACTCGGTCTTTTCCTTGCGCTCGCCGCTGGAGCGGTCGCGCCAGGTCTCGGACGTGGCGATGCGCAGGTTGGCGACGCGGTCGCCCGAGTTGAGGGTGCGGATTTCGGGGTCGGCCCCGAGGTTCCCGACGAGGATGACCTTGTTGACGCTGCCAGCCATGGCGATGCCCTGTTCTCGCCCGGCGACCCAACGCGCCGGAATCTCGAAATCAGGACGTTAACGACTCGGCAATCAGAAAAGCAAGATTTGTTCCCTGAACGTTCCTGTGAACGGAGGGCGGTTATCCACCGCCCTCTCCTGCTCAATTCAAGCGTCAGCGCGGCGGCATGGCGCCCGGCACGGCCAGGCGGCCGTCGCCAGTGCGCACCAGGGACATGAACCGGGCGCCCTCGTAGCTGTCGCCCAGATAGATGCCTTCCTTCTGCACGAAGATGAACTTGCCCTGGTAGGAGCCGGTCAGCTCTTCCCGGCGCAGGCCCATGCGCATGAAGCGGATGCGCATGCCTTCAAGCGTGGCCGCGCAGGTCTCCATGTTGGGCACGTTGCGCTCGACCGGGTTGAACTGCAGCGTGCCGTCCTTCTTCAGGATCACGTGGTTGCAGATGCCCTGGTCGAACGGCGCCTTGGTCTGCTTCACGCAGGCCGAGAGGCCGACGGCGGACATGGCCAGGACGATGACGGCGGCGGCTTGCGAAAGGCGCATCGGGGATCTCCTTCTCAGCCGACGCTGGGAATGGCGCAGTTGGCGGCCTGTTCGACCACCAGATGGAACGAGCGGTTGTCGGACGAGGCTTCGACCCGGCCCGGCAGCAGGCGCAGGGTCTCGTCGCCCCAGCGGCCGTAGGTGGCGCCGCCCGGACGCTCGCACTTGCCTGCGAACAGCTGCTGGATGCAGGCGTTCTGGGTGATTTCGCCGGGCAGCTTGTTCCACTGGCCGCCGGAATAGCGCTGGCAGACCGCCAGCGGCGCGCTGCTGGCCGCGCTCGGCCCGGCGGGCGCGGGCGTCGGCGCGGTGGCGACCGGCGCGGCGACTGTCGGCGGCGGCAGCGGGGTCAGCACGGTGCCGGCCTGGTCGGCGGCGGCCAGGGCCCCGGTCTCGTCGACGCCGACGTCCAGGGCGCCGGTCGCCACGCCGTTCTTCTTGGCGCATTCGGCCAGGGTGGTCTCGCCCACGAACTGACCGCCGACGAAGCAGCGCAGCGGACGGGCCGGGTCGTTGAGCTTGGTGTCGTCCGGACGGCCGGTCTCGACGATCAGGCCGGCGCGCGAGGCCGGCGGTTCTTCGGCCGGCTTGCGGTCCTTGCCGCCCATCAGCGCGAAGGCCACGCCCAGGCCAGCGATCACAGCCAGGGCCGCTCCGCCGCCCAGCAGCACGCGTCGGTCTTTGAGAAGTTCCATGCCCCCTGGCTACGACGCGTTGGTGACGGTTTCAAGCGTCGCCGCGCCGTGGAGCGCTTACAATTGTCAACCGCCGGTCAGACGGTCGAGCGCGGCCTGGTAGTTGGCGATCTGGTTGGTCAGGTAAGCGGGCGCCGTGCCGGTGGTGTTGCCCTTGGTCGAGGACGTGTCGGCCTTCACCCCGTTGGCGATATCGGCCATCTCGCGATAGGCGTTGCGGATCGCCGCGGTGGCCGACTTAAGCAGGTCGGCGGTCGTGGCGCGCGACTCGGCGTCGGCCAGGCTCATGTCGAGATTGAGCTTGAGGCCGTAGACCGGGCCCTTGCCGTCGGCCGAGACGGTGCGGCCGCCTTCGGTCTTGGTGTTGCGCACCACGCCCGAGGCCAGGCCCAGCGCATCCAGCACGTCGCTGTCGCCCTTGCCGGGCAGGATCTCGACGGTCGAGGTCTTGAAGGCCGGCGTGATGCTCAGCTTGCGCATGTTGCCGTCGCTGGTGATCGACACCTTGGCCGCGCTGCCCGAGGCGCGGCGGATCTTGTCGGCCAGGGTCTCGAGCGTGTCGTTGGCGCTGATGGTGATGGTCGTCAGCGGACCGCGCTCGCGCGTGCGGATCTGGAAGGTGTCGCCAGGGCGGGCCGAGGTCGCCGAGACGATCTTGTCCGACTGGACGTAGTTCATCGCGCCGCGCGGCAGGCCGAAGACGTCGAGGGAACTGGAGCCGGAGGCGTCGACCGCGATCGAGGTCGGGGTGGCGTAGCCGTCCTTGCCGGTCAGGCGCTGTTCCCAGGTGGCCGCGCCGGTGTCCATGTCGATCTGGGCGACGTAGCCGTCCTTCTGGCCGACCGTGGGCAGGCCCGCCAGGTCCTTGCCGGCCGAGCCGACCAGCCAGACCTGGCCGTTGGAGACGGCCATGCCGGTGACGGTGTCGTCGCCCGTGCCGCCGTAATAGGACAGGGTGTCGCCGGCCGTGTCGGTCAGGTCCAGCGAGATGCGGGCCACGAAACCGTCCGAACCGCCCGAGGCGGCCTTGGTGACGTTGCCCACCGACAGCTCGCCGTTGGTGGTGTAGCCGCCGATGTAGAGCTGGCCGTTGTCGATGGTGAGGCCGGCGATGTCGCCGCCCTTCAGCGTGCCCAGGTCTCGCACAGCGCCCACGTTCATGGTCGCGGCCTTGGTGTAGGTCACCGCCTTGGTCTCGTAGATGCCGGCCGAGTTCAGCGACGTGCGGTTCTCGGTGACCACGGTGGTGGCGACGTCGAAGCTGCGCAGCTTGGCCTGGCTGCCTTCCTTGCTGGCCACGATCACCTTGCCGCCGTCGACGACGATGCCCGACACCGTGTCGTTCTCGGCGCTGCCGAAGTGGGTGGTGAACAGCGCCTTGGGCGTGCCGGCGATGTCGGTGGCGAAGCCGGTCAGATAGTTGTCGTAGCCGCCCAGCGAGGCCGAGCCGGTGGCGCCAGGCAGGTCCGACTTGGTGCGGCCGGCCACATAGACCACGCCGTCCTCGCCGAAGGCCACGGCCGTGGCCTCGTCTTCCAGCAGACCGCCGCGGCGAACCGTCCAGGCCTCGTCGCCGTTGGCGTCGTACAGCGACACGAAGCTGTCGGTGACCGTGCCGTTGCTGTCGGAATTGATCGGGCCGGTGGTGACGCCGTTCAGCGTGCCCGCCACGGAACCGGCGATGGCGACCTTGCCGTCGTCCGACACCGCGATCGAATAGCCGGTGGCCGTGTCGGCCGCGCCCAGGCTGCGCGCATAGAGCAGCTTGCCGGCCGAGTCGTACTTCAGCAGGGCGACGTCCTGGTCGCCCTTGATGGTCTGGCTCTCGACGCTCTTTTCGACGTCGGCCAGCACGTAGATCGAGCCGTCGGGGCCGGTGACGGTCTTGTGGACCTTGGCGACCGTGCCTTCCAGCGTGTCGGAGAACACCTTGGCGCCGGCCGTGCCGGCGGCGGAGCCCGTGCCGTACTTGGTCAGAGTGTTCTCGATGACCGCGTCGTCGGTCTTGGTGTCCTTGTCCGGGTCCGGATTGCCAGCCTCGGTGGTGATGTAGACCGCCGGCTTGGCCGCCGGGGCCGTGAAGTTCAGCTTCTCGATGGAGTCGCCGCGGATGCGCAGGGCGAAGTCGTCGCCGGTGGCCGGCAGCTTCACCGTCTGGCCGTTGACCGTGGTGGTGCGCTCGACGCCGGGCGTGCGCTCGACGGCGAAGGTGGTGTTGTAGCCGGCGGCCTGGAGCTTGCCGTTGAAGAAGCTGACGACGTTGGACATCGTCCGCGGCGTCGCCCCCATCTCCGACAGGTCCATCGTCAGATTCTGTGTCTCACCGAACTTGGTGACCGACATCGTGAACTTCTGGTCGCCCTTGAAGGCGGGGACCTCGTCGTCGAACTGGCCGCTGTAGAGCGTGTTGGTGACGTAGCCGTAGACGTTCTTGGGCACGCCGACCTTGGACTTGTCCTGGGTCATGGCCGCGCCGGTGGTCAGGCGCATGCCGTCGGTGTTGGCGTTCTGGATGTAGTTGGTGAGCTCCGTCAGCCCCTTGGTCAGCGCCGTCTGCAGGCGCTTGATCTCGCTGTCGGAGACGTTCTTCTCGCTGGCGCGGTTGGCGATGGCCGTCAGGGTGTTCAGCGCCTGATAGGCCGAGAACAGCTTCTTGTAGTCGCCCTTGATGCCCGGGGCCGCGGCCTCGGCTGCGCCTTCGTCGACGAACTTGCGGCCGTTCAGCGCCGCCTTGACCAGATCGCTGGGCTCGGTGGTCACCGTGGTCCACGGCGCGGCCGGGATGCCCTGCTTGGCGGTCGAGGTGGAGGTCGTGCCCGTCGACAGCGTGGACGCGGCCGTGCCCACACCAAGCTTGGCCTGGTAGTAGCTCAGCAGCGAACTGGTGTCGAAAGTGATCACGACCGCTTCCACAAAGCGCGCACTACGTCACGCGTGGCAATCTTCGGCTACGAACGCTGACGTTTCGTTAAGACGTGTGAATTGTTCTCGATCAGGCCGCGATCAGGTGGGCGTCGCTCAACGCCCGGCGGGCCTCGTCGCGCAAACCCGCCCATTCCTCGGCCAGGATGCCCAGCAGCACCACGTCGCGCGGCTCGCCGTTCTTCAGCACGTGGCCGCGCAGATAGCCCTCGCGACGGAAGCCCGAGGCCGACTGGGCCTTCAGCGCCGCGTCGTTGTCGGCCATGACCTCGGCGAACACCTTGTGCAGGCCAAGCTCGCCGAAGGCGCGGTCGAGACCCAGCACCTGGGCCGCCCGCCCCACCCCGCGACGGCGGGCGTCGGCGGCGCCGACGAACCAGTTCCAGCCCGCGCGGCGATGATGCGACTGCAGGCCCGTCAGCGTCAGCAACCCGGCCGGCGCGCCGGCGCGCACGATCATCCAGCCGGCCATGTCGGGATCCTTGCGCAGGCCCTCGAACCAGGCGGCGTGCGCCTCGTGGCTGGGAAACGCCGCGTCCGACATCCAGCGGTCGACCTCGGGTTCGGCGCGCCACTGGAACAGCACCGCCTCGTCCTCGTCTCTCAAGTCCCGCAGTTCGATCATGTCGAACGAATCCCCTTGCGATGCAGGATGCAGAGTAACCACGCGAGAAACGCCGGCCTAGGGAAAGACCGGCGTTTCGTATGACAATTACGTTGCGGCAGGCGCCGCGTCAGCCATTGCCGAACAGCGACAGGATGATCTGCGGGGCGCCGTTGGCGATCGACAGGGCCTGGGCGCCCAGCTGCTGCTTCACCTGCAGGGCCTGCAGGCGGGCGCTTTCCTTGGCCATGTCGGCGTCGACGAGGTTGCCCACGCCGGTTTCCAGCACGTCCGAAAGCTTGGAGACGAAGGTGTTGTGGGCGTCGATCTGCTTGGCCTGCGAGCCGATCGAGCCGACGGCCTGGTTGACCGTGGCGATCGTCGCGTCGAGGCGCGCAAGCACCGCGGTCGCCTGGGTCAGGGTGGCGATGCTGTCGCCGGCCAGCAGGCTGTTCTTCGGGCTGCCCAGCGACAGGGTCTGCAGGTTCAGCGAGATGACCGTCTGGGCGTCGGCGTCGGCCAGGAAGGTGATGGCGTTGGTCTGGCTGCCGTCGAGGATGTTGGCGCCGTCGAAGGTCGCGCTGTCGACCACCTGGGTGAGGTTGCTGAGCAGGCCCTGGAAGTCGGCGTTGAGGGCGGTGCGCGCCTGGGTCGACAGCGAGCTGTCCTTGGCGGCGACCACCTTCTCGCGCATCAGGTTGAGTAGGTCGGAGACCGACTCGCCGGCCGTCAGGGCCACGTCGGCGATCGAGGTGGCGCGGTCCAGGCTCATCTTGACCGAGGCCAGGGCCGAGCGGTCGGCCTGCTGGTCCTGGGCGATCGACCAGACGGCGGCGTTGTCCTTGGCGCTGGAGATCGCAAGGCCGGTGTTGATGCGGGTCTGGACGCCCTGCATCTCGTCGTTGGTCTTGTTCAGGTTCTGCAGGGCGATCAGCGCAGGCTGATTGGTGTTCACGCTCAGCGTCATCACGATCTCCGAACGGCGTTCTCGCCGACTTACGAGGAGCTCGGTGCGCGATTCGACGCCCGAGCGGATCGACCGTGAAAGTGCCGCCCGGGGAGTAAGAATATGGTTAACGCGCGCAAACCATGATGCGCCTGCGACGTCGCGCCGCAAGCGTGCATGCAAACCGTGACGCGCGAAGGCCTGCTAGGTCAGGCCGTCGTAGATGGCGCCGGGCCCGTACGAGGCCGCTTCCTTGAACCGCAGCACGTCTTCGCGGGGATACTGCTTCAGGGTCTCGCCCGTCCGCCGATCCACCGTCTTGTAGACGTAGACGCCGCTGTCGGTGTCCTGCTCGATCACGAGACGCAGGTCGCCTGGCTGGGGGCCGTCGTCGACGACCTTCTGCTCGGCGGACTTGCGAACCTCGGCCTTGCGGGCGTCGGATACGACTTCGCCGTCCGAGGCCTTGCCCGGGACGGTCATGGGAACGATCAGATTTTGCGCGGGCGGCTCTTGAACCTGAGCCGGCAGCGCGGCCTTGTTTTCCATCTCTCCTGTCACCGCCGTTCAGCGGCGCCTTCTTTGCTCCCCTCCCCGGCTCGCGGCCGAAGAAAGGCGGGGGCGGCCCGTGAGAGCCGCCCCCTGCTCGTTCCTTATCGGAACAGGCTCAGGACCGTGCCGGTCGACTGGTTGGCGATCGAGAGCGCCTGGATGCCCAGCTGCTGCTTGGTTTGCAGGGCTTGGAGCTTGGCGCTTTCCTTGGCCAGGTCGGCGTCGACCAGGTTGCCCACGCCGGCGTCGAGGCTGTCTTGCAGCTTGCCGACGAAGTTCAGGTGGGTGTCCAGGCCGGTCGAGCTGGTGCCCAGCGAGGCCAGCTTGTTGGTCGCCGTTTGCAGGGCCGTGTCGATGGTGGTGATCATCGTCTTGGCCGCGGCGGCGGTCGTGAAGGTGGTCGTGGTGCTCAGACCGATGCCGGCCAGCGACAGGGTCTTGGCGTTCACGGTGATGGCCGTGCCGTCCGAGTTGGCCAGGAAGCTGAGCTTCGTGGTCTTACCGTCGATGATGCTGGCGCCGTTGAACTTGGCGTTGGTCACAGCCTTGGTGATCTGGTCGCGCAGCGAGGTGAAGTCAGCCTTCAGCGCGTTGAACGAAGCCGTGTTCAGCGAGGTGTCGGAAGCGGCCAGGGCCTTTTCCTTCATCTTGCCGAGCAGATCGGTGACCGTGTCGCCAGCCGCCAGCGCGACGTCGATGGTGGACTGACCGCGTTGCAGCGAGTCCTTCACGGCGTTGAGCGAGGAAGCGGTGGCCGACTGGTTCTTGGCGGTGGCCCAGATCGCGCCGTTGTCCTTGGACGAGCCGATCTTCTTGCCAGTGTTGATGCGTTGTTGCGTAACCTGCAGCTCGCTGTTGGTCGAGTTCAGGTTTTGCAGGGCGATCATCGCGCCCGAGTTCGTGTTGATGCTGTTCAGCGCCATAACGAATATGTTCCTATTTCAGGTTGTCCGACGTCATTTTGACTGCCGGGAGCGTTTTGCTCGCTGAACTAGGAAGCAACTACCGGGCCAATCCTGCCCACCCGTCCGAAAAATTTAAGTCATTGAAATTACAGCGTTATAGGTTCGTTTAGGATACGCCGAACCGGCAATTTCTGCCGAGTCGAACACCGATCCGGCAAATATTGCCGGGCAGGTTTCGGCAGATGCGACCGAATTGCCCACCCGCAAAGCGACCGCCGATCGGCGAAAATCAGACCCCGGAACAAAAGAAAACGCCGGGCGATCTTTCGATCGCCCGGCGCTTGGTCGCCAGGTCCGGCGCTTCTTCGATCAGCCGCGGAAGAGCGACATGATCGATTGGGGCGCCTGATTGGCGATGGACAGTGCCTGCACGCCCAGTTGCTGCTTGGTTTGCAGCGACTGCAGCTTGGCGCTTTCCTTGGCCATATCCGCATCGACCAGGTTGCCGACACCGGCGTCGAGGCTGTCCTGCAGCTTGCCCATGAAGGTCAAGTGCATGTCCAGGCCCACCGAGTTGGTGCCGAGCGAGGCCAGCTTGTTGGTCGCGGTCTGCAGAGCCGTATCGATCGTGGCGATCATCGTCTTCGCAGAAGCGGCCGTCGTGAAGGTCGTCGTCGTCGTCAGACCGATGCCCGTGAGGGACAGGGTCCGCGAGGTGACGGTGAACGCCGCGCCGGTTTCGTTCGCCAGGAACGCGAGCTTGGTGGTCGAACCGTCCACCACGCTGGCGCCGTTGAACTTGGCGTTGGTCACGGCCTTGGTGATCTGGTCGCGCAGCGACGTGAAGTCGGCCTGCAGCGCCTTGAAGGAAGCGGTGTTGAGCGAGGTGTCGGAAGCGGCCAGGGCCTTTTCCTTCATCTTGCCGAGCAGGTCGGTGACCGTGTCGCCGGCCGCCAACGCAACGTCGATGGTCGACTGACCGCGCTGGAGCGAGTCCTTCACGGCATTCAACGAGCTCAAGGTCGCGCTCTGCATCTCCGCCATCGACCAGATCGCGCCGTTATCCTTGGCGTTCGAGATCTTCTTGCCGGTGTTGATGCGTTGCTGGGTGGTGGTCAGCTCCGAGTTGGTGGCGTTCAGGTTTTGCAGCGCGATCATCGCGCCGGCATTGGTGTTGATGGAGTTGGCGATCATAGGAACCTACCGTTTTGGTGGAGAGCCCCGGCATTTTGCCGGTCGGGCGTTTTGCCCACGGGAACCATCGCAAACGGCGGGCCAGTTCAGGCCAAATCGTAATCGACTGAAATGAAACGGAAATTTTGAAACGCAGGCCGGAAACGAAACCGCCCGGCGAATGCAACATTCGCCGGGCGGCAGGTTTTTCCGAAGGGAGGCGGCAATCGGCGCCGAGCTGCGCCGTGGTCCTAAATCTGCCTACCGGAGGAATGGGGATAGCCCCGTGGCAAGACAGGTTTCAAACCTTGGAACACGGGCGCGCCCGACAGCGAAAGCGCTCACGCTTTCGCCTCACGCGCCCTGAGATCAGGCCGCTTCGGCGCGGCCGGCCAGCCCCTGCATGATCATGCGGTTGATCTCGATCAGCGGCTCGAAGTCTTCTTCCTTGCGCATGACTAGGCTCGAGTGACGACCGACCCAGATGCTCAGCGAGATGATGCTCGCACGCAGCTCCTTGGCCATCGTGTTCTCTGGCAGCGCGCAATCGGTCGCCAGCGCCGACCAGACGCGACGGTTCCAGTCCAGCGCGTGGATGCGCGTCTGGATGTCGTTCACGTCGGCCTGGGAAGCCTCCATGAGAGCGCGCGTCACCTGTCCGAACAGGCGATACTCGACCTCACGCGGATTCTCAGTCCTGGTCGCCGCCTGCTGGTAGGCCCGAAGAGACATTCCCCAACCTCTTGTCTTCGTAATCGATCAACTTACGGCTCAGCATGAGCGCCTTGTAGTACTCGCGGGCCATGACGTGCTTGGAGATCGCGATGCAATCGGCCAGCACCTCAGGGTTCCGCACCACGCCCATGAACTCGGTCAGGCGCATGGCGAACTCGTCGTAGTATTTCTCCGCGCCGCTCTCTTCCAGGTACATCATCATGACCGGGAAGTAGATGTGACGCGACGGCGTGGTCACCTGGTCGGGCTGCATGATGTCCTTTTCACGCAGCACCGAAGCCTTGTTCTGCAGGACCAGCACCCCGCGACGATCGCCGTTCTGGACGACCGCCCCGTTGAGCACGAATTTCTCGCCGGGCTTAAGCGACAGCTTCAAAGGCACTTTTGGCCGTTCCTTTCCATCGCTGCGCCCGTCCGCCGTCATGGCGGTTCGCCGGTATGGCGTTCGACCGGAACCTAGAGGGCAGCGGGTTAACGCCCTATTGCCGGCCGCGCGACCGTAAGTCGCAGCTTAGGACACAATTAAGCATACTCGCCCAGAGGATGAAGCCACCCAATCGCCAAGGTGTACGCATGTCCCGCAATCTCGGCTCCGGAATCTCGGCCGCCGCCCTCGCAACCGCCCAGGAGGCGGCCGGTCAAGGGGTCCTTCCGGGCCTGCGCGCGTCCCAACTGGGCGATTCCGCCTCCGCCGATTCGATCGCCCGGCTTAATCGCGAAGCCCACACGGTCCAGGATCCGGCCACCATCAAGCTGCTGAACAAGGCGATCATCGCCGTGCAGCGCGGCGAGTACGCCCTGGCCGAGAAGACCGCCCTCAAGGCCCTCAAGAAGAACGAGCGCGCCGGCCCCGCCTGGCACGTCCTGGCCGTGGCCCGCGAGAAGCTGGGCGACTTCGCCTCGTCGATGCACTGCTACGACGCGGCGCTGAAGCTGCTGCCCGACGAGGCCGCCGTGGCCGGCGACCTGGGCCGCCTGGCGTTCCGCATGGAGATGCCGGAAATCGCCGCCAAGCTGTTCATGCATTCGCTGAAGGCCAATCCCAACAGCCTCGAGGCGACCAACAACCTGGCCTGCGCCCTGCGCGACCTGAACCAGGAATCGGCGGCGATCGACATCCTCAAGCCCGCCATCCAGGCCAATCCCACCCAGCCGGTGCTGTGGAACACCCTGGGCACGGTGATGTGCAGCCTGGGCGAAGGCCGCACGGCCGTGACCTTCTTCGACGAGGTGCTCCGCCTGGCCCCGCAGTTCGGCAAGGGCCTGCACAACCGCGCCTTCGCCCGCCTGGACCTGGGCGACGTGGAAGGCGCCCTCGCCGACTGCGACGCCGGCATACTGGTCGCCGATTCCTCGGAAGACCTGGCGGCCATGAGCTTCGCGCGCTCGACCATCCTGCTGGCGCTGGGCCGGGTGACCGAAGGCTGGGCCGCCTACAGCGCCCGCCTGTCGACCGAGCTGGGCGGCGTTCCCAACTACCAGTTCCCGGTCAAGCGCTGGGAGCCCGACCAGGGCTTCGCCGGCAAACGCCTGCTGGTCGTTGCCGAGCAGGGCCTGGGCGACGAGGTGATGTTCGCCAACACCCTGCCCGACGTCGTGGAGGCCCTGGGCCCGGACGGCGCGCTGTCGATCCTGGTCGAGCGCCGCCTCGTGCCGCTGTTCGAGCGCAGCTATCCGCAGGCGAACGTCGCCGTTCACCGCACCGTTTCCTACCAGGGCCACATCTATCGCGACGCGCCGTTCATCGAGGACTGGTCGAACATCGACTGCTGGGTTCCGATGGGCTCGCTGCTGGAGAGCCTGCGCCCGTCGGTCGAGGCCTTCCCCAAGCGCGAAAGCTTCCTCACCCCCGATCCAGAGCGCGTCGCCCATTGGAAGAAGGTGCTGGAGGACGCTCCGCCCGGACCCAAGGTCGGCCTGCTTTGGAAGAGCCTGAAGCTGAACGCCGAGCGCGCGCGCCTGTTCTCGCCGTTCGAACTGTGGGAGCCGGTGCTGAAGACGCCCGGCGTGTCGTTCATCAACCTGCAGTACGGCGACTGCGACGAGGAGATCGCCTACGCCCGCGAGCAGCTGGGCGTCGAGATATGGACGCCGCCGGGCATCGACCTGAAGCAGGACCTGGACGACGTGGCCGCCCTCTCCTGCGCGCTCGATCTCGTCATCGGCTTCTCCAACGCCACCATCAACCTGGCCGGCGCCTGCGGCGCGCCGATCTGGATGCTGACCGGCGCGGCCTCGTGGACGCGCCTGGGTTCGGACCATTCGCCCTGGTATCCGCAGTGCCGATGCTTCATCGCGCCGGACTACGACGACTGGCGGCCGATCATGGCCGACGTCGCCGGCGCCCTGGCCGAATTCGCGAAGTAGTCGGGCAGGAACATCGGGCGCGGGGGCGGGTTTGATTCCCTGAACGGGCGGCGATCGTCGCCCCATCAGGGAGACCCGCCATGCCGCCGGAAACCGATTTCGACCCGCAGGATGTCGCCGAGGTCCTGGACGAGACCAACCTGACCGACGACGGCCAGGACATCGCCAATTTCGACGAGATCGACGACGTCTACGACGTCACCCAGGCTGACGATGACGCCGCCGAGGACGAAGACGAGGACTACGACATCCTCGACGAATCCGAACTCGACGACATCGAGGACGAGCTGGAAGGCGGCCGCGACGACGAAGGCCTCGACGTCGAGCGCGAGCCGCTGGATCCCGTCGGCGGGGGCCTGTCGGACGAGGACGTGATCTCCTCCGACGACGAGGAGCCGTCCGACTATGAGTCGACGCGCCTGGCCGACGACGACATCGAAGCCCTGGGCTACGAGCGCCGCTAGGCGATTACCGTCAAAGCCGGAGCGATCCGTTCTAGCCCGCCTTCGCGCACGCCCTTAGTTGCGCTGTCAGCACCATGGAGTCAGGCTCGGCAAAGGCCTGACAGGAGATCCCCCATGTCCGATCCCAAGCCCCAAACGCCTCCCCCCGAAGCGCCGCAAGACGAAACCGAGCAGCCGGAATATCTGGAAGATCAGCTGGAGGAAGGCCTGGAAGACAGCTTCCCCGCCAGCGATCCGCCGTCGGTGGCGCGCCGCCATCGTCAGCCGCCGCACAACCCGTCTTGATCCCGCGGCGCGGCTCTGTAGGTTAGCCTTGAAGATTTGAACACTTGTTCGAGGCGTAGCCCCCAGGGGGCCGCCGTCAGGGACACCGCATGAGCTCGCGCTTCGAAGGCACCGCCGACTACGTCGCCACCGAGGACCTGAAGGTCGCCGTCAACGCGGCCGTGGCCCTGGAACGCCCCCTGCTGATCAAGGGCGAGCCGGGCACCGGCAAGACGGTGCTGGCATACGAGGTCGCCAAGGCGATGAACGCGCCGCTGCTGACCTGGCACATCAAGTCGACGACCAAGGCCCAGCAAGGCCTCTACGAGTACGACGCCGTCACCCGCCTGCGCGACAGCCAGCTGGGCGACGAGCGCGTCAAGGACGTGAAGAACTACATCAAGAAGGGCAAGCTCTGGGAGGCGTTCGAGAGCGAAGCGCGCCCGGTGCTGCTGATCGACGAGATCGACAAGGCCGACATCGAGTTCCCGAACGACCTCCTGCAGGAGCTCGATCGCATGGAGTTCTTCGTCTACGAGACCGGCGAGACCATCAAGGCCAAGGTGCGGCCGGTGATGATCATCACCTCCAACAACGAGAAGGAGCTGCCGGACGCCTTCCTGCGCCGCTGCTTCTTCCACTACATCCGCTTCCCCGAGGAGCAGACGATGCAGGCCATCGTCGACGTGCACTTCCCGGGCATCAAGCAGAAGCTGGTCGCCGAGGCCCTGCGCATCTTCTACGACATGCGCAAGGTGCCGGGCCTGAAGAAGAAGCCGTCGACCTCCGAACTGCTGGACTGGCTGAAGCTGCTGCTGGTCGAGGACATCGACGAGACGGTCCTGCGCGAAAAAGATCCGACCAAGCTGATCCCGCCGCTGCACGGCGCCCTGCTGAAGAACGAGCAGGACGTCCACCTGTTCGAGCGCCTGGCCTTCCTGGCCCGCCGCGAAGGCAGCGCCCGCCCTGGTCAGTAGGCGGCTCGCCGCAAGATTGCGCCTGGACGCCCGCTCTCCCCCGCGCCAAGCTGAGCCTTGAGTACAGGGGATGTGCGCATGAAGTGCTGGGCGTATGCGTTTGTCGGCTTGGGCCTGTTGGCGACGCCGGTCGCCGCCGCGGAGGCCTGCGCGACCCGGCCCGCGGCCAAGCTGGTTCCGATCCCGTCCACCGACATGCAGAACGACCTCGTCGCGCTGATGTCGATGGGACCGGCGCTGCAGGCCAAGCCCGTCCAGCACAAGGCGCTGCTGAAGGCCAAGCCCAAATGCGACGCGCCGGGCTTCCAGGCGGGCAACCTGACCTACACGGTGTTTGAGCCGCAGGCCGCCGGCGCCGCGCTGATCGCCCGCAGTGGCGACGCCAACGCGCCCGTCTTCTTCGTCACGCCGTTCGCAGACATGACGGCCGCCGTCCTGGCCGAGATCGAAAAGCGCCCCGCGCCGGCCGCCAGCACCCGCTACCTGCTGGTGGTCTCCAACAAGGCCGGGGCCTCGGTCCTGCGGCTGTATGAGTCGGTTCCCGACGACGTGGCGCTCAAGGCCGACGTGGTCGCCGCCCTGCAGGGCGGCCTGAGGCCCCTGGTCAGCCGCGACGATCGCAACCAGCAGATCCGGATCAACATCCAGGCCGACGCCTACGAAGGGCCGAAATCCACGCCGGGCGCGACGCCGGCGCCGGGCACGGGCCTCGCGCCGCCGGCCAGCAGCGCCTTTCCGCAAAACCAGAGCTTCAAGGAGCAGGACGGCGACGGCGCCCTGCATGCGGCCAGCGGCTTCACCTGCCCCGCCAAGATCGACGGTTTCGAGCGCATCCGCCTGACGGTCTACGATTCGGCCCAGGGCGGTCGCGACGTCAGCTGCGGCTTCCAGACCCGCTCGGCGACCGCCACGCTCTATCTGACGCGCCTGCCCGAGCAGTACACCCTGACCCGCGTGTTCGACATCTACGTCCAGCAGGCCAAGGCCCAGACCCCGCCGGTCTCCGACCTGCAAGACCCCTACCCCGCCTCCGCCGGCGGGCCGCGCCGTCTCGGCAAGTTCTGGCGCGACGACAAGGGACGCGGCGAAGGGCTGTGGCTGGTGCAGATCGGCCCTTGGTTCGCCAAGCTGCGCGTCACCTATTCGGACGCCGACGCCGCCGGCGTCGCCCGGCTGGCGGCCGACCTGCTGACCGCCGTCGAAGCCGAGGTCAAGCCGCCGACCGTCTGAGGCGTTACCGCAATTTCATTGGACGCCGGTCGTCGAGCCGCACACCTTCGCGCCGAACGTGAAGGATTTTCCTCGATGCGCCTCATCCTTGTCCTGGCCGCCGGCGCCGCCGCCCTGGCCGCCTGCTCGCCGCCCGCCTCGGTGAAGACCGAGCGGCCCGAGCGCGTGCTGCACAAGCGCGAGCCGCTGCGGGCGATCGAACGGCTGGACTGCCCCGAGCGCCAGGGCAAGCTGACCCGCGTCAGCATCGCCCCGGACGGCAAGTCGTGCGGCTATGCCGGCGACGACGCCGAGGTGACCCTGCGTCTGGTGGCGCTGCAGGGCGACGACGCCGAGGCGGCGCTGAACCCGATCGAGACCGACCTGAAGGCGCTGATGCCGCATCTGAAGGCCCCGGCCGCGCCCGGCGCGCCGAAAGGCAAGGAGACCGCGCACATCAAGCTGCCCGGCGTCAGCATCGACGCCCGCGACGAAGGCGCCGACATCCGCATCGGCGGCATGACCATCAACGCCGACGACGGCGAGGCCCAGGTCCGCATCACCAAGAACGTCACCAGCAAGGACGGCGAACGCAGCACCTCGGTCGAGGAGCGCAAGGACGGCGGCCGCGAGAGCCGCACCGTTCGCGTCAGCAGCTCCGACGAAAAGGACGGCGACGTCGATATCCGGGCAGACGACCACGGCGCGGTGGTGCGCCATCGCCAGAAGGCAAGCGACGGCGTCCGCGCCACCCTGGTGCTGGCCAGCGACAAGGCCCCGTCCGGCTATCACCTGGCCGGCTACGAGGCCCGCGGCCCCAAGGGCGGCCCGCTGGCCGTGGCCATCGTCAAGGCCAAGAACCGCAATTCCGAGGACGGCGACCTGTTCAAGGACATGAAGGCGCTGGTGCGTCACAACGTCGGTGGGTGAGACAAGACGCTCCCCCTGAAGGGGGAGCTGTCGGCAAAGCCGACTGAGGGGGAAGTGCATGTTGAACTTCAGCATCGACCTCCTCCTCCGGCCCTCCGGGCCACCTCCCCCTTCAGGGGGAGGACCTCGGCCCCTCAGATCGGCGTGACTTCCATCACCTTGTAGGTCAGCGGCCGGCCGTCCTCGTCGGTGACGGTGACGTATTCGCCGAGGGCGAAGCGGTGCTGGCCCAGACGGTGGACCGGCTCGTCGTCGATCTGGTCGTCCTCGTCGTAGTCGAAGAACCAGCGCTCGCCGCGCCTGGCCAGGCGACCGTCGGCGGGGTCCTCGTCGGGGGCGAAACGGCGCACCGCGCACTCCTTCTTCGCCTTGGCGTACTCGGCCTCGTCCAGATGACCGTCGGCCGTCAGCGGCGCGGTCAGGGCGTAGCCGCGATGATCGTCGCCGCCGGCGAATTCGGTGCCCGGATTGCGGGCCAGACGCATGACGATGCGCGATAGGGACATGGACTGCCTCCTTCTTATGGTTGGCGGAAAAATCAGTGCGACAGGAAGAGCGACGGGCCGTCGGCGTTGAGCAGGCTGCGCGTCGTGCCGCCGAAGATGAACTCCTGCAGGCGCGGGTGCCCGAAGGCGCCGGCGACCAGGAAATCGGCCCCCTCCGCCCTCGCCGCCTCCAGCAGCAGCTTGGCCGCGTCATGCGCGCCATCCAGCACGCGGACCTGGGCCGAAACGCCGCGAGCGGCCAGGAAGTCGACCATCCGGGCCAGCTCGAAGCTGCGCGACGACGCGGCCGGCGCACCGGCGACGACCACCCGCGAAGCCTTCTGCAACAGCGGCAGCGCCGTGCGCAGGGCCCGGCTGGCTTCCTTGCCGCCGTCCCAGGCCACCAGCGCCGTGCCGCCGACCTTCAGGCCCTCGCGAGCCACGACCACGGGCCGCTGCTCGTCGGCGATCATTTGCTGAAAGGCCTCGGCCAGCGGGCCCTTGCCCCGCGCGGCGGCGTTGTCGAACACGATGACGTCCGACAGCCGGCACTCCATCGCCAGCCCCGCCCAGACGGGCGATTCCAGCGTGATGACCCGCGACTTCGCATAGCCGACGGCGCCGACCATGCTCTCGACGGCGTGCGCGCCCTCGATAGCGGCTTCCTTCAGGCTTTCCAGGGCCGTGACCTGCACGCCGCCCATGAAGCCCTCGCCCATCCACGGCATCAGGTCGGCCACGTCGGCCGGGGCGTGGACGGCGGCCAGTTCGGCGTCGAAGGCCCTCGCCAGCTCGGCCGCCGCGCGCAGCACGCTCTCGTCGGGCCGGGCGCCAGCCAGCGGCGCCATGATCCTTGCCCAGCTCATGATCGATCCTCCTTGTCCCTGACGCATGACGGTCGCCGAAACCGGTATCCACTTTCGACTGTCACGCTCCTCGGTACGCTTTCTGACAAAACGCATTTCCACAGGCGTCGGGCCGGGCCATCATTGATCTTCATCAACCGATGCGGCACTCAAACCACCTTCACCATAAGGAACGATCTCGTGGCCAAAGGGCTGCATAAAAGCCCTCCGAGGGCGTGGCAGCGGATGCTGTCGGGCCGCAGGCTGGACCTGCTGGACCCCTCGCCCATGGATATCGAGATCGAGGACATCGCCCACGGCCTGGCGCGCGTCGCCCGCTGGAACGGCCAGACGATCGGCGAGCATGGCTTCTCGGTGGCCCAGCACAGCCTGGTGGTCGAGGAGATCGCCGCCCACATCAAGCCCGACCTGGAGCCGCGCTGGCGCCTGGCCGCCCTGCTTCACGACGCCTCCGAATACGTGATCGGCGACATGATCAGCCCGTTCAAGGCGGCGCTGGGCATGTCGTACAAGGACTTCGAGGCCCGGCTGGAGGACGCCATCCACATCCGCTTCGGCCTGCCGGTGAAGACCCCGGCCCCGATCAAGAAGCTGATCAAGCAGGCTGACCGGGCCTGCGCCTTCTTCGAGGCCACGCAGCTGGCCGGCTTCGAGCACGCCGAATCCCTGAGCATCTTCGGCGCGCCGCCCGCCGGCTACGACCTGAAGATCACGCCCCTGGCCGCGTTCGAGGCCCAGGCCCGCTACGTCCAGCGCTTCCACGTGCTGTCCAAGGCGGCCGGCTACGAATCCGCGCCGGGCGAAGCGTTCGAGACCGAATGACGGCTCCGTCGGCAGCATCCTCCGGCATCGTCATCGGCCTGTCGGCCGTGGTCGTGGCCGTGCGCGACGGCGAGGTCGTGGTGCTGACCGTGCGCCCGCACGACGCCGTCACCGACATCGCCTCGCCCCTGCCCGGCCTGCCGTTCGGCCCTTTCGACCCCGAGGGGCACCGCACCTTCGAACTGGCCCTGCGCGCCTTCGTGACCGAGCAGACCCGGTTCCAGCTCGGCTATGTCGAGCAGCTCTACACCTTCGGCGACAAGGGCCGCGACGCCCCGCGCGCCGAGGTCGGCGCCGGCGCGGCACGGGTGGTCTCGATCGGCTATCTGGGCCTGACGCCCAAGGCCACCGACACCCAGGCGCCCGACACCGCCTGGGCGCCATGGACCCGGTTCTTTCCCTGGGAAGACTGGCGCGCCGGCCGCCCGACCCTGCTGGACGAGGCCATCGCCCCCGCCTTGCGCCGCTGGGCCGGCGACGACGCCGACCGCCTGTCGCGCGCGCGCCTGGCGTTCGCCCTCGACGGAGCCCCGTGGAACGAGGAACGGGTGCTGGAGCGCTACGAGCTGCTCTATGAGGCGGGCCTCGCGCCCGAAGCCGCCCGCGACCGCGACCGCGCCGACGGCCACGACCCGGCCGAGCCGGTCGCCCTGTCGGCCGCCCTGGGCGAGCCGATGATCTCCGATCACCGTCGGATCCTGGCCACGGGCCTCTCCCGCTTGAGGGGCAAGATCAAGTATCGCCCGGTGGCCTTCGAGCTGATGCCCGCCGAGTTCACCCTGTCGGCCCTGCAGCGCACCGTCGAGGCGATCGCCGGCGTGCCGCTGCACAAGCAGAACTTCCGCCGCGTGGTCGAGCGCGAGGACCTGGTCGAGGGCCTGGGTCGCCTGGACAGCGAAACCGGCGGCCGCCCGGCCGAGCTGTTCCGCTTCCGGCGCGAGATCCTGGGCGCCCGCCAGGCCGGCGGGCTGTCGTTGCCGCTGCTGCGGGACTGATGCTGCGGAACGGAGGCGTCGCGCGTGATCCTCGCCCTTCGACAAGCTCAGGGTGAGGATCAGGGCTGCTACCGACGCTCGCCTTGAAGCCTCATCCTGAGCTTTTCGAAGGACGAGGTTTCACCTGCGGCGGTTGACCTGACCCGTGACCTGCGGCCGACTGTGGGCATGACGTTCGACAAGCGCATCCTGGTCGGCGCGATCGCCGCCGTCGTCCTGCTAGCCGTAGGCGGGGGTCTCGTGGCCTACGTGCTGCGCGACACACACGCCGAGGACGTACAGGACGACGCCGACGACCAGCTGGCTATCGCCGGCGCCAAGATCGCCGTGCAGAACCGCTTTCCCGAAGCGACCTTGGTCAACTTCGGCAAGGTCTTCACTCACCAGGACGGCGAGGTGGTCTCGGTCTGCGGCGACGTCGACGTACAGCAGCCCCAGGACAGCTTCGACGGCCCCGAACGCTTCGTCTGGTCCGACGGCGCGCTGGTGGTCGAGGAGGCCGACGGGACCGATGCGGTCAACGCCAAGTGGGCGGATGTTTGTGAGTAGAAGATGCTCTCCCTGAAGGGCGAGCTGTCGCGAAGCGACTGAGGGGGAAGTTCCTGCGACCCCGGCAAATGCCGCGGCGGCTGAAAACGTCCCCCCCTCCGGCCCTCCGGGCCACCTCCCCCAGAGGGGGAGGATCTGAAGCGTCAAGATGCTCCCCCTCTGGGGGAGCTGTCGCGGAGCGACTGAGGGGGTCCTTCCCCCGCCACCAGACCGAAGTCCGCCACCAGGCCCATCGCCGCGCGGACGGCGGCCAGGGTCTTGAGGCGGTTGTCGCGGTGCTCGGGGTCGTTGACGAAGACGCCGTCGAGATAGGCGTCCACCGGACCGCGCAGCTCGGCCAGCTGGGCCATGGCGCCGGTGAAGTCTTCCTTGGCCAAAGCGTCCTTCAGCGGGCGGTCGAGCAGGCGCAGGGCCTGGTAGAGGCCCACCTCGGCGGCGCTGTCGGCGGCCGGCTCCTCGGCCTGGCCTTCCGGCAGCGGGCCCTTCTTCTCCTCGGCCTTGAGGATGTTGGAGGCGCGCTTGTAACCGGCCAGCAGGTTCTTGCCGTCGTCGGTCTTCAGGAAGCCGTCCAGGGCCTCGACCCGCGCGACGATCCGCGCGAGGTCGTCGTCGCCCAGGGCGAACACGGCGTCCACGAGGTCGTGGCGCTTGCCTTGATCCTTGAGGGTCACCTTCAGGCGGTCGGCGAAGAAGGCCAGCAGGTCTTCCTTGCCGAACTTGGCCAGCGGCAAGCGCAGGCCGTTGTCGAGGATGATCCGGATCACGCCCAGCGCCGCGCGGCGCAGCGCATAGGGGTCCTTGCTGCCCGTCGGCTTCTCGTCGATGGCGAAGAAGCCGACCAGGGTGTCCAGCTTGTCGGCCAGGGCCACCGCCACGCTCACCGGCGCGGTCGGAACGGCGTCGGAGGGGCCCTGCGGCTTGTAGTGATCCTGCACGGCGGCCGCGACCTCGGCGTCGAGGCCGAAGTGGCGGGCGTAGTAGCCGCCCATGATCCCTTGCAGTTCGGGGAACTCGCCGACCATCTGCGAGGTCAGGTCGGCCTTGGCCAGGCGCGCGGCCTCCTTGGCCCTGGCGACGTCAGCGCCGACCAGGGGCGCGATCTCGCCGGCCAGGGCGACGATGCGCTCGACGCGCTGGGCCATGGTGCCGAGCTTGGCGTGGAAGGTCACGCCGTCCAGCTTGGCCAGCCACGGCTCAAAGCCGGTCTTGACGTCCTCGTCCCAGAAGAAGCGGGCGTCGGCCAGGCGCGACGACAGCACCTTGGCGTTGCCGGCGGCGATCACCTTGCCGCCGTCCTTGGCCTCGATATTGGCCACGGTGATGAAGTGCGGCGCCAGACCCGGCTGCCCCGGCTTGCGCACGGCGAAGTACTTCTGGTGGGTGCGCATCGAGGTGCGGATCACCTCGGGCGGCAGGTCGAGGAACGACGGGTCCATGTCGCCCAGCACGGGCGTGGGCCATTCGGCCAGGCCCGCGACTTCTTCCAGAAGTCCCTGGTCTTCGACCAGCTCGAGATGACGGGCGAAGCACAGGGTCTTGCAGCCTTCGAGGATGCGCTCCTTGCGCTCCTCGACGTCGAGCACGACGAAGTGGGCTTCGAGGCCGGCGACATACTCGTCGAAGTCCTTGGCGACGAAGGGCTTGGCTTCACCCATGAAGCGGTGACCTTCGGTGACGTCGCCGCTCTCGATGCCGTCGATGCTGAACGGCACCACTTCACGGTCGAGCACGCACAGGATGCGCTTGAGCGGACGCACCCAACGCAGCTTGCCCGTGCCCCAGGTCATCGACTTGGGCCAGCCGAAGCCGCGGACGATGGCTTCCACCATCTCGGCGATGATCTCGGCGGTCGGGCGGCCCTTCTTTTCGACGAAGGCCATCCAGACGCCGTTCTGCTCGACCAGCTGGTCCTGGGTCAGGCCGGCCTTGCGCAGGAAGCCGTCCATGGCCTGCTGCGGGGCGCCGACGCGCGGGCCCTTCAGCTCTTCCTTGCGGTCGGCCTGGGCCAGCGGCAGGCCTTCGGCCACCAGGGTCAAGCGGCGAGGGCCGGCGAAGGTCTTCAGGGCCTCGGGCAGGAAGCCGGCGGCGGCCAGGTGTTCGCGCGCCATGCGCTCCAGGTCCTTGGCGGCCTGGCCCTGCATACGGGCGGGGATTTCTTCGGAGAACAGTTCGAGAAGCAGTTGGGGCATCGGAGTTACGCGGCTTCCTGCAGCTCGACCCACTTCTGGGCGCACATCTTACAAAGGTCGCGGATGCGGCCGATGTAGGAGGCGCGCTCGGCGACGGCGATCGCGCCGCGGGCGTTCATCAGGTTGAAGAGGTGGCTGGCCTTGAGGACCATGTCGTAGGCGGGCAGGACGAGCGTCTCGTTCTTGTAGGAGCGGGCCAGCATCAGCGGCACCTGCTCTTCCATCTGCTCGAACTGCTGCTTGAGCACGGCCACGTCCCAGCCGTGGAAGTTGGCTTCCGACTGCTGGCGCTCGTTGGCCAGGAAGACGTCGCCATAGGTCAGCGCGCCCAGCGGCGAGTCCGGATCGTTGAACGGCAGGTCATAGACGTTGTCGACGCCGAACACGTACATGGCCAGGCGTTCCAGGCCGTAGGTCAGCTCGCCGGCAACCGGCGAGACGTCCAGGCCGCCGACCTGCTGGAAGTAGGTGTACTGCGACACCTCCATGCCGTCGCACCAGACTTCCCAGCCCAGGCCCCAGGCGCCGACGGTGGGGTTTTCCCAGTCGTCCTCGACGAAGCGGATGTCGTGGGTGCGCAGGTCGAGGCCGATGGCCTCCAGCGAGCCCAGGTAAAGGTCCTGCATGTTCGCCGGGTTCGGCTTCAGGATCACCTGGTACTGGTAATAGTGCTGCAGGCGGTTGGGGTTCTCGCCATAGCGGCCGTCGCCCGGACGGCGCGAGGGCTGGACATAGGCCGCGTTCCACGGCTTGGGACCGAGCACGCGCAGGACCGTCGCCGGGTGCAGCGTCCCCGCCCCCACTTCGACGTCGTGCGGCTGCAGGATCACGCAGCCCTTTTCGCTCCAGTAGTTATGGAGCGTCAGGATGAGGCTTTGAAAGGATTTGGGGGCGGCGGGCATGACGTCCGAACAGGGGCCTGAAAAAGTCGGCGGACCATAGGGCCCGCCGACTGTCGCTTCAAGCGAAGTGGACGTCGTTTGTCACTTCATCCTGATGGTTAGTTGCCCTTGGCGCTCGAACGCTTGCCAGCGTTCGACATCGGCGCGCCGTAGGCCTTGCGGTTCTCGGGCGTGTCAGCGACCGGCGGGTTGGAGACGACGTTGGCGTCGCCGGCCTTCAGGGTCGCCTGCTGGTCGGGGCTCATCGAGGAAGCCGGCAGGGTAGCCGAGGTCGGGGCGGCCGTGCCGGTCTCGGCCGCCGGAGCGGTCGTGGCGGCGGTCGGATCAGCGGGAGCAGCCGCCGGCGAGGTCGTGGGGTTCAGCGCCTGGTCGGCCGGGGCGTCGGTCGCCGACGGCGTGGTCGCCTGGTCGGGCGCCGGAGCCGCGGCCGGGGCGGCCTGGGCGGAGACGTCGGCGCCGGCGTCGGTGGCCGACATGGCGTCGCCGTTGATCGTGGCCGAGGCCATGCTGGTCGCGGCGTCATCGGTGGCGGCCGCGGCGGCGGCTTGGATCGGCACGTCCTTGGGGATCAGCACCTTGTCGACCACGTGCAGTACGCCGTTGGTCGCCATGACGTCGGCCTGGACGATGTTGGCGCCGTCGACCATCGGCGAAGCGCCGCTGCCGTCGAGCGTCACCGACGAGCCTTCGACGGTTTTGACCTCGCCCTTGGCGCCGGTGATCTTGGTGCTGTCCACCTTGGTGTTGATCACGTGGTAGGTCAGCACCTTCTGCAGCTGGGCCGCATTGGCCGGCTGCATCAGGCGGTCGAGCTCGCCGGCCGGCAGGGCCGCGAAGGCCGCGTCGGTGGGGGCGAACACCGTCAGGTTGGGATTGCTCTTCAGCACGCTGGTCAGGTTGGTGGCGTCCAGGGCCTTGAGGAAGGTCGTGAACTGGCCCGAAGCCTGCGCCGTGGCGATCAGGTCGCCGTTCGGGGTCACCTTGGCGGCCGGGGTCGCCGGGGCCGCGGTCGCGGCGGGCGGAGCGGCCGCCGGCGGCTGGGCCGGAGCCGCCGGGTCGGCGGTCTGGGCGATGGCGACGCCCGAGAGCAGCGCCATGGCCGCCGCGGCGGAGAGGAAGCGCGTCACATACATGGCCTGGTCCTTTCGCTTGAAACTCAGGCCGGCTTTACGCTCCAGATTGCGACTCCGTTGCAGCCCATCACGGGCTCGTGATCCAGACTTCGCCGTTACTTGAAAAAGAACACCAGCGCAGCTCCGGCGAAGATCAGCACGAAACCCAGCATCGTGGTCCAGCGGATGGCCTCTCCGAGATAGAAATAGGAGAACAACGTGAAGACGATCAGCGTGATCGCTTCTTGGCCTGTCTTAAGCTGCGCCGTGGAATAGACGCCATGCCCGATGCGGTTGGCGGGAACGGCCAGCATGTATTCGGGAAGCGCGATCAGCCAGCTGCTCAGTATGGCGACCGGCAAGGCCAGGGGCTTGCCCTTCAGGTGACCGTACCAGGCGTAGGTCATGAACACGTTCGAGCAGACGAGCAGCGCCCAGGGGGCGATCTTGGCCCACAGGGGCGTCATCGGAGAATCCTTCGGAACGGCGGAAGAGCGGTCATTGTAGACGTTGCGCGACGCCTCGCGCCACGGCGCCGCTGGACGACGATTTTGCCGCAGAAGCGCGCAAACTGAGCGACCGATGATACTTTTTGAGGCGCCTCGCCTCTTTCCTTTCCAATTGCCTACCCCACGCCCCCGCTCAGGAACCGTGGCCGATAGCGTGCGAGCGCCGGGGAAACGACGCGGCCGCACCGGGCGGCGTCGCGGTGATCGAGTGAGCGAATCCGCTCTAGCCATCAACAAAGGGGGGTCCGCCCAAAGCGGGCCGGAGCAAGCCGGATGAAACTGATCATAGCGGTCGTCAAACCCTTCAAGCTGGACGAGGTCCGCGAGGCGCTGGTCGCCGCCGGCGTCGAAGGCCTGACGGTGTCGGAAGTGAAAGGCTATGGCCGCCAGAAGGGCCAGACCGAGATTTATCGCGGCGCGGAGTACCAAGTGAACTTCGTGCCGAAAGTGAAGCTGGAAGCCGTGGTGGACGATGCGTCCGCGGCCAAGGCGGTCGAAGCGGTCAAGGCCGCCGCGGCCACGGGCAAGATCGGCGACGGCAAGATCTTCGTCCTCAATGTCGAAGAAGCCGTACGCATCCGGACCGGTGAAACCGGCCCGGCCGCTCTGTAACGATCGTCGGGGAAAGGGGATACCAACGATGAAATTGACCTTTAAGCCGCTGGCCGGGCTGATGCTCGCCGCGACGCTGGCGGGGGCGCCGCTCGGCGCGACCGCCTTCGCCCAGGAGGCCGCTCCGGCCGCCGCCGCCGCGCCCGCCGAGGCCGCGCCTGCGCCCGCCGCCGCTCCGGCCGCTGCTCCCGCCGAAGCCGCCGCTCCCACCATCGTCGACAAGCAGGACAAGGGCGACAACGCCTGGATGCTGACCTCGACCCTGCTGGTCCTGCTGATGATCCTGCCGGGCCTGGCCCTGTTCTACGGCGGCCTGGTCCGCTCCAAGAACATGCTGTCGGTCATGATGCAGGTCTCGACCGTCGCCCTGATCAGCTTCGTGACCTGGGTGCTGTGGGGCTACAGCCTCGCCTTCACCGACGGCGGCAGCTGGGACAGCTTCGTCGGCGGCCTGGGTCGCCTGTTCCTGAAGGACGTGACCACGTCGACGAACGCCGCGACGTTCTCGACCGGCGTCGTGATCCCGGAACTGACCTTCGTGGCCTTCCAGTCGACCTTCGCCGCCATCACCGCGGCCCTGGTGGTCGGCTCGCTGGTCGAGCGCATGAAGTTCGCCGCCATCGTCGCCTTCGCCTTCCTGTGGCCGCTGCTGTCGTACTACCCGATGGCCCACATGGTCTGGTGGTGGCCGGGTCCTGACGCCATCGCCCTCGATCCGACCGCGCCCGTGAAGGCCGGCCTGATCTGGAGCTTCGGCGCCCTCGACTTCGCCGGCGGCACCGTGGTGCACATCAACGCCGGTATCGCCGCCCTGGTCGGCGCCATCATCCTCGGCAAGCGCCAGGGCTACGGCAAGGAGCCGATGCCCCCGCACTCGCTGACCCTGACCCTGGTGGGCGCCGGCCTGCTGTGGGTGGGCTGGTTCGGCTTCAACGCCGGCTCGAACCTGGAATCCAACGCCTACGCCTCGCTGGCCATGATCAACACCTTCGTGGCCACCGCCGCGGCCGGTCTGTCGTGGATCCTGGTCGAGTGGGTCACCCGCAAGAAGCCTTCGGCCCTGGGCCTGGCTTCGGGCATCGTGGCCGGCCTCGTGGCCATCACGCCGGCCGCCGGCTTCTCGGGTCCGATGGGCGCGGTGATCCTGGGCCTGGTCGTCTCGCCGATCTGCATCGTCTTCTGCTCGACCATCAAGAACGCGCTGAAGTACGACGACAGCCTGGACGCCTTCGGCATCCACGGCATCGGCGGCATCGTCGGCGCCATCGGCACCGGCCTGGTCGTCAACCCCGCCTGGGGCGGCGCCGGCGTCGTCGACTACACCTCGTGCGCCAAGGATGGCGACATCTCGACCTGCGACACGGCTGCCTACGACCTGGTCACCCAGGTGGTCGCCCAGCTGAAGGGCGTCGGCGTCACCATCCTGTGGTCGGCCATCGCCTCGGCCATCGTCTTCTTCGTGATCAAGCTGGTGATCGGCCTGCGCGCCTCGCCGGACGCCGAAGAAGAAGGCCTGGACATCTCTGAACACGGGGAACGCGCCTACCACAGCTGAGCCTGACGGCTCGGCCGGTAGACGGTCCGAAAAGAAGGGCGCGGAAGCTTCGGCCTCTGCGCCCTTTTTCTTTTCCCGCAAGCCTGCGAGCTTCTACGGAACCCGCCGCGCCGAGATGATCTTCAGCGGCGGGTCGATGATCTGGCCCGTCATCACCGGATTGATCGCCTTGCCCGGCGTCGGCAGGGCCAGGATCTTCTGGGCCACGTCCATGCCCTCGACCACCGTGCCGAAGGCCGCGAAGCCCTGGTTGTCGCCGCCGGCGGCGGGATTGGCGTCCAGGCCCGGCGCGTCGCCGATCAGGATGAAGAAGTCCGAAGTCGCCGTGCCCGGCGCATTGCGGGCGATCGAGACCGTGCCCGAAACGTGCTTGAGGCCGGTCTTGGTGGTCGGCTCGTGGGCGATCGGCGGCAGCACCCGCTTGGGATCGCCCTGCACCCCGCCCTGGATCAGGCCGTATTCCGGCGCGCCCGGCGCCCGCGAAGCCCGGAAGAAGGTCGCGCCGTCATAGCGCTTCTGGTCGACATAGCGCAGGAAATTGGCCGTGGTGATCGGCGCTTCCCTGGTGTGCAGCTCGATGACGATCCTGCCCAGCGGCGTCTCGACGGCGACGCGCGTGGGCGGCTTGGGCGTCGGCGCGGGCTGGGTCGGCGGTTGCGGCGCAGGCGCGGCGTCCTGGGCTTGAGCCGCGGTGGCGGCCGCCGCGGCGGCGGCTGCGAGGAACAGACGACGGTCCATGTGACGCTCCTTGGATTTGTTCGGATGTTGGCCTGAAAACCCCGCCCCTCGACAAGCTCAGGGTGAGGTTTTCTACTGGGCGGCGGCCTTGATCCTCTTCCTGAGCTTGTCGAAGGACGAGGATCACGCAAAGCCTAGAACGGCCCGCCCAGGCGGCAGCGTCGCACCCACCAGTCCGGACGCATGGTCTCGATGCGCTCGGCAAGGCCCTCGGCCTCTATGTCGCCGGCGCACAACGCAAAGCAGGTCGCGCCCGAGCCCGACATTCGCGCCAGCAGCGCCTCGGGCTCGCCGGCCAGCAGATCCAGCACCTCGCCGATGCGCGGCTCAAGGGCCACGGCCGGCGCCTGCAGGTCGTTGCGGGTGACGGCGGCCAGCCAGGCGCAGACCTCCTCGACGCTCTCGAAGCGGTCGGGCGTCGGTGGCGGCGCTTCGCCCTCCGGCGCGACGGCGGCGTCGTAGGCGCGATAGACCGCACCGGTCGGCGACGGGACCAGCGGATTGACCAGCACCGCGTGCAGCTCTGGCATGATCGGGGCGGCCGACAGCCGCTCTCCCCTGCCCTGCGCCAGCACCGGCGCGCCCCACAGGCACGGCACGCCGTCGGCGCCCAGGGCGCCGGCCACGGCCTCAAGCTCCGCGTCGGACAACGCATAGCCCAGCGCCTCGCGCAGCAGCCGCAGGGCCGCGCCTGCGTCGCTGGAGCCGCCGCCCAGGCCGGCCGCGATCGGCAGCGCCTTGTCGAGGATCAGCCGCACCGGCGGCGCGGGACCGCCTACGGCCGCGTGCAGACCCTTGGCCGCCCGGACCACCAGGTTGCCGTCGTCGACGGGAATGTCGCCGCCGAAACGACCGGTGGTCTCGAAGCTGGGCGCATCGGCCGGCTGGAGCGAGACGGTGTCGCCGACGTCGGCGAACACCATCAGGCTCGACAGCGGGTGATAGCCCTCGGCGTCGGGACCGCCGACGTGCAGGAACAGATTGACCTTGGCCGGGGCGAAGGCGGAACGGCGCATCGAGAAATCCGAAAGCTTTGCGGGGCTGGCGCTAGACCTACAGCGCGTTGGCGCCGTTGGCCACGGCCGGCGCCTTGGCGGGACCCTTGGCGCCCAGGCCGTCCTTCAGCTTGGCCTCGGCGGCGGCCTTCTGCTCGTCGGTCGGCTCCAGGCTCAGAACCCGTCGCCACTGGAACTGGGCTTCGGTTTTGCGGCCCAGGCGCCAGTAGACGTCGCCCAGATGGTCGTTGATGTCCGGATCGCCGGGCTCGAACTCGATCGCCTGCTCCAGCATCTCGACCGCGGCCTTGTCGTCGCCCAGGCGATGATAGGCCCAGCCCAGCGAGTCGAGCATGGCGCCCGACTGCGGATTGGCCTTCACGGCCTTCTGGACCATCGAAAGCGCTTCGGGGAGGCGCTCGTTGCGGTCGATCCACGAGTAGCCGAGATAGTTCAGCAGCTCGGGCTCGTTCGGATTGAGGTCCAGCGCCTGCTGCAGGTCGCGCTCGGCGTCGGGCCAGCGACCGGCCCGTTCCAGCGACACGCCGCGCATGTAGAGCAGGCGCCAGTCGGGCTTGTCCTTGTCGGCGGCGATCAGCGGATCGATCACGGCCACGGCGTCGGCCCAGCGGTCGTTGGCTCGCAGCAGATCGGCATAGACCAGCTGGGCCGAACGGCCGGCGTCGGGCGCCTTGGCGGCGGCCTCGGCCACGGCCAAGGCCTTGTCCTTCTCGCCGGCGTTCTGCAGCGTCCAGGCGATCTTGCCCTGGGCCGAGGCGTAGCGGGCCGAGCCCGCCGGGATCTTGGCGTAGGCGGCGCGGGCGCCCTCGACGTCGCCGCCCTGGTCGAGCAGGTCGCCGACCATCAGCAGGGCGTCCTCGCGCTTGGGATCCAGGTGCAGGGCCAGGCGCAGATAGGCCAGGGCGAACTGGCTCTGGCGCTCGCTGGTGAACACCGCCGCGCAGGCGACCAGGGCGTTGGCCGCGCCCTGACGGCCGGTGACCAGCGCCGGCGGGCTCTTGCGGGCTACGGCCCGGGCGCGGGCGTCCTGCAGGGCCACGTCGTTCGGCGCCTCGGCCTGGATGGAGTCGTAAAGGGCCACGGCCTCGTCGCGGCGCTTGCGGCGCTCCAGGAACGCCCCGTAGTCGAGGGCGAACATCGGCCGGACGGCCACGACCTCCATCAGCGCCTTGTAGTCGGCTTCGGCCTCGGCGGCCTTGCCGGCGCGCTCGAGGATCTCGGCGCGGCCGAGCTGTCCGAAGTATTGCACGAGGCGGTCGTTGCGCAGTTCGGGCAGAGCCTGGGCCTTGGCCGCATCGCCGGCGGCCTGGGCGGCCCACGGCGTCAGAAGGGCCACGGCCGGGCGGTGCGGGAAGCCCAGGGCCGGATCGGCCAGCAGGGCCTGGGCGTCCTTGGCCTTGCCGCGCGCCAGGGCGTCGACCGCCACGGTCAGCATGCCCAGGCGCCGGACGCCTTCGGTCCCGCCCTCGGCGCGCGGGGCCAGTTCGGCGGCGCGACCGACCTCGCCGGCCAGCAGCGAGGCGGTGAAGGCCCGCTCGCCTAGGAGGCCCGGGTCCTCGCCCAGATTGCGAGCGGCCTGGAAATAGGCGGCCGCCTGATCGCTGCGTCCGTCCTCCAGCGCGGCCTGGCCGGCCAGGAACTGGCCATAGGCCGAGCGACCGTTCCACGGCGCGGTGTTCCAGCCCTCCTGCGATCCGCGCAACGCGGGCTCGGACGTGGCGCAGGCGGCCAGCACGGCGGTGGAAGCCAGGGACAGGAGGACTCGGAGACGCATCATCCCGCCACCCTCTTAGGTTTCAGGGTTTCGGGCAAGTTCAGATCCTCCCCCTGAAGGGGGAGGTGTCGGCGAAGCCGACGGAGGGGGACGTGACTGCCGAAGAAACAACCGCCCGGAGGGCGGAAGGGACTTCCCCCTCCGGCCCTCCGGGCCACCTCCCCCTTCGGGGGGAGGATCTCCGCTTACATATTCGGATAGTTGGGGCCGCCGCCGCCTTCCGGCGTGGTCCAGACGATGTTCTGCGACGGATCCTTGATGTCGCAGGTTTTGCAGTGGACGCAGTTCTGGGCGTTGATCTGGAACTTCGGGTTGGCGCCCTGCTCGTCGTACAGCACCTCGTAGACGCCGGCCGGGCAGTAGAGACGCGCCGGTTCGCCATACTTGGGCAGGTTGACGTCGATCGGAACGCTCGGGTCCTTCAGCTTCAGGTGCGCCGGTTGGTCTTCCTCGTGGTTGGTGGCCGACAGGAAGACGCTCGACAGCTTGTCGAAGCTGATCACGCCGTCGGGCTTGGGATAGACCAGCGGCTTGTAGTCCTTGGCCAGGCCCGTCGAGGCGGCGTCGGTCTTGTCGTGCTTCAGCGTGCCGAAGAACGAGAAGCCGCCGAACAGGTGCGTGCACCACATGTCGAACATGCCGGCCGCGCCGCCCAGGGCCGTGCCCAGCTTGCCCAGCAGCGGCTTGGCGTTGCGGACGACCTTCAGCTCCTTGGCGACCCACGACTTCTCGAAGGCGGCCTCGTACTCGACCAGGGCGTCGCCCTCGCGGCCGGCGGCGATGGCCTTGAACGCCTCCTCGGCCGCCAGCATGCCGGTCTTCATGGCGTTGTGGCTGCCCTTGATGCGCGGCACGTTCACGAAGCCGGCCGAGCAGCCGATCAGCACGCCGCCCGGGAAGCTGAGCTTCGGGATCGACTGGTAGCCGCCCTCCGTGATGGCCCGCGCGCCGTAGGCGATGCGCTTGCCGCCTTCCAGGTGCGGACGCACCGAGGGGTGCTGCTTGAAACGCTGGAACTCGTCGAAGGGCGAGAGCCAAGGGTTCTTATAATTCAGGTGCACCACGTAGCCGATGGACACGTAGTTGTCCCCGAAGTGGTACATGAAGCTGCCGCCGCCCGTCTGGTTGTCCAGCGGCCAGCCGGTGCTGTGCTGGGCCAGGCCCGGCTGGTGCTTGTCGGCCGGGATTTGCCACAGCTCCTTGATGCCGATGCCATACTTCTGCGGCGACTTGCCGGCGTCCAGCTCGAACTTGGCGATCAGCTGCTTGGCCAGCGAGCCGCGCACGCCTTCGGCGATGAACACGTACTTGCCGTGCAGCTCCATGCCCGGCTGGTAGTCCGGCTTCTCGTGGCCGTCCTTGGCGATGCCGACCACGCCGACGACAACGCCCTTCAGTGAGCCGTCCTCGCGCCAGACCATGTCCGAGGCGGCGAAGCCCGGATAAATCTCGACGCCCAGCTCCTCGGCCTGGGCGGCCAGCCAGCGGGTCACGTTGCCCAGCGAGGCGATGTAGCAGCCGTGGTTATGCATGAACGGCGGCATGGCGAACATCGGCAAGCCAAGCTCGCCCTGCGGGCCCAGCAGCAGGAACTTGTCCTTGGTGACCGGAGTCTCGAGCGGTGCGCCCTTCTCCTTCCAGTCGGGGATCAGCTCGTTCAGAGCCTTGGGGTCGATCACCGCGCCCGAAAGGATGTGCGCGCCGACCTCCGAGCCCTTCTCGACCAGGGCCACGCTGACTTCGGTTCCGGCCTTTTCGGCCATCTGCTTGAGACGGATGGCCGCCGACAGACCCGCGGGGCCGCCCCCGACGATGACGACGTCGTATTCCATCGACTCGCGTTCGAGGACTTCGCTCATGGCTTCTCCCGCCCCAGGCTCTGCGCGGAGCCTGCCTTCTTCCTGTTTGAGTCGGACTTTATCCGAACGTGACGCCACGGCGGTCAAGGAAAACCCTAGAGTTTTTGTTGCACCGCAGCGCGGACATTCCGGTGACGGAGGTCATTATACTCGCTAGAGAAACTCCATGAGCCTCGCCGTCGATCCGCGCGCCGTCGAAAGCCTGCTGGCCTTCTGGGCCGATGCGGGGGTCGAGGCCTGCTACGCCGAAGAGCCGATCGACCGCCTGGCCGAGGGCGCGGCGCTGCTGCGGGCCCGCAGCCAGCCGCAGCCGGTGGTGGTCGCAGCGCCCACTCCCCGCCCCGGCGCGTTCGGCGGGATCGACATCGGCGCGGCCGCCGCCGAGGCCAAGCAACTAGCCGCCGCCTGCAACGACCTCGAAAGCCTGGCCGCCGCCATCGCCGCCTTCGACGGCTGCCCGCTGAAAACGCAAGGCGCCAAGCAGGCGGTGTTCTCGCGCGGTCCCGGCGATGCGCCGGTCATGGTCATCGGCGAAGGCCCCGGCGCCGAGGAAGACGCCCGCGGCGAGCCCTTCGTGGGCCGCGCGGGCCAGCTGCTGGACCGCATGCTGAAGGCCGCCGGCCTGCAGGAGCGGACCTTCATCACCAACACCGTCTTCTGGCGCCCGCCGGGCAACCGCACGCCCACGCCCCAGGAACAGGCCGTCTGCGCTCCGTTCGTCGAGCGAGCGATCGCGCTGGTCAAACCCCGGTTGATCCTGCTGGTCGGCGGCGCCTCCGCAAAGAGCATGTTGAAGCGCGAGGAAGGCATTCTTTCACTGCGCGGACGCTGGTTCGAATGGCGCTCCGAAGACGGCGCGATCGAGGTTCCGGCCTTGCCCAGCCTGCATCCGGCGTTCCTGCTGCGTCAGCCGGCGGCCAAGAAGAAGGCCTGGCAGGACCTGCTGATGCTGGCCGAAAGGCTTGATCGGCCCGAAAGGCCCCATTAAACAAGCCGCTGACCAGTCGGAACGGGGACGCGCGCCGCCTTTTCAAAGGCTTGCGCGGATACGATTTGCAGCTTTTCGCTCGCCCTCTGGCCGTTGTTTCGGCCCTCGCGCTTTGCCTTAACCTTGCTGCGCCCGCAGCAAGAGCCGCGGGGCTTGAACCGCTGTCGGACAGCGACATGCGCTTCTATCAGGCCGCCTTCGGAGCCGCCGAGCGTGGCGACTTCGATGCGGCCGAGGCCGCCTTCGCCAACACCCGCAACCGCAGCCTGATCGGCAAGCTGTCGCTGGTGCGCCTGATGCACCCTACGGCCTACACCGCCAGCTTCGACGACCTGACCGGCTGGCTGAAGCTCTATGGCGACGAGGCCGGCGCCGACCGCGTCTACGCCCTGGCCATGAAGCGCAAGCCGGCCCGCCTGGCTGCACCCAAGGCCCCGGAACTGTTCATCGACGTCGCCCAGGGCGGCCGCTCGGCAGGCCCCGCCGACAAGGGCCGCGCCGCCCGCGAGGCCTATTACTCCGGCGACGTGAAGGGCGCCCTGAAGCTGGCCAAGGCCTCGGGCGAGCGCTGGATCGCGGGCCTGGCCTCGTTCCGCCTCGAATCCTACACCGAGGCCCGCAGCTATTTCGAACAGGTCGCCCACGACCAGAGCCAGGACGACTGGCTGCGCGCCGCCGGAGCCTTCTGGGCCGCCCGCTCGGCCGGCATGGCCGGCGACAACGACGGCGTCCGCGCGCTGCTGGGCCAGGCCGCCCAGGCGCCGCAGACCTTCTACGGCATGATCGCCGCCCGCCAGCTGTCGATGGCGGGCCTGGCCGTCGCCAACGACCCGGACGACCCGATCGCCGCCCTGATCACCCGCGTCTCCTACAGCGGTCCCGACCCGGCCTCGCTCAACAAGCTTTTGGCCGGCGATATCCGCGCCCGCCGCGCCGCCTCGCTGGCCCAGCTGGGCCGCTGGAACGAGGCCGGCGCCGAGCTGCGGGCGGGCCTGTCCCTGGCCGTCGACGACAAGGCCCGCGCCGACTGGAGCGCCCTGACCCTGGCGCTGAACGCCCGCGCGCCGTTCAACGCCGGCCGCCCGGTCAAGAAGATCGGCGGCGAGGACTACCCCCTGCCCGAGCTGGAGCCCAAGGGCGGCTTCACGCTGAATAAGGCCCTGGTCTACGCCCTGGTGCGTCAGGAAAGCCGTTTCGACCCGATGGCCGTCTCCGGCGCCGGGGCCGTGGGCCTGATGCAGTTGATGCCCGTGGCCGCCGCCCGCGCCGCCGGCGACGACAAGCTGCTGGCCGACAACACGCCGCTGTTCGACCCGGCCTTCAACCTGCGGGTCGGCCAGGACTACTTCACCTGGCTGATGGACCGCGGCCTGCAGAGCCCCGACATCCTGCGCGCCGTCGCCGCCTACAACGGCGGTCCGGGCACGCTGCTGAAGGTGCAACAGCAGCTGGGCGCCGACTGCGACAGCCTGCTGCTGATCGAAAGCCTGCCGGCGCTCGAGACCCGCAACTACGTCGAGAAGGTCATGGCCTCGTACTGGACCTACCGCCGCCTGCTCGGCGCGGAGACCCGCACGCTGGACGCCGTGGCCAGCGGGGCCAAGGTCATCGATTTCCGGCTGGATATGTGAGTCTGGTCCCTCTCCCAGAGGGAGAGGGAGGGGCCCAGGCGATAGCCTGGGAGGGTGAGGGGTTAGGGACCTTACCGATCTCGCGCCCAAGCCTTTTGAAGATGGAGCGGCACGCCGGCCAACGGCGTAACCCCTCACCCTCCCACGCCTACGGCGCGGGCCCCGCCCTCTCCCTCTGGGAGAGGGTTCTGGATCTCTACCCCGCCTCTCCCGTCAGCTCCCGCCGCGCCTTCTCCAGCTCTTCGGCATAGCGCCGCGTGGCGTAGGCCTCTGACAGCACGCCCAGCACGTTGCGCTTGTCGTCGATCACGGCCAGTTCGTCGGTCTCGCTGCGGTCGAAGGCGCGCATGACGTCCTTGATGCTCTGTTCGGGCTTCAGCGCCGTATCGGCGTTGATCGCCAGGCCCGCCACCGGCTTCTCGCCGTCGCCGCCCTCGGCATAGGCCTTGGCGGTCGGGATGACGCCGGCGTAGAGCCCCGCGCCGTCGACCATGATCACCCGCTTGGTCGAGCCCAGCGGGAAGCGGCGTCGGAACTCCGCCAGGGTCGTCTCGGCCGGAACCGTCTGGACGTCCTTGCGCATCATCCGCCCGGCGCTGAGCGGCCGCATCCACGAGACGTCGTGGGCGCTGCGGATGGTTTCGCCGCGCAGGTGCAGCCGCCAGGTCGAGAACGAATAGCCGAAAGTCTCGCGCACCATGGCGCTGGCGATCATCGAGGCCACCAGGGCCGCGGCCGCCACGGTGAAGTCGCCGGTCGCCTCCAGCACCAGGAACGACATGGTGAAGGGGCCGCCGACCACGGCCACGCCCAGCGCCGCCATGCCGACCAGGGCCGCCACGGTCGGATCCAGGCTCGGCGCCCACGGGATCAGCAGCGACAGCGCCGAGAACACCTGACCCAGAAGCGCGCCCAGGAACAGCGAGGCGAAGAACAGGCCGCCCCGGAAGCCGAAGCTCAGCGAGATCACCGAGGCCAGGGCCTTCATGGCCAGCAGCATCAGGAGCAGCTTCAGCGGCAGCTCGGCCGTCAGGTTGATGTGCAGCGCGCCGTGGCCGGCCGACAGGGTCTGGGGCGTGATCACCGCCAGGGCCGCCAGGCCCATGCCGCCGATCGCCGGTCGCAGCCAGCGCGGAATCGGCGAACGGGTCACCAGCCGCTCGGCGTTGGCCACCAGGCGCATCAGGCCGATGCCGACGAGCGCGCAGGCCAGGCCCACCAAGGCGTAGAGGCCATAGTCGGTCCAGGACTGCACGGCCTGGGTGTCGGTCTTCAGCAGGTACGGGATCGCGCCCATCTTGCTGGCCACCAGCACCGCGGCCAGGGCGGCGGCCACCACGGGCGCCAGGTTGGCGACGGTGTAGGCCCCGATGACGATCTCGAAGGCGTAGAAGGCGCCGGTCAGCGGCGCGCCGAAGGCGGCGGCGATGGCCGCGCCGGCCCCGGCGCCGACCAGGGTGCGCATGTCGGCCCGGCGCAGGTTCAGCCGCTGGCCGGCGAACGAGGCGGCCGCAGCGCCCGCCTGGGCGTAGGCGGCCTCCAGCCCGACCGAGGCCCCTACCCCGTTCGACAGCATGGTCTGGCCGCAGATGAAGGCGCTGTCCTTCATCGACAGCCGGCCGCCGTGCAGGGCGTTGGCCTCCACCGGGTCTACGGCCGGGCGCGGCCGATACTTCATCCAGGCCCAGGTGATCGCGCCCAGCAGCAGGCCGCCGGCGGGAATGGCCAGCAGCCGCCACGGCGCCACATGGCTCTGGGCGCTGAGGCGTTCGTTGATGTCGATCTCGAACAGCAGCATCTGCAGTCCGTGGGCGACCTGGGCCTGCACGACCGCGAAGGTTCCAGCGGCGACGCCGATCAGCGTCGCCACGGCGATCAGCCACAGCTCGCTCGACCGGATCCGGCGCCGCAGCCAGCCGACCCACTTCACGGATGCGGCGGCGGAGGCGTGGGCGAGCGACATGGGTTCTCGATAACGCGGGGCGGGTGGAAACCGCAATGTTCCTTCTCCCCAGCGGGGCGAAGTCGACGCTTGCGATCCTCCCCCTGAAGGGGGAGGTGGCCGCGAAGCGGTCGGAGGGGGAAATCTATACGGTGGTGGGAAGTCCCTCCCCCTCCGTCGACTTCGTCGACACCTCCCCCTTCAGGGGGAGGATCTTAAAGCCTCACTCGCCGCGCCTTCAGCCGCCCCGCCAGCGCCTTCTCCGGCGCATGCCCTGCAAACCCGCCCGTCGCCACATAGTCCAACCGCCGCACCAGCACCCCCAGCGGCGGCGCGCTCAACCGCGCCAGCCAGCCGCCCGGGGCCAGCAGCAGCGCCGCAGCCCCCGCTCCGCCGGCCAGATGCGCCTCGACCGGGCCCCGCCAGGTTTCCGGCAGGCTCCGCATCGGATCCAGCGTCAGAATCCAATCGCCCCGCGCCACCGCGGCGCCGGCCGCCAGCAGCGCTCCGCGATCGCCGGAGGCCGCCACGAACCGCGCCCCGCTGTCCTCGATCAAGGCCTCAAGCCCCGGCTCGGAGACGCCGGCGATCACCACCTCCTTGACGAGACCGTCGACGGCGGCCGGCACCAGTTGGGCCAGAAGCTGAGCGAGCGTATGCGCGGGCGCGACGGCGGGAAGGATCACCGAGATCATGCTTCGCCTTAGGCGACACGCCGCACCCGCCGTCAAGCGTAGTTCTTGTTATGTTCTCATCGTGCGCGTAGGATGCCCGCATGCAGACGCGCCGCTCCTTCACCGACACCGCATACAAGCAGGGAACCGCCGCCCTGCGCGGTCGCGGCGCGCGCAGCAACGAGACCGGCCGCTACGAGAGCCTGACCTCCGAGCCCTTCGACGACGGCTGGACCGAGGACGACAACGCCGCGCGGGTGCTGACCACCAGCGTGCTGGCCATGAAGTCCAAGACCGTTATCGCCCGCAACAAGAGCCCCGACGTCGGCTTCGACCGCTCGATCAACCCCTATCGCGGCTGCGAGCACGGCTGCATCTACTGCTACGCCCGGCCCGCCCACGCCTATCTGGGCCTCTCGCCCGGCCTCGACTTCGAGAGCAAGCTGTTCTTCAAGCCCGAGGCCGGCAAGCTGCTCGACCGCGAGCTTTCCAAGCCGACCTACAAGGTGGGCAGCGTTCACATCGGCGGCGACACCGATCCCTACCAGCCGCAGGAACGCGGTCTGCGGGTCACCCGGGGCGTGCTGGAGACGCTGAGCCGCTTTCGCCACCCGTTCTCGATCATCACCAAGTCGGCCCTGATCACCCGCGACCTCGACATCCTGGGCGAGATGGGCCGAGCGGGCCTGGCCCGCGCGGCGGTGTCGATCACCACGCTGGACCGCAAGCTGGCCCGCAGCATGGAGCCGCGCGCGGCCACGCCCGAGCGCCGCCTCGACGCCGTGCGCCAGCTTTCGGAAGCCGGCGTGCCGACCATCGTGATGTTCGCCCCGGCCATCCCGTCGCTGAACGACCACGAGATGGAGGCGGTGCTGGAACGGGCCAAGGAAGCGGGCGCTGTCGCGGCCGGCTATGTCGCCATCCGCCTGCCGATGGAGATCCACGGCCTGTTCGAGCAGTGGCTGGCCTCCGATCACCCCGACCGCGCCAAGCGGGTGATGTCGCTGGTGCGCCAGATGCGCGGCGGCGCGGCCTACGACAGCGAGTTCGGCAAGCGCATGACCGGCGAAGGCCCGGTGGCCGAGGTGCTGAACCAGCGCTTCCACGCCGCCCTCAGGCGCTTCGAACTCGACAGCCCCCTGCCCCGTCTCGACGTCACCCAGTTCCGCGTCCCGCCCAGGGCGGGGGATCAGTTGAGTTTGTTTTAGGAGGGCCTCCTTCGCACCCAAACTCGTCATCCCGGGCGAAGCGAAGCGAAGACCCGGGACCCAGGGGTCGCCGCATTGCGTCGCCGTAGCTGTGGCGGCAAGTTCAGACGCCGTGCCCCGCCCCCTGGGTCCCGGATAAGCGCTGCGCGCTTTCCGGGATGACGATGAGGGGCAGCGACGCCGCCCTCTCCGCTTGCACCTGTCACAGGAAGGCCCATCAATGCCGCCCATGACGACAGAACGCCGTTATTCCGGAGGGTGCCTGTGCGGCGCCGTGCGCTGGAGCGCTGCGGGCGAGCCGCTGTACCAGGGCTATTGCTGCTGCGCCGACTGCCGCAAGGCCTCGGGCTCGGGCTTCGTGCCGTTCATGGGCTTTGCGGCCTCGGCGGTGACGATCACCGGCGAGACGCTGAAGGTCCGCTCGCCGGCCTTCCGGGGCGGCGAGGCCCTGCGCAACGCTTGCCCGGCCTGCGGCGGCCTCGTTTTCGGCGGCGAGGTCGGGGTCGACGAGAGCCACACGATCTATGCCGGATCGCTGGACGACGCCTCGCTGTTTTCCCCGACCATGGCCCTCTTCCTGCGCGACAAACCAGACTGGGTGGTGCTGCCGCGGGGCTTGGCAGCCTTCGAGACCATGCCGGACTGAAATGACGCGCCGCCTGTCGGGACAGGCGTCAGCCGTTCGTCCTTGCGCCGAACACGGCCCGAGCCGGGCCGATAAAAGGGAGAGAGCGATGTCGGAGACCAACGGACGGTTCGGCTGGTACGAACTGATGACCACCGACGTGGAGGCCGCGTCCGCCTTCTACGCCAAGGTCGTGGGCTGGACCCCGACGGATTCGGGCATGCCGGGGCCGACCCCGTACATGATCCTCAATGTCGGCGAAGCCGGCGTCGGCGGCGTCTTCACGCCCGAGGGCGGCTGTCCCGAAGGCGCCCGTCCCGGCTGGATCGGCTACATATTCGTCGACGACGTCGACGCCTATGTCGGCAAGGTGGTCGAGGCCGGCGGCTCGGTGTTCATCCCCGCCGGCGACATCCCGACGGTCGGCCGCTTCTCGGTGGTCGCCGACCCCTATGGCGCGGTCTTCACCCTGTTCAAGCCGTTCCCACGCGACGAGATCCCGCCGCAGCCGGTCGACGGCGCCCCCGGCACGTTCGGCTGGCGCGAGCTGATGGCGGGCGACCTGGAAGGCGCTTTCGCCTTCTATTCCAAGCTGTTCGGCTGGGTGAAGAGCATGGCCATCGACATGGGCCCGATGGGAACCTACCAGCTGTTCGCCTACGAGGCCGGCGGTCCGGACGCCGGCGGCATGATGACCAAGCCGGCCGACTTGCCGGTGTCGTTCTGGAACTACTACGCCCAGGTCGACAGCGCCTCGGCCGCCCGTGATCGCGCTCTGGCGGCCGGCGCGACCACGATGATGGATGTCCACCAGGTGCCCGGCGGCAGCTGGATCTACATGGCCTCCGACCCGCAGGGGGCGGGGTTCGCGGTGGTCAGCCAGGCGCAGTGAGATCCTCCCCCTGAAGGGGGAGGCGGCCCGCAGGGCCGGAGGGGGAAGCTTCTGCTGAGTTCAGGCGGCTCCAACGCCTCAATTTCTTCCCCCTCAGTCGCTTCGCGACAGCTCCCCCTTCAGGGGGAGCATTACTTCTCCAGCAGCAGCGCCTTGGTCAGGAACGCCTTGTCCTGCCCCACGACCCGCAGCCCCGCCGCCGCGAACAGCGCCGGAAGGTCCTCCTCGGCATAGCTGCCGTAGAACGGCTCGTGGAAATAGGCCGGGAACGCCTCCAGCATCCGCGCCAGGTGCGGCTCGTCGGACGGCTGGACGGAGTCGGCGAAGGCCAGCACGCCGCCGGGCTTCAGCACCCGGGCAATCTCGGCCGCGACGATGGGCCGGACGCGCGGCGGCAGTTCGTGAAACAGGTAGACGCAGGTGACCGCGTCCAGGCTGGCGTTGGCGAACGGCAGATGCTCGGCGTTGGCCTGCACCATGCCCCGCCCCGAGCGCGTGCGCGCCTCGGTCAGATAGGCCGGCGACAGATCGACGCCCGCCAGGGCCGCGCGGGGAAAGGCCTGCGCCAGATCCCGCAGGAAGGCGCCCGAGCCGCAGGCCAGGTCGACGGCGGTCAGTACGCGCTGGTCCCGCCCTCGCCAGCGCCGGGCCAGCAGCGACAGAGCCCGCCGCCGCATCGCTCCGGCCGCGCCCGAGAACAGCGCCTCGACCTGGGCGTCGTAGCGGCGGGCGCTGTCGGCGGTGAACCAGCCGCCGCTCTGATAGTGGAAGTTCTGCCGGTAATAGGCCGGGTAGCCCTGGCTTTTGGGATCGTCGCGCACCTCGACGCCGTCGCCCCGCCGGCGCCGGCCGTCGACCTCGCGGGCGTCGGCCAGGAAGTCCCAGGCCTTGAGGATCGAGGCGGCCGGATGGCTGGGCGCGTCCTCCATCGGCGGGTAGAGGCCGGCGGCGACGTCGGCGGCGTCCTTCTCGAAGGCCGAAAGATAGGCCCGCCGCAACCTGGCCTGAGACACCGGCGGCGCGTCGGAGGAAAAGCGCGGCGCGGCCTTGCCCTCGGTCGGGCGGGTGATGAACTTGGCCAAGCCGCCGGCGGCGGTCCACCAGGCCGCCTTGGCCGCGGCCTTGCCCCGCTGCGCGGCGGCGTCGAGCGCGAACGCGCCGCGACCGCCTCCCCGGTCCGTTCCCGCCCGGTCCGTTCCTAGCCGATCACCACCGCTGTGGCCCATCCTCGCCTCATCGCGAAAAGACCCCGACCAGCTCAATATGCGGCGACCAGAGGAACTGGTCCACCGGCAGCACCTTTTCCAGCTTGAAGCCGGCGTCGATAAGCAGGCCGGCGTCGCGGGCGAAGGTGGTGGGATTGCACGACACGCCGACCACGCGCGAGACCTTGGACTTGGCGATCTCGACCGTCTGCTCCAGCGCCCCGGCGCGCGGCGGGTCAAAGACCCCCGCGTCCATCTTGTCGAGCTCGGTCGACAGCATCGGGCGGCGGGTCAGGTCGCGCGCCTCGGCGACGATCGCCTTCAGGCCCGGGGCCGAACCGACGGCGGCCTTGAGGGCGGCGATGGCCGGCTCGGAGAAGTCTGCGGCATAGACCGAGGCCTCCTGCGCCAGACGGAAGCTGAAGGTGCCCACGCCGCTGAAGAGGTCGGCGACGCGGCTGGCGCCCGCCACGTGGGCCAGGGTGAAGTCGGCCATGGCCTGCTCTGCGGCGGGCACGGCCTGCAGGAACGAACCGGCCGGCAGCGGCACGATGGCGGGGCCCAGCTTCACCAGCGGCTGGCGGGCCATGTAAAGCGTCTCGCCGGCCAGGGTGACGCGGGCGAAGTCGAACTCGCCGGCGACCATCGCCGCCTGCACGCGGGCGTCGGCCGACAGCCCCCCGCTCTTGCGCTCGACGCCGGTGACGTCGATGTCCAGGCCCGTGCCGGTCAGGGTCACGTGCAGGGTCGGGGCCGACTTCGGATGCTCCAGGAACGGCTGGGCCAGACGCGCCAGACCCGGCAGGGCCGCGACGATCTTGGGATGGGCGACCGGGCATTCCTCGATCTTCACCAGGTTCCAGGAGCGGCGCTCCTTGAAGCCCAGGCGCACGCCGCCCTTGCCGCCGCGCGCGTGCAGCGCCACCCGGCGGCGCGAGGCCGGCGGCGAGGCGAAGGTGGGCAGCACCTCGACCTCGATGCGTTCGCGCTTCAACTGAAGCCCCACCTGCTCGCGCTTCCAGTCGAGATAGGGCGCGATATCCCAGTGCTGCAGGGCGCAGCCGCCGCAATGGCCGAAGTGCTTGCACGGCGGCGCGACGCGATCAGGACTGGCCTCCAGCACGTCGACCAGCTCGCCGCGCTGGCCCTCCATGCGGGCGGTGATCCGCTCGCCCGGCAGGGTCAGGGGCACGAAGGCCGGGCCCGCGGCGACGCCGTCGCCCTGGCCGCCGACGGCGTCGATTTTCAGTTCACGCATTCCAGAGTCGCCTTCGGGAACCTTGACCGGTTCCGATCCGTTCAAGCCTCGCCGCAGGCGTGGCCCCATTTTCGCCTCGTCCGCGCCCAGTTCGACGCCGAAGAAGCCAGTTCGAGCGCGTCCATACCTCATTCGGCGCATTCATGCGTGAACGAACTGGTGCGTGAACGAAGATGAACGGTCCGGTCAACGACCGTTCAGGAACGGCTTGGCATGGTGCGGACAACGGACGGTCCCCCGATCGTCACGCCCGCCTTCAGGGAGAGTTTTTCGATGATGATCCGGACCGCCATCAGCGCCCTCGTCGCCGGCGCGGCCCTCGTCGGCGCCGCGGCTCCGACGGTCGCCTCCGCCCAGGCCTATGGCTACGGCTCGGGCGCCTATCAGGGCGGGGCCTACGACCGCAACGGCTACTACTATGATCCCTGCCGCCGCAGCACGACCAACCGCACCACCGGCGGCGGCCTGGCCGGCGCCGGCATCGGCGCGGCGATCGGCGGCAGCGTCGCGGGTCGCGGCGCCAAGACCGAAGGCGCGGTGCTGGGCGGCCTGCTCGGCGCGGTCGTCGGCGGCAACATCGGCCGCAGCTCGGCCGCCTGCGCCCCTGGCGCGGTTCCCCCGCCGCCTCCCCCGCCGCCGCGCGCCTACAACGACTATGACCGCGGCTATGACAACGGCGGCTATGACGACGCCTACTACGATCGCCGCGGCGGCAACGGCTACACCTACGAGTCGGAACGCTCCTATCGCGTGACCGAAGGCCGCGCCGACGCCAACGGCTGCACCCTGGCCGAAAGCCCGATCTACCTGCCGGACGGCCGCACCCAGAAGCGCTTCGTCCGCGTGTGCCCCGACGCCTCGGGCCGCTACCAGGTCGTCGACTAGGTTTCTCTAGGCGGATTTCCTCCCCGGATTTCCACATACTGAAGGCCGCCGGCTTCCGCTGGCGGCCTTTTCTTTTGGCCGGGGTCATACCTTTGCGAGGCCCCGCCCATATCGAATGCGGTGTGCGAAACTAGCGGAACAGAAGCCTCGCCCGCAAAGCCGACGTCATGATCTCGACGCGCCTCGAGGTTGAAGCAGGTGGACAATGGCGACGCGAGCGCCAGGTCCCGAACCGCCCAGGACGACCTCGGCCCTCAACTGCTTGGCCAGGGCCTGGATGATGCTCGAACCGAGCCCGACCCTGACGGATCCGCTTGCGGGCGGCATGCCCACGCCGTCGTCGGCGACCGACAGCGTCCAGCCGCCTTCCGAGGCGCTGTACTCCACATAGATGTGTCCGCCGTCGCGGCCTGGAAACGCGTGCTTGAGGGCGTTGATGACCAGCTCGGTGACGATCAGCCCCATGCTTACCGAAACCTCCGCCGCCACCCAGTGCTCGTCGCTGACGACGGAGAGCGTGAGCTTCTCCGGGTTGGAGACCATCGAGGCGGCGATCCCGTCGCACAGCGCCCTGAAGTAGGCCTTCAATTCCACCTCACCCGCGCCCGACTCCACCAGTTGGCGCTGGAGGGCGGCGACCGACATCACTCGACTGTGGGCGTCGGCGACATGGGCGCGGATCTCGGCGGACGGCGCCTTGCGGGCCGACTGCATCAGGATGCTGGCGATGATCTGCAGGCTGTTGGCGATCCTGTGCTGCAGCTCGTCGAACAGCACGGCCTTCTCGCGCACCAGGTCGTCCTTGACGCGGTCGGCGAGGCGCGCGTCCGTCACGTCGAAGATGGTCAGAAGCAGAAGCGGGTTGGCAGGGTCGCCATAGTCGAGCCGTCGCGCCCTGATCACCAGTCGCCTGGCGTCCTCGCCAGCTCGGACCAGATCCATCTCACCGGCCTCGACAGCGCCGCCCCCCTTCAGCGCGGTGGCGAGCAAGTCTCGCAACGACGGCGCGCTCCATTCGCCTTCGCCAAGAACGAACGCCGACAGGCCGACCGCCTCCTCCACGTCGATGCGAAAGGCTTCGGCGAAGGACTCGCTCGCCGCGACGATCCTGAAGTCGCCGTCGAGCAGAAGTATGGGCGCGTCTGACGAAACCACCAGGGCCTGGGCCAGGGCGTCGATAGGCGACGGAACGGAGCGAGCCTCATCCAGCATATGGGAATCCGAGACCCGAAGGCTCTCGAAACGAAAGCCGTTCCCGGGCGAGAGATCGGCGCGTGCGCCGGACTCTCAACGCGGCGTCGAAGCTGTAGTTCTAACACAAATCGGGATCGGCTCCGACGCCCAGACCCGAGCGACGAAACGGCGCAACCGGGATCCCGAACCATAGCGGCGCCGGAACGTTTTATCGGAGCGGCTTTCGCTGGCGCTTTCCCCGGCTCGGGGTTTCGAAAGGGCCCGCCATGTCACCGACCTTCGAAGACGCGCTGGAAGTGGTTCTCAGCCACCTCGACAATCCGCCGGCCGAGGGAACCCCGGAGGACGAGGCCTTTCTGGCCGCCCTCGGCGAGGTTCTCGTCGCCTCCCAAGGCGGTCTGGACAACGACGAGGGCGTCGAGCAGGCCATCGTCATCGATGATGATCTACGAGCCCGGCTCGAGGCCATCGCCCATCGCCGTCGCCTCAACCCGTTCGGCGAACACCCCGACGGCATCGGCCCGACGCTCGGCATGGACTTGAGGGTGAAGCCGCCGCGGTAACCCTCGGCGACGCCTACCGCCTCACCCTCGCAACCAGGCTGCCGCCTCTTCCACGTCGACCACATCGGCGTACTTCAGCTGCAGGTCGGTCAGGTTGGCGAAGTGGTAGCTCTCGTGCTTGTCGGCCACGCACTGCTCGGGAACGATGGTGCGATAGCCGCGCGACAGGCTCTCGACCGCGCTGGCCCGCACGCAGCCGCTGGTCGAGCCGCCGGTCAGGATCACCGTGTCGACCTTGTGCCAGACGAGGTAGCTCTGCAGCGGGCTCTCGAAGAAGGCGCTGGGCATGCGCTTGTCGAAGACGAGATCCACGGCAGTATCGATCTCGACCCGCGGATCGAAGGCGTGGCGCTCGCTGTCCTGCTTGATGTTCTGCAGGCTGTCGGGGGTGTCGGTGCGCGTGCCCCAGATGCCCGCGTCGCCGCCGTCGGGCTTGTACATCACCCGCGTCCAGATCACCGGCATGCCGCGCGCCCGGGCCAGGGCCGAGATGCGGTTCACATGGGCGATCTGGTCGGGATCGGTGACGTAGGCGCTCTTGGGAAAGAGGTCGGGCCGGGTATAGGCCTGCTGGAAGTCGATATTGACCACCGCCGCCCTGGACCCGAAGCCGAAGCGGGCCCGGGCGGGATTGGCCTTCACCGCCTCATAGAGCTGCCGGGCGGTCTTTTCCTCGCGCACCATGGTCGGTTCGAAACGCAGGGTCATGGCGGGGGCTCCTTCAGGTCGGGGTCCAGAGGCCGAGCAGGCCGGCGAGGATCAGCAGGATCCAGAGGCTGACGACCACGGGGCGGCTCTTGGCCAGCACGTCGGCGATGATCGCGTCGCCCTCCGGCGTCGGGCCGGTTGTCATCATCGCCACGACCGGCGGCCCCAGCGGGGCCAGCAGCTTGCGGATGAACAGGCCGCAGCCGATGGCGACGGCCAGGATCAGCATCTTCAGGGCCAGGAACAGCGGCGCGGTCGCAAGGCCCACGAGGCTGGCGCCGCCGAAGCCCACCAGCGCGACCAGCACGCCCCAGCGGATGGCGATGTCGATGCGGCGCACCCCGGCCTTTGGCGGGCTGTGATGGATGTGGATGGCCCAGGCCATGACCAGCCAGAACAGGCACAGGGCCCAGACCGCGGCCACGCCCTCGGGCGCGACGTCCCACCAGCCCTTCAGCTTGGCCAGGGTCAGGCCGGTCGGCAGGGCCAGGATCAGGCAGGTGCGCGGCGCCATGTCGATGTCGGCCAGCACCTTCAGCGCCAGTCCCCGCTCCTTGACCGTGCGGGCCGGGTCGGCGGCATAGCGCGAGGTGTAGAAGGCCCCCAGGTCCCCGCCCAGCCAGTAGACGAAGACCAGCACGTGCAGCAGCGTGATCAGGGCGAGAAGCATCGCGGAATCCGGAGGTTGTCAGGCCGTCTTGATGCCGCCTGGAAAGGCGCCTTGGCGCGCCGTCGCGGGTTTTCTCGCCTCGCGGATAGGAAGCCCCGGGGTGCGGCGTCGGGGCGCCATGCGAATCCGAAAAAGCGTGCTAAGGCACAGACCGAGGGGCTTCTTCCGTATCGTAGGTTCGTATGCGTTCTTACCGTCGCCCGGCTCTGGCGTTCGCCGGACTGCTGCTGCTCGCCTTCCCGCAAATCGCCGCCGCCCAGAACCAGGAGCAGGCGGTGCTCGACGAGATCAACTACGTCCGCGCCAATCCCCGGGCCTATGCCGACGAGCTGCGCCGGGCTGAACCGTTGCATGGCGAGGATCCCGACGCCCTGTCCGAGGCCATCGCCGAACTGCAGCGCCAGCGCCCCCTGCCGCCCCTGACCGCCGACGGTCGCATCGACGACGCCGCCCGCGACCACGCCAGCGCCCAAGGGCCGCGGGGCTCGGTCGGCCATGGCGCCACCGGAAGCCTTGGCCAGCGGCTGCGCAAGTACGGCGTCTTCGCCGGCATGTCGGCCGAGAACATCTCCTACGGCTATGACCACCCGCGCGACGTGGTGCGCCAACTGGTGGTCGACAGCCAGGTGCCGGGCCGGGGGCACCGCCGCAACATCCTGTCGGCCGGCTACAGCAGCGCCGGCGTCGCCTGCGGCGGGCACCGCGCCTATGGAGCCATGTGCGTCATCGACTTCGCCGGAGCCATGCCCGAAGGCGTCGCGCGGGCGGCGCGGTAGGTGTCCTCCGACCCGCCTCACCATTTTTACCGAGCATCCCCGCGAAGGCGGGGATCCAAGCCGAGTCTGCGGATGACCTGCGGCCGCGCCCCATTCTGAAAGCCAGCTTGGATCCCCGCCTTCGCGGGGACGGTCGGATGTGGGGTCGACTCAGTGGATATCAGCAGGCGTTAGACAACCCCCGCGCTCGCCAGCTCGGCGATCTCCGCCTCGCTCTTGCCAAGCCTCTTCAGCACCGCCGCCGTGTCCGCGCCCAGGGCCGGCGGCGGACGCTCCACGACCACCGGGGTCCGTGACGCCCGGATCGGCGAGGCGACAGTGCGGATGGGCGCGGCGAGGTCCTCTCGCGCCTGCTCGACCACCAGGCCGCGATGGATCGCCTGCGGCTCCTCGAACACCTGGTCGACGCCGTTGATCGGCCCGCACGGCACGCCGGCCGCTTCCAGCAGGGCGATCCAGTCCCGCGTCCCGCGCATCGCCAGGATCGGGGCCATGGCCTGGGCCAGCTCGGCCCGGGCCGCCACCCGCTGGGCGTTAGTCGCAAAGCGCGGATCCTCCGCCAGCCCCGGCGCATCGGCGGCCTTGGCGAAGGCCCGGAACTGCCCGTCGTTGCCCACCGCCAGCACGATCGCCCCGTCGGCGGTGGCGAACACCTGGTAGGGCGCGAGGTTGGGGTGGGCGTTACCCAGGCGCCCTGGCGCCTTCCCCGTCGCGAAGTAGTTGCTGGCCTGGTTGGCGAGCACGGCCGCCTGCACGTCGAACAGGGCGATGTCCATGTGCTGGCCCTCGCCAGTCGCACGGGCGTGCAGCAGGCCGCATAGGATGGCGTTGGCCGCATAGAGGCCGGTGAACAGGTCGACGACCGCAACCCCCACCTTCATCGGCTCGGCGCCCGGCGCGCCGTCCGGCTGGCCGGTGATCGACATCAGCCCGCCCATGCCCTGGATCATGTAGTCGTAGCCCGCCCTCGCGGCGTAAGGCCCCGTCTGGCCAAACCCGGTGATCGAGCAATAGACGAGGCGCGGATTGATCGTCGCCAGGCTCCCGTAATCCAGGCCGTACTTCGAAAGCCCCCCGACCTTGAAGTTCTCGACCACCACGTCGGCCTCGGCGGCCATCTGGCGGATCAGGTCCGCGCCGCGCGGGTCGGCCATGTCGATGGTCACCGACCGCTTGTTGCGGTTGGCGCAGGTGAAGTAGGCCGCGTCTCCGCGCTCGCCCCCGGTGGTCTCGAAGAACGGAGGTCCCCAGGCCCGCGTGTCGTCGCCGACTCCCGGCCGCTCGACCTTCACCACCTCGGCGCCCATGTCGGCCAAGGCCTGGGTCGCCCAAGGACCGGCCAGCACGCGGGAAAGATCGAGCACCTTGACCCCCGCAAGGGCCGCGCCGGGTCGGACGTCTGATCGCAAGGCGATTGCTCCGGATATTCCTGTTGCGGGCGACTTTTCCCGCCCCAGGCTGCCTCGCCTACCGATGTGATCGCGGCGGGGCAAACGGCGATGGCGAAACTATCCGAAAACCACCAGGCCGAAGCCCAAGGCGGCGAGTTCCGTCGCGGCTGGCCGCTGCTGCTCAGCGTCGTGCTGGGCGTGGGCCTGGGGCTTTCACCCTTGCCCTTCTACAGCATCGGCATGCTCGCCCCGCAACTGGCCAAGGAATTCGGCTGGAGCTTCGCCTCGATCATGCTGGGCCTGCCGGTCGCCACCGTGGCGGTGATGATCGTCGGCCCCATCATCGGCTGGCTGGGCGACAGGATCGGCGTGCGGCCCGTGGCGATCGCCTCGCTGGTGCTGTTCGCCTTCGCCTTCATGGGTTTTTCGCTGACCAACGGCGCCTTGCCGCTGTTCTACCTGAACTGGGCGCTGATGGGCGCGGTGGGGGCCGGCACCCTGCCCACCACCTGGACCCGGGCGATCAACAACGGCTTCGAGGCCAACAAGGGCCTGGCTCTCGGCGTCGCCCTGATGGGCACCGGCGTGTTCGGCTTTCTTATCAAGCCGTTCCTGATGTGGATGATCGAGGCGCACGGCTGGCGCGCCGCCTATCTGGTCACCGGCGCCCTGCCCCTGATCATCGCCCTGCCCGTGGCCCTGCTGGCCTTCAAGGACCCGGGCGCGCGCCGCGTCCATACCGAGGCCGCCCCGCTGCCGGGCCTGACGCTTCCGGAAGCGTTGCGCGATCCGAAGTTCTGGCTGATCGCCGGCGGCTTCCTGCTGTTCTCCTTCGCCATCGCCGGCCCCCTGCCCAACCTGGAGAACCTGCTGAAGCTGAAGGGCTTCACGAAGGCCGAGATCGTCAGCCTGGCCCCGGTGGTCGGCCTGTCGGTGATCGTCGGCCGGGTGGCCGGCGGCTATCTGGTCGACCGCTTCTGGGCCCCGGCCGTGGCGCTGGTGCTGCTGTGCCTGCCCGCGCTGGGCTGCCTGCTCCTGCACGGCCAGGACCCCGGCTTCACCGGCGCCCTCGTCGCCATCGCCCTGGTCGGCATGGCGGCGGGCATGGAGTTCGACCTGCTGGCCTTCCTGATCGCCCGCTACTTCGGGGCGCGGGCCTACTCGACGCTCTACGGCTGCCTTTATTGCGCCTACGCGGCCGGCTCGGGTCTGGGGCCCGTGGCCTTCGGGGCCGATTTCGACGCCACCGGCGGCTACCAGCTCTCCCTGGTGATCGCCACCGTACTGCTGGTGCTGGGCGGCCTGATCCTGCTGCCGCTGGGCCGCTACCGCTTCGCCGCCGAGCACGCGGCCCGGGAGCAGCGCATCGAGGCCGCCGTCGGCGAGCGCGCCGCCGTGCCCGGCGCCTGACTCCTGGATTCCTGACAGGCGGATTTTCACGCCGTCGCAGGCCCATCCTCGGTCGGACAGGCGCAAGCTCGGATCAATTGAGTAGGAGTGCGCCATGACCGGTCGCGTCAACGAGGGGCCGATCCAGGCCTATGACGGCCCGCCCGACTATCGCAAGGTCGGCCGCCACGGGGTGTTCCCGGAGATGTCGCATGACGAGATCGAGCGGCTGAACGTCCTGGCCCAGCTCAACCGCCACCTGTCGACCCGGCTCATCCCCGGCGTGAAGCAGGCCTGGGAGACCCGCGCCCTGCCCGCCTTCCAGAAGGCCAACGGTCGCGCGCCCGAGGATCGCCACGAGGTCCGCAAGGCTCTGCTGAAGGATCCGGCCTTCCAGACCTGGTCTGCCCTGCGCCGCCTGACCATGGAGCAGCGCCAGCAGGCCGGTCGCTGGACCACCCTGCGCCAGGCCGAGGAACTGGCCGCCAAGGCCGCCGCGCTGAACGCCGGCCACGACCGACTGGAGCTGGATCCGAGCCTTCCGATTCCGCGCTACGTCTCGGCGGTCGACCACCACTGCATGCCCGGCAGCTATCACGTCGAGCGCTTCGAAGGCGACGTCTCGGGCGGGGCCAACTACGACCACGGCGGCTTCGCCACCACCGGCGGCCTCTTGGGCCGCTTCTCCGACGGCGGCGGCCAGGCCGTAGTGCGCTGGGTGCAGCGACGCCTGCCCGACTTCAAACCGCGCCGCATCCTCGACATCGGCGCCACGGTCGGCCACAGCGCCCTGCCGATCGCCCAGGCCTTTCCCGAAGCCGAGGTGGTGGCGATCGACGTCGGCGGCCCGATGCTGCGCTACGCCGCCGCCCGCGCCGCTTCGCTGGGTGTCGAAAACATCCGCTTCGTCCAGGCCGACGGCGCGGACCTGTCGCGCTTCGAGAACGAAAGCTTCGACTGGGTGCAGACGACGATGTTCCTGCACGAGCTCTCCTTGACCTCGATGAAGGCCATCTTCGCCGAGAGCCGTCGCGTGCTGGCTCCGGGCGGCGTCGTGCTGCACGTCGAGCAGCCGCAGTACGCGCCCACGATGCCGCTGTTCGAGCAGGCCATGCGCGACTGGGACGCCTTCTACAACAATGAGCCCTTCTGGAGCACGCTGCACGAGATCGACCTCGACGCGCGCATGGTCGAGGCCGGCTTTGCGGAGGGCGAGCTGATCCATGACGGCGTCACCGCCGTGGTCGACCGCGAGGTCTTCCCCGACGCTGCCGACGACGACAGCGAAGATTACGGCCGCAAGGCCGCCTGGCGGGTGATTGGAGCCCGGAAAGCACAATGAGCATCGCCGACGCCCTAGCCGACGCCGGCGCCAAGCCGGCCGGCAAGCGCCCCTTTTTCTTCGCCAATCCGGAAGTCGAACGCGTGCTGGCCATCACCATGGCCGTCGTCCAGGAACTGGCCGTCACCCGCGCCCGGATCGACACCCTGGAGCGGGTCCTGGAAGCCCGTGGCGGCCTCGACCGCAGTGAGATCGAGCGCTTCGAGCCCTCCGCCGAAGCCGCCGCCGAGCGCGGCCTGTGGCTGCAGGAATACCTGGCCCGCGTGCTGCGCATCGTCCAGCAGGAGGCCGAGGCCGCGACCGCCACGGGCGACGTCGCCTCCGAGGACGTGGCCGTCGAGCTGCGCGACTAAAGTCCGCACGATTTCAAGGACCTACCGATGAACCTTCTCAGGGCCGCCACCCTGGTGACGCCGAACGTCGCCCAGGCCGCGCAGCGTTACGCCCAATGGCTGGACTACGCTGTGGTCGAGCAGGGCGAGGTCCCAGCCGACCTGGCCGCCAGCTGGGGCGCCCCGGCCAGCGCCGGCCGCCCCTACGCCGTGCTGCAGCCGGCCAGCGGCGCCGACGTCTTCCTGCGCTTCGTCGAGGGCGACCCCGTCCCGGAGTATCGGCCACTGCGCACCTACGGCTGGGCGGCGATCGAGATCTGCTGCCAGGACGTCATGGCCGTGAACGCGCGCATGCTGGACGCGCCGTTCGAGATCATCGGCCCGCCCAAGCGCATCGACGGCCTGCCGACCATCCATCCTATGCAGGTCAGGGGCCCCGACGGCGAGATCGTCTACCTGACCGAGATCGTCTCGCCCGGCAACGGCCTGCCCCACCCCGGCAGCCTGATCGACAAGCTGTTCATCCTGGTCCTCGCCAGCGACGACATGGCGGCCAGCGGCGCTTGGTTCGGCCAGACCCTGGGCCTGGACGTCGGCGCGCCGATGACCATCGTCTACAACATGATCAACGACGCCTTCGAGCTTCCCAAGGACAGCCGCCACGCCCTGGCGACGGCGACCTATCAGAAGGACGTCTTCCTGGAGTTCGACCAGTATCCTGAAGCGGCCACGGTTCGCCCCGGCCACGCCGGCTCCCTGCCGCCGGGCGTCGCCATCTGCACGCTCAAGCATCCGGACTTCGACAGCGTAACGGGCGACTGGATAGTCGCCCCCACGGTCCGCGACGGCGCGGTCTACGGCGGCAAGCGCGCCGGTGTGCTGCGCGCGCCGGGCGGTGCGTTGGTCGAGGTGGTGGAGGCGTAAACCAAACCCTCTCTCTACGAGAGAGGGAGGGGCCCAAGCGAAGCTTGGGAGGGTGAGAGGTTTCACCGCTTGCGGGTAAATCCCTCATCTCTCCGCCGACATGCAAATAGAAAGGCGCGGCCGAACCGACCGCGCCTTTTTCTGTGAGTTTGTAACCTCTCACCCTCCCATGGCTTCGCCATGGGCCCCTCCCTCTCTCAAAGAGGGAGGGGTCCAACAACCCTACAGCGTCACCACCACCTTGCCGAACGCGCCCTTGTCGGCGCGGGCGTAGGCGCCTTCGATGGCGTCGAGGTTGAATACGCTGTCGACCACCGGAACGATGCCCTTGGCCGCCACGAAGTCCGACAGCGCCTGGTGGTCGGCGCGCGAGCCCACCGAGATCGCCGTGGCCCGCTGGGCCGCCATGACCATGGCCGAGGCATCGAGCGTGCCGCCAAAGCCGGCCAGGGCGCCAATGACGGCCACGTGGCCGCCGACGCCCAGGCTGGCCTGCGACTTGGCCAGGGTGCCCGCGCCGCCCAGTTCCAGAGCGTGCTGCACACCGCCGAACGAGGCCTCCTTCACTCGGGCGTCCCAGTCGGGCGTGGTGCGATAGTTCACCGTCAGGTCCGCGCCCAGTTCCTTGGCGCGGGACAGCTTGGCGTCATCGCCGCCGACCACGGCCACCTTGGCCCCGAAAGCCTTGGCGATCTGCAGACCCCAGAGCGAGACGCCGCCGGTGCCAAGGGTCACCACCCAGTCGCCGGCCTGCAAGCCGCCGTGCGTGACCAGCGACGACCAGGCCGTGACGCCCGAGCAGGTCAGGGTCGCGCCCTGCACGAAGTCGAGGCCGTCGGGCAGCTTCACCACCCCGTCGGCCGACAGCACGACCTGCTCGGCCAGCACGCCGGGACCGCCGGCGCCCAGTGACGAGATCACCGCCGGGAAGGTGATGCGGCCGCCGGCCCAATTCTGGAAGAAGGTCGAGGCGACGCGATCGCCCACGGCCAGGCCTTCGACGCCCTCACCCAGGGCGACGATCTCGCCGGCGGCGTCCGACAGCGGGGTGAAGCCGTCGGCCTCGCCCACCGGATACCAGCCCTGGCGGATCATCACGTCGCGACGGTTCAGGGCCACGGCGCGCACGCGCACCAGCACCTGGCCGGGACCCGGCGTCGGGACGGGCACGATGGACTCGGCCAGCTCGAAGCCCTGGCCGGCGCGGACGAGGGAGAAACGGCGATTGGTCATGGGCGGGGTCCATTGAAGGGGGGTGTTCGTAGGCGTGGTTTCGACGCCGTCCGCGAAGGCCAGCAGGGTTTCGGCGAATATCTCGGGTTCCAGCTCGGGTGCGGCGACGCCGGTCTTGCCCTGAGTGGTGACCACCACGCCCGGACGGGCGGTGCGGATGCGGTCGACGAAGCCGGCCAGCGGGTCGTCCACCGCCTGCAGCACGGTCACCGGGCAGGTCACGGCCTTGAAGACGCTGGCGAAGTCCTGGTCGAAGATCGCCCCGAAGGCCTGGTTGCGGCCGTCCGGCGTACCGATCGCGCCCAGGAATTCCGTCTGCACCAGTTGGGCGTCGAAGCGGGGCAACAGCCCCTTCATCACGCCCCAGGACTGGATCAGATAGGCGCCGTGCGCGTCGATCGGCGCTGACTGGCCGACCTGGGCGCGGAACATCTCGCGTTCGGCGGCGGTGGCGAACAGCACACCGTTCAGCAGCAGCGAGCGCACGCGGTCGGGCGCGGCCGCCGCGATCTCGGCGCCGATGTGGGTGCCGGTATGGTGGCCGGCCAGGTGGAAACGCTCCACGCCCAGGGCGTCCAGCGCCGCCAGCAGCCAGGCGCCGTAATCCACCGTGGAAGGCAGGCCCTCGGGACGGAAAGACTGGCCAAAGCCGGGGGTGTCCAGCGCGATGGCCGCGCGGCGACCGGCCAGGCGGGCCAGCACGCCGTCGAAACAGGCCGAACTGACCGGGGTGCGATGCAGAAGCACGATCGGATCGCCGGGGCCGTCCACCCGGCGCAGGTGCACCTGGCCGGCGGGCGTATCGGCATAAGCCTTGCGGATGACGGTCAAGGGCGGCTCCAGCGGACTCTTGGAGCCTCGGTCCTAGCGCTCGCCCCTCGCCCGCTCCCGGCGGCCGGGGCCGTTATCCGCACAGCGGCGAAGATCACCTCCGCCACGCCCGTGTCACGGCGAGCGGTTCAAGTCGACGCCAGCAACGAAAGAGAACACGTCATGACCACGGTCCTGATCACCGGCGCCAATCGCGGCATCGGCCTGGAGCACGTCCGCCAGTACGCAGCCGCCGGCGCCGACGTCATCGCCACCTGCCGGGACCCGGCCGCCGCCGCCGAGCTTGCGGCCATCGCGCAGGCCCATCCCGGCAAGGTCCGCATCGAGGCGCTGTCGGTGAACGACGCGGCTTCCGTCTCCGCCCTCGCCGAGCGTCTACGAGGCGCAGCGATCGACGTGCTGATCAACAACGCCGGCACCTACGGTCCCATCCCGCTGCCCGAGGGCATGGCTCACCAGACCCTGGCCGGCATGGACTACGACATCTGGGCCGACATTCTCGCGACCAACGTCGTCTCGCCGTTCCGCATCACCGCGGCGCTGATCGACAACATCAAGGCCGGCGAAAGGAAGACCATCGTCATGATGTCCAGCGGCCTGGCCTCCATCGGAACCAACATCTACGGCGGCTCGCACGCCTACCGCTCGTCCAAGGCGGCGCTGAACATGCTGGCCAAGGGGCTGGCGGTCGAGCTGAAGGGCGACGGCGTCACCGTCATCGCCATGGCCCCCGGCTGGACTCGCACGGCCCTCGGCGGCCCGGACGCGCCCTACTCGGTCGAGGAAAGCGTCGAAGGCCAGCAGAAGGTCATCGCCGGCCTGAGCCTGGAAGACACGGGCAAGTTCCTGGACCTGGCCGGAGCCGAAGTGGCCTGGTGAGGGTTTCCCGCCAAGCCCCCCATCATCCGTAAGATCCCCGCGAAAGCGGGGACCCAGGCTTTTTCTGAAACGCGTGGCGCTCGACGATAAAACACCTGGGTCCCCGCTTTCGCGGGGATCTTACGGTAGGGTGGTGTCCCCCTACCCCAAGTTCAGCGCCGCATAGACCTTCTCCACCACCTGCTGTGGCGAGAACGGCTTCAGCAGATAGGTCGTCGCCCCCGCGCCCATGGCGCTGGCGATACGGTCGAGCCGCCCCTCGCCGGTCAGCATGACCACCGGCGTCCGGCGATGCTCCTCGCCGCCGCGCAGGAGCTTGAGCAGTTCCATGCCGTCCATGTCTGGCATGCGGATGTCGATCAGCCAGATCGCTGGCTTGTCCAGCCCCGCCGCGTGCAGCGCACTGCGAGCGGACTCAAAGGCCTGAACGATGTAGCCGGACTTGGCCAGGGCGCCTTCCAGGAAGGCCAGCAGCACCGGGTCGTCGTCGACGACGAACACCCGCCCCTTGATCCAGCTGCGCTCCATGCGGCCTCGCCTCGCGTTAACCGTGCGAGGAACAGTCTCACAAGGTTTTCGCGCCGGGTACGGCGCCAAGGTTGTACGACCCTGGCGCTCGCCCCAGTCATTGGCCTAGGTCGGATCGACATTCAAAATCTGAGACGAAAACCTCGTCCTTCGACAGGCTCAGGATGAGGTTTTTCTACGATCTCGGCCTGCAAATGGTCCTCATCCTGAGCTTGTCGAAGGACAAGGACCACTCTCCAACCTTGAATGTCGATACGCCCTAGCCGTTGGCCATGCCCCGCTGCACCCCCGGCCGCTGGGCGATGAAGCCCTCGTAGCGAGCGAGGTTCGGATAGCGCTCCAGCCCGCCTTCCAGCCGCCTGGCCGAGCTGGCGACCATCGGGAAGAACAGCGCGTCCAGGATCGTGAACCGCTCGCCCAGCATGTAGACGCGGCTGGCCAGACGGGCCTCGAACGCCGCCAGCTGCTCGTGGCAATCGGCCAGCGAGCGCTCGATCGCCCACGGGGTCTTCTCGGGCGCCATCACCGTGGCTACGAACTGGTTGGTGAAGGCACCGGCCAACTGCGACGACACCGCCGAGGCCCACATCAGGAACTCGGCCCGTTCGCCCGGCCCCTTGGGCAGCATGTCGCTGGCGGCCTTCTCGGCCAGGTACCAGGCGATGGCCAGGGTCTCCGACAGCACGATCGGCGCGCCGCCGGGACCGTCGGGATCGACGATCGCCGGCGCCTTGCCGAACGGGCTCAGCGTCGCCTTGTAGTCCGGCCGCTTGTGCTCGCCGGCATAGAGGTCGATGGGGGCCAGCGCATAGGCCAGCCCCGTCTCTTCCAGCACGATCCGCACCTTCTGGCCGTTGGCGGTCGGGATGGTGTGAAACTGGATCATCGTCCCGCCCTCACGCCGTGGCCGCTTCGAGCTCGAGGCTCTTGTACATCGACTGCAGCAGCAGGTACTCGCGGCGTTGCTCCGGGTCGGCCAGGATCTGGCGCATCTTGGCCTCGCGATCGGCGTAGGCCTCGGCGGTGCCGGCCTCCATCGCCGCCTTGTTGGCGATGGTCTGGGTCTGGATGAACTTGTGCATCACCGCCCGCCGCTGACGGTCGTAGAGCGGCAGCAGCGCGTCGGCGTCGCCCTTCTCCAGCAGGATCTCGGCCAGCTTCTGCGTCAGGTTCCAGACGTCGTGGACGCCCGAGTTCATGCCGAACCCGCCCAGCGGGTTGTTGAGGTGGGCCGCGTCGCCCGCCAGCAGCACCCGACCCACGTGGTAGGTCTTGGCCACCCGCTGGTGCACCTTGTAGAGCGTGCGGTGCGCGGTCTTGATCGACGCGCCGTCGCCCAACAGGCCGCCGAACACGGCCTCCTTCTTGGCGTCTGACAGCAGGGCCTCGTCGCTCTCGTCGCCATTGGCCGGAACCAGGATCCGCCACAGCGACGGCACCCTCAGCAGCACGCACCACTCCTTGGGATCGGCCACGTAGTTGACGTGGGCCAGACCCTTGAAATGGTCCTCCAGCGGCCAGTCGGTCGACAGCGTCAGGAACTTCTCCGGATAGGTGAAGCCCTCGAACTCGACGTCCAGCCACTTGCGCACGATCGAATTGGCTCCGTCGGCGCCGATCAGATAGTCGCAGCGCACCTGCTCGATGCCGAACGGCGCCTCGATCGAGGCTGTGACGCCCTGGTCGTCCTGGGTGAAGTGGGCCAGGCGATGCGAGAACCGCACCTCGCCCTTCGGATGGGCCGCCAGCTTCTCTGTCAGCAGGCGGGCCAGCTTGAACTGCTCGCACTGCAACCGGTACGGATGCTCGCTGATGTCGGCCAGCTCGCTCATGTCGAAGGCCATCACCTCGCCCGTCAGGCGGTTGCGATAGTGATAGACCGGCGCGCGCAGGCCCTGGGCCTCGAGCTCGTCGAGCACGCCCAGCGTCTTCATCATGTCGAGCGTCGGCGGATGCATGGTCGAGGCGCGCAGGTCCTCGGGGCAGCGCGGCGCGGCCTCCAGAAGCAGCACCTCGACACCCAGTTGGGCCAGCCGATAGGCCGCGACCGAGCCCACGGGCCCAGCGCCGGCGACGACGACTTGGAATCGTTCCACGGAACCTCGCTAGTTTTGGATCGGCGTTGCGGGCGCGGTTTCCCCCTCGCGCCCCGGCTCACGCGCTTTGATCAGTCGACGACGATCATGCGGACCACGACGTCGCCCGCGTTCTTCCGCAGGAGCTTGGCGGCCTGGTACTCGTCCGAGTGCAGGTAGGCCTTGGCGGCGGCGGCGTCGGGATAGCGGGTGACGATCACGCGCTCGCCTTCGGGCACCTCGCCCTCCAGCACCTCGGTCACGGGGCCGCGGACGTAGGTCTCGCCGCCGAAGCGCTCGGCCAAACCCGAAATGGCCTTCACGTATTCCATGAAGCGCGGCGGGTCGGTGATGACGGTGGTGGCGATGATGAAGGCGGGCATGGTCTCGTCCCCCGGAGGAATTTCCGTTGTGGTTCAACGACGACCCTAGCGACGCCCGTCCTTCCCGCTCTGGCGGCGCCTTTTCCTATCCGCCGGGCGGATATCGGCTCCTGGGGTGCGGCGCGGCCGCTTCGGCTTTGCCATTCCTCGACCATCGAAACGTCGCAGGTCGAAGGAAGCGTCATGCCGGATTCATTGGGACACCGCCTGAAGTATGCGGTGATCGCGCCGTCGACCAACACGAGCGTCCAGCCCGAGTACGACGACATGCGCCCGCGTGGCGTGACCAACCACTTCCAGCGGATCGCCATTCCGGACACCAAGGTCACCGACGACGAGTCGTTCATGGTGATGCTGCAGAACATCCGTGACGCGACCATGGACAGCGTCGACGTCGCCATGACCATGGACCCGGCCTGCGTGGTCATGGGCATGTCGGCCGAAACCTTCTGGGACGGCGCCGACGGCGCCGAGCGCCTGACCCAGCGCATGCTGGAGCGCACCAAGGGCGTGCCGGTCGTGATGGGCTCCACCGCCGTCGACGCCGCGCTCAAGGCCTATGGCGGCATCAAAAAGATCGGGGTCATCACCCCCTACATGCCGGTCGGCGACAACCAGGTGCGCAAGTTCTTCGAGGACCTGGGCTACGAGGTCACGCAAGTGAAGGGCCTCAAGTCGCCCTCGCCCATGCTGATCGCCCACGAGAGCCCGCAGACGCTGAAGCGCGCGGCCATCGAGGTGTCGGAAGGCGCCGACGCCGTCGTCCAGTGCGGCACGAACCTGGCCTTCGCCAAGGTCGCCGGCATCGCCGAGTTCTGGCTGGAAAAGCCGGTCGTGGCCATCAACACCGCCACTTACTGGCACGCTCTTCGGAGCATGGGAGTGGCGGACAAGATCGACGGCTTCGGCTCGCTCCTTCTCGAACACTAGTAAGACGGATCAGAGAGTACCGGCATGGAATACGATTTCGTTCCGCTTCCGCACCGCAAGCCGCTGATCTGGCCGAACGGCGCGCGCGTGGCCCTGGTCATGACCTTCAACCTGGAGACCTGGGACCTCACCAAGCCGACCAAGGAGAAGTACTACGCCGGCGGGCCGCCGATCCTGCCCGACGTGCTGGCCGGCGATACGCCCGACTTCCCCAACTACACCTGGCGGGAATACGGCCAGCGGGTGGGTATCTGGCGGCTGTTCGACCTGTTCGACGAGCAGGGCGTCAAGGCCAGTTGCACCACCAACGCGGTGACCTTCGAGCGCCGCAAGGCCATGACCGACGCCTGCCTGGAGCGCGGCTGGGAGCTTCTGGCCCACAACTGGGAACAGGGCGAACTGCTGAGCGACTTCGCCCATGAGCCGGCCAAGGAGCGCGACATCGTCCTGCGCTCGCTGGACCAGTACGAGCGCTTCGTCGGCAAGCGGGCCAAGGGCTGGCTGTCGTCGTCCCTGCGCGGCACGCTGCAGACCGCCGACATCCTGGCCGAGCACGGCTGCACCTTCTATTGCGACCTGCTCAACGACGATCAGCCCTACCTGCTGCGCACGCCCAATGGCCCGATCGTCTCGACGCCCTACTCCAACGAGATCAACGACTTCACCCTGCTCACCCGTCGGGGCCACACCACCGACGAGTACCGCGACGTGCTGATCGAGGAGCTGAACGTCCTCTACAAGGAGGGCGCGACCTCGGGCCGGCTGATGAACGTGGGCATCCACCCGCACGTCTCGGGCCGGGCCTACCGGATCCGCGCCCTGCGCGAGTTCATCCAGCACGCCAAGAGCCTGCCGGGCGTGTGGTTCGCCACCCGCGAGGAGATCGCCGACTGGTACCTGAAGAACCACGAGAGCCACATCCCGACTGGCGCCGGCGCCAAGGCCGCGGAGTGACGAGCGCCGCCACGCGCCTGCGCGAGCGGCTGGCGGTCGGCCCCGATGGTCGCCGCCGACTGCTGGCCGCGCCGGGCTGCTACGACGGGTTCTCGGCCCTGCTGGTCGAGCAGGCCGGCTTCGAGGCCGCCTTCCTGTCGGGCGCGGCCCTGTCGCTGGCCCGGCTCGGCCGCCCGGACGTCGGCCTCGTCGCCGTCGGCGAGCTGGCCGACGCGGTGCGGGCCATCGCCGACCGCGTCGACATCCCGCTGATCGTCGACATCGACACGGGCTTCGGCAACGCGCTGAACACCCAGCGTACGGTCAAGGTGCTCGAACGGGCCGGCGCCGCCGCCGTGCAGCTGGAAGACCAGACCTTTCCCAAACGCTGCGGCCACATCCGCGGCAAGGGCGTGATCCCGGTCGCCGAGATGGTCGGCAAGGTCCGCGCCGCGCTCGACGCGCGATCGGACACCCTGATCATCGGCCGCACCGATGCGCTCGGCGTCGAGGGCCCGCAAGCCGCCCTCGACCGCGCCGAGGCCTACCTGGAAGCCGGCGCCGACATCGTCTTCGTCGAAGGCCCCAGGACGCTGGAGGAGACCAAGGCCGTGGCCGAGCGCTTCGCCGCCCGCGTCCCCTTGATCCACAACCTCGTCGAGGGCGGGATCACCGCCGTGCGCACCGGCGCGGAATTGCAGGACCTCGGCTTCGCCATCGCCCTGCATCCGATGCTGCTGCTGCACGGCCTGGCCCGCTATGCGCCCGATTGGCTCGCCAAGCTGAGGGCCGACGGCACGACCGACGGCCTCGACATTCTCGACCTTCCCCGCCTCAACGCCGTCGCCGGGCTCGACGCCCTGCTGACCGACGCGGCGACCTACGCCTGAGTACGGAGACTAACCATGCGTCCCCAGCACCTGATCGTCGCCGGCGCCGGCATCGGCGGCCTGACCGCCGCCATCGCCCTGGCCCGGGCCGGCCACACCGTCGAGGTGCTGGAGCAGGCCCCCGCCCTCGGCGAGATCGGCGCCGGCGTCACGCTGGCCCCCAACGCCATGCGCGTCTACCACCACCTGGGCCTGGCCGAGGCCATCACCACGGCCGGGGTCGAGCCCCAGCGCCAGCGCGTGCAGCACTGGGCCGACGGCCGCGACCTGGTCGCCTTCGAGCGCGGCCAGAAGGTGCGCGACCTCTACGGCGCGCCTTACGTCTACATCCACCGCGCCGACCTGCACGCCATCCTGGTCGATGCGCTCGAAGCCACCGGCCGCGCCACGGTGCGCCTGTCCAGCCCTTGCGTCGCCGCCGAGCCGACCGAAGACGGCGCCATCGCCGTCCTGGCCGACGGGACGCAGATCAAGGGCGACGCGGTGATCGGCGCCGACGGCGTCAAATCGGGCGTGCGCAAGGGCTTCGACCCGGGCGAGCCGCACTTCACCGGCCACGTCGTCTGGCGCGCCATCGTGCCGGTCGAGGGTCCGCTGCTCGAAGACCTGGCCCACTTCCCAGGCATCCACATCGGCCCGGGCCGGATGGCCGTGCGCTACCCGCTGCGGGGCTCGACCCTGCTGAACCTCGTCTTCTTCGCCCGCCAGGAGGGCTGGGCCGAGGAAGGCTGGACGATCCGCGCCGATCTGGCCGACCTGCACAAGACCTTCGAAGGCTGGAGCAGCGACGTCCAGGCCCTGCTCGACACCATCGATCCAGCCGCCCTCTACAAGTGGGCCGTCTTCGCCCGCCAGCCCCTGACCACCTGGGTTCGCGGCGGCCGCGTGGCCCTGCTGGGCGACGCCGCCCACGCCATGACCCCATTCCTGGGCCAAGGCGCCGCCGCCGCCATCGAGGACGCCCTGGTCCTGGCCCGGGCCTTCGACGCCGCGTCGGACGTCCCCGAAGCCCTGGCCCGCTACGAAGCCGCCCGCAAGGAGCGCTGCGGCTTCATCCAGGTCGAGTCGAACCTCAACGCCGACCGCCTGGAAGGCGACGAAGCCCACCTTTACGGCATGACCCAGATCAAGAACGAAGAGACCCTGGGCCTCTTCGCGTATGATGCGGGCGCGGTAGAGGTCTAAGGCATAAGACCCCTCTCTCTAAGAGAGAGGGGATCGATTGGTAAGCGCCCCCTTCGCGATCAGATAGGCGCAGCCCCCGGCGAGCACGATCGTCGTGGCGACGCTCGCCTCCGGGCCGAAAGCCCCGCCGGTAAGCCACCACGGCGCGTTCGACACCGGCGCCAAACCCACGACGATCGGTGCGATGGCGACCTTCTGGCCACTGACCTCAAGCCCGAAACCCATACCAAGCAGGGCGTTCCAGGCCGTATGGAAGGCGCACACGCCCCACAGCGATCCTTCCTTGACGGCGTAGAGACTAAGCACGACGGCGAAAAGAAACAGGTTGAAGATCCCGAGCGCCAGTTCCTTCGACGGATCAATATTGCTCGCATGGAGCAGAGCAAAAAAGCCGGCATTGAGAAGAACGGCGGCGATCAATCCGTGCCTGGATGCGACCAGCGGCATCAACCAACCACGCAACATGGTTTCTTCGGCCGCGCCCTGGATCATATAACCGCCAAACAAGGCGATGAACGGCGCCAGAACGGCTGGCGCAAGCAAGCCCAAGGACAAACTCCCGACGGCCTTGTAGCCGCCCGCGGCGAAAATGACGCCGACGACGGCGCCGAGGGAAAGCCCTCCGACCAGCAGTCCGCGCAGATAGGCGCCGGCAATTCTGGTGTTGAAGCCCAAGGCCGCAGGTGATCTGCGCTCGAACAGCACCGCCCAGGCAACGATGAGAAGTATGGTGATCGCTCCGCCAGCCAAGTAGATGGCGAGCGGCTGCCATTGCGTATCAAGGTCCGCCTTGTGATACCCCATGGGCTTCAACACGGCGAAGATGGTCGTCAACTGCCCGACCAAAAAGAAGACGACGATCAGGATCAGCGCTGCAGCGGTCCACGTGCGCCGACTTTTGACGGTGCGCGGCGCAAAAATCTCGACTCCACTCATAAGCCCCTCCGACTGCCCCAAGAAATAGATCCACATGCCGCGCGCATATATTTTGAAGTGCGCGGGTTGCTTTGGACACAAGCTGTAGAGGCGCCGGAGCGGTCGCTCGGATGCAGCAACTTTCATTAATTGTTTGTCAGAACAGGCAAACCGCTCGCCACGGGCAACTGTCGGCTTGCTGTACACACGCCCTGGAACCGGCAACGCCCACAGCTACCGACAACCGGCGTTGAAGCGGATCTAATGTCGGCTGAGGGTGGCAAGCCGCTCTCTCCAAGCCCTCTCTCTTAGAGAGAGGGAGGGGCCCGCCGCGTAGCGGTGGGAGGGTGAGTGGTTTCGCCGGTCACAGGAAAATCCCAATTCCTATGATTGCGACCGCTGGAAGGCCGTGCCCCGGTTTTGCCATGGACAGGACCGCCTACGCCCGCCGCCTTCGCCAGAACCAGACCCTGGCGGAAAAGGTGCTCTGGGCTCTCGTCCGCAACCGTCGCCTCGCCGGCTTCAAGTTCATGCGGCAGATTGCGATCGACTGCTATTTCGCGGACTTCATCTGCGAGGCGGGCAAGCTGATCGTGGAGCTCGACGGCGCTGCTCATGAGGGCCGAGAAGACTATGACGAGCGTCGCACCGATACGCTGGAGCGGCTCGGATACGTGGTTTTGAGGTTCAACAACGAGCGGTCCTGGCCGATCCTGTAGGGACGGCCGACGACATCCTGACCGCGCTCCGATCGGCCAGACCGTAACCACTCACCCTCCCACCGCCTGCGGCGGCGGGCCCCTCCCTCTCTCTAAGAGAGAGGGCGCGGTCTGCGGCCCGCTGAAGGTGGAAACGGCTTCAGCGCCTCTCCGCCCGCCGCCAGAATACCCTGCGCGGTTGCGACGACCGACCTCGCCGGTCCAGCCCTGCCCAACAAGCCCGCCGCCCCTGCCTCGCCCGCAGGCTGACCGCCTAGCGGAGCATCCGCTGAACGCAATATTTTGACTGATCGGTCCCCTTCAGATTAGCGTCAGTTCGCGCCGCCCGTCCGGGCCGGCTGTTTGGAGGCCGCCATGTCCGCCGAGATGCTCAACACCTTCCAGCAGGTCGACCACCCGATCCTGCCCAAGCCGACCCACGACGAGGCGTCGCGGCAGGAATTCACCAAGAGCTTCAAGCAGTTCATCCAGCAGGGCCTGCTGCCTGGCCTGGGCCCTGTGTTCGGCGTCCGCGCCGCCAAGGCCTTCGAGCGCGAGCACGGCCGCGCCCCCGCCGACCGCCGCGACATCCGCTCGGCCATGGTCAAGGACCTCTACTTCCAGCATTACGCGGCGGCCAACCGCATCGCCCAGGAACTGCTCTGGGAATCGACCAACGTCACGATCGACCGTGAGCTGCCCGACCTGATCGAGAAGGCGCGGGGCCTGTCGGCCTCCGCCAAGGGCAAGCTCGACCTGCCGGAAGAGTTCGAGACCCCACGCTATGTGACCTCGATCGACATCCACTGCATGCCCGGCGGCTATGCCGGCGCGGTGACCCCGGACGACATCTCGACCGGCGCCCTCTACGACCGCGGCGTCTATCTGTACGCCATGGGCTATATGGGCCCGTTCAACGACGACATGGGCCGCTCGGTCTGCAACTACGTCAACCGTCGCCTCGACGGCTTCAAGCCCAAGCGGATCCTCGACCTGGGCTGCACCGTGGGCCACTCGACCCTGCCCTACAAGGAACTGTTCCCCGACGCCGAAGTCTGGGGCGTCGACGTCGCCGCGCCGCAGGTGCGCTACGCCCACGCACGCGCCGCGGGCCTGGGCCTCGAGGTCAACTTCGCCCAGATGAACGCCGAGGAGACCCGCTTCGAAGACGGCTCCTTCGACCTGATCGTCAGCCACATCCTGCTGCACGAGACGTCCGGCAAGGCCATGCCGCGCATCTTCAACGAGTGCCACCGCCTGCTGGCGCCCGGCGGCTACATGATCCACGCGGATCTTCCCCCGTTCGACAACATGGACCCGTTCACCCAGTTCATTCTGGACAACGAGACCTGGTACAACAACGAGCCCTTCTGGGGCGCCATGCGCGAGACCGACCAGGTCGCCCTGGCCAAGGCCGCCGGCTTCCCGCCCGAAACCATCAAGTTCGACACCGCCCCGATGGCCATCATGGAGTTCGTGGCCCAGCAGGCCGCCGGCTACAGCCAGGACGCCAGCGCGGCGGTCTCCGACCGCGAGTTCGCCGCCGGCGAATACGCCCCCGGCGGCGGCTGGGAAGTCCTGATCGCCCGCAAGGCCTGATGAGTTCGAAGGATAACACTATGAACGCCCACGCTCCGCAGGCCGAGCGCCCGCACGTCATCCGCGACGCCAAGGGCAAGCGCCCCCAGTTCTACGACGCCCCCGGGCTCGACCAGGCCATGTCGATGATCATGGTTCTGGCCAACGAACTGGCCGTGCTGCACGACCGTCTCGACAGCGCCGAACGCGTCCACGCCGCCAAGGGCCTGGACCTGGCCGCCGAGATCGAGGCCCTGCAGCTCGACCAGGCCGCCCTGGAGGCCCGCGAGGCCTGGCGCCAGGACTTCCTGGGCCGCCTGTTCTACCTGGCCCGCAAGGACGCCTCGGAAGCCGCCGCGGCCGACACGGCCGAGCGCTTCCGCGCCACCATCGAAGACATCGCCAAGACCTGATCCTGGGACCTGAGCAGCTCCATGCCCGTCAAGACGCGTACCGCCCCGGCTGACGCCGGCCTTCTCGCTCGCCTGGAGGCGATCGTCGGCGCCGGCGGTGTCCTGACGGGCGACGCCGCCCTGCCGTTCGCCACCGACGTCTACCGCACGCTGGAAACGCCGCTGGCCGTGGTCCGCCCGGCCGACGTCGACCAGCTGCAGGCCGTGGTCCGCGAAGCCGCGGCGGCCGAGGTCGCCATCGTCCCGCGAGGCGGCGGCGCCTCCTATACCGACGGCTACCTGGCCGTCCGCACCGACACGGTGCTGATCGACACCGGCACCCTGAACCGGATCGTCGAGATCAACGAGATCGACGCCTATGTCACGGTCGAGGCCGGGGTCACCTGGGCCGACCTGAAGACCGCCCTCGATCCGCTGGGCCTGCGCACCCCGTTCTTCGGCCCGTTCTCGGGCCTGGCCGCCACGGTGGGCGGATCGATGTCGCAGCACGCCATCAGCCACGGCTCGGGCCAGTTCGGCAGCTCGGCGGAATCGGCGGTGTCGGTCGACGTCGTGATCGCCGACGGCTCCTTGCTGCGCACCGGTTCGGCCGCGCGGGGCGCCTCGCCGTTCGCCCGCTGGTACGGCCCCGATCTGTGCGGCCTGTTCCTGGGCGATTGCGGCGCGCTGGGCATCAAGGCGCGCATCACCCTGCCGCTGATCGCCAGGAAGCCCGCCTTCCAGTGCGCGTCCTTCGCCTTTTCCGACCTGCCCAGCCTGGCCCGCGCCATGCGGGCGGCGGCGCTGGAGAACCTCGACGACGAGCACTTCGCCATCGACGCGCCGCTGGCCCAGGGCCAGATCGCCCGCCAGGACAGCGCCGCCGTCGTGCAGATGGCCCTGACCGTGCTGAAGAGCTCGCCGTCGCTGGTCGCGGGCCTGAAGCAGCTGAGCAAGATGGCCCTGGCCGGCGACCGCGCCCTGCGCAAGGCCGAGTACATGGTCCACTACATCCTCGAAGGGGTCGACGACCGCGAGGCCAAGGCCCGCCTCGATCGCCTGCGCACCCTGATGACGGCCGAGGGGGTCGAGATCCCCAACACCATGCCGACCATCGTGCGCGGTATGCCGTTCGCGCCGCTCTACAACGTGCTCGGCCCCAAGGGCGAGCGCTGGGCGCCGCTGAATGGGATCCTGCCGCACAGCCAGGTCGCCCCCTTCCACGCGGCTCTCGAAGCCCTCTACGCCGGCCACGCCGACGAGATGACCGCCCGCGGCGTCTGGCGCGGCGGCATGTTCGAGGTGCTGCGCCCGTCCGGCTTCCTCTACGAAGTCGCCCTCTACTGGCCCGGCGCCCAGACCGCCTACCACGCCGGCGTCCTGCCGGCCGAGCACCTGGCCAGCCTGCCGCAGTACGCCGACAATCCCGAGACCACGGCCTTCGTGCACAGGCTGAAGGCCCAGATCATCGCGCTCTACGCCCAGCATGGCGCCGTGCACTTCCAGCTCGGCAAGCTGTATCCGTACGGCGATGTGCTGGAGCAGCCGGCGCTGGATTTGGTGCGTGCGGTCAAGGCGGCGGTGGACCCGAAGGGCGTGATGAACCCCGGGGCGCTGGGGATCTAAAGCCCTCTCCCATAGGGAGAGGGAGGGGCCCAGGCGAAGCCTGGGAGGGTGAGGGGTTACACCCTCACCCATTTTCACACCGACATTCCACAAAATCGGAATGGGGACCGCCAACGGCGTACCCCCTCCCCCTCCCAC
>LNIY01000138.1 GCA_001449105.1 Caulobacter vibrioides | reverse complement strand
CGGTCCCCCTCCCCCGCGAGCGGGGGAGGAGCGGGCCAGCCCACGAAAAAGGCCGCCGACCCGAAGGTCGGCGGCCCAATTCAAATCCCGAAGGATGCGAAGAACTAGTCTTCCTTCACGCGCTTCTTGCGGAAGGAGGGGTTCAGGGTCTGCTTGCGCAGACGGATGTTCTTCGGGGTCACTTCGACCAGTTCGTCTTCCTCGATGTAGGCGATGGCCTGCTCGAGGGTCATCTTGCGCGGCGGGGTCAGGCGGATCGACTCGTCCTTGCCCGAGGCGCGGACGTTGGTCAGCTGCTTGGCCTTCATCGGGTTGACGTCCATGTCATCCTGGCGGCTGTTCTCGCCGATGATCATGCCCTGATAGGTCTTCTCGCCGGCGCCGACGAACATCACGCCGCGCTCTTCCAGGTTCCACAGCGCGTAGGCGGCGGTTTCCCCGTCAGAGTTCGAGATCAGCACGCCCTTGCGCTGCTGGTCGATGGCGCCCTTGTAGGCTTCGTAGTGGCTGAACACGCGGTTCAGCACGCCCGAACCGCGCGTGTCGGTCAGGAACTCGCCCTGGTAGCCGATCAGCGAGCGCGACGGGGCGGTCAGCTGGATGCGGGTCTTGCCCGCGCCCGACGGGCCCATGTCGCGCAGCTCGGCCTTACGCAGCGACAGCTTCTCGATGACGATGCCCGAGAACTCGTCGTCGACGTCGATCATGACGTCTTCCATCGGCTCAAGGCGCTTGCCGGTCTCCGGATCGGCCTGGAACACGACGCGCGGACGCGAGATCGAGACCTCGAAGCCTTCGCGGCGCATGTTCTCGATCAGGACGCCCAGCTGCAGTTCGCCGCGGCCCGACACTTCATAGGCGTCGCCTTCGGTGCTCTCGGTCACCCGGATGGCGACGTTGCTCTCGGCTTCCTTCAGCAGGCGGTCGCGGATCACGCGCGACTGGACCTTGTCGCCTTCGCGGCCGGCCAGCGGGCTGTCGTTGACCGAGACGGTCATCGAGATGGTCGGCGGGTCGATCGGCTGGGCCGGCAGGGCCTCGGTGACTTCCATGGCGCACAGGGTGTCGGCCACGGTCGCCTTGGACATGCCCGCGATGGCGACGATGTCGCCGGCTTCGGCGCCTTCGTCGATCGGCTGGCGCTTCAGGCCGCGGAAGGCCAGCACCTTGGTGATGCGGCCGCGCTCGATTTCCTTGCCGTTACGGTCCAGGGCGTGGATGGCCATGCCCGGGACGGCCTTGCCGCTCTCGATACGGCCGGTCAGCAGGCGGCCCAGGAACGGGTCGCTTTCGATCAGCACGTTCAGGATCTGGAACGGCTCGTCCTTCTTGGCGATCTGCTTGGGTTCCGGCACGTGGCGGACGATCAGGTCGAACAGCGGGGCGAGGTTGTCGCTGGGCACGTTCATGTCCAGCGTGGCCCAGCCCGAACGGCCCGAGGCGTAGATGTGCGGGAAGTCCAGCTGCTCGTCCGTGGCGCCGATGGCGGCGAACAGGTCGAAGGCGGCGTTGTGGACGCGGTCCGGATCGGCGTGGGCGCGGTCGACCTTGTTGATGCAGAGGATCGGGCGCAGGCCCATCTTCAGCGCCTTGGTCAGCACGAACTTGGTCTGCGGCATGACGCCTTCCTCGGCGTCGATCAGCAGGACGCAGCCGTCCACCATGCCCAGGATCCGCTCGACTTCACCGCCGAAGTCGGCGTGGCCGGGGGTGTCGATGATGTTGATGCGGGTTTCGCCCGCTTCACCGTTCCACAGGACGCTGGTGCACTTGGCCAGGATGGTGATGCCGCGTTCGCGCTCCTGGTCATTGGAGTCCATGGCGCGTTCGGTCGTCGCCTCGTTGGCGCGGAACACGCCAGACTGGGCCAGCAGCTGGTCGACGAGGGTGGTCTTGCCATGATCGACGTGCGCGATGATGGCGATATTTCGCATGGACATGGGAGGACGGCGGGCTTTCGGAGAAAATCGGATGAGACGCTGCGCGCGTCAGGCGCGCGGCTTTTACGCGACTGCGCTGCGTTTATCCACCCCGCCCGTAAGGCGCCTTATGTCGCGGTTACCGGTGTCATCTCGCAAACCCTTATTCCTACCGGGTTTGAGGTGGTTTCTGGCGGATGTCGTTTCTTGGGCAACTAATGCTGCATCGCAGCAATGCCTATTTTATGGTCAAGCTTGAAGATCGGCGTTCTCCGATCCTTGCTGTGCAAAGGGTTGCTACAGGTTGACGCAGAAAATTCGACAACGTTGTCCAACTTTGCGCTTGCTCGATTTCGCAGCGCACCCTATAAGGAAGGTGTGAGGCGGCGCTGCCGCTTCTGCCCTTCCTGGGCGTTTCCTCCCTAATGAACTAGCCCGGCCTTACCGCCGGGCTTTTTTTTGGCCCGAGCCCGACGGGGCGCGAGTTTGCAGCCCTTTGCGGCGGTTTGCGGGCCGCCGGGCCGTTCCGGGACCCTTCCTTCTTCCTACTTCAGCGCCGCCCGGTCGACGCCGGCCAGCAGCGCGGTCAGCTGGTCGACGTGCGCGGCCAGCGCCGCCAGGCCCTCGGTGGGCTCGCGCGTGGTCTCGTTCATGTAGAGCGCGCGGTTGATCTCGATCTGCAAGGCGTGAGTGCGCCGGGCGGGGCGCCCGTAGTGCTCGGTGGTGTAGCCGCCGGCATAGGGGCTGTTGCGGGCCACGCGATAGCCCATGCCCTCCAGCGCCTCCTCGACCAGCCGGGTCAGGCCGGGACCGCAGGCCGCGCCGAAGCGGTCGCCCAGCACGATGTCGCACGGGCCGCCGGCTCGCGCCCGCGTGCCGCGCGTGGCCGCCGCCGGCATCGAGTGCCAGTCGATCAGCACCGCCAGGCCGTGGGCGGCGCGGGCCTGGGCCAGCAGGCGGTCGAGCATGTCGTGATAGGGGCGGTGGCCGTACTCGACCCGGGCCTTGGCCTCCTCGAAGGTCAGCTTGCGGGCGTAGATCGGCCGGCCGTCGGCGATGCGGGCGATCGCGCCCAGGCCGGCGGCGACGCGCGCCGTGCGGCCGCGGGCGAACTCGGGCAGGGCGTCGTCCTCGAACATCGCCGGGTCCAGTTCCCACGGGTCGCGGTTGAGGTCGATGTAGGACCGCGCCAGGCGCGAGCGGATGGTCGCCACGCCCAGCGCCGGAGCGCCGGCGATCAGCCGGTCGACGAAGGCGTCTTCCGAGCCCTTCAGCGCCGCCTCTGGCAGGCGGGCGGCGGCCATCATCTCCGGCGGATACAGGGCGCCCGAATGGGGCGAGGCGAACACCACGGGCGTCGGCGGGGGCGAGCCGTCCGGCGCGGCCCGGGCGGCCACGAACGCCGGTTCACGCCCGGGCGCGGCGGTCGCGCTCTCGGGGGCGGAGGCCGTTTGCGGCGTGATCGGGTCCCATGCGTTCATGCGTCACATAGTCGAGGGGGCCGGGCTTGCGGTCAAATGCCCTCGCGCCCTGTCGTATCTGTGGACGGACCGCGCCGGTTCACCGGCGATTTACCGTCCTGGACTTAAGATTCGGCCTTCCAGAGACGAGATCCAACGGACACGTAAGCGACATGGCCCGCATCCTCCTCGCCGAAGACGACGACTCGCTGCGGGGCTTTCTCGCCCGGGCGCTCGAACGGGCGGGCTTCGAAGTCACCGCCTGCGCCGATGGCGAAGAGGCCGTCAGCCACCTCGAGCACCCGTGGGACCTGCTGCTGACCGACATCGTCATGCCCGGCATGGATGGCATCGAGGTCGCCCGCCAGGCCGCCGCCCGCGACCCGGCCCTGCGCATCATGTTCATCACCGGCTTCGCCGCCGTCGCCCTCTCGGCCCAGGACCGCGCTCCGGCCGGCGCCAAGGTGCTGTCCAAGCCCGTGCACCTGCGCGACCTGGTTTCCGAGGTCGAAAAGATGATGGCGGCCTGAGGGGTCCACACCTTTCGGAAAACTTCTCCGAAAAAGTTTTCGAGGCGGCTTGCGCCCCGGCCAAGCCGCCGCTATACCCCCACACCTTCCCGGCCGGGACGCCTTCACGAAGGCGCTTCGGATCGCTTCGGCGGACGCGTAGCTCAGCGGGAGAGCACTACGTTGACATCGTAGGGGTCACAGGTTCAATCCCTGTCGCGTCCACCATCCCTTCCCAAATTGGATAGGCTTTTCGCCGACGGATCGACGTCGCGAGCCTGCTTGGGCGTTCCGGGCGTTTCCCGGAAATCTCCTTGATTCCCATCGCGGCCCCTGGGCCGCGCTTCAGTCCAGCTGGTATGGCGCCGAGACCGAGAAGGTCGATTGGGCCGTCATCGCGCCTTTCATGCGCACGCGGACGGCGTTGACCGCCGCCACCGAGGCCGGGTCGGCCGGGGCGGGGACGTAGGTCCAGGTCGCGCCGCCGTCGGACGAGAAGTCGACGTCGTCCGTGGTGCTGGCCGGCGAGGCGTAGCTGGTCGTCAGGCCGGAGGCCGGCGAGCCGTCGGTGAACTTCACGAAGGTCGAGGACGCGCCGTCGCCGTCGAAGGCGACGCGGGCGTGGGCCGGGGTGCGCAGCACTACGGCGACCGTGTCCTTGTCGAGGGGCACGATGTCCGGATTGGTCGCGTGAACGGTCGAGCGTTGCCGGCTGCCGGGCAGGGACTTTGGGCTGCTCGCACCGTTCAGCGGGTCCCAGGTGGTGGCCGAGGCGACCGTCAGGGTCATGGCCTTGGCGGTCACGACGAGGTGGACCTTGAGGGTGGTCGTGCCCGTGCCCTTGTCGGGCTGGCCGACGCACAGGCCGCCGACCCCGATGCCGGGGCAGAGGCTCCAGTCCCATTTGACGGTGATGGTGTCGCTGTAGGTTCCCTCGGGGACCAGGGCCGCGCTCGACGGCTTGACGTAGATCGGCAGGCTGGCCGAGCTGCCGCCGAGCAGGCCCAGCACGTTGAGCAGGTTGTTCTGCATGTAGTCGACGGTGGCGTTCTGGGCGAAGACCACGCTGCCGGCCGGGTCGGCCGAGGCCACGTAGGCGATCGAGCCGCCGCCGGCGGCCGGCAGCAGCTTGAGGCCGTTGGCGCTGCTGAAATTGGCCTTGATGTAGTTCGTGCCCAGCAGGACGACGACGCTGGTGGGGCATTGCAGTCCCGCCAGGCTGCCCAGGGCCGGCACGGCGCCGCCCTTGACCGCGCCGGGCGAGTAGGGGCCGACGGTGCTGTCGACATTGGCCGAGACCGTGCAGGCCAGGGCGGGCGAGGACGCGGCGCACAGGAGGGCCGCCAGGAGGGTCGAAGCTGGGACGCGCATGGGAGGCACCTTCCGGCCGGGCATGCTCACCGCGAGGTTAAGGCCGGTCGCGACCGGCCGGCGTCTTAGACCAAAGTCTGAGGTCAGGCCGCGATCGCGCCGACGGCCGTCCGGCCCAGCAGCGGCTGCACGGCCAGGATCGCCTGGGCGCGGTTGTGCACCTTCAGCTTACGGAAGATCGCGCTCATGTGCGCCTTGATCGTCGCCTCGGTGACGTTCATGTCGGCGGCGACCTGCTTGTTGAGGCGGCCGTCGGCGATGTTGATCAGGACGCGCAGCTGGGTCGCCGACAGGTCGTCGAGCCGCTTGCGGACGGCGACGGCGATCTGCGCCTCCGTCAGGAGCTCGGCCTGGGCGCCGGCGCGACCGGCGGGAAACACCCGCTCGCCGGCGGCGACCCGGCCCAGGGCTTCGGCCATCTCCGACATCATCGCCGCCTTGGAGATGAAGCCGGCCGCGCCGAGGATGTAGCTGGTGGTCACGATCTGGCCGTCGCGGCGCGACGAGAAGACGACGACGGGCACGCCGGGCAGCGCCTTCTGCAGGGCCACCAGGGCCGACAGCCCCTCGACCTCGGGCAGGGCCGGGTCGAGCACCACCAGGCCAATCGGGGCGCCGACGCGCAGGGCCGCGGTCATCTCGCCGAGGCTTCCGGCCTCGGAAACCTGGCTCTTGGGCCACACCGACCTGACTACCAGGCCGATGGCCTGCCGCATCAACGGCTGGCCGTCGACCACGAGAACTCGCTTCACCCGATACCCCCACGCCGTCAGCATCAACTTCGGCGAGTGTGCACGGCCCGCGCGACCGGGTCTCTATCGCCAAGTGTCGCAGGTTGAAGAACGGCGTCTGTCGAACATGGTCGTGGGAATTAGACCTTGGTCGAACAAACCCCCCTCCGTCCCCGCCAGGTAAGTTTCAGTTAGCCCTGCCCGTCGCTGTCTCCCGCTCGTGCATTCATCACGGGAAGGCGAAAGCCACATGGTTTCTGGTCGCGGCGACATCGGTTTCGAGGGGGGCAAGACCCTCTTCGTCCATGGCGCGTTGGCGGCCGGGCTGCTGGCGGCCCTGACCCTGGCCCAGACCCCGGCGGCGGCGTACGCCGCCGAGACCCCGGCCGGCGCGACGATCGCCAACACCGCCCATGTCTCCTATCGCGACGGGACCGCGACGGTCTCCTCGGCGTCCAATCCGGTGACGACCTCGGTCGCCGAGCTGATCGACTTCTCGGTGCGCTACCTGCGCGTCGTGCGCCTGAGCGCGCGCAGCGAGGCTCTGGCCTTCCGGCTGGCCAACCTGGGCAACAGCCGCCGGGCGTTCGCCCTGTCGGTCGAGGGAGCGGCCGCCAGCCGCTGCAAGATCTATCTCGACCCCACCGGCCGCGAGACCTTCGAGCCGGCCAACGTCACGCTCTACGACCCGGCCCGTCCGCCCGAGCTGGATCCCGGCGCGTCGATCCAGGTTTGGACGGTCTGCGAGGGCGACGGCTCGGCGGTCGGCCAGGTGGACCTCAAGGCCTGGCCGGTTTCCAAGCCGGGCGACGGCCAGGCGGCGTGGGCGCGGCAGACCAGCGTGGCTTCGGGCGAGGTCAGCCAGCCGTCCGCCGTCGCCGCCAGCCTGGCCAAGAGCCAGAGCGTGACCGACCGCAAGGGCCGCGCCCGCGCCGTGGCCGGCTCGACCATCACCTACACCCTGGCCGCGTCGATCCAGGGCCGGGGCGTGGCCCAGGCCGTGACCGTCAGCGACCCGATCCCGGCCGGCGCGACCTACGTCGCCGGCAGCCTGCGCCTCGACGGCCAGGCCCTCACCGACCAGTCCGGCGACGACGCCGGCGAGCTGGCCGGCGGGGCCGTCAGCGTGCGGCTCGGCGACGTCGTCGCCCCGGCCCAGCGCGTCGTCACCTTCCAAGTCGTCATCAACCCCTAGGAACCCGTCCATGAAGACGTTGCTTTCGGGCCTCTTTCTCGGCGCCGCCTGCGCCGTTCTCCCGCTGGCCGCCCACGCCGGCCTCAAGACCGAGGTCTTCGTCGAGACCTCGGTGGTCGGCGCCGACGGCGTGGCCCGCACCACCCGCGCCCCGGCCGCCCGCGCCGTGCCGGGCGACCAGATCCTCTACGTCCTGACCTTCCGCAACGAGGCGGCCAAGCCGGCCGAGGGCGTGACCATCACCAACCCGGTGCCGCAGGGCCTGACCTTTGCCGGCTCGGGCGACGAGGCCGCGCCGCTGGTCTCGGTCGACGGCCGGACCTTCGGCCCCCTGGACCGCCTGACCGTGCGCAAGGCCGACGGCTCGAGCGCGCCCGCCGCCGCCGGCGACGTCACCCAGATCCGCTGGACCCTTCCGCAGGCCGTGCCGGCCGGCGGCGAGGCCAGCTTCACCTTTCGAGCGACCCTGAAATAGGCGCCGAAAACCGGCCCGCGCCGGTCGTTCTTCCTCCGCAGAAAGCCTGAACCATGAACTCCAAGCTCAAGCGCGCCGCCGTCGGCGGCGTATCGATCGCCTCCCTGATGCTGGCGGGCGCGGCCCCCGCCGCCCCCGGCACCCTGGCCGGTTCGACCATCAACAACACCGCCAGCGTCGGCTACTCGATCGGCGGCGTGGCCCAGCCGACGGTCAACTCGACCACGGCCAGCTTCGTGGTCGACCGCAAGGTCAACGTCACGGTCGCCGAGGTCGGCGGCACGGCCACCTTCACCTCGTACGGCCAGAAGGACCAGGTGACGACCTTCACCGTCACCAACAACACCAACTCGGTTCAGGACTTCCGCCTGTTCGGGGTCGACTCGGTGCTGGGCACCACGACCACGCTGAACCACACCGACAGCACCGGCGTGACCAACATCCGCGTGTTCGTCGACAGCAACGGCAACGGCCAGTACGACGCCGGCGTCGACACCGCGACCTATATCGACGAACTGGCGCCCGACCAGACCAAGACCGTGTTCATCGTCGCCGACCTGCCCGCCAGCGGTCCGGCCGGCGGCGTCGCGGGCGTCATCCTGACCGCGGTCACCGCGTCCGGCGGCGCCAGCGGCACCCTGGGCGCGGACGTGACCGCCAGCCTGGTCGACGACGTCAACGCCGTCGACACCGTGTTCGGCGACGCCGCCGGCTGGGCCGACGCCTATCGCGACGCCCGCCACAGCGCCCAGGACGAGTATGACGTGTACGGAACGTCCGCCCTGGCCGTGAAGACCGCCACCCTGATCAGCGACCCGCTGAACGGCCTGGTGGCCCCCAAGGCCATCCCCGGCGCGGTGATGGAATACTGCATCGCGGTCAAGAACATCGGCGTCCAGGCCATCACCGGCGTGACCGTCACCGACAACATCCCCGCCAACACCACCTACGTGCCCGGCAGCACCCATGTCGGCGGCACCGTGCTGCTCGGCGTCTGCCAGGGCGACGGCGTGGGGGCCGCGGACGGCTCAGTCTACAACGGCACGGCCGTGACGGCGACGATCCCGACCATCGCGCCCAACGACGTGGTGACCGCGCGCTTCCGCGTGACCATCAACTAAGTCCTTCCTCCACAAGAGAAAGATAGCCCAAGGCCGGACGCGGTGCGTCCGGCCGACGGCGCCCCCATGCCCAAAATCCAGCTTCGAGCCATCGTTCGTCCCTTGCTCGCCGCGGCCCTGATCGCCGGCGGAAGCGGACTCGCGCGCGCCCAGACGGCGCCGGTTGCGATCACGAACACCGCTCAGCTGAGCTATCGCGAGAACGGGGCCTCGCAGACGATTTCCTCCAACACGGTCCAGGCCCAGGTCTCGGCGCGCAAGCGGCCGGTGATGAGCCTGATGCGGCTGGCCGTGGGCGCGCCCGGCGCGATGACGTCGGTCGACAACTCCCGATGCCGCACCGCCATGGGCGCCTGGGCGCCGCCGGGCGCGACCGGCGACCAGGCCTTCAACGCCGACGGCGTGGCGCTTCGGCCCGCCTCGTCCTTCCACGCGGGCGAGCCGATCTTCATCGGCGTCGACGCCCCGGAATCCAACATCGACCCCACCGCGCGCGACCACGTGCAGGTCAAGCTGTCGACCTCCGGCGGCGACCGCGAGGTCGTCTCGATGGAGGAGACCGGTCCCAACACCGGCTACTTCGTCGGCTACGTCACCACGTCGGACGCCAAGGCCGTCACGCCTTACGACTGCAACGTCGTGGCCCCGCGCGGGCTGCAGATCACGGCCGAACTCGACGACGACTACGACGACACGGTGATGACCGCCGCGGCGCTGGTCGACCCGTACGGCTACGTCTTCGACGCCCGCACCGGCAAGCCGGTCAACGGCGCCCGCGTGACCCTGATCGACGACGCCACCGGCGAGCCGGCCGCGGTGTTCGGCGACGACGGCATGAGCCCCTATCCGTCGAGCGTGATCAGCGGCGCCGACGTCACCGACGAGGGCGGCGCGATCTATCAGTTCACGGACGGCGAGTACCGCTTCCCCCTGATCGCCAAGGGCAGCTACCACCTGAAGATCGAGCCGCCGCCGGGCTACGGCGCGCCTTCGACGGCCACGCCGGCCTTCCTGGCCCAGTTCAAGGCTCCCGACGGGGCCGATTTTGCGATCATTCGCGGCTCCTACGGCGAGACCTTCGTGCTCGACCAGGACGAGCCGCTGAAGCTGGACGTGCCGATCGATCCGCATCTGGGCGGCATGCTGCTGAAGAAGACCGCCTCGGTCGACGAGGCCGAGGTCGGCGACTTCGTCCGCTACCGCCTGGAGCTGACCAACCGCGACGCCCGCGTGCCGCTGCAGCAGGTGAGGGTGGTCGACGTGCTGCCCAAGGGCTTCCGCTATGTGCCCGGCTCCTCGCGCCTGGACGGCGCCAGGATCGCCGACCCGGCCATCGAGGCCGGCGGCCGCCGCCTGACCTACAGCCTGGGAACCTTCGCCGGCGGCGTGATCGCCCGCATCGACTACGTCACTGCCGCGGGCGCCGGCACGCCGACCGGCGAGGCGATCAATCGCGCCACGGTCAGCGCCGGGGGCGCCGTGGACAGCGCCACGGCCGAGGCCCTGGTGCGGATCCGCGCGCCCCTGTTCTCGGACGCCTTCACCCTGATCGGCCGCGTCACCGACAGCGCCTGCGAGTCCGAACGCGACGGCCGCCAGGGCGTGGCCGGCGTGCGCCTGCTGCTGAACGACGGGACCTACGTGGTCACCGATCGTGACGGTCTCTATCACTTCGAGGGCCTGCGTCCGGGCCTGCACGTCGTGCAGGTCGACCTGGCCAGCCTGCCGGACGGCTACGAGGTCGTCTCGTGCGGCGACGACACCCGCCAGGCGGGCCGGGCCTTCTCGCGCTTCGTCGAGGGCCAGGGCGGCGTGCTCAAGCGGGCCGATTTCCACCTGCGCCCCAAGGCCGGCGCGCCGGCCGGCGTCATCGTGCCGACCCTGGATCCGGTGGTGCGCGTGGTCGTCCAGCCGGCCGGCAAGGCCGCCGCCGTCGCCCGCTCGACCGGTCGGAGCCTGTCGTCCCTGGTCAAGGGCCTGGCCGCCCGCCTGCCGGGCCTGCAGCGGGTCTCGGCCGTCGCCCCCGAAGCGCCGGTGATCGCGCCGGTCCTCGAGGCCGTTCCCGCGCCGGCGCCCGTCGCCGAGGTTCCGGCGGCCGTGGCCCCGGTCACCGTGCAGCCGCCGGTCGCGCCGACGCCTTCGCCCGCGCGCCTCGACGACGCCAAGGCCGCGGGCGAGGGCGTCGACTGGACGCAGGGCCAGGAGCCGGGCCTGGCCTGGCTGTTCCCGGCCGCCGAGCACAATCCCCGCGCCCCGGTCGTCCGGGTCGCCATCAAGCACCAGCCGGGCCAGCGCATCGCCCTGTTCGTCAACGGCGCGCCCGTCGAGACGCTGTCGCGCGAGCAGAGCCAGTCCGGCGCCGACGGCCTGGTGCAGGTCGCCCGCTGGAGCGGCGTGGTGCTGAAGGACGGCGACAACCGCCTGGAGGCTCGCGTCAGCGACGCCGAAGGCCGCCCGGTCCAGACCCTGGTCCGCGTGGTCCACTACGCCAACGTCGCCGCCGGCGCCGAAGTGGTTCCCGAACGCTCGCGTCTGGTCGCCGACGGCAAGACCCAGCCGGTGGTCGCCGTCCGCGTCGTCGATCGCGACGGCCGCCCGGTGCGCGCCGGCTCGATGGGCACGTTCCAGGTCGCCAGCCCCTACGTCGCCGCCCAGGAGGTCCAGGCCCAGCAGGAGCGCCAGCTGCAAGGCCTCGACGCCCGCGTCACCACCTGGCGTGTCGAGGGCGACGACGGGATCGCCCTGATCCCGTTGGCCCCGACCACCCAGACCGGCCACGTCTCGATCGACCTGCCGCTGGCCGGCCAGCCGATCGGCCGCCCGCTGCGCCTGAAGGCCTGGCTGAAGGCCGGCGCCGAGGACTGGATCGTGGTCGGCTTCGCCTCGGGCACGGTCGGCTTCGACGCACTGTCGCGCGGCCTGCGGCCCCTGGCCAAGGGCGAGAAGCCCGACCAGCTGGACGGCCAGGTCAGCCTGTACGCCAAGGGCCGGGTGCGCGGCGACTGGGTGGCCACCCTGTCCTACGACAGCAAGCGCGGCCCCGAGGACCGCCGCGGCCTGCTGTCGGTGATCGATCCCGACCGCTACTACACCGTCTACGGCGACGGCGCGGCCCAGGCCTACGACGCGCCGACCCAGGGCAAGCTGTACCTGCGCCTGGAGCGCGACGCCTTCTACGCCCTGTTCGGCGACTTCGAGGCCGGCTTCGACGGTTCGGACCTTGGCCGCTACGTCCGCACGCTGCACGGCGCCAAGTTCGAGCGCCAGGGCCGGGTGCTGTCGTTCGGCGGCTTCGCCTCGCAGACCCGCCAGGACTATGTCCGCGACGAGATCCAGGGTTCGGGCCTGTCGGGTCCGTACCGCCTGTCGCGCCGCCAGATCCTGCCCAACACCGACCGCCTGGTGATCGAGACCCGCGACCGGGTCCGCGCCGAGCGCGTCGTCGCCACCCGCGTGCTGGCCCGCCACGTCGACTACGACATCGACTACGCTGGCGGCCTGGTGACCTTCCGCGCCCCGGTGACCAGCGTCGACGACGCCCTGAACCCCAACGTCATCGTCGCCGAGTACGAGGTCGACGGGAACGGCGAGAAGACGCTCGAGGCCGGCCTGCGCGCCGAGGCCCGGATCAGCGACCGCGTCACCGCCGACGCCGCCCTGCTGCATGGCCGCCCCGGCGCCCGCTCGGCGGAGGTCGACGTGCTGGCGGTCGGCGCCACCCTGCGCCCGACGGCCTCGACCCAGGTGCGTCTGGAGGCCGCCGCCAGCCAGTCCGACGCCCCGCTGGCCCGCCGCCAGTCGGCCTACCTGGCCGAGGTTCGCCACGCCACGGGCGCGACCGAGGTCACCGCCTACGCCCGCCAGGCCGACGCCGACTTCGGCCTGGGCCAGCAGGCGATCACCGGCCTGGGCGCGCGCAAGATCGGCGTCGACGGCAAGGTCGCCCTGGGCAAGGCCCTGACCCTGTCGGGCACGGCCTATAGCGAAACCTTCCTGCAGACCGGCGCCGAGCGCCGCCTGGTCGATGCGCGTCTCGACTACGTGGTCGACGGCTGGACCCTGACCAGCGGCGTCAAGGCCGTGCGCGACGAGACCTCCGAACCGGCCGCGGAGTCGCGCCTGCTGACCCTGGGCGCGGGCCGCAGCTTCCTCGACCAGCGCCTGCGCCTGAACCTGTCGACCGACATTCCGCTGGGCGTGGCCGACAGCGTCGACTTCCCGGCCCGCACCCGCCTGACCGCCGCCTACGCGGTGAACGACGCCACGCGCGTGCTGGTCAGCCACGAGATCACCGACGGCGGCAGGTATCGCGGCGCCACCACCCGCGCCGGCTTCGAGGTCTCGCCGTGGAAGGGCGCGACCCTGTCCAACAGCCTGGGCCGCCAGGACATCGGCGAGTACGGCCCGCGCACCTTCGCCCAGCTGGGCCTGACCCAGTCGCTGCGCCTGAGCGAGCGCCTGACCGTGGACGCCTCGGTCGACGGCAGCCGCACCCTGTCAGGCGCCGCGCCGCTGGCCGGCGCGGTGGATCCCACCCGTCCGACCACCGGCGGCGGGACCACGTCGTCGACCGTCGGCCAGAACGGCCTGGGCGCCGGCCTGATCGCCGAGGACTTCACCGCCGTCAGCCTGGGCGCGGCCTATCGCGCCGAGCGCTGGTCGTGGAACGGCCGGGCCGAAGTCCGCGACGGCCAGGCGGCCGACACCTGGTCGCTGCGCACGGCCTATCTGCGCCAGCTGCGCGAGGGCGTCACCGCCACCGCCGCGATCCGCGCCCACGACACCCGCACCCGCGAGGGCGGCCAGGCCGGCGCGCTCGAGGTCGACTCGGCGCTGGCCTGGCGTCCGCTCGACAGCCGCTGGTCGGTGCTCAACCGCCTGGTCCTGCGCCAGGAGACCGCCCGCGACACAGCCGCCCAGACCGACCTGTCGGGCTACACCCCGCTGGCGATCGAGGACGGGAGCGCCCGCCGGGTGATCAACAACCTGTCGGTCAACTACGACGGCGACAGCGATCGCGGTCGGGGCGGCCTGCAGGCCAGCGCCTATCTGGGTCTGAAGTACGTCAGCAGCACCTTTGGCGCCGACACCTACACCGGCGCGGCCCAGATCCTGGGGGCGGAGGCCCGCTACGACCTCGGCCGCCGGATCGACATCGGTTTCGCCGCCGCCCTGCGCCATGTCGGCGCGACCCGTGACCTCGACTATGCCTTCGGGCCGTCGATCGGCGTCTCGCCGGCCGACAACACCTGGATCAGCCTGGGCTGGAACGTGAAGGGCTTCGCCGACCGCGACTTCGAGGAGAACCGCTACACCCGTCAGGGCGCCTACCTCACGGTTCGATTCAAATTCGACCAGTTCAGCCTTGGAAGGCGGGCTCGATGACGGCGGCGCCGGCGAACTCGAAACTCGGCAAGTTAAAATTCATCGTTTCTGGCCGCTGATCCACACACTTTACGCAGAGCTGGCTCCGGCAGCGGCGAAACAATCCCCGGGAGGCCCCAACTCGACCCACGGATAGTCAGAATTTTCCATATATGCGCCGCATTGGCGCCTAGCGCCGTGTTCAAGGATTTGTACTAGATCAATTCAGGTTCGAGGCGCCGCGGTTTTTGACGCCCGACGACTAATCTCGTCCGCTCCGGCCAAGGCCGCCGAGCCGGGCGATCTGTGGGAAGGCGCGAATGAAGCCCGAGGACCGGTCGAGACTGGAAGCGCGCCTTGCCGACATGCTGGGTGTTCTGGGCGCCGACGGTTGCGCGGCCTTTCTCAGCCTGACGCGGGTCAACCTGCGTGAGCTGGTCGAGCGTCCGGCGCCGTGGACGACGGCCGACATCCAGGCGGGCGTCGACATCGCCATGCTGCTGGGCCAGCAGGAGGCCGAAGACGCCTGCCGCGCCGTCCAGGCCGCGCCCGGCGCCCCGGACGGCGCGGCGCGCGCGCGCCTGCAAGAGGTCGTGGCCTATCTGGAAACGCGCCCGTAGGCGGGCGGGCGATCCTCAGCCCAGCTCGCCCAGCCAGCCGTCCCAGCGCTGCTTGCTGATGCTCGGGTCGTCGCGCGACTTGTCGCGCAGGGCGGCGCGATAGGCGGCCAGGCTGTCGCCATAGGTCTCGGCGAAAAGGCGGGCCATCTGGGCGGGACCGCTGAAGCCGAGGCGGTCGGCCAGGGCGACGTCGTCGGGCGTGGCGGGGTCCTGGGCGTCGAGCGTGCGGCGCAGGGCGTCCAGCCGGATAAGCTGGATGAAGCGGGCCACGCCCCCCTGCTTCTCGAACAGGCGATAGAGCGAGGAGCGCGAGATCCCGGCGCCGACCGCGATGACGTCCACCGACAGCGACTTGTCCGCCAGGCGCGGAACCACGAAGCGGCGGACCGCCTCGCGGCGGGAGAGATCGCGGCGCTGGTCCTCGCGTCCGGCGCGGACCACGTCGCCGCCGGTAGAGGCCAGGATGTCGACGAAGGCCCGGCCCAGGGCCGGCAGCGCGGCGGCGGCCAGGCTGTCGCCGTGACGGGCCAGCGAGGTCAGGAAGTCGGTCAGCACCAGGTTGTCGGGGGCTTCCAGCACCTGGCCATGCAGCCGTCCGGCCTGGCCCATGGCGGCTTCGATCACGTCGCGGGCGATGCTGGCGGTCAGGATGCGGGCGTCGTCGTGCTCGGTGCGCATCGGCCGGCGGGTGTCGAGCAGGATGCTCTGGCCGGGCAGCAGCAGCCGGGGCGGGCCGGGAACCTGCAGCCGCACCTGGCCCTCCAGCACGTGGGTCAGCACGAAGTGGTCGAAGCCGTCGCCGGCGATCCGCTCCCGACGGGCGTGAACGACGCCCGCGAGGCGGCGCTCGAACAGCAGCACCTTGTCCAGCCGCCAGCCGCGCACCCGGGCGAAGAACGGCCCGTCGCCCCGGCTGACGTCCGATCCGCGCGAATAGAGCGCGGCATAGAGCGCGAAGGCCTCGTCGGCGGGGTGGTCGTCGCTGGAGAAGCGGAAGCTGTCCGTGGCGCTGGCGGCGGGCATGTCAGGCGACGGCGACCTCGCGGATCTCGCCGGCCAGGCGACGCCAGGGCCGCGCGCCCAGGCTCGCCGCCAGCACCGCCAGCGCGGCGGCCAGGGCGGTGACCAGAGCCAGCGCCATGGCCAGGCCTTGCGGGCCGGCGAACAGCCGGTCGCTGACCATGCCGGTCAGCAGTGGTCCAAAGCCCAGGCCCGCCACGGTGACGAAGGCCAGGTAGAGGCCGTTCATCGGCGGGCGTAGGGCGGCGGGGCTCAGGGGCTGCAGGCCCGCCAGCGCCGCCAGCGCCGCGCCGCCGCCGCCGGCCGTGATCAGGAACAGGGCGCCGGCCGCGCCGGCCGGGGACCGGGCGCCCGCCAGCAGCGCCGCGCCCAGGGCGGCCAGGGCCAGGCCGCCGGCGAGCACCGCGGCCGGGCCGCCGCCGGCGCGCAGGCGGCGGTCCATCAGCCAGCCGGCCGCCAGGTGTCCGCTCGGGGCGGCGACCAGCACCACGGCGCCGACCAGCAGGGCGCTGGCGGCCGGGCCGAGGCCGCAGGCGCGGTTGACGATCGACGGGGCCCAGGCGCCGGCCGCCTGCACCACCAGGATGACGCCGCCGGACGCCAGGAAATGCAGGCCAAGGCCCGCGGGCCGGGCGGCGATGCGGGCGAGGGCGCGTCCCAGGCCCGGACCGTTCTCGTCGGCCGGCTTCAGGCCGCGCAGCCGCCAGGCCAGCAGCGCCACCAGCAGCAGGTTGGGCAGGGTCAGCAGGATGACGGCGACGCGCCAGGGGGCGTGTCCGAAAGCGTGCAGCGCTCCGCCGGAGACCGCGCCCAGCGCCAGGCCGCCGGCCAGCAGGGCGCCGCTGCGGCCCATCGACGATCCCGAGGTGAACATCGACACCCAGCGCGAAAGCCGGTCCGGCGGCGCGGCCGCGACGATCAGGGCCAGGGCGGCCGGGGCGAAGGCGGCCTGGGCGAAACCCAGAACCAGGCGCGCGACGAGCAGCTCCTCGTAGCCCGGGGCGAAGGCCAGGGCGATCGTGGCGGCGGTCCACAGGGCCGCGGCGCCGGCCAGCAACGGGGCCGGCGAAAGGCGATGGCCGCGATGGCCGGCCAGCAGGGTGGCGGCGACGTAGAGGGCGACGAAAGCAGGCCCCTGCAAGGCGCCCAGCTGGGTGTCGGTCAGCTGGAACTCGGCTTTCAGCGCCGGAGCATAGACGCTGGGAACGGCGCGATCGACGAAGGCCATGAAATGACCGACCGCCAGCAGCGCCACGCCAGAGACGTCAAGCAAGGGAACTGTACGTGGTCGCACGCTCTTCAGGCGCCAAGCTCCAGGGAGCCGCGCCACTCTGCGCGGGCCATAGGAGATCGTAGTTAACCGAACGTCGGGGCCTGTCCACCCCCTGGCGGACTTCGGGGCGGCGAAACGTTCCAGCTTTGGGACGCGACAGTTCGATGGCCGTGATGTTAGCGGTCGCGGGAAACGCCCGGCCGGCTCGGCCGGGCGTGGCTCTCTTGCGCCGCACGGGTCTTCGATCCCTCGATACCGTCGGCGCGCATGGGGGGCGGCTCGGCGTCGTCGCGCACTCCACAGGCGGGGACGGCGTCGAGGCGAACCTCAAGGGCTTCGCCGCATCCTCCAAGGCGGCGGAGACGAGGGTGGTCAAGGTTTGTCGGTCGTGGGGGCGATCGCGGCCCGGCCCATGACCAGCGACGCGCACGACGTGTCGCTGGTCGCCTCCGCTCCATGATCGGCGAACCATGATCGATGGTCGTTGATATCTGAAATAATCGCGTGGGTTGATCTGGACGATCCGGTCGAAACAGACGACCATTGCTGCGGCGCCAAAGGCCTGCGCCGCGAGACGACACATGTCCGTGTTCCAATCGTCGGGAGCTTTTTGTCGAGGATACGACGAAACTCCCTCACTGTGGCCCCAGCGCCACACCCGAATTGCGAAGTCGTGCGTTTGTCGTCATGGAAGCCGCCCCGCGGGGGGTGTCCAGGCTAACTTTTTTAGAGGGTTCTCATCATGAAATTCGGGTTGCTGGCTGGCGTCGCAACCGTCGCGCTCTGCGCGGCGTCCGGCGCCTCCGCCCAAAGCGCGTTGAGCGGATGGTATGTGGCCGGCGACGTCGGTTACCACTCGACCGAGGGCGTTGAGGCGAGCTCGTCGGTGAACGCCACCGACGGCCGTCCTTACGACTGGACCTTCTCGACGGACGAAGATTGGGCGGCCTTCGCTCGTATCGGCTACCGCATCTCGCCGAACTGGCGCGTGGAAGGCGAATACGGCTACCGCGGCGGCGACATCAATGGCGTCCGCAGCGAGAACGCCTCGCGTCCGCAGCCGCTCGGTCTCTGCACCGCCGGCGTGGCTCGCACCACGACCAGCCCGACCTGCGGCGAGCCGAAGGGCGAGCTGAAGGCCACCACCCTGATGGCCAACGTCATCTATGACTTCCTGCCTGACTCGACGTGGCGTCCGTTCGTCGGCGCCGGCGTCGGTACGGCCTGGGTCCACAACAAGGTTTACGGTCAGCTGAGCGGCGTTCCCGCCGGCGGCGCCCGTTTCCAGAACACCAGCTTCGACGACACCGATCAGGGCTTCGCCTACCAGGGCCTGCTGGGCCTGGCCTGGGACGTGACCCCGAACTGGTCGATCGACCTGACCGGCCGCTACCTGGTCGCCAAGAGCCTCAACTGGGGTTCGGTGACGGCCAACACCGGTCCGGCCGGTGGCTCGGTGACGGACGTCGGCACCTTCGAAGGCGACTACAAGGACACGTCGATCACCCTCGGCGTGCGCTACACCTTCGGCTCGCCGCCGCCCCCGCCGCC
>LNIY01000137.1 GCA_001449105.1 Caulobacter vibrioides | reverse complement strand
CGCCCCCGCCCCTCGGGCCCCCCCCCCCCAGAGGGGGAGGATCTAGATACGCCGCGCCGGGAAGATGCCCCCCCTCGGGGGGACCTGCCGCAAAGCCGACTGAGGGGGTCCTTTCCCCACCTTGAAAACAAACCGACCACGCGGTATCTTGCAAACCTCCCCAGCCGAGGTTCCCGCGTGTCCGTCCCTGCTTCCGCCTACGCCTTTCTCGCCGGCGCCATCACCGCCGAGGTGGCGGCCACCACCTTCCTGCAGAAGTCCGAGCAGTTCACCAAGCTGGTCCCCACCCTGGCCATGGCCGGGCTGTACGCCCTGGCCTTCTTCCTGCTGTCGCTGGCGCTGAAGCACGTGCCGCTGGCCGTGGCCTACGCCATCTGGAGCGGGGTCGGGATCGTGGCGACGGCGGCGATCGGCGCGGTGCTGTTCCGCCAGACCCTCGACGTGCCGGCCATGATCGGCATCGCCATGATCGTCGGCGGCGTGGTGGTCACCCAGCTCTTCTCGCGCAGCACGGTGCACGGATGAACACCACCGCCTACAACCGCCCCAAGCAGCCCGAGCAGGTGCGCCGCGCCCTGCTGGAGGCCGCCGTCGCCCTGGCCGAGGAGCAGGGCTTGGGCGGAATCACCGTCCAGGCGGTGGCCGACCGCGCCGGCGTCACCAAGGGCGGCCTGTTCCATCACTTCGGGAGCAAGCAGGCGCTGATCGACGCCGTCTTCGACTTCATGCTCGAGCAGATGGAGGAGACCCTCGATCGGCTGATGGCCCAGGACGAGGGCGGCTACGGCGCCTTCACCCGCGCCTATGTGATCTCGACCTTCGAATGCTGCGACATGGCGCTCAGCGGCCAGGCCCTGACGATCTCGATGGTCCCCGCCCCGGCCCTGCGCCGCCGCTGGCGACCCTGGACCGCCGCCCGCCTGATCCGCCACGCCGACACCGATTCCAACCCGCGCCTGCACGTCGTGCGCCTGGCCGCCGACGGCTACTGGTTCGCCCGCGTGCTGCACGACGGCGACCCCGGCAGCGAAACGCCCGAAGCGCTGCAGGCGCGCCTCATCGCCATGACGCGGGAGGCTTGAGAATGGGCTTCTTCCGAACCCACTGGGCCCTGCTGGGCGAGCCCGAGCCGGAGGCGCAGACCGCCTCTCCGCCGCCCCCGCCGCACGAGCATCCGCCCGTCGAGGCGCACGAACCGCCGGCCGCGGCCTGATAGCCCTTTCCCGACGGTTGCAATCCTGGCGACCGCTCGCCTAGCATGCGGCGAGCGGCCCTTTCGGCCGACCGGGGATGTTCATGACCGCGCTAGCACGCCGCACGCTGGACTGGCTGGCGGTTTTCCTGTGGCCTGCCGGACGGATCGGACGCGGCGCGTTCGCCGTGGCCGCGCCGCTCGTCTACGCCGCCTGGTATGCGGCCCCCTTCGCCATGAACGGGCTGATCACGTACCTTGAGGGGCCGGAAGCCGGCGCCGACATGCCGTTCTGGGCCATCTTCGCCTTCTATCCCGCCCTGGCGGGCCTGGCCTATGTCAGCCTCTGCGTTCACCAGAAGCGGCTGGCCGACGCGGGACGCGGCGTGTGGAGCTTCTGGCTGCTGGCGGCCGGCGGCATCGCCCTGCTGATGGCGCTGCCGGCGATCATCGTGGCGACGACCCCGGTCGCGCTCTCGCCGACCTCGCCGCGGGAACCGAGCCGCATGGTCGAGCCGCTGTCGTTCCTGATGGCGGTCGGACCGACGCTGGCGATACTGATCGCCTGGCCGCTCTACAGCCTGTGGGTCGGATTGGCGCCGTCGCGGCCCGCGCCCCTGGCGGAGCCGGCCGCGCCCGGCCTCGCCGCCTAGAACAGCACACCCTTCTCCAGCATGCCGTGCACGCCCTTCTCGCCGTTGACCGTCTGGGTCACGCGGAAGTCCACGGCCAGCGAACAGAACTGGTAGGCCTGCACGCGGGTCAGGGCCGAGCGGGCGCAGATGAAGTCGATCATGCCGCGCAGGGCCTGCTTCATGGCCAGGTCCAGGTCCTCGTTGAAGCCCATGACGATGTAGTGGGTCGGCGTCTCGGCGCGCGGCCAGGTCGCCGTCCCGACATCGGCGGCCTTGTGCAGGATGAAGGTGAAGGTCCCGGTCAGGCCCATCTCCAGGGCGTTGACGCAGACCTCGCCGTCGCCCTGGCGGCCGTGGCCGTCGCCGGCCGAGAAGTTGGCGCCCGGAACCCAGACCGGCAGGAACAGGGTCGCGCCGGCCCCCAGCTCCTTGTTGTCCATGTTGCCGCCGTGCTCGCGCGGTTCGCGGCTGGAAAGTCGCCCGTACCTGGCCGGCGGGGCCACGCCCATGGTGCCGAAGAACGGCCTTAGCGGCAGTTGCGGCCCCCACTCCGGCTTGCAGACCCCGCGCGCCTTGTCGACGGCGATGTGGCTGACATAGCGGTCGGGGAAGTCCTCCGGGATCGTGCCGGCCAGCGGCCGCACGGCGCAGTAGCCCCAGTCGTTGTTGGGCTCCACCGCCTCGATCCGCACCTCCAGCGTGTCGCCCGGCTCGGCCCCGGCGATCGCCACCGGCCCGGTGAGGATGTGCGGCCCGATCCGGTCGAGCCTGGCGTCGTGGATCGCCTGCAGGGCCGGCGGGATGGTCAGCCACGACTCCGCGCTGGGCATCACCTCGGGCCCGCCGGACACGCAGTCGAAGGTGACGCTGTCGCCCGGCTGGACGGTCAGGACCGGATCGAAGGCCGCGTCGAAGATGCCGAAGCGGACCGTTTCCGGGGTGGAGGCGAGGTGGTGATGCATGGCGAAGCGGGGACCGAAGGCTTGAAACGGCCTCCAGTGTCGGACCGCGCCGCGGCCGGGACGAAGCTCGCGCCGCCGCCGCCGCCCCGCTTTGCCCAACCTGCCTGCCCCCTGGGCGCCCGCTGCCCCGGCTCCGCGCATTCGGCGAGCGATCGGCCCAGCTTAAGCGCTTGAAAAACCCGCGCTGGCGGCGTTATCGTCGGATGGCTATGAAGTATTCAATTACTTCCTAGCGTGAGTGACTTCCCATGTCGGGCGGCGATCTGTCGGCCTTCCAAAACCTCACCGACGCCAAGGTCGCCGCCTATCTGGATCGCCGCAGCGCCGAGCTTGGCCTGCCTGTTCCCGAAAGCTGCCGCGCCGGCGTCGCCGAGAACCTCGCCATGCTCCGCGACCAGACCGCCCTCTTCTGTGGCGTGCTCGCAGGCCCGACCGATCCGGATGCGCCTGTGGAGGCGTTCGAGCCATGAGCTTCGACACCATCCAGGGCCTAGGTCGGGCGCTGCGCGAGGGCCGGACCACCGCCCGCGAGATCGCCCAGCGCGCGCTGGCGGCCGCCAGGGCCGAGCCGTTCAACGCCTTCACCGCCGTGTTCGAGGCCGAGGCGCTGATGCAGGCCGACGCCGTCGACGCCGCCTTCGCCGCCGGCGTCGACCTGGGCCCGCTCGCCGGCGTTCCATTCGCGGTCAAGAACCTGTTCGACGTGGCCGGCCACGTCACCCTGGCCGGCAGCAAGATCCGCCGCGACGCCGCCCCCGCGAGCACCGACGCCACCGCCGTCGCCCGGCTGAAGGCGGCCGGCGCGGTGCTGATCGGCGCGCTGAACATGGACGAGTTCGCCTACGGCTTCGTCACCGAGAACGCCCACGACGGCCCCACCCGCAATCCGCACGACCCGTCCCGCATCGCCGGCGGCTCGTCGGGCGGTTCGGCCGCCGCCGTCTCCGGCGGGATCCTGCCGCTGACCCTGGGCTCGGACACCAACGGCTCGATCCGCATCCCCGCCGGCCTGTGCGGCGTGTTCGGGATGAAGCCGACGCTGGGCCGGCTGTCGCGGGCCGGAACCTTCCCCTTCGTCCATAGCCTGGACCACATCGGCCCCTTCGCCCGCACGGCCGCCGACCTCGCCCTGGCCTATGACGCGCTGCAAGGACCCGACCCGCGCGACGAGCTCTCGCCGCCGGTCTCCGATCCGCTGTCGGGCCGTCTCGACGCCCTGGCCGACCGGTCCTTGCGCGTCGGCGTGCTGGGCGGCTGGTTCCAGCAAGGCGCCTTCCCCGAGGTGGTCGAGGCGCTGGAGATCGTCGCCGACGCCCTTCAGGCCCGCCGCGACGTCGAGCTGCCGGGCGCCCAGGCCGCCCGCGCCGCCGCCTTCGCCATGTCGGCCTCGGAAGGCGGCCAGTTGCACTTCGACGACCTGGCCGCCCGCGCCCTCGACTACGATCCGGCCGTGCGCGACCGCCTGCTGGCCGGCGCCCTGCTGCCGGGCGAGGTCGCCCAGGCCGCCCGCCGCTATCGCCCCGTCTTCCGCGACGCCGCCCGCAAGCTGTTCGAAGACTTCGACCTGCTGCTGGCCCCGGTCGCCCCCTGCCCCGCCCCGCCGATCGGCCAGGCGACCATGGAGCTGGCCGGCGTGCAGGTGTCGGTGCGCAAGACCCTGGGCGCCTACACCCAGCCGATCAGCTATATCGGCCTGCCGGTGATCGCCGCGCCCGTGAACCGCCCCGGCAAGCCGCCCGTCGGCGTGCAGCTGATCGCGCCGGCCTGGCGCGAGGACCTGGCCTTCGCCGCCGCCCTGCGCCTGGAGCGCGCCGGGGTGATCGCCGCCCACCGCCCACCGGAGTTCAGAGGATGATCGTCAACGCCCCCGACGTGCTGGCGCAAGTGACCGCCGCCGTCGACGCCTATGAAACCGCCCTGATGACCAACGACGTCGAGGCGCTGGACGGCTTCTTCCGCGACGCCCCGCAAACCGTCCGCTACGGCGTGGCCGAGAACCTCTACGGCTTCGAAGAGATCGCCGCCTTTCGAATCGGACGGGCCGGCGGATCGCCGCTGCGCGATCGGCTGCGCACGGAAATCACCACTTTTGGGCGTGATTTCGCGATCGCCAACGTGGAATTCCTCCGAACTGGGGCAAAACAGCCCGGCCGCCAGAGCCAGACTTGGCTGCGCACCGAAAACGGCTGGAAAATCGTGTCCGCGCACGTTTCGCTGCTTCAGGGCGGCGCCGACCAACGCCTTGCGCCATAAGCGACAGAAGCTCCGACCAAGGACAATAAGTAAGTATGTCCTGACTTATGATCTAGTTTTGGGCGCCGATGTCGCAGCGTGGTCAAATAGTGACACGCACCCAACAAACTTCACGGAGTCGATACCGAGTCGTCATCAAGCCTTTTGATTTCAGCGACGCCATTGTGCATTGCACCCCGCAACCGGCTCCTCCACCGGTGTTCGAAGGGGATTTCGACATGACCAATCAAGCCAAGCTGCGCTCGGGCGCCGCGTTCGGCGCCCTGATGCTGGCGGCGGCCGTCGCCGCGCCGGCCTTCGCCCAGGACGCCGTCACCCTCGACGACGTGATCGTCACCGCCCAGAAGCGCTCTGAAAACATCCAGGACGTGCCGGTCTCCGTCGCCGCCGTCTCGGGCGAGAAGCTGGCCTCGATCTTCGCCGCCGGCGAGGACGTGCTGGCCCTGTCGAGCCGCGTCCCCGGCCTCTACATCGAAAGCTCCAACGGCCGCGCCGCCCCGCGCTTCTACATCCGCGGCCTGGGCAACGCCGACTTCGACCTGGCCGCCTCGCAGCCGGTGTCGGTGATCATGGACGACGTCGTCCTCGAGAACGTCGTGCTCAAGAGCTCGCCGGTCTATGACGTCGAGCAGGTCGAAGTCCTGCGCGGTCCGCAAGGCACGCTGTTCGGCCGCAACACCACCGCCGGCATCGTCAAGTTCGACACCGTGAAGCCCAGCGAGGACTTCCGCGCCAACGGCACGGCCACCTACGGCTCGTACGGCTCGGCCACCTTCGAAGGCGGCGTCGGCGGCGCCATCGTCCCGGGCAAGCTGGCCGTCCGCGCCTCGGCCCTGTACCAGCACCGCGACGACTACATCGACAACAGCTTCACGGGCGTGAAGAACGCCCTGGGCGGCTACAACGAAAAGGCCGCCCGCCTGCAGATCCTGGCCACGCCGACCGAGGACACCTCGATCCTGGCCATCGCCCACACCCGTTCGCTGGACGGCACCGCGGCGGTCTTCCGCGCCAACATCCTCACGGCCGGCAGCAACAAGATCAATTCGAACTTCGACCGCGACAAGGTCAGCTACAACGGCGGCGCCAACAACCCGCAGGAGTATGACTCGACCGGCGTCTCGCTGAAGATCGACCACGACTTCGGCGGCGTGAAGCTGACCTCGATCAGCGCCTACGAAACCGCCAATGGCCGCAGCCGCGGCGACATCGACGGCGGCGTGGCCGGCGTCGGCCCGGGCTTCATCCCGTTCGACTCCGACACCCAGGACTCCATCGGCGACCTCGACCAGGTCACCCAGGAAATCCGCCTGGCCAGCGACACCGACGGCAAGCTGGCCTGGCAGGTCGGCGCCTACTACTTCAAGTCGGCCTTCACCGTCTCGACCAACCCGTTCTTCGTCGCGCCCTCGACCCTGGAGCACAAGAACACCTCGTGGGCCGTGTTCGGCCAGGGCACCTACCAGGTCACCGACGCCCTGAAGGTCACCGCCGGCGTCCGCTGGACCGACGACGACAAGGACATGGAAGTCCTGTCCTCGCCGTTCGGCGCCTCGGCCCCGGTGTCGGTCTCCGACAGCCAGGCCAGCTGGGACCTGTCGGCGTTCTACGCCGTCAACGACGACGTCAGCGTCTACGGCAAGGTGGCCCGCGGCTTCCGCGGTCCGTCGATCCAGGGCCGCGACATCGCCTTCGGCAGCCCGGCCTCGGTCGCCCAGTCGGAAACCATCCTGTCGTGGGAAGCCGGCGTGAAGAGCGAGCTGTTCGAGCGTCGCGTCCGCCTGAACGGCGCGGTGTTCACCTACACCATCGATGACCCGCAGTTCAGCGCGGTCGGCGGCGGCAGCAACTCCAACCGCCTGATCAACGCCAAGAAGGGCGAGGCCTACGGCGTCGAGCTGGACGGCGAGTGGAAGGTCACCTCGAACCTGCTGCTCACCGCCGGCTACAGCTACAGCCACACCAAGATCAAGGACTCGGGCCTGGCCGTGGCCGTCTGCGCCCAGTGCACCGTGACCGATCCGCTGAACGGCGCCGGCCAGGCCCTGGTCAACGGCAACCCGTTCCCGAATGCGCCGGAATACATCCTGAACTTCGGCGCCCGCTACAACGTGCCGGTCGGCGCGAACGGCGAACTGTTCGCCGAAACCGACTGGTTCCGTCAGGGCTACACGAACCTCTTCCTCTACGAGAGCAAGGAGTTCAACAGCAAGGACACCTTCGAAGGCGGCCTGAAGCTGGGCTACGCCCGCACCGACGGCGCGTACGAAGTGGCCGTGTTCGCCCGCAACATCACCAACGAGGTGAACCTGCGCGGCGGCATCGACTTCAACAACCTGACCGGCTTCGTCAACGAGCCGCGCGTGGTCGGCATCTCGCTGAGCGCCCGCCGCTAAGCGAACGAAAGCTTGAAGCAAACGGCGGCCCGGGCGTTGAAAAACGCCCGGGCCGTTGTCGTTTTTGACATGCCCACGCCGCCTCGGACGGCTAAGGTCATCGGCTTTCCCGGCCTCCCGCCGGGCCCGCAGACAAGAAGACCGATGACGACCAAGATCATCTTCGACACCGATCCCGGCATCGACGACGCCATGGCCCTGCTGTTCATCAAGGCCAGCCCGGCGCTCGACCTGGTGGCCGTGACGACCGTGTTCGGCAACGCCGACATCGAGACCACCACCCGCAACGCGCTCTACCTCAAGGACCGCTTCGGCCTGACCGCCCCGGTCTACAAGGGCACGGACAAGCCGCTGTCGCGCCCGCGCAACCCCTCGCCCACCTTCGTGCACGGCGAGAACGGCCTGGGCGACGTCGAGCTGACGGGCCTGGTTCCCGCCCAGCCGGAAGCCAAGCCCGCGCACCAGGCGATCATCGATCTGGCCCGCGCCAATCCCGGCGAGATCACACTGGTCGCCGTCGGCCCGCTGACCAACCTGGCGCTGGCGCTGGAAGCCGATCCGGAAGTGGCCACCCTGCTCAAGGGCGTGGTGATCATGGGCGGCGCCTTCGCCGTCGCCGGCAAGCCGGGCAACGTCACGCCGGTGGCCGAGGCCAACATCTGGAACGACCCCGAGGCCGCCGACCGCGTCTTCACCGCTCCCTGGCATGTCGCCGTCATCGGCCTGGACGTCACCACCCAGGTGATCATGACGCCGGACTTCATGGAGGCGCTGGAAGCCTCGGCCGGCCCGGCCGGCGCGTTCCTCAACGCCATCTCCAAGCCCTACGCCGCCTTCTACGGCGGCCGCGACGGCATCGTCGGCTGCTGCGTCCACGACGCCGCCGCCGTGGCCTATGTCATCGACGAAAGCCTGTTCGAGGTCCGGCGCGGCTCGGTCCGAGTGGTCACCGAAGGCATCGCCCTTGGCCAGACCCTGCAGAAGGTCGAAGGCGAACTCTTCGGCCCGTCGGCCTGGGACGACCAGCCGATCCACAGCGCCGCGATCGCCGTGGACGCCGAGCGCCTGCTGGCGCTGTACGCGCGCACGATGAACGGGGTGGTGGCTTAACCCCCCTCAGTCGGCTTCGCCGACAGCTCCCCCAGAGGGGGAGCATCTAAGCCGCGAAAGATCCTCCCCCTCTGGGGGAGGTGGCCCAAAGGGCCGGAGGGGGCCGCGCATCGCGCGGCCTTCTTCCTATCTGCGATACCGCTCCACGCCCGCCAGGTACGTCCGCGCCACCACGCGGTCGTCCCCAAGCACGGTCAGGGCGAACAGCCGGTCCTCCAGCCCCTTGGCCGCCGCCAGCCGCCGCGCCAGCAGTGGCGTCGCAGCCAGGTCCAGCACCAGGAAGTCGGCCTCCTTGCCGGGCGACAGGTTGCCGATGCGGTCGTCCAGGTCCAGCGCCCGCGCGCCGCCCAGCGTGGCCAGGTACAGCGCGTGGAACGGATCCAGCGCCTGCCCGCGCAGCTGGCCCACCTTGTAGGCCTCGCCCAGGGTGTGAAGGATCGAGAAGGTCGTGCCCGCCCCGACGTCGGTGCCGATGCCCACCTTCACCCCGTGCTGGCAGGCGGTCGGCAGCGGGAACAGGCCCGAGCCGAGGAACAGGTTCGAGGTCGGGCAGAACGACACCGCCGCGTCCTTGGCCGCAAGCCGCTGGAACGCCTCGCCCTGCAGGTGGACGCAGTGGGCGAACACCGAGCGCTTCTGCACCAGGCCGAACCGCTCATAGACGTCGAGATAGTCGGCCGCGCCGGGAAACAGCTCGGCGGTCTCGACGATCTCGCGCGGGTTCTCCGACAGGTGGGTCTGCATCCAGACGCCAGGATTCTCGGCCAGCACCTGCCCGGCCATCTCCAGCTGGGCGTCGGAACAGCTGATGGCGAAGCGCGGGGTGACCGCATAGCCGAGGCGCCCCTTGCCGTGCCAGTCGGCGATCAGGGCCTGCATGTCGGCCCGCGCCCCCTCGACCGTGTCGGTCAGGCCCGGCGGGGCGTTGCGGTCCATCAGCGCCTTGCCGGCGATCAGCCGCATGTCGCGCGACAGGGCCTCGGCGAACAGGGCGTCGACCGAGCCCTTGTGCACCGAGCCGAACACCAGGGCCGTCGTGGTGCCGTTGCGCAGCAGCTCGTCGACGAAGAAGGTCGCCGCCTCGCGGGCGTGCTCCGGATCGGCGAAGGCCGCCTCGGCCGGAAAGGTGTGCTGCTCCAGCCAGTCGAGCAACTGCGCCCCGTGGGCGGCGACGATGTCGACCTGCGGGAAATGGATGTGGGTGTCGATGAAACCCGGCGTGATCCAATGGCCGGTCAGGTCCTCGGTCGGGACCTTCGCATAGGCGCGCGAAAGCTCGGCGTGGTCGCCGCACGCGACCACCCGTCCCTGATCGACGACCAGCAGGCCGTCCTCGTGGAAGGCCACGGCCCTCTCGTCCTTCGTCGGATCTCCAACCAGGTGGAGGATCGACGCCCTAAACGCTCGCACTGGTCCCCTCGTCGTTGCGCGCCTGCGCCGCTTCCTGCCGCATCAGCAGGTCGGCCGCCACCGAGACGGCGATCACCTCCGGCGCCTTGCTCTTGAGGCCCGGCAGGCCGATCGGGCAAGTCAGGCGGTTCAGCGCCAGTTCACCGAAACCGTCGTCCCGCAGCCGGTGCATGAACCGCGCCCGCTTGGTCTTAGAGCCGATCAGGCCGAGATAGGAAAACCCGCCCCCGGCCAGGCCCGCCGAGGCCAGGGCGTAGTCCAGGGCGTGGTCGTGGGTCAGGATCAGGCCGTAGGCCTGGCTCGTCGCGCCCATGGCCAGGCCCGCCAGCTCGGCCGGCTCGCGCACGACGACGCCGGGGATCTCGGCGGCCTCGGGCCGGCTATCGTACCAGAACAGCCTGAACGGCAGCGGCGCGAAGGCCCGGGCGATCGCCTGGCCCACATGGCCGGCGCCGAACAGCAGCAGCGGCCGGCGCGGCGCCTCGCTGCACTCGACCAGTTCGTCGCCGAGGTCCGGGCGCGGCCCGCGCGCGGCGGCCGGCGACCCGCCCAGCACGACGGCCGGCGGGTCGGCGTCCAGCGCGCCGATCGGGGCGATGGTCTTCTTCAGAAGGCCCGGATCGAAGCGCGTGCGCAGCTCGAACGGCTGGTCGGCGTCCATCCGGCGCGCGGCCTCGGTCAGCCAGTCGCGGCTGGCCGCCTCGACCCGCTCGATCATCAGCCGCACCCGGCCGCCGCAGCACTGGGCCAGGAGCGGCCCCAGCGGATAGTCCTGGATCGCGAAGGCCGCCTGCGAGCCGGTCAGCATCCGCCGCGCCTGGCTGGTCGCCTGGTGCTCCAGATTGCCGCCGCCGATCGTCCCCGACTGGCCGCCCTCCCAGACCACCATCTTGGTCCCGGCCTCGCGCGGCGCCGAGCCCTCGGTGGCCAGCACGGTGACCAGGGCGGCGCTGTCGTCGGCGTCGAGCCGAGCCAGGGCCGCGCGGGCCCAATTCTTGTGGGCGTTCAGCACGACGCCTCTCCCACAAAATCAAACCTCTCCCATGGGGAGAGGGAGGGGCCCGCCGCGAAGCGGTGGGAGGGTGAGGGGGTAAAACGGCTGAAGGTGTAACCCCTCACCCTCCCACGCCTGACGGCGTGGGCCCCTCCTCTCCCTCTGGGAGAGGTGGGAGAAAGGCGGCGGCCCCCTCACCCATGAGCCCGCCTCCGCACGTCCTCGACCGCCGTCAGCACCGCCTCCGGCGTCGCCGGCGCATCCAGGTTCGGCATCACCTTGTGATCCCCCACCGACGCCACCGCCCGGGTGATCGCGCTGAACACCGAGATCGCCAGCATCAGCGGCGGCTCGCCCACGGCCTTGGAGCGGTGCACGGTCGGCTCGGCGTTGCGGCCGGGCTCCCAGAGCTTGACGTTCAGCACCTTGGGCCGGTCGCTCGCCGTCGGGATCTTGTAGGTCGAGGGGGCGTGGGTCTTCAGCACGCCCTTGGCGTCGTAGACCAGCTCCTCGGTGGTCAGCCAGCCCATGCCCTGGATAAAGCCGCCCTCCACCTGCCCCAGGTCGATGGCCGGGTTCAGCGAGCGGCCCACGTCGTGCAGGATGTCGGCGCGCAGCACCTTGGTCTCGCCGGTCAGGGTGTCGATCACCACCTCGCTGCAGGCCGCGCCATAGGCGAAGTAGTAGAACGGCCGCCCGCGATGGGTCTTGCGGTCGTAGGTGATCTTGGGCGTGGCGTAGAAGCCGGTCGCCGACAGCGAGATCCGCGCCAGATAGGCCTGCTTGCAGAGGTCGGGGAAGCTCACCACCTCGCCGCCGATCCGCACGCCGTCGGGCGCGAAGGCCACCTGCGAGGGATCCACGCCCCACTTCTCGGCGGCGAAGGCGACCAGCCGCCCCTTCAGCTTGCCCGCCGCGTCCAGCACCGCCATGCCGTTGAGGTCCGCGCCCGACGAGGCGGCCGTGGCCGAGGTGTTGGGCACCTTGTCGGTGGTGGTCGAGGTGATCTTCACGCGATCGAGCGGAACCTGGAAGGCCTCGGCGGCCACCTGGGCGACCTTGATATAGAGCCCCTGCCCCATCTCCGTCCCGCCGTGGTTCAGCATGATCGAGCCGTCGGCATAGATGTGGATCAGCGCGCCCGCCTGGTTCAGGTGCGTGGTCGTGAACGACACCCCGAACTTCACCGGCGTCAGGGCCAGGCCCTTCTTGAGAATGGGATTGGCCGTGTTGAAGGCGTCCACTGCCCGTTGCCGGGCCTCGTAGTCGCAGGACCTGGCCAGCTCTTCGATCAGCTCCGGCGCGACGTTGTCTTCCACCACCTGGTAGTAGGGCGTCAGGTTATGGCCCCCTCCTTCGCCATGGGCGCCATAGAGATTGCGCCGGCGCACCTCCAGCGGGTCCAGCCCCAGGCCTTGCGCCACCGCGTCCATCACCCGCTCGATCGCCGCCATGCCCTGCGGCCCGCCGAAGCCCCGGAAGGCGGTGTTGGAGACGGTGTGGGTGCGATAGCGGTGCGAGACGATCTCGACCGCCGGCAGGTAATAGGCGTTGTCGGCGTGGAACATCGCCCGGTCGTTGATGGCCGGCGACAGGTCCGTCGTCGCCCCGCAGCGCGAGGCCAGCTCCAACCGGATCCCTTGCAGTCGCCCCTCGTCGTCGAAGCCGACGTCGTAGCCGACCTCGAAGTCATGCCGCTTGCCGGTCATGACCATGTCTTCGTCGCGGTCGGGCCGGCACTTGGCCGGGCGGCCGGTCTTCACCGCGACCAGGGCCGCGGCCGCCGCGAACAGCGAGGCCTGGGTCTCCTTGCCCCCGAAGCCGCCGCCCATGCGGCGCACCTCCACCGTCACGGCGTGGTCGGGCCGGCCCAGCACGCGGGCGATCAGGTGCTGCACCTCGGTCGGATGCTGGGTCGAGCACCAGACGTGGACGTCGCCCTCCTCGCGCGGGGTGGCCAGCGAGGCCTGGCCTTCGAGATAGAAGTGGTCCTGGCCGCCGATCGCGAACCGGCCCTGGATGCGGTTGGTCGCGCCGGCCAGGGCCGCCTCGACGTCGCCGCGCGCCATGCGCTGGCTGGCCTCGATCTTCAGGTCGGCCGCCGCGGCGTCGGCGATGGTGATCGCCGCCGGCAGGTCCTCGTACTCGACCACGGCCTTGGCCGCGGCGGCGCGGGCGGCGGCGATCGAGGTGGCCGCCACGGCGAACAGGCTCTGGCCCACGCAAATGACCTCGCCCTGCGCGAACAGGCGGTCGTCATGGATCACCGGGCTGACGTCGTTCTCGCCGGGGATGTCGGCGGCGGTCAGCACCCGCACCACGCCGGGCGAGGCGCGCACGGCGGAAAGGTCCATCGACACGATCCGCGCGTGAGCCCGGGTGCTCATGCCCAGATGCACGTGCAGCATCCCCGCCGGCTCGGGCAGGTCGTCGACATAGATCGCCGTCCCCGTCACGTGGCGCAGGGCGCTGTCGTGCGCGACCGAGGCGTGGACGCCCTGGAACGGCGTCACCTTCGCCGCGACCTTGGGGGAAGCGCCGGAGTCAGCCATGGGCCGCCTCCGCCAGCACGCTGGTCGCCACGCCCGGCTCGGCGCTTTCCAGGAAAGCCCGCACCAGCAGATTGCGCGCCGCCCTCGCCCGATAGCCGGCCGAGGCCCGCATGTCCGACAGCGGCGCATAGTCCTCGTCCAGCCTGGCGGCGGCGGCCTCGACGCTTTCGCGCGTCCAGGGCGAACCGATCAGCGCCGCCTCGCAGGCGTCGGCCCGCCTGGGCGTGCCGGCCATGCCGCCGAAGGCCACGCGCGCCTCGATCACCACCCCGTCGACCACGGTGAAGGCGAAGGCCGCGCAGACGGCCGAGATGTCCTGGTCGAAGCGCTTGGACAGCTTGTAGACCTTGAAGACCTGGCCGGCCGGACCGCGCGGCACGATCACCGCCTCGACGAACTCGCCAGGCGCGCGGTCCTGCTTGCCGTAGGCGATGAAAAAGTCCTCCAGCGGGATCTCGCGCGTCCGCTCGCCGCGGCGCAGCACCAGCGTGGCTCCCAGCGCGATCAGGGCCGGCGGCATGTCGCCGATCGGCGAGCCGTTGGCGATGTTGCCGCCGATCGTGCCGCTGTTGCGCACCTGGGTCGACCCCAGCCGCCGCATCATCTCGCCCAGGCTGGGATAGCGCCCCGCCAGGGTCTCGATGGCCTCAACATAGCGCACGCCGGCCCCGATCCGCAGGGAGTCGCCGACCCGGGCGATGGTCTTCAGCTCCGGCACGCGGCCGATGTCGATCAGGGTCTGCGGCGGCTTGCGAAGCTTGGTCACCCACAGCCCCACGTCCGTGGCCCCGGCCACGAAGGCCGCCTCGGGGTTGGCCTCGGCCGCGGCGGCCAGCTCGGACAGGCTGCGCGGCGCCAGCCAGCGGCGGGTGACGCCCCGCACCGGATCCTCGTGGGCCAGGCTCAGCATGGCCTGGCGCTGGATGGCCTTCAGCGGCGCGGCCACGTCGGGCGCGGCCTCGCGCACCACCTCGCGGGCGGCGTCCAGGATCGGGCCGTAGCCGGTGCAGCGGCAGAGGTTGCCCGCCAGCACGTCCTCGACCGGCGCCCCCGCCCCGCAGGCGCCGACCGCCCGGCCGTACAGCGACATGACGATGCCCGGCGTGCAGAAGCCGCATTGCGAGCCGTGCTTGTCGATCATCGCCTGCTGCACCGGATGCGGCTTGCCCGCGCATCCCGCCCCGGTCTGGGTGGACAGGCTCTCGACGGTCATCACCGCCTTGCCGTCCAGCATCGGCAGGAACTGGATGCAGGCGTTGACCGCCCGCCAGTTCACCGGATCCAGGTCGTCGCCCGTGGTCAGCTCGCCCACCAGCACGGTGCACGAGCCGCAGTCGCCCTCGGCGCAGCCTTCCTTGGTCCCCGTCCGCCGCAGCGGCCCGCGCAGGTGCTCCAGCAGCGTGGTCGTCGGATCGACGCCCGCCGCCTCCTGCGGCTGGCCGTCCAGCAGGAAACGGATCGTCCCGCCCATCTCAACTGCCCCGGTAGGTGGAATAGCCGAACGGCGAGACCAGCAGCGGCACGTGGTGGTGCTGGCCGCGATCGGCCACGGCGAAATCGATGGTCACCACGTCGAGGAACGGCGGATCGGAGACCTTGGCCCCGCTGGCGGCGAAATAGGCGGCGATCTCGAACTCCAGGCGATAGCCGCCGACCTCCAGGGCCTCGCCCTCGACCAGCCGCGCACGGCCGTCGGCGTCGGTGGTCGTCGCCTTGAGCAGCACCGGCGGGCCTTCAATCCGGCGCAGCACGCGCACGGCCACTCCGGCGGCCGGCCGGCCGGCGGCGGTGTCGAGGATGTGGGTCGTCAGGCCGCTCATCGCCCTTGCTTCCTCGCGCCCTGCGGTGTGGTGGTCATCATACGCTCTTTCGCCTTCCTCCGAAGGCTGGAACCGCCTGCGCCGGCTGTCCAGCGTCGCCGGCGCCGCACCGGCTCGCGAGCGCTTCGCCCGGCCGGTTCGCCCAGCCACGCGGCGCCCTGCGCCCGCCGATTGAGCGTATATAAGTCTTTTATTACTTACCAGCGCTCGACCCCAGGTCGTCCGCGGCCGCCGAACCGACGCGCCAAGGCCGCAGAATCGCAAAAAATGGTCTGCGGACGCTGCGTAAGGTTGGAAATGCGCGGCCAACCCCGGTAGCTACACGCCCAGACGGGCCGCGAGCGTTCGCCATCCGACGACGAACGCGAAAAGACGGCCCGCTTTCACAGCGCTGCGCAGAACACCCGCGAAGGATCGACGATGGACGAGGATTTCCGTAAAGCCGCCCTGGACTACCACCGGCTGCCGCGGCCCGGAAAACTGCAGATCGAGGCCACCAAGCGGATGGCCACCCAGCGCGACCTCGCCCTGGCCTACTCTCCCGGCGTCGCCGCCCCCTGCCTGGCCATCGCCGACGATCCGGATCTCGCCCGCGACTACACCGCCCGCGGCAACCTGGTGGCCGTGATCTCCAACGGCACCGCCGTGCTGGGCCTGGGCGACATCGGCCCGCTGGCCTCCAAGCCGGTGATGGAAGGCAAGGCCGTCCTCTTCAAGAAGTTCGCCGGCATCGACGTCTTCGACATCGAGGTCGACGCCAAGGATCCCGACCGCTTCATCGAGGTGGTGGCCGCGCTCGAGCCCACCTTCGGCGGCATCAACCTCGAAGACATCAAGGCTCCGGAGTGCTTCGTCATCGAGCGCGCCCTGCGCGAGCGGATGAACATCCCGGTCTTCCACGACGACCAGCACGGCACCGCCATCGTCTGCGCCGCCGCCGTCCGCAACGCCCTGCTCGTCCAGGGCAAGCAGCTGAAGGACGTCAAGCTGGTCACCTCGGGCGCCGGCGCCGCGGCCCTGGCCTGCGTCGACCTCCTGGTGTCGATGGGCCTGCCGGTCGAGAACGTCACCCTCACCGACATCAAGGGCGTGGTCCACGCCGGCCGCGATCCGGACATGCCGGAGAACATGGCCCGCTACGCCCGTCCGACCGACGCGCGCACCCTGCCCGACGTGCTGCCCGGCGCCGACATCTTCCTGGGCCTCTCGGCCCCGCGCGTCTTCAAGCCCGAGTGGCTGCCGCTGCTGGCCGAAAAGCCGCTGATCCTGGCCATGGCCAATCCGGATCCCGAGATCCTGCCCGAGCTGGTCTATGCCGACCGCCCCGACGCCATCATGGCCACCGGCCGCAGCGACTATCCCAACCAGGTCAACAACGTCCTCTGCTTCCCGTTCATCTTCCGCGGCGCGCTCGACGTCGGCGCCTCGGAGATCAACGAGGCGATGAAGGTGGCGGCCGTCGAGGCCATCGCCGAACTCGCCCGCGCCGAAGCCAGTGAAGTGGTCGCCAGCGCCTACGGCGGCGCGGCCCCGATGTTCGGCGCCCAGTACATCATTCCCAAGCCCTTCGATCCGCGCCTGATCCTGCAGATCGCCCCGGCCGTGGCCCGCGCGGCCATGGAGACGGGCGTGGCCACCCGCCCGATCGCCGATTTCGACGCCTACCGCGCCGAGCTGGAGCTGTTCGTCTACCGTTCGGGCCAGCTGATGCGGCCGGTGTTCGAGCGGGCCCGCAAGGCCACCAAGGCCGCCAAGGTCCGCGTCGCCTACGCCGAGGCCGAGGACGAACGCGTCCTGCGCGCGGTTCAGACCGTGGTCGACGACGGCCTGGCCGCGCCGGTGCTGATCGGCCGCCGCGAGGTCATCAAGGCCAAGGTCGCCGAGATGGGCCTGCGCCTGGATCTGGGCGGCTCGGTCGAGATCCTCGACCCGCTGGCCGACCACGCCGTGTTCGAGCCGATCGTCGGCCAGTACCAGACCCTGGTCGGCCGCCGCGGCGTGCCGCCGCTGGCCGCCAAGCGCCGCGTCGAGGGCCGCCGCACGGTCGCCGCCTCGATGCTGCTGCAGACCGGCCATGTCGACGCGGCCCTGGTGGGCGGCAGCGGCGACTGGTGGCAGCACATGACCTACGTGCTGCCGATCATCCCCAAGCGCGAGAACGTCGGCCGGGTCTACGCCATGTCGTCGCTGATCCTCGACAACGGCACGCTGTTCTTCTGCGACACCCACGTCAATGTCGAGCCGACCGCCGAGCAGATCGCCGAGATGACCCTGTTGGCCGCCGAATCGGTGCGCCGCTTCGGCCTGACGCCCAAGGCCGCCCTGCTCTCGCACTCCTCGTTCGGCGCCAGCAACTCGCCGACCGCCCGCAAGATGCGCGAGGCCCTGTCGATGGTGCGGGCCGCCGCGCCGGAGCTCGAGGTCGACGGCGAGATGCACGCCGACGCCGCCCTCTCCCAGGCCCTGCGCGACCGCCTTGTTGGCGACAGCACCCTGAAGGGCTCGGCCAACCTGCTGGTCATGCCGACCCTGGACGCGGCCAATATCAGCCTGACCCTGCTGACGGCCGCCACCGAGGCCCTGCTGGTCGGCCCGATCCTGCTGGGCATGAGCCGGCCGGTGCACGTGCTGACGCCCAGCGTCACCGCCCGCGGCATCGTCAACATGACGGCTCTCGCCGTGAACCAGGCCGCGGCCGAGCGCGCCGCCGCGCAAGGCCTCTGATCCGGCTTCCCGGCGGCCCTGGCCGCCGGGGGCTTCAGAACGCGAAAAGGCCCCGCCGGAGCCTCCAGCCATCCCAGGGATGACGGAGGCCCCAGCGGGGCCTTCTTGCATTCAAGCCTCAGGCGCCGACCGCGGACGATCGGCGCGCGCGAGCCTTAGAGGATGCGCAGGTTGCCGGCCGAGGTCTTGCCCGAGCGGCGGTCTTGCTCCAGCTCGTAGCCGACTTGCTGGCCTTCGTTCAGGCCGCGCAGGCCGGCGCGTTCGACGGCCGAGATGTGCACGAAGATGTCGCCACCGCCATTGTCCGGCTGGATGAAGCCGAAGCCCTTGGTGCTGTTGAACCACTTCACGACGCCCGTACCGGCTTCGCCGGTGCCGCCGCCGCCACCGCCGCCGCCGTAGCCGCCGCCGCGCGGAGCGTCGAAGCTGCGTTGCGGACGACGCGGAGCGCCGCCGGCCGGAGCGGCGCCGTGGCCGGTCACACGCAGGTTGCCGGCCGAGGTCTTGCCCGAACGGCGGTCCTCTTCCAGCTCATAAGCCACTTGATCGCCTTCGTTCAGGCCCGACAGGCCCGAACGTTCAACCGCGGCGATGTGGACGAACACGTCCTGGCCGCCGTCCTCGGGCTGAATGAAGCCAAAGCCCTTGGCCGGGTTGAACCACTTAACGACACCGTTCGCCATCTTATCCTCAAAACCTCAATCGACGGGCCAATTGCCGGCCCGCGTCCTTCCACAGCAACTCATGACGCAAAACTGCGGCACGCGCTACGGCCTTTGCACGGAGAATATGGACGGGAAGCGGCCACAGGCCAGAAAAATTCGCGCGCAGAGGCCGCCCTGTCGCTAAAATACCACTATGGGTGGTAAATTCAGATATCAAAAAAGGCCGATACGAACCGTATCGACCTCGAACGCGCCGGCGAAAGTGTGGGTGCGGGGACAGGATTTGAACCTGTGACCTTCAGGTTATGAGCCTGACGAGCTACCGGGCTGCTCCACCCCGCGGCAGGGGTATTGATCGTGAAGTAGGGTTCTGGACTTTGGGATCTTTGCTG